>NZ_LZGM01000129.1 GCF_001690195.1 Gilliamella sp. wkB108 | reverse complement strand
TACAATAATTGTAAATATTTTGTTACACATATTTTAGATGTAATTATAGAAATTGCTGTCTTATTCCACTTTTTATTATTATCTAAATGATAAGTAATATCATACTAATTATAATTAATCAGATATTGTGAAAATTTAATTTACTATTATGTAATTTTGTGTTTACATAACACTTGTTTATGTAATTAATATTTTACATATAAAATATTTTAAATGATTTTAATAGGAAAATTGTAATGTTAAAAGATACTCTAAATAATATCCGAATTAGGGATGAGCATATGTTAATTACCCCTGAAGAAATCAAAACCCTTTTCCCGTTATCCAGTGAGTTAGAACAAAGAATTGCCACTTCTCGTCAGACTGTAGTTAATATTTTAGAACGCCGTGATCATCGATTACTAATTGTATGTGGTCCATGTTCAATTCATGACCCTGAGGCAGCAATAGAATATGCCCATAAACTAAAAAAGCTATCTGATGAACTGCAAGATCAACTTTTTATTGTGATGCGAGTTTATTTTGAAAAACCCCGAACGACGGTAGGTTGGAAAGGAATGATTAACGATCCACATATGGATAGTTCATTTGATATTGAGTACGGACTTAAAAAAGCACGCAAACTTTTACTTGATATTACTAAAATAGGCTTACCTATTGCAACAGAAGCGTTAGATCCCAATACACCACAATATATTGGTGATTTAATTAGTTGGTCAGCAATCGGGGCTAGAACCACTGAATCACAAACCCATCGAGAAATGGCTTCTGGACTTTCTATGCCGGTTGGGTTTAAAAACGGTACTGACGGAAGTTTAGATGTTGCCATTAATGCTATGAAGTCCGCATCGATGGCGCATCGTTTTGTAGGAATCAATCAACAAGGGCAAGTAACCGTATTGCAAACTATGGGGAATCCGCATGGTCATGTAATCTTACGTGGCGGTAAAAAACCAAACTATGATGCTGAAAATGTTTCATTATGTGAAATTCAAATGAAAAAAGCCGGTTTAGTCCCGAATCTCATGATCGACTGTAGCCATGCAAATTCTAACAAGGATTACCGAAATCAACCTCTGGTTGCGGATTCGATTATTAAACAAATTGAACAAGGTAATGACTCTATTATTGGCGTAATGATAGAAAGTAATCTCTTTGAAGGTAACCAATCTTCTGAACAAGCACATGAAAACTTTAAATATGGCGTATCTGTCACTGATGCTTGTATTAGTTGGGAGGCGACTGAAGCATTGTTACGAAAAATGGATAAAACGCTTGCTTCACCACTTATGCAACGCCAGAAAAAATCAATTTCTGCATAATTTGACTTATACTTGAGACCGATCGCCGAGTAAATCTCGGCGATTTTCATTAATTTATAATTTAAGCTAGTTGTTTGCGAGCATTACGGAAAATGCGCATCCATGGGCTATCTTCACCCCAATTATTTGGATGCCATGAGTTAGTCACCGTTCTAAAGACTCGCTCAGGATGTGGCATCATAATAGTTACGCGCCCATCTTTGGTAGTAACTGCCGTGATCCCATTTGGAGAACCATTAGGATTTGCAGGATATTGTTCGGTGATTTGCGCAAAATGGTCAATATAACGCATAGCAACTAATTCCGATGTTTTTAAATTAGCTAAATGCTGTTCATCTCGGACTTCTACGCGACCTTCGCCATGCGAAACAGCGATTGGCATATGTGACCCGACCATATCTGTAAATAATAAGGAAGGACTTGGTTGGATCTGCACTAAACTAAAACGAGCTTCAAAACGTTCCGATAAATTACGCACAAAACGAGGCCATAAATCAGCACCAGGAATCAGATCTTTTAAATTTGACATCATTTGACAACCATTACAAACACCTAATGATAAGGTATCGTTACGCTGGAAAAATTGCTCAAATTCTTGCCGTACTCGCTCATTAAATAATACAGATTTAGCCCAACCTTCACCCGCACCCAGCACGTCACCATAGGAAAATCCCCCACAAGCAACAAGGGTATTAAATTTGGTTAGACTTACATTACCCGAAAGGAGATCGGTCATATGAACGTCAATTGCTTCAAAACCGGCACGATTAAATGCCGCTGCCATTTCTATATGTGAATTAACCCCTTGTTCGCGTAGTACTGCCACCTTAGGTTTGATGTTTTTAGCAATATAAGGGGCGGCAATATCTTCTTGTGGATTAAAAGTTAATTGCACATTTAAACCTGGATCATTTTCATTTTGTTTGGCTTGATGTTCTTGATCGGCGCAGTTTGGATTATCTCGTAAACGTTGCATTTGCCATGTAGTTTCCGCCCACCAAGTTCGCAATGTTGAACGGGCTTCACTAAATACAACTGCTGATTGATTACGTACAATAAACTGCTTACCTATTTTAGCACAACCTAAAACATGAACGGCATGAGATAGACCAAACTGATTAAAACAGCTAATTACCTCATCTAAACGGTTATTCGCAACTTGAATAACGGCACCTAGTTCTTCATTAAATAGTGAAGCAATAACATCATGACCTAAAACGGAAATATCAACATCAATACCACAATGCCCAGCAAATGCCATTTCAGCTAATGTAACAAATAGTCCTCCGTCAGAACGATCATGATAGGCTAATAACGCATTTTGATTGATTAATATTTGAATTGATTGATAAAAAGCAAGTAGCTCTTTTGGATCATGTACATCAGCGGTCTTTTGCCCCAAGTGTCGATAAACTTGTGCTAGGGCGGTAGCACCTAACGCTTGATGCCCTTTTGCAAGATCAATAAATAGTAAACTATTCTCTTCATTGGTAGATAACTGTGGAGTAACTGTTTTACGGACATCTTCAACTCGTGCAAATGCAGAAATCACTAATGAAAGCGGTGAGGTGATTGTTTTTTGTTCACCATTTTGTTGCCAGGTCGTTTTCATCGACATAGAATCTTTGCCTACCGGAATAGCTAGACCTAAAGCTGGACATAACTCTTCGCCAATAGCTTTAACTGCTTCATATAGCCCAGCATCCTCACCAGGATGACCTGCGGCAGCCATCCAGTTAGCTGAAAGTTTTATACGCTTTATCTCACCGATATCAGTCGCAGCAATATTAGTTATTGCCTCTCCCACAGCTAATCTTGCTGAAGCAGCAAAATTAAGCAACGCAACTGGAGCTCGTTCACCAATTGACATCGCTTCACCATAATAACTATCTAAACTGGCGGTTGTAACGGCACAATCAGCAACCGGCACTTGCCATGGACCAATCATTTGATCACGCGCTACCATGCCTGTTACAGAACGATCACCAATCGTGATTAAAAAGGTTTTTTCAGCAACCGTTGGCAAGTGTAAAACACGTTTAACAGCGTCATATAGATTAATTTCATTGGTTGAAAAATTATCGCCACGTGCCTGTTGTGTTTTTACTTCACGTAACATTTTCGGCGTTTTACCAAGTAATACATCAAGTGGCAGATCAATTGGATTATTATTAAAATGGGCATCATGTAAAGTCACCGTTTTATTTACCGTTGCTTGTCCAATAACCGCATAAGGGGTTCGTTCACGTTGACAGAGTTTAGCAAATAATTCTATACGATCTGGGTGAATCGCAAGTACATAACGTTCTTGTGATTCATTACACCAAATTTCCAATGGTGACATTCCAGGTTCATCGGTCAATATGTTACGTAATTCAAACTGACCACCACATCCACCGTCATTGACCAATTCAGGCATGGCATTGGATAAACCGCCGGCCCCCACATCATGAATAAATAATATTGGATTGTTATCACCCATTTGCCAACAACGATCAATCACTTCCTGACAGCGACGTTCCATTTCTGGATTGTCACGTTGTACTGAGGCAAAATCAAGATCGGCATCCGATTGCCCAGATGTCATTGATGATGCAGCTCCACCACCTAATCCAATATTCATAGCCGGACCACCTAAAACAACCAGTTTAGAGCCGGCAGGGAATTCACTTTTTTTAATATGTTCACGGCGGATGTTACCTATACCACCGGCAAGCATTATTGGTTTGTGATAACCCCGAAGCTCTTCACCATTATGGCTATTTACTTTTTCTTCATAGGTTCGAAAATAACCAAGTAATGCCGGGCGACCAAATTCATTATTAAATGCTGCTCCGCCCAGAGGCCCTTCCATCATAATGTCAAAGGCACTCACTATTCGATCAGGTTTACCAAAATCCTGTTCCCATGGCTGTTCAAAGTTGGGGATGCGTAAATTTGAAACTGAAAATCCTACTAATCCAGCTTTAGGTTTAGCTCCTCTCCCTGTCGCACCCTCATCACGAATTTCACCACCACTACCCGTCGCCGCTCCCGGCCAAGGCGAAATAGCTGTTGGGTGATTATGAGTTTCAACTTTCATTAAAATATCAGCATATTCCTGATGATAGCGATAAATACCATTATCATTATCAGCAAAAAAACGACCTATTTCAGAACCATCCATGACAGCTGCATTATCTTTGTAAGCAGAAGAGACATAATCAGGAGTGACAGTAAACGTATTTTTAATCATTTTAAATAATGATTTGGGCTGTTTTTTTCCATCGATAATCCAATCAGCATTAAAAATTTTATGGCGACAATGCTCAGAGTTTGCTTGGGCAAACATGTAAAGCTCAACATCAGTTGGATTGCGATTTAATTTATTAAAATTATCAACTAAATAATCTATTTCATCTGGTGCTAGTGCTAGGCCTAATTTTAAATTAGCTTCTTCTAATGCCTGACGACCTTGTCCTAATAAATCAATTATTGTGACAGGTTTTGGTTGTTCAGCGTTAAATAATTGTTCAGCTTGATCAAAACGTGTTAATACCATTTCCATCATGCGGTCATGAATAATACTTTCAAATTCCATTATTTGTTGTTTGGTTAGTGGTGAATGGGTTTGAATATAATAAGCGATGCCACGTTCAATACGGTGAATTTGGTTTAATCCACAATTGTGAGCTATATCTGTGGCTTTTGATGACCAAGGTGAAATGGTTCCTACTCTAGGTGTGACTAAAAAGAGTTGTTTGTTAATGTTATTTTCATCATTTTTTTGCGAAATATTAGGACCATATTGCAGTAATTTTTCAAGAATGACTTGTTGAGGAGCTGTCAACTCGCTCTTTAAATCAACAAAGTGCATATATTGTGCATCAATATTACTAATAGGAATGGATTTTTCACAACAAATAGATAGGAGTTTATTAATACGGAATGTTGATAAAGCAGAAGAACCAGCTAAAATTTTCATGTAAGTTACTCTTTTTAAGCCAAAAATAAGTAAAACAGGGCTGTATTATAAAAGAAAGTAGCTGCTGTGGCTATCTTAAAAACGACTAGCAATTTTGTAAAGATATTCCCAAAGAGAATAACGTTTCAGTATAAATTTTAAAAAACACTTCATTTTAAAATTGTTTAAAAGTAAAAATATACTTAGGTGTCTTTATTAATTATGTATTAGAATCATAAATTGTATAAATAATAACTAATAAAACAATACGAGAAAAACAATGGATTTACTTTTTCTAATCATGGTAATCGCCGTATTTGTGGCAATTATAGTTTTATCCAATATCAAAAGGGATATTACTGTTTTGCAAATTCAGTTAACTGAATTGCAAAAAAAAGTTAACCAATTAGAATCAAATAAAGTTCATTTTTCAGATAAATCAGAAACCAATCATAATATTGGTCCTGAAATTTTAAATCACCAACAATCTTTACATCAAAATAGTTCACAAAGTAACGAGATAACAACCACAACACCAAATATACCAGAACAACCGATAACTGAACTTAATTCTAATAGCAACCCAGTTGATGAATCTCCTCAATTACCGCAACAAGCAAATGATGTTTTTGATCAACCACAAAAAATATCATCTACAAAATCAGATCAAACTGCCAATCGTTTTATTAGTTGGTTACTTAAAGGTAACCTTGTAGCTAAAGTTGCCATTATTATTTTATTCTTTGGCCTCTCTTATCTGTTTAAATATAGTATTGAACATGGCTTATTGTCACCTGAATTACGAGTTCTAGGATCCTTAGTTTTAGGTATTGCTTTGTTAAGCATCGGTTGGCGACTACGTAATAAAAAGCCACTTTATGCTTTAATACTCCAAGGTGGTGCTATTGGTGTTTTATATCTGACCATATTTGCTGCATTCAAACTTTATGATCTGGTACCTTTGTTATTAGCCTTTGCTTTATTAGTCGTTATTTGTAGTACAAGTGTTTTATTTGCCATATTACAACACACTATGATTATGGCTATTATCGCTAGTGTTGGCGGTTATTTAGCCCCAATTTTATTATCAACCGGTTCTGGTAATCATATTGCTCTATTTAGTTATTATTTAATGCTTTCAAGTGCGATTTTAGTGATTAGTAACTGGCAATCTTGGCGCTTACTTAACCTTATCGGTTTCTTATTTACCTTTATTGTGTCGTTATTATGGGGTAAGGCATCTTATCAACCAGCGTTTTATACTGAGTGCCAAATTTTCATTCTCGCCAATTTGTTAATTTACGGTATTTTAGCGGTATTACTTTCCATTCGTAGTATAAAGAAGGAACATTATCAATACCCAATCGATTTGATTTTACTCTTTGGCGTGCCTCTTTCAGGTTTTGCTTTACAATATTCAATTACTAAACAGTGGGAATTTGGTCCTGCTTTTTCGGCCTTAGGATTTGGGTTATTTTATATAATTGGCGCCTTTATCACTTTATATGCATGGCGAACAACAGCTAAAACGACCTCTTTATTTGGTCTGGCTATTGGAATTGGATTTAGCAGTTTATCCATACCTCTCGCCTTTACCGCAAACTGGACCGCTTTAATTTGGTTATTTGAAGGCACTACTTTAAGTTGGGTAATGCTTAGCCAAAAACAATATCGTTTTGCATGGTTCGGAGTTCTCATTACGTTACTTGGGGTGATTTCTGGTGTTATTTCATTACCGCTCTATTATGTTGAAACTAACTCACTGATTATTCTGTTTGGTATTATGAGTGTTATTTTACTATTTAGTGCTTGTCTATGGCACTACTATCGTCATGTACATAATACTTCAGCAATGATCTTTAAAATCTTATTTTTTGTGCTTGCCAGTATAGTATGGGAAAATTGGATCTTATTTAGTATTTATCAAACTATGGAGACAACACCTAACACACAACCAATTATTCTCTGTTTTATTATCTCGGTGTGGTTATGGTATTACATAGGTCGAAAATTAAAATGGGATCTGCTTTGTTATGCTCCCCTTACCCTCTGGCCAGTACTGTTATTAGCAATCTTAAATAATAGTGAAAATTTATATTACAGTATAAAAAACCTTGGGTTATGGAGCATTGTTTGGCCAATTGCTTTTGTTTCTGCCTATTTTTATCTACATAAAGTTAAAATGCTGTTTACCCAATTATCAAAACGACTCTTTTTTATATTACATATCAGTTTGTTCTGGATAATAATAGCCTGGCTATTTAATGAAGTAAGCGCGTTATTAGATCTGTTACCATGGGGAATGTATACGGTTGAGTTTAGTTTATTGACCGCGTTTGCCAGTAGCATTATTTTATTATTTTATCTTTTAATTAAACAACGATTGATTGTTAATGTGTCCTTAATCAAATCATACTGGTTACTAGGATTATTCCCTATTGTCACTTATTTGTCTTATTCATTAGTAATTGGCATCATTATGAGTGGTCAAATTATTTATTGGCACTATATTCCATTACTTAATCCACTAGAAGAAAGTGCTATTTTTGCTTGGATGATGCTTGCTATCTGGCTGAAATGGGCTACCGGATATTTCAATAATTGCTCAACAGTGACCAAAAATAACCAAGAATTAGTAACAACCATTTTTAATACCGTATTAATCGCGTTGATATGTTTATGGGCAAACAGCATAATATTAAGATGTTTGAGCCAGTGGTTAAATATTAACTGGTCATTGTACTCATTATGGCATACTAACATTATTCAAGTAGTCTTATCACTAATTTGGACATTAACCGCCGTTATACTGGTCGTAATAGCCCATCACTATTTACTTCGTAAACTATGGTACGCCGGCGTTATTTTACAGAGTTTTATTGTCGCTAAATTAGTTTTTGTTGATAGTGTTGAACTTGATGGTTTATTACGTGCATTTGTGTTTATAGGTGTTGCATTATTAATGCTTTTAATTGGTTATTTAGCCCCATTACCGCCTAAAAATAAATTTTCAGAAAATTGATTAATTTATTTTAATTCTTTGTGAATAATGCCAATACGCTAAATATTGGCATTACTTATCTTCTAAAGCCCAAATAACTTGGGAAAATCAACTTGATTAAATTTCTAAAATTATTGCTATAAATTATTTTTGTGATCTCTCTCTAATATTTCAAATTTTGATCATTGTACTTTCTCACGCGTCAATTAATATACGTCCAATATATTGGATATATATTTTATATATATTAGTACGGAGGCGAGAATGATAATAGAAAAAATTGAAATATATAGGTTAGCAATTCCTTTTCATGCAAATAGAGATATATGCACTTCTAATCTTAGTGCACAAGAAATTTATAATGCAGCTAATCCTGAATTGAAAAAAATGGAATCATTACTGGTAAAACTAACTACCAACAATGGTTTAATCGGTTGGGGTGAGAGTTTTGGACATGCAATAAATCCCGTTACTTTTAATGCGTTAGAAACCATTGTCGGACGGTTTTTTTTAGGAAAAAAAGTACCTGAAGATATAACACAAATCCGCGATCTTATCCATCAAGCCAAATATGCTTTTCATCCATTTGGTAGTGGAGGTCCGGTAATGTTTGCATTATCAGGAGTGGATATTGCGTTATGGGATTTAGTCGGAAAATTACACCATAAACCTTTATATCAACTCTTAGGCGGAAAGCGAACCGAATTTGATGTATATGCTAGTTTGGTTAGTTATGGTAATAAAATTGATGAGCATGTATTACGTGCTTATCACGAAGGATTTAAAGCAATTAAATTGCATGAAATTGATGTTAAAGATACACAAAAAGCAAGATCAGTATTACCTGAAGATTTTCCATTAATGGTCGATGTCAATTGTCCATGGAGTGAGCAGGAAGCGATTAAACAAGCCTATTTACTTCAATCAGCTAATCTAACTTGGCTTGAAGAACCCATTTTTCCACCTAATGATGTTTTAAAATTAGCTAATTTGAGAAAAATCGGTATTCCTATTGCGGCGGGTGAAAATGTTGATGGTGTACAAGGTTTTGAACAACACTTTATAAACCATGCTATTGATATAGCTCAGCCGAGTGTGGCAAAAGTCGGTGGTATCACCGCAATGTTAGATGTTATCGATTTAGCCAAAATGTATTCAATAAAGGTATCCCCTCATTGCTTTTATTATGGTGCTGGATTACTTGCCACCGCGCATATCCTTTCACTTCTAGATGACAACATTAAATTAGAAGCCCCGTATATACAGTGGAACGATTTACTGTATCCACAAATGGAATTTAAACCAAAATTGACACTAGCTGATACCTCAGGATTGGGGTTTGAACCAAATAAAGAGGTATTTGAAAGATACATTATTCAATATAAAAAAATTGAGTATAACCATTAAAATGGAGATTTAATTATGTTTACTAAAAAATATCGTTGGTTCATTGCTATTTTATTATTTTTAGCTGGAATGCTTAATTATTTAGATCGTTCTGCTCTTGCCGTCATGGCGCCATTAATTAAAAAAGAATTAGTTTTTGACGATGCCCAAATGGGTATTTTATTCAGTGTTTTTTTCATTGGTTATTGCCTGTTTTGTTTTATTGGTGGGTGGTGTGCCGATAGGTATGGTCCGAAAAAAACTTATGCTTGGGCAGCAGGCACATGGTCAATCTTTTGTGGCGCAACAGCCCTTGTTACCTCTTTTTATCAATTATTAATCGTGAGAGTAATTTTCGGTATTGGTGAAGGACCAATGGGAACAACGACCAATAAATCTATCTCAAATTGGTTTCCGAAAAAAGAGATAGGTAGAGCAGTTGGTTTTGTCAATGCAGGACAACCTTTAGGCGCTGCATTAGCTGCCCCTATTGTTGGTTTTGTAGGACTTTATTTAGGTTGGAGAATTGCTTTTATTGTCATAGCATTGTTAGGATTATTTTGGGTTTTAGCCTGGGTGACGTTTTTTAGAGATAAACCAGAATTGAGTAATAAGGTTAGTCAAGAGGAAACAGACTTGATTATTACTGAAAGACCCGCTGCAGATATAAAAAACTCCGATAATATTAGTAATGGAAATAAGAATCAGAAATCTATATTCTATTACATTTTATCGTTACCTGTAATTGGCGTTGCCGTTTCATTTTTCTGTTTTAATTACATTCAATTTTTCTTTTTATCTTGGTTACCTAGTTATTTAACTGATTATCAACATTTAGATATTAAAAGTATGAGCGTAATAGGCGTATTACCTTGGTTGGGTGCAGCAATTGGCTTTATATTAGGTGGAGTAATTACAGATAATATTTATACAAAAACCAATAATTTTATTCTTTCTCGAAAGATTGTCATTTTTACCGGACTTATTGTTGCCGCTACCTGTGTATTGTTAACAGCATACGCTTCAAGTACCTTTAGTGCAGTGAGTTTTATAACAATTGCATGTTTATTTGGTTACATGGTTCCACAAGCATGTTGGTCATTGCTACAATATATTGTCCCTTCAGTAAGAATAGGCTCTACCGGTGGTTTTGTTCATTTATTAGCAAACTTAGCTGGTATTTTATCGCCAAGTATTACCGGTTTTTTGATTCAATATGGCGGTGGTTATCAATCAGCATTTATACTTTCAAGTCTAATCGCGGTTTTTGGAACTTTTGTTTTGCTGCTTTTCATCCGTCAAAAAAGTGTTGATTCTTTATTAAATAATTAAGTTATGATGTTTAATCATAATTAAACTACGAAAACCGTTTAATTATAACTTTGGAGTAAGACTCGTTAGAACTTGATGAGTATAATTAGTAAAATAATCATTAATTTCTAACGATGCTTTAATCGTCCCTTCTACATTATTTTGACATATCGCTTTTAGTTTATTTAAATAAAGTTCCGCAACCTTTTTAAGTTCAGCATCTCGATGATTTAAATGGGCAACCCAAAAACGTCTCGATAAACCTTGTAATGGTGATAAAACTGAGTCTACAAATTCATTTTTAGTCGCGATAACGGTTATTGCATGCGTTTTTTTTAGTAATTTAACCAATTGTTTAGCTTGCGCAATTTGTTTAATCTGAAGTAATTCATCAATGATTGTTTGCATTTCACTTTTATCATTATGTGTCGCTCTAATGGCCGCTAATTTCATTGCAAATTCACCGACATTCCGCCTTACCTCTAATAATCTGACTTGCGATTCAACCGAAATAGGTGTGATAAGAATGCCTTTTGATGGAAAGATTTCAACCATTTTATCGACAACAAGCCTTTGTAAAGCTTCTCGAATAGGACTTCGTCCTAACTCTGTGATTTCAATAAGTTTAGATTCAGAGTACATTCCTCCCGGGATTAGCTCCTGAAAGGTGATCATTTCTTCAATGGTTTCATAAGCAATCTTTGATTTTAATTCATTTTTTTTCATATTTATTAATTAGTTAATATGCAAAAAGCTTAGCCTAAGTTAGGTAATTATATTAACATCTTTCTTTATATAAGAAAGTAATATTATCTTTTATAACTTTTATTGCAGAAATAATATAGACTGTAAAAGTAAAATTAATAAGCCAATAAATCATATAGTTGTTAAATC
>NZ_LZGM01000128.1 GCF_001690195.1 Gilliamella sp. wkB108 | reverse complement strand
GATTATAGGTGGTAATCGAAAGCAGGCATTAGTCACAATAGTTGAACGTAAAACAGGATTAGCCTTAATAAAAAAAGTTGAGCGAAAAACAGCAGAAGAGGTAAAGAAGGCAATAATTAGTTTATTAACAAATATAAAACATAGAGTTAAGACGATAACCTCTGATAATGGTCTGGAATTTGCGGAGCATAAAGCGATAGCAAGAGCCTTAGATTGCCAATACTATTTTGCTCATCCGTATAGCTCATGGGAAAGAGGAAGTAATGAGAATTTAAATGGATTAATCAGACAATACTTTCCAAAGAGAATGGTATTTGATAGCATCAGTGATGAAGAGATTAAAGCGGTTGAAAATCGACTTAATCATCGTCCAAGAAAAAGGCTCAAGTATAAAACACCTTATCAAGCCTTTTACTAACTCGATTCGCACTTAGATGTTGAATTTAGGTCGGCTAAAGTCAAATTTGAAAGCCATGAGTTTTAAAAACTGTTTCAGGAGATTGAGACATTACCGGAAGAAAAAAAACCATGATGAAGATATTTTGGATGCCTTTTTAAGGCAAGAAGCAGATTAAACTGTTAGCTAAAACTCATTCTAAGCTAAAATCAACCACAGACAAAGCACCAGCACCACAAGGCACAAAACCCAACCCCAAACCACAACTGACCATTAAGGGCAGGTGGCTGGAACAGATAGGGTTTTATGTAGGCAGCCCTGTTATCATTAGGATTGAACAAGGCAAATTGATTATTGAACTTGCGATACAATTCTAAAAAATAATAAAAGCTCCCCCGCTAGTTAGGCGGGGGTTATTCATTAGTAGATGGTTTCACATTGTATGCTAGATAGTTTTATATTTCTTAAAAAACCACTCATTCTATCTAGATACCAATTAAAATCTGGAATATCTTTCCCAGATAAATACTGACGATTTATTGACAATGACATAGATAAATAGCTAGGGTAAATTAATAAATTACCTCCTGATTCATTATCATAAACCATCACTATACCGATTTTATTCATAATATTATGAGAGTTTATAAACTCATCTAAATTAAACAGATTCATGTCCATATTCAGCCAGTCATAATCATCAATATCTTTTGACGATAGATAAGTAACTATGTTTTGATAATAAATATTCCAGCCATTATTTATTAGGCACTTTAATATCTCTTTAGGAGAATATTCTTGTGCAAAATTTATATCTATGCTGACTTGCATTCCCATATTAATATTCCTTAAACGGTATGTTCTTCGATGTTAACCAATCTTTAACATGCTGAGGGATAGGTGTGTTAGAATGCACTTCAAAAGAAGCACCGTTTTGCTTGGCAATACTCGCATGAGATCCCACATCGGATTTGAATTTCTCAAATCCTTTACTACCCAATATTTATAGTATCTTTAAATCAGGCTCCCATTGCGTGATTATTTCAATAATTTCATTCTGAGTGGCTAATACATAATGTTTTAACTGTGGGTCATCTAAATAGATATTTGAACTTTGTTCATGAAACCAAGATAAATAATTTGATTTACAACTACAATACAAACCTATGGTTAAATTTTGTTCATTTAATGTTTTTAAAAAACATCCTTCATCAATTATTCTAAAAGAAAATATATATGTAAAAAATAATTGTAGTTTTATATTTTCATTATCTAAAAAAATTTTTAGTTCATAATCATTATATTCAATTTTATCCACAAATAACTCTCTTCCAAATACATAATTAATATTTTTCTTATGGTATATTTCTTCCATATTTTTTACTCCCATTTATCATAGCGGAATTTAGTTGCAGAAGTAACTTTACCTGACTCTGATTTTTTTTGAATTTCTAATGTTGGGCGTCCGTCTGTGCTTTTCGTTCTAACAATAATAGTTCTTCCGTCAGGCAAAGTTCCCATTCGTCCTCCATCAATATTTTTAATGTTTGTAGGCTTTAAACTATCAAAATCAAAATTAGCTTGAGAACTTCCACCAAATCTTTCATATGGTATTGATCTGCCACTTGTTTTTCTACCCTCAGTTGATGTTTCTATCATTTTATCTATAGTTAATGGTTCTAATGGCTGTCCACTTAAATATAAAATCCAATTTAATCTAATTTGTGTAAGAGTTGCTTCTAATGTAGGAGTAATATTATTTTCCTTGTTACTATCACTTATACCATAAACCAAACCAGCAAAAGGAATGTTATATCCTAGAGACCTTAATTTCTCTTTAGCTTCTTCAGATAATTTATCACGACTAATTAATCCTGCTTCTTTTAAGGCGTTTTCAATTTCTTCATCTGTACAATTAGAACCACATTTTTCATATAGTTCTTTATAAACTTCGTTAGTGAGACTTACTTTTTCAATAGTACCACTTCCGACAGGAACAGGTAATGCATTTCCACCGTCACCCCAACCTAAACCATTATTCTCAACCGCATTTTTACTACTATTCACTCCTGTTGTTATATCACTTTCATCTCCTCCCATACTTGCTATGGTGAGTCCTTACCCGCATCCTTGTTAAGGTCTTTCTCCAGTTGTTTTACTTGTGCTGCTAAATCTTTCAGCCCCGTTACGATATCTTGTTTTCGTTGCTCTTTCTCTTTGTCAAAAATTGGTTTGAGTTTTTGATGCGCATTATCGGTATCATGACTTAGTTCATTGATATCTTGTTTTTGCCCCTCTTTATCACGAACGATTAATTCGCCTTCCGATATCGCCGAGTGGGTGATTTGTGTGCTTTAATGATGTAAAAATAATTCAGGAGTCTATACCGTTTAATCTTATCAAAACGATTAAAGTAAAATTTGAAAACCGGGAATTTTTAAAGTTATTTCAGAATATTAATACATTACCGGAAGAAGAAAACCATGATGAAGATATTTTTGGATGCCTTTTTAAGGCAAGAAGCAGATTAAACTGCTAGCTAAAACTCATTCTACGCTAAAATCAACCACAGACAAAGCACTGGCACTACAACCCAATGAGCGATTTTATACCGTCGGTTATGTGCCACAAGGCACAAAGCCCAACCCCAGACCTCAACTGACCATTAAGGGTAGATGGTTGGAGCAATTCGGCTTTTATGTAGGCTGCCCTGTTATCATTAAGATTGAACAGGGCAAGTTGGTGGTTGAGCTTAATTTATTAAAAAAGGAATTTGTTAACATATAATTTCATAAAGTGTGTCAGGCGCACCTTGGTTTAGTTCAAAATCTGAAAGTAATGTTTTTGATAGTTCATCAAATTTTATGACTTTATAAGAATAAATATAGCCTGAGTCAGTCAAGGATATCACAAGTTTTGAACATTTTGTTTGAATAATCATGTCTTTTAATATACTGATTAAAATTTGTAAACGATCTATTCCCAATGGAGGAAATTTACTTTGCATCTCTGGATCATAATTCAAATAATCAATTAAATAATCAGCTTCTTCACAATCAGGACAATCACTCATTGAAAAAATAAAATTATTGTCATTCTTATTTGGTAGATATCTATCTGTAAATTGAAACAATTGTTCTGGTAAAATTTCCTTTAAACCAATACCATATTTAATCGCTATCTTTTTTAATATTGATTTACTATTGTTATAATTAATCCCTGAAAGATAACCTAAAATATAATTATTCATTTATTTCTCCTTAATCCAATCACCGATAGGTTTTCCATTGTAGTCTAGTTTTCTATAGTATCTACCTGTTACAAATCCTTTATCATTATATGTGATTCTATGTTCATGAGGAACTACTCTTCCGTCAGAACCTAGCCCCATTTGTCCGTGTGGATGAATTTGTCCATAGTCTTCACGAGAAAAAGTTCGACCATTTGCATCATAATAAGTAACACTTCTAGAACCATCTGCTCTCGATACTTCATAAATTGAGTTTGGCGTTGAGGTTTGTGGAGCTTTCCCTGATGGTACAATGGTGTGTTCAGTAACAACTTTATTTGTAGCAGGGTTAATAATTGGGCTGGATGATGTACTATTCGTCCCCTTTCCGGCATTAGAATCATTACCATAACTTATTTCCTTTGGTGCTTCAACATTAATCGTATCAGTAGGTTTTTGATTATACTCTCCTTCTTCATATTTCCAATTTGATCCTGGTTTAGTTTTACCTGCATCCTGACCTTTTGCTATTGTAACTACCTTAGTTCCCTTTCCGGCAAGAAGTAGCTGCTAAACTGGGATTACAGCTTTCACAGTACAACAAGTATGAGTCAGGTATGCATATTCCCCCTGCGGATAAACTGATATTGCTTGCTGAACTCTTTACTACATCCATTGATTATTTATTAATAGGAACGTATGACGAACATTCAACAATGAGTAATACGCGGTTATTTGAAAGATTTAAGGCATTAACCAACTGTCCTCAAGAAGAGCAAGAGACTGTCATTAAATTAATTGATGCGGTTATTGTTAAAAATCGAGTTGAATCGGCATTGCTGCCTGTTGATAAATAGCGATTAATTGTTTAAACGCAGACTGGCTGTGTGCGACCACAACCAATCTGCTAATCACAACAACTAGCAACTAAGGAGTAGTTATCATGACTAACGTCCATTCTACGGCAAAAACAGCCAAAACCAAAACCACCAGTAAAACCCTGCGAGAGACGTCGAAACGTCATTACACTGTTGGTTACATCAGCGTCCGCCACGAACCTAAAACTACACAGGCTTGCACTCATTACAGCAAACACCCTGCACTGCATCTTAAAGGCAACTGGTTAGAAGCGGTAGGATTTACCAC
>NZ_LZGM01000127.1 GCF_001690195.1 Gilliamella sp. wkB108 | reverse complement strand
CGCTCCACCTACTACTCCTGAGTGACCTTGTAGCTCCGCTACCACCGCTCCTAGTATTGTATGTGCCACTAATCTCGCTGTCTCATTATCACCTGCTTGTTTTTTTATCTCTGTTGCTATCCATGGCGCGCTTGCTCCTGCTAATCCGCCGGTTATATCGCCTGTGATAATTCCGGTCACTATCGCTACCGCTGAATCTACTCCTTTACTAAAGTCATTACCCATCTTGCCTTTAGTTGAGTCCTTACCCGCATCCTTGTTAAGGTCTTTCTCCAGTTGTTTTACTTGTGCTGCTAAATCTTTCAGCCCCGTTACGATATCTTGTTTTCGTTGCTCTTTCTCTTTGTCAAAAATTGGCTTGAGTTTTTGATGTGCATTATCGGTATCATGACTTAGTTCATTGATATCTTGTTTTTGCCCCTCTTTATCACGAACGATTAATTCGCCTTCCGATATCGCTGAATGGGTGATTTGTGTGCATTAATGATGTAAAAATAATTCAGGAGTCTATACCGTTTAATCTTATCAAAACGATTAAAATAAAATTTGAAAACCGGGAATTTTTAAAGTTATTTCAGGATATTAAGACGTTACCGGAAGAAGAAAAACCATGATTAAGATATTTTTGGATGCCTTTTTAAGGCAAGAAGCAGATTAAACTGCTAGCTAAAACTCATTCTACGCTAAAATCAACCACAGACAAAGCACCGGCACCACAACCCACTGAGCGATTTTATACCGTCGGTTACATGCCACAAGGTAAAAAACCCAACCCCAGACCACAACTGACCATTAAAGGCAAGTGGCTGGAGCAATTCGGCTTTTATGTAGGCTGCCCTGTTATCATTAAGATTGAACAGGGCAAGTTGATTGTGGAACTTGATTTGCAAGTTTAAAAATAAATGGTTGATTTTCCCTACTACTATGTGGCGATTTATCTCTTATTTTGAATAACGTTCTCTTAATTTATTCATATAAAATTCTATTGAATCTTTTTCATTAGGATGTGCTTCTATATAACTATTAGATATTATCTGCATAAGCTCAACAAATTTTTGAGGAGATATTGTAGAGCTTTCATAATCTCCAACCAAAAAAGATACCTCATCAAATTCTTTTGAATCATCTAGATCCTGATCTAAAACATACTCTAATCCTTCATGAACAATACAACCAACTCCTCGTGATGCATCATAAATAAATTGTAGAAAATTCATTTTATGTTCTTTATACATTGTTTCGATCAAGTAAAATAAATCATCACCACTTTGTTCTTCTATTTCTTTTTCTATTTTATTTAACCATTTTAAATTATGATTCATTTTATGTTCCTATTAGGAATAGTTATAAATGCATTACTTATTTTACCTGTATTTCGATCTTTTGTAACCGTGAACCAATATCCATCAACTTTTATAGAATATTCTCTTTCCTTTGGATTATTTCTAAAATAATTTTCCGCTTGTTTTGCAGCTCTATTTGACATATCCGCAACTTTAGTATCAGATAAAATACTAGGGTCATAAGTCGTTTTCTTTTCAACTTTTTTAAATCCATCAAATGCACCTGCATTTGGTCCATTGACAACTTTCTTTGGAAGTTGATATTCATATTCAATTAAACCAGGAAAACGAGCATCTGTATATTTAGGACCAACAATTTGAGCGCCTGTCATTTCAATTGATTCTAAAAATGCATCTTGATTATGTGCGCCTGAAATACCTGTTCTACTTGCATTTAATTGTCCAATTTGTTTATTGTGTGAGGTCACATCTGAAACAAAATTATCAGATACTAATTGTTGTCCCGTCCCCTTTCCGGCATTAGAATCATTACCATAACTTATTTCCTTTGGTGCTTCAACATTAATCGTATCAGTAGGTTTTTGATTATACTCTCCTTCTTCATATTTCCAATTTGATCCTGGTTTAGTTTTACCTGCATCCTGACCTTTTGCTATTGTAACTACCTTAGTTCCCTTTCCGGCAAGAAGTAGCTGCTAAACTGGGATTACAGCTTTCACAGTACAACAAGTATGAGTCAGGTATGCATATTCCCCCTGCGGATAAACTGATATTGCTTGCTGAACTCTTTACTACATCCATTGATTATTTATTAATAGGAACGTATGACGAACATTCAACAATGAGTAATACGCGGTTATTTGAAAGATTTAAGGCATTAACCAACTGTCCTCAAGAAGAGCAAGAGACTGTCATTAAATTAATTGATGCGGTTATTGTTAAAAATCGAGTTGAATCGGCATTGCTGCCTGTTGATAAATAGCGATTAATTGTTTAAACGCAGACTGGCTGTGTGCGACCACAACCAATCTGCTAATCACAACAACTAGCAACTAAGGAGTAGTTATCATGACTAACGTCCATTCTACGGCAAAAACAGCCAAAACCAAAACCACCAGTAAAACCCTGCGAGAGACGTCGAAACGTCATTACACTGTTGGTTACATCAGCGTCCGCCACGAACCTAAAACTACACAGGCTTGCACTCATTACAGCAAACACCCTGCACTGCATCTTAAAGGCAACTGGTTAGAAGCGGTAGGATTTACCAC
>NZ_LZGM01000126.1 GCF_001690195.1 Gilliamella sp. wkB108 | reverse complement strand
GTTTATTAATACTAGAAAAGAAGAAAATTGCCCTCCAAACTCGATAGAAACAGATTTTAATGATTTATACGACATAATCCATAAAAACACAGTTATATATACTGATGAAGATTTAAAACTGGTTTTAAATAAAAAAAAATATAAATACATCGATAATCAAGGAGCTCATCCTCAAAATATTATTGTAGCTGAAATAGAGTTATCATTAATGTATAAACAGGACATCAAAGATAAAATTATTTTAGCTAGTCATTTTTATAATACTCACAATACTTATTGGTTAGGTATTAATGAGTATTATATTAGTCCTAATGGTGATATTTATTTATCACAAATAAAAGATTTAGGCTTTCGTACTGAGTTTATATTTTGGAAACATTATCAAATTGATAAGGAGAATTTACAATTTAAACTAAAAAAATTATTAATCAATGATTCTTACCAATATCAAATTATTTATCCAGATCAATTTAAAGTACTAAACCAATCCTCTTCATCGGTGTTTAAAACTGACAAGCTAAAAACTTGTTATCAAAACGAATATAGTAGTACTATGTGTATTTTGGATTCCTATCGTTATTACCACGATATTTTATCTCAAAAGCTAGTATCCCTTGCAGAAAAAAATCCAACGGTTAATGAGAATATAGACATAATTGATAAAGAGATAAATCAAATTTGCTTAACATTTCCGCCACCAGTTTATCTCGATGAACTGG
>NZ_LZGM01000125.1 GCF_001690195.1 Gilliamella sp. wkB108 | reverse complement strand
TTTATTTATTGGCACGCTTTTCGCAATATTTATTATACCTAAGCAAACAGACGCTGTTTTTTATAACAGCAAGGTGCATAGCGAATACTTTATGAATTTATCATAAGGATAAAAGTTCTGAAGATTATCAACATGTATGCCTTAACGTGTGATTAGGTTGCTGTGTAAAAGCAAATTTTTGAATAGCTCATTTGGTTAGAGCAATCGATTATCACTCGATTGGTAACAGGTTCGAGTCCTGTTTCAAAACCTAAATACAAAAAGTAGTAATAAACACAGTCAGTGACCGTGTTGGATAAGTGAAGAGTAAAAGCAGTCGCACTTCAAACTTATCCACCAGTTTAAACCGGTTAACTTGTTAAGTTATTTATATTTAGCAAGGTAAAAAAACTGGATTATAGGCAGAATGTTAAATACCAATAAGCGTTGCGTTATTTGTCTTATTGCTTTTAACCTTCCCCCTACGATTTCGTTACTTAGCCCGTTTCAATTGTGCTAAATACGGTTGCTGATTGTGCTAGAAAGGAAAAGCAAAATGTTAAAAACAATTAAAGTTAAAAAAAATGAGATCGCGGTACTGTATAAAAATAATGAAATTGAAAAAGTATTAACCGCGGGTATACATCGAATATTTAATCCATTAAATACTATTGGTTACCAATTGATAAACTTAGCGACGCCAAAAATTGAAGTTAATATGGCCGAACAGTTAATCAACTTCTATCCGGAAATCATTAACCAACATTGCTATTTAGTGGTTGTAACAGAAAACGAAATTGCCTTACGTTATGAAGAACAAAAGTTGGTGGAAGTGATTTTACCGGCCACTAAATGCCTATATTGGAAAAGTTACAAAGCGCACGCGATCAAAAAAGTGGCTCTACAACATGGTTATGCATTGCCAACTGATATCGCGCAAGAATTGATAGAAGCTAAAAATAGTAATAACGCTATTGTAAATATTGAAAAATTGATACTACATTATTTTATACATGAGCAAATTGGTACCTTATTTGTGGATAATCAATTGATACAAATTATTGCACCAGAATCGATAGTCGGTTATTGCCAATTTAAACATACTATTGTATTAGGTAAATTTAACTTACGGGAAAACCACATTGATGAGCGTATTGCTGATGCGATTGAACAGCGTATACCAGAACAACTGACACAGTTTTGTTTACAGATGGAAGTTGGCGCCAATCAGGCTGGTCTACGTTATGAAAACGATCTATTGGTCGAAATATTGTCACCAGGAACTAAACGCCTTTATTGGCAAAATAGCCATAAACAACATATGGTTACGGTTGATTTAAATCAAGGTTATACGTTAAGTGGTGAGATTGTTCAACAGTTACTACAACCAAAATTACGCCAAAAAGAAGTGGTTGGTGATAACAGTATATTGATTGCCCAAGTACCTGCTTACCATGTTGGTGTATTAAAAGTGAATGGTCACATTGAGCAACTATTAACCGCTGGAATTACTGCCTATTGGCGTTTTAACCGTGAAATATCGGTTGATATAGTCGATACTCGGCTACAAGCATTAGACGTTGCAGGACAAGAGATCTTAACCAAAGATAAAGTAAGCTTACGGATAAACTTAGTCGCCAACTGGCACTATACTAACGTATTAACCGCCTTTGAAAAAACGGCATGTCCAGCGGAGTTATTATATCGTGAATTACAGTTTGGATTACGTGAAGCCATTGGTACACGGACACTTGATGAGTTATTGGAGAATAAAAATATCATCGATGAAGTGGTGACCAAACATATTAAAGAACGTTTACAAGGCTTTGGTTTAGAAACGGTGTCACTTGGCGTAAAAGATATTATTTTACCAGGCGATATGAAAGCAATCTTATCGCAAGTTGTTGAAGCTGAAAAATCAGCTCAAGCAAATGTGATTCGCCGTCGGGAAGAAACATCCGCTACGCGCTCATTATTGAACACCGCCAAAGTGATGGAAAATAACCCAGTCGCATTACGTTTAAAAGAGATGGAAACCTTAGAACGTATCGCTGAACGTATCGATAAAATCTCGGTAGTGGGTGGACTAGATCAAGTGTTACATGGTCTAGTAAATATTCAAGCAAAATAGAAATAACAACCCGTGTAGATTAAATCTGCACGGGATTAAAAAGGAAAATAAAAATGATTCAGTATGAAGTATTAAAAACCGAAAATTCATTACCGGTAAAAATGTGGACTAAAGGTGTGCCGGTAGAGCCTGAAGCTAAAGAGCAATTATTAAAAACAGCGCAGTTGCCTTTTATTTTTAGTCATATTGCAGTTATGCCCGATGTTCATGTTGGTAAAGGTTCAACTATTGGTAGTGTGATTCCAACTATTGGCGCCATTATCCCTGCTGCGGTTGGGGTGGATATTGGATGTGGTATGATGGCAGTACAAACTTCATTAACGGCTAATGAGTTACCACAAAATCTGGCACCATTACGCTTAGCGATTGAAAAAGCAGTACCAAATGGCTTAAGTCCAAAAGGTTCGAGCCGTGATAAAGGTAGCTGGCAAAATCCGCCTTCAATTGTTGAGCAATATTGGCAACAACTTTTACCGGGTTTTGAAAAATTAACTGAAAAATATCCGCGGTTTTTAAATACTAATAACTACCGTCACTTAGGTACATTAGGAACCGGAAACCATTTTATTGAAATCTGTTTAGATGAAAATCAAATGGTATGGATCATGTTACATAGTGGATCGCGCGGAATTGGTAATGCTATTGGGGAATTTTTCATTAAAACCGCGAAACAAGAGATGGAAAAATACTTTATTGATACTTATTTGCCAAGTAAAGATTTAGCCTACTTTGTTGAAGGAACCGAGCATTTTAATGATTACCTTATGGCGGTGAATTGGGCGCAAGAGTTTGCGCGTTTAAACCGTGAAGCAATGATGTACAACACTATTAATGCACTACGTAGTGTCATTGATGTGCCATTTGAAACTCATTTGCAAGCAGTAAACTGCCACCATAACTATGTGCAAAAAGAACATCACTTTGGGCATAATGTTTTTATCACCCGAAAAGGTGCGGTATCAGCGCGTAAAGGGGAATTAGGGATTATTCCTGGTTCAATGGGCGCTAAAAGTTTTATTGTGCGCGGACTGGGTAATGAAGAAAGTTTCTGCTCTTGTTCGCACGGTGCCGGGCGTGTGATGAGCCGAACCGCAGCGAAAAAACAATTTACTGTTGAAGATCAAATCAAAGCCACTGCGCATGTTGAATGCCGTAAAGATGCCAACGTGATTGACGAAATCCCAATGGCATATAAAGATATTGATGCCGTTATGGCTGCGCAAAATGAACTGGTCGAGATCATGCATCAATTACGGCAAGTGGTGTGTGTAAAAGGCTAAAATTTATCGGGGAGCAATCCTCGATATTGATGGAGATTAAGGTATGCTAAATCTTGATTGCATAAATGGATATCTAACTGCAATGCGTTGTTTAAATGCTGGGCCTAACCATTATTGTGATTATTCAATGAACTTACTGGATAATAAAGGGAATTTTACTGACACCTTAACCCATCACTTTCAATCCATTACCGATGGGCAAGGACAATGTTTCGACGCTAAGTTATGGCAGATAAACCCCAAACCGATCACGATTGATGAATTAAATTTGTTAAATGAAGGTTTATTAAATTCCATTTTATAGTATATAAATTCATTCCAACCAATTAACAAAAACGCTGTTTGATGTGGTGATTCATTATATTGCATTTCAAAATAACTGAATGATGCAGTTTAGTTGATTACTGTTTAAATACTTAGTGTTATTATAGATTAAGTTGGTTTTGCAAAAAGACGCAGTATAACCAAATTCTTTTTATATAATTTTTCATCTCTTTTCAGTTAACAAATTGTGATGTTAATAGCTTTATGTTAGTTTCATATCCATTTCTAACATAGAATACTTATTGGTTTAACCAAGGTTTGTTTATGTCTAATTCATCGGCTAAAAAAGTGGCTTTTGCTGCTTTTATTGGTACCACCATTGAGTGGTATGATTTTTATATCTATGCGTTGGCATCGGTATTGATTTTTGGGCAACTTTTTTTCCCTGCGGATAATGAATTCGTGCAAATTTTAGGGGCTTTTGCTACCTTTGCGGTTGGTTTTTTATCGCGTCCTTTTGGCGCCTTGTTATTTGGTCATATTGGTGACCGTTTGGGGCGTAAAAAATCGCTGATTATTACCTTGCTGTTAATGGGGATTGCTACAACCTGTGTGGGATTATTACCGTCTTACCAAGAAGCGGGCATACTCGCGCCCATATTATTGGTAGCTTTGCGTATTTTGCAAGGTGTTGCTGTTGGTGGTGAGTGGGGCGGTGCTGTCTTGATGGCTAATGAACATGCGCCAAAAGGCTTGAAAAATTTCTTTTCATCGTTTGCCCAATGGGGCAGCCCAGCTGGGAATATTTTAGCCTTACTGGTTTTTTCTTATATTATTCGTTTACCTATTGCGGAGCTAATTAATAGTGGCTATTGGCGTATTCCTTTTTTAGCCAGTTTTATTTTGTTAATTATTGGTATTATTGCCAGAGTGACCTTAACCGAATCGCCTGTTTTTGTTGAATCATGCAAACAGCAAGCAAACTTAAAGCAAGAATCCGCCCCAATTATTGAAGTCTTTAAGCAAGCCACACCACTATTAATTTTATCGATTGGTGCCAATGTGCTGTCATTTAGTGGGATTTTTTCCAATACTTTAATGATAGGTTATACCACGCTGGCATTGGGTGTTGAGAAAGGCATGATTGTTGATGCGCTATTTTGGATAGCCATTGTCCATTTTGTTGCACAACCTTTTATCTCCTATTTTGCTGAAAAATACTCGGCAACGCGCTTTTTAATTTGTTCTGCTATCTTGGCGATGGCATCGGTATTTTTATTATTCCCGATTATTCAGCAAGGCACAAAAGCCAGTTTTATTATTGGTATTTCATTAAATGTGATCTGTTACAGTGGCTTTTATGGCGTGATAGCGGGATATTTAAGCCGAATTTTCCCTACCCGAATGCGTTATACAGGGCTGTCAATGAGTTATCAGGGCTGTGCGGCGATTTTTGGTAGCCTAATCCCAATGATCGGTGGCTATATTATTTTTGCATACCAAACTTTTTGGTTGCCGTTGGCCTTGTTTTATTGTGGTTTAGCACTGATATCGATTATCTGCATCTATCTTTTAAGTCACTATCACTATTATGATGAGTAATAAGGCAACTATATGAAAACCGTTTTATCCATTCAATCGAATGTTGTTTATGGTTATGCTGGTAATAAAGTCTCGACACTGGCGATGCAATTACAAGGTGTCGAAGTGATGCCGATCCATACCGTACAGTTATCAAGTAATACCGTGTATCCGGATTATGATGGCATTGTGCTGGGCGCTCAGCAAATCACCCGAATCGTCAATAGTTTAGAAAAAATTGGCGTATTGTCATCCATTGACGCCATTATTTCGGGGTATATTGGCCTTGCCGAACAAGGTGAAGAGATCCTTGAAGCAGTAAAAAAGATTAAATATTATAATCCTAATGCTATTTATGTTTGCGATCCGGTTATGGGCGGCGACATCAATAAAGGCAGTTCACTACCGCAAAATATTATTGATTTTTTCACTAAACAAGCGATCAAACAGGCTGACTACATCACTCCCAATTTATTAGAATTGCAAATATTATCAAATCTTGAAATCAAGACTTTTAACGATGTGCTTAAAGCCATAAAGATACTGCAAAACCAGCCGATTCAAGCCATATTAGTTAAAAATCTACTGCATGCTGGTAAAACAACTGAGTTATTTGAAATGATATTAGCCACGCCATCGCAAAGCTATCATCTGGCTCGACCATTGTATGACTTTCCACACCGTCCATTGGGCGTGGGGGATTTAATTTGTAGTCTGTTTACCGCGCATTTAGTTAATGGGCAATCCCAGTTAACCGCCTTTGAACTAGCCGCCAACGCTGCCAATCACGTCCTCGACATCACCAAACAACAAAATGCCCGAGAACTAGCGATTATTGACGCTCAACAGTGGATCAAACAACCTGATTTGCGGTATCGGGGAACGGAGTTGGTGTTGTAGGATAGAGTTGAACAATACGTTTCAATTAGTTGCTGATGTTGATAAAATTTAAACAACGGATTAATGTAGTTGTGAAAAAGATAAATAATCTAACGCAATCTATTCAAACTGGCGGAGAGCCACCTAGGCAATAGTTGCTGAGAACTCAAGTTTAATTACTGGTAAGATTCATTAGCTGAAGATTTATTTAAAAATCCAAATAGAGTAAGACTATAGCCGTAAATTAAAGAAATTAATGAGTAGATGGAGGGAAAATGAAATGATGGAACAAAAGTTTCAGTATATTGTACAAGTGGCAAAAAAATACCAAAGCTACGTGGATCATGGACAAGAACTTTTTAACCAACTGAATAATTTACCCAGTTCTATTATCCGTGATGTGTATAAAGAATATGGCGATTCATATACTCGGTTACAGCCGGTTAACTTATTACGTGCAACTATTGCTAAAAAAATATTGTTAGATAATGAAACCATTACAGCACAGTTGATTGAAGATATTAAAGAGCAAATTCGAACTCGTAATACAAATTATTTTAGTGATTTACCTGAAAATTTTTTGCAACAACTAAAAAATTTATCACTCAAAGGACGTGATATTTTCGCTAATTGGAGGGAGAATTGGAAAGTTCTTTATCCTTTCTTTTACCGTGGTGAAATAAAAAAACAAATCCGATGTTATCTAGCGGATATCAGTAATCAACTGATTAAGGATCTTAATTTACCCGATTATACAGTGACCTATTATGATTTTTTAGGGCCAAATAGTTTTGGAGATACACGTTGTTGGATTGCCATTTATCCAATACAAAAAAATAGCCATAAGGAAGCTTACCAGTTTTTTCTTAATATAAAAGCAGAGCCTGAAGTAGGACGAGTCGCGGGATGTAAACTTAAAGAGACTAAAACTAATTTGTTGATGCCAGTCAATTCTTATCATCAAGCATATAGAAAATTATGTAATTTAAGATCTGAAATTTTAAATTTTAACAAACAGTTACGAAACTTTTTTAAATGCGCACCCGGTGAGCAGGCAAGTGATTGGCAAATGTTCCGAGATAATGATTTCATCGCGCTTAATTATAGCCATTTACCTATCGGCGATTTGACTCAATATCAAACGAAAGAGCAATTAAATCTAGCTTCAAACCTGCCAGCAAATAGCCCATCGAATGAGACAAAGAGTTTATGGTTATTTAAGAATGTTAATGTGGGCGATATTATTTTTATGAATAAAGGTAAAAACACTTGCTTGGCTATTGCAGTGGTTAAGTCACCTTATTATTATCAAGAAAGCGCTGATGGTTATAACCACCGTTTGCAAATAAGATGGTTAACAACAAAACCTTTCGAATATGAGTCTGGCTCACTATCTAACTACAAATCATTATTTAGTATACCTGTCTTTACAACTGTGAAAACTGAAATGTTTATTTTGAGCCAATATGTCTTACGTTATCCTGAATTAAAAGAATCATTTGAAGAGGAAGGTTTATTGGTTGAGAGTGCTGTTCCAATTGTTAATGAATCTGTTGCTGATAACGATGAATTAATGGCATCTGAAGATCTGCCCAATTATTGGTGGCTAAATGCTAAACCAAAAATATGGAAAATTAGTGAATTCAATGAAGATGATACTCAAACTTATACTACTCATAATGAATTAAATAATAAACGGCGGGTATATAAGTATTTTGAAATGGTCAAACCGGGTGATTTGGTAATTGGCTATGAAAGTTCTCCGGTTAAGCAAATCAAAGCGATTCTTGAAATTACTAGAGGACTTCATGCTAGAGATGATGGTAAAGAATGTATTGAATTTAAAATTAAAGAATCGATTGAATACCCAGTTCATTGGAATGATTTAAAAAACATTCAACCGTTACAAAATTGTGAAGTGTTTATTAATAATCAGGGAAGTTTATTTAATTTAAGCTCGGAAGAATTTGAAATTATCCGTAGTATCATTGATGATAAAAATATTGAAACATTAACCGAAACGCAAAAAGAATGTAAAAAATATTACTTTGAACAGGATCCGGATAAACCGTTTATGCCACCAGAGCAGTTCAAACATATAGTGTCGCTTCTACAAAATAAAAAAAATATAATTCTACAAGGACCACCAGGAGTAGGTAAAACTTTTCTGGCAAAAAAATTGGCTTATCAAATTATGCAGGAGGAGGATGATCGCTGTATTGAAATGATTCAGTTTCACCAGTCTTATAATTATGAAGATTTTATTCAAGGTTTACGCCCTATTACTACAAATAATGGTAATGCTTCATTTGAACTAAAGAATGGCATCTTTTATGATTTTTGCCAAAGGGCTATTGCTCATCCTAATAAAAATTATGTTTTCATTATTGATGAAATCAATCGGGGGAATTTGAGTAAAATTTTTGGTGAATTAATGATGCTAATTGAACCCAGTAAACGAGGAAGTAAATATAGTTTAGCTTTAACTTATTCAGAAACCAGCGAGGAGCGTTTTTTTGTACCTGAAAATTTATTCATTATTGGCACAATGAATACCGCTGATCGTTCTTTAGCTATAGTCGATTATGCACTACGTCGTCGTTTTGCTTTTATTTCATTATTTCCGCTTTATGATGAACAATTTAGAGATTATCTAATAACCCATAATGTATCTGAATTATTAGCAGAACATATTATTGAGCAATTGACAGAACTTAATAATATTATTGAAAAAGACCCTAATTTGGGTAAAGGATTTATGATTGGACATAGTTATTTTTGCCATTGCTCTGTTATTTCCGACGACTATCTGGAAGATAAATGGTGGCAAGATATTGTCGATTTTGAATTAACCCCATTGTTAGAAGAGTTATGGTTTGATGATATGGGCAAAGTTAGTAGTTGGATACAGAAATTGAGATCTTATAAATAATATGAGCATTCCAATTCAAAATATTTATTTCCTGCTAAGCTATGCTTGGAATAAGTTAGAGGAAGCAGAGCGAGTCAAGGTTGATGTAAGGGATATTACTAATTTACCTTCATTGTTTGCCAAGGTGTTAGTAAATGCAACTTCTATTTTATTAAAGCGATGCCTTGAGCAAGATTATATTGCTCATCAGTGTGAAATTGCTGGGATTAAAGGTAAATTTTCTTTAAGTGAAACTGTTAAAAAAAATTTAATTCACAAGCAAAAAACCATTTGTGTGTTTGATGATTATTCAGTAAATATTCTTTCCAACCAAATCTTAATCACTACACTACACAATCTTTTAAAATTAAATGAACTAGATACAGGTTTAAAAAGAGATGTTAAAGCTACGATCAGACGTTTGCCTGTTATCTCACCCATAAAATTAAACCTTAGAATATTTAAACAAGTTACTCTTCACCGTAATAATCAAATTTATGGTTTTATCATTAATATTTGTCAGATTTTGTATGAAAACCTACTACCTTCAGAAAATGGAGGAGAGCTAACCTTTGTTGATTTCACCCGTGATGAACGTAAGATGGCTTATCTTTTTGAAAACTTTGTTCGTAATTTCTATTGTAAGGAGCAAAATCAATATAGTGTAGGTAGCAAAAAAATTTCTTGGCAATTGATTGGTGATTCACAAGATTATCTACCGAGCATGTATACCGATATTACATTAGATAATCCAATTAAGCGCATTATTATTGATACAAAATTCTATCAACAGACTCTTGCAAAACATTATGCAAAGGAAAAAGTTCATTCTCATAATATCTATCAATTGTTTAGCTATTTAATTAATCAACGTAGTAATACTGATCACCAAAAGACGCATACAACAACTGGTATTTTACTTTACCCAACAATTGACGCGGAATATAACTTTAGTTACCAATTTGAACAACATCCTATCTACATTAGAACAATTGATTTAAATACAGACAGTAGCAAAATAGCTGAACGATTATTACGTATTATTGAAAATTAATTTGTTACTGATATTATTTTCAATGCCTAATATTTTTTAAGTAATCACATCGTTACTACGTTGTTTTTGATTTTAAAAACGGTAAGCTGTCGACTAACTTCGAATAAATTAGCACTTTTTTGACATATTTCGATGATGTTTTCTAACTGAAAGCGATCGAATTCATCAACAGTATGACTTTCCGCACCGTCCATTGGGGGTGGGGGATTTAATTTGTAGTCTGTTTACCGCGCATTTAGTTAATGGACAATCCCAATTAACCGCCTTTGAACTAGCCGCCAACGCCGCCAATCACGTTCTGGACATCACCAAACAACAAAATGCCCGAGAGCTAGCGATTATTGATGCTCAACAGTGGATCAAAAATCCTGATTTGCAATATCGGGGGACGGAGTTGGTGTTGTAGAGAAAAGCTAAAGGGTATTAACTTGATTTTTATGCCACAGAGTTTAGTAAAATTCTTCTTATTTAGGGTAATTTAAAGACTTGCTAAAGCATACTTAATTTACAAATAAATATGCTTATTGATTGTATATTTTGTATTATATATTAAATCGATATTTGGAATAGGAATAAATATTTGTGGCGATATTAAGAGAGTTTAAAAAATATGATGAAAATGAAAAAGAATATTTTCAACGCATATTTCAATCTGCAAATATTAATTTTTTGATTGGTTCGGGGGCATCTAAACCAGCCATAAATGTATTAGGTGATATAGAAAAAGAATTGCAAAACTATATAGAAATAGGTGACGAAGAAAGTTATTTCAATGTTGCAGAAAAATTCTTATCTGATATTTGGTCGGTTATAGACACTCTTTTGGAGCGAAATTTTACTATTGATTTTGAAGATGTAGAAATAACTCAAAATAATTATATAAAATTTATATCTATTCTGGAAAATATCTTAATTAAAA
>NZ_LZGM01000124.1 GCF_001690195.1 Gilliamella sp. wkB108 | reverse complement strand
CCAATTACATTTTTAAGGGATTTATTGATATTTTTTCCATGTACTTCCAATATGTCTGGTTCTGAAAAAAATTCATTTTCATTTTCATCACAATGGTAAGAAGTAAATTTATAAGATTGAGCATTAAGGTTAAAGTGATAATTTTCTACAAATGTTTTATGTGAACAAGGCTGCTTTGCATAGCAAACAGTACTGAAGATTAGCGTGAATATTAACAGGATTATTTTTTGCATATTAAAACTCCTCAGTCAAATATTACTATCAAAAATTCTAATATTTACTTTGTTGAGTGTATAGGTTTCTTATCAGTAAAAGCCACACCCTCTATCCATTTAACTATTTCACCTTGGTCTTTACTTTTATAACTCACCTTAAACCAGATACCAAGATTAATTTCTTGCGTTGACCTTTTTTCATCCCAATATACATCCAGAATTTTGACTAAATCATTTCGGACTAAATACATATTTGTTGGTGCGTTATAGTTGTGTTCATCATAAAGTGGGATTTTTTCTTGCTGAATATATGACTTGATATTTCGTTTGATGGTCGATTTGTTTAATCGTTTTGCTAATGCCGTTTTATCATAAAAAGTAATTTTCCCTTTTGAATCGATAATATCTAAACCAATAAAACCACCAATGTTTTTATCACTTGCCATTCGTTGAAAAATCTGATTTTTTTTAAAATGATATTCATAATCCTTATTTGCCATGATAAGCGTATATTTATTTACACCATAATTTTTAATTGATGAATAACGGCGATAAAAACTGATATCATCTATTTGTCCAATAAAGACATCAAATTGTTTGTAAGACAGACTTTCCTTAGTTTCATCAAAGAAAATATTATAAAATACGTTATATAAGTAAAAATCAGGAAATAAATTTTCAAAGCCTTCATCACCAAACCCATCAGTTACAATTTGTGGTTCACCGCAATAAGAATATTTAGTTTCCATATAATTTTTTAAATGTTGATTAATATAGATACAGTCAACCATTAAATTATTATCCTTAATCATTATCGGTATAAAAGCTTGAGTATAATCTGATGGTGTGCTCACGTAATAAAATGTTGGTTTATTATTCCATTTTGAAAGTATGATGCCTATCATACCTTTGATTCCAATTACATTTTTAAGGGATTTATTGATATTTTTTCCATGTACTTCCAGTATAGCTGGTTCTGAAAATGATTCCGTTTCATAATCACAATAGTAAGAAGTAAATTTATAAGATTGAGCATTAAGGTTAAAGTGATAATTTTCTACAAATGTTTTATGTGAACAAGGTTGCTTTGCATAGCAAACAGTACTGATGATTAGCATGAATATTAACCATATTATTTTTTGCATATTAAAACTCCTCAGTCAAATGTCCCTGTAGAAAATGCTAATATTTATTCTGTTGCGTTTGTACCCCACATGCTATTAAATGCCACACCCTCAATCCATTTGACTATTTCGCCTTGCTCTTTACTTTTATAACTTACCTTATACCAGATATCAGGATATTGACTTTTTTTTAGCTTCTCTTTATTCCAAATCACATCCAGAATTTTTACAAAATCATTTTTTACCAAATACATATCTGTTGGATGGTTATCATTAGGTTCATCATAAAGTGATACTTTTTCTTGCTGAATATATGACTTGATATTTTTTTTGATGGTCGATTTGTTTAATCGTTTTGCTAATGCCGTTTTATCATAAAAAGTAATCTTTCCTTTTGAATCGATAATATCTAAACCGATAAAACTCTCAGCGCTTTCTCGACTTGCCATCCGTAGATAAATTTGTGACTCTTTAAAACGGTATTCTTTGTCCTGATTCGTCATGATAAGCGTATATTTACTTGAAACATAATTTTTGATTGATGAATAGCGACGGTAAAAACTGATATCATCTAATTTGCCAATAAAAACATCAAACCCTTTATTAGATAAATAGTGATTAGTTTCTGAAAAGAATATAAAATAAAATACGCCGTTTAAGTAAAAGTTAGGGAATAAATTTTCAAACCCTTCATTACCAAACCCATCGGCTACAATTTGCGGTTCACCACAATAAGAATGGCTAGTTACCATATAATTTTTTAATTGTTGATTAATATAGATACAGTCAACCATTAAATTGTTATCCTTAATTATTATTGGTATAAAAGCTTGAGTATAATCTGATGGTGTACTCACGTAATAAAATGTTGGTTTATTATTCCATTTTGAAAGTATAACGCCTATCCCAGCTCTGATTCCAATTACATTTTTATATAATTTATTGATATTTTTTCCATGTACTTCCAATATGCCGGGTTTTGTAAAAAATTCATTTTCATCTTCATCACAAAAATAAGAAGTAAATTTATAAGATTGAGCATTAAGGTTAAAGTGATAATTTTCTACAAATGTTTTATGTGAACAAGATTGCTTTGCATAGCAAACAGTACTAATGATTAGCGTGAATATTAACAGGATTATTTTTTGCATACTAAAACTCTTCAGTCAATTTACTGAATAAATTTAATCTCAATGACACAAAATTTTTCAATTCGTGTCACCCTTCATAAAAATCTTAGTGTTATTATTAGTTAGGATAAATATCACCAGATGGTAAA
>NZ_LZGM01000123.1 GCF_001690195.1 Gilliamella sp. wkB108 | reverse complement strand
TTTGCAATTACATATATTGCCTGTCGTTCATTATCGTTTAGTTCTGGATAATTATATTGTTTGAAGTTATCCAAAATTTTTTGTTTTCGCACTTCAAAAAACTCCAACTCTTCATGGCGTTGACAAACCATCTTTAAATGCTCTTTCCAGTTAGTATATTCTTTCTTATTCTCCCTAAACTCTCGTTTGTTACATTGTTTACAGCAAGGAACAATGTTTCCTGGATGATGTAATCCACATTCATTTTTATTGAACATTAAGACGTGTTCAATTTGTAAACTATCACTTTTTTTTCCACAATAAGCACAACGAGACTGAAAATGTTTTTCTTTAATATTATTCCAAATCTCCTTACCTTTTTTACTTCCTGTATTAAAGCAATAGGTTAAATAATATTCTCCAACTTTAGTGAGAAATGCTCTAACTGCAGTATTAGCTGCATCTGAACTTGTGTTGTATATAGCCATAATTTTCTGATCTAATTTAATTTAATGTAATTTCATCGTTTTATTTTAGTGTCAAATAATAAACCTCTATATTCAAAAAATCGATAGGTTAATAGAAAAGCCATTATTAAATGACTTTTCTATTAAAAAATAAACTTATTATTTAATTCTAAATTAATTAAAATTTTAATTTATAAATTACTGATAGAAAAATAATTAGATAAATATATTTATTTAAGTTATATAAATAACCATTA
>NZ_LZGM01000122.1 GCF_001690195.1 Gilliamella sp. wkB108 | reverse complement strand
TTCATTAAACAATTCAGATGATTGATAAATACTTTCAGAATCAGACAAAGAATCTGGGAAATAATTAATATTGACTAATTGCCATTCTATTATGTCATCTTTTGTCAATTCATTCACATTATTTTCTACTTCTGCATTTGTTATCGATGTGATAAAACAACATAAAAATAAAATGACAAATCTACTTACAATTTTTAGCATTATTAACCTCTATGATCAATTAGCTCTTAATAAGCGTGATTAATTTTTCTTTGTTTAATGTTATGTCATTAGTACAAAAATATTCATCTAATAAGTATTGTTTTTCAAATGATCTAACATCTACATGAATCCAACTATAAGTATGCCCAGATTTTTTTTCTCCTTTTGATGTTAATCCTATTGGTTCGGTGGTAAATAAATTTATTTTATCCCACTCATTTTGAGTATTAAGATAGGTTTTAAAAAAGTTATCACGAATATATAATAAAGGCTCAATATTATTTTTATTTAGTCCTCCAATAGCCCATGAGTTTTTATAAAATTGAATGTCTAACGCTTTTCCTCTGTGATTAGACGTTTTTTTCCCTTCTGGATGTTGGCTACAACGATAACCTGATGAAATTAATCTAAATTTGTAAACATCTTGTCTACCTAAATAAAAATTTAATGCACAAAATCCAAATAATAATGATCTATGTATTCCTGGATATTCATAAGGATTAGATTTTTCTGGGGAAGTATTTTGTCCTAAACTATTCCCAAATCCACTACATTTTTTAGGACTACACTTACATTTTATTTGAGACCAAACAGTATCACTAATTGCATATTCCTCTTGAAACTTATCAATCGCTTCAATCACTTTCATATCCACAACTCCTGTCTCTTCTACTTTCATGTAGTCGCGTTGGAATTGTTTGATCATTTTTTCTGTTCTTTCAGTGAATTCATCTGTAGGTACATTTCCACCAAAACCGGCTAACCTAATATTGATTTCTCTAATAATTTCATGTTTATCTCCTTTTCGGAATAGGATTTTGTCACCAGCAAAATAATCCACCATCGCCACAGGATGAATAAACCATGCTTTGCCGTCAGAAGATAGATTGGTTATTTGTGGTGTATCGTCATTCGTGTTGGTTTGATTATCGCTTGTGGTTTGTTCCTCTTGTGCTTGTAGTTCAGCAACTTGTTTCCACCAAAGTGACGGTTTAATACGTTGCTCTTTTTCAATTTGCCAATTCGACTTGACAATTTCGTGTGCTTCTTCCAGTTTTTCTAATGCATAGTTACGTTCATGAGGTTTGATTATGCCTGCTTTATGTAAAGCTTCTTCTAACGCTTTCTTTTTTTGTTGTTTTTCATCTTCAAATAAATCATCTATCTCATTCCATTTGCTTAAAGCCTCATCGGCATACCATTCACTTTCATATTTTAATAATAAATGTCCTATCTGCTCTGCAGTCCAACTGGTTCGTAAAGCATCTTTATATTGTTCAATGGTGAAAAAGCGTCCACTTGATAAAAACCAATATTTATCTATAACATTCTTTTTCTCCTCAGGTAGATTTTTTAGCAGAGGAATATTATTAATATTAATAGGACTTTGCTTAAAAATACGGAGTAATGCCAACATAGTTTCAGTACAATCATCTATATCTAATTTAGTAGATCTTTTTAGATTCAGTTTCTTTGATAATTCACTTATAGTGGCTTTCTCTTCTATTGTATTAAACCCTGACCAATGCCAAGGGGTGACACGTTTAATATGTTCTTGGGCATCAGTTGCTGTATTAACCCACCCTTTTATTGGCGAGCCTTGCTTATTGCCAGCTGTGACAAATACCCAAATTGCATTATTTTCATCAATGGCTATAGTAGAATAATCATGACTTAATGAGTCTATTGATAATGTTCGCGGATAGTATACGGTATCTTTTTCAGTAGCTTCTGGTAAGTTGCCCAGTGATAGTGGAAAGTTATGCCAATAATCTATCTTTGTATTGAGTTGTCCTGATTCTCCTTGTAGGTGTACAACATCTACTGATTTAATCCAGTAATGTTTGTTTTCGAGGATAAAACTAATTGTGAACGTATTATCACTATTATCTCTCGATAAAATTCTGGTAACATCACTCATAAGATCTACTTCATCGGGAATGTCATTTATTGTTAATTCGGGATAAGTGGATTGATAATAATCGATTAGCCAGCTTTTATCTGCTTGCGTTAAGGTGTACTTTTTGGGTTTATCGTTCGTATCTTGTGTATCAACATTTATTGAATCAAAAATACCACCCACTGTAGTATTAAATAAAAAAGGGAAAACTCTGGTTGGGTTAAAATACAGCGTAGGCAAATCTAAAGTATATTCAGGTTTAATTTTGACGTAATAATTATTCACATCGCCGATAAAATTGATGCCTAAACCCGTATTTAAAGAACCATCGGGTTCAGTCTCTTGGGTTAGCCTTGCATCTTTTTCAATTAAAACAATTGTTTTATCACTTTCAGGCAGATTGTCTGCTAAAGCACGCGTTTGATTAATAAATGCAGGTAAATCGTCACAAGTAAATAGTTCAATATGTGCTAATTTGGGTAATTTATTATCTGAAACTCGCCTTGTTGTGGCTAAAGGTACTTCCTCAGATTCGTCAAAGCGTTCTTTTTGGCTAACATTATGCCCTAAGTAACCAATAAACTCGCCTTTCGATATTGGGATAGGTGTTTTTAATACCACAATTTCATCTAATCTTTCGGGTTCAAAAGTGAGTGAACTCAGAGAAGATATTTTAACATAGCCTTGATGAGGTGAATCTTGATCACCATTTGGATTATTTAATGCAACAGGGACATAACAACCACTAATTTGGCGGATTTTGGCATAACCATTTTCTTGCCCGTTAAATAAAAAGGTTGCGGTATTTGGCAAATAAGCTAATTTTTGTTTTTCATTGGCTGAGGCATAGACGGTAATACCTTTCACTTTCACTTCAGCTTTACCTATTGCATTATTATCTTCTTTAACAACTTGATAATCAATTGTGGCATTTGCACTTTTATCAGTAGGAACAGGAGTAACATCACCGCTAAAGACATAGCCTTGAATATCGCCCAATTCACTAGTTACACCTTGTGAAGTTACTACAGAACCTTCAGAGATCGAAACAATTTTGTACCAATTGGTACCTTTCCTTTCACCTAAACGAATTTTACTATCTTTTAGTAATAAACCAACAATCTCAGTTTTACTTCCATTTATTCGTATCACACTTCCCTTAATTATTTCAGTTGTATCTGGACTTACTCTACCTGATGTAACAGACCAAAATTTGGGAGATAATATCTCAGTCTCACTATTTTGCATTCTTTGTTGATAACCGTACCAATCTAGCTGATGCATATATAAGCTGTATAATGTAATAGTCGGAGGTGTATCGGTTGAACCTGCAATTTTAGGCATTTGTAAATAGTGCCTAACCAATGTAAATCCGCTTGAAAAATAAGCAACGAGTTGCCCTTTGCAGGGAACTTTTATCTCTTGATAAACAGCTTTAGGGTAAACATCATTAATACGGTAAGCGATGACCTCACCATTTGCCATACATAGCATTTGATCATCATTATCGATTTTTCTCAAAACAGATTCATCTATATGGATTCCACCGTGCCATATACCATTTATTCCAAACGGGTAAAAACCGCTTTTAGTTTCTGATAAAGCTTTATAATAAGCGTCTTGACTTAATTCTTTTTCACCAACCGGAAATCTAAAACTAGTGATTTTTTTTATCGTCATTTTATTATGTCCTTATAAATTATTCCGAAAAGTTTTTGGAATTAAAGGTGATATGTTTTTTTAATAAGATTTCGAGTGCTTTATTAGGCGTATTTAGTTTTGTGGATAAATCATTGCTTGTAGCACTCATTATTTTTAATAACATTATAAGATTATTCAATCATTCTTCACTAGAGATATTTAAAATAGCAATGGGAAATTTAGTTCATGACTGTTAATGCATAATCATTATAGCTGATATGATCAGTTGATTCATGTATTGAGCCTTTGCTAACTTATTTAAGGATTTTATTAAATAACTTTTTCTATGTTTTTTTACATATAATTGCTTTATTTACTTTAATTTATAAAAGTTACTAAAAATAGTGTGAATGTTCAATTGTGTACACTAGAAAATTTACTCATCACTCCACAAACTCTTTTAAAATAATGCTCCAGATATATAGTGAACACCGTGAACACTTTTTTATAAAATTTTATTTTTATGGGGGGTAGGGGAAATTTCTACAACTTTTTGTCTTTAAAACCGCTCGCCCTCTTTCATTTTAACGCTAACCCGATTTTTTTAATTTTTATACTTTGTGTAGCAGGATAATAATATCTAATTTATGGGGTCATTTTTTGTTTTAGGTATACGTTTAGGTATACGATTATGTTTCATAGTTTTTCATTGTTATATTTTAAAAGGGTTTTATTGGTGCGATTAAGTTTCCCTTGGCCCACCAATTCACTATTTCGTAAGATTCATTTAAACCCACTAAAGCACACTAAATCCTGTAATATCAAGCTTTAAAGGCTATTTTAGTATTCCGTAAGCATCCAGCCAAGGAAAATGAATCTTTTGAAATTCACGCCCCGAATTTTGCTAAATGGCTAAAAAGAGTATCAGGTAATCAAGATAAAGCTAAAAATATCCTTGCTTCACTATATATGATATTAGCTAATCGGCATGACTGGCAATTGTTCCTAGAAGTTACAGGCGCAGGCGGTAGCGGTAAAAGTGTTTTTGCTGAAATCGCGACCATGTTAGCAGGTAAAAGTAATACAGTTATCGGCACAATGGACGCTTTAGAGAAGGCAAGAGATAGAGCCTTAATTGTGGGTTATTCATTGGTTATATTACCCGACCAACCGCGCTACATGGGCAGCGGTGCAGATTTAAAAGCAATTACAGGGGGTGATGAGGTTGCAATAGACCCAAAACACAAACAACCCTATTCCTGTAAAATCCCTGCCGTGGTATTGGTAATAAACAATGAAGCAATGCGATTTAACGAGCGTAACGGCGGTATATCTCGGCACAAGGTAATCTTTCACTTTGGCGAGGTCATACCCGAAAAAGAGCGAGATTTAAACTTAGTCAGCAAAATAGAACAAGAGCTACCCTCTATTGTCAGATTGCTATTAAATGAATTTACTAATCCTATAGAAGCAAAAGAAAGACTACACAAGCAACAACAATCAGAGGAAGCAACCGCAATTAAACGCAAATCTGACCACCTAGTCGATTTTTGTAGTTATCTTGATGCTCTTGATTATCCTAATGGGATGTTAATTGGCAATTTAGGCATAATACCATTTAACCCTAAGAAATATTTATATCATGCTTATATTGAGTATGTCCGAAACACAGGACTTAATAATCCGCTTTCACTGAACAGTTTTGGCTCATCATTAAATTACGCTATAAATGAAAACCAAAAGACTTATATTAAAAAACGTACTAATACTGGGATGAAAACAAATTTATAAATAAATTTAGATATGAGTAAAGAATGGCTTCCTAAAGCGAAGTAGATAATTAATTTTATTTTGCTTACTATACAGTTAATTATATAAAAATATGATGATTGTATATTTTAATGGTAAAGGATAAAGATGAAAATAATATATAAAGTTGTTTTAATAGGTATGTTTGTTATTACTTTAGTTGGATGTGATAACAAAGTTAAATTTGATAGAGTTGCTAGTCTAAATAATGACTCACCAGATTATGCACCTTATTCTAGATATATCAAAAAACAAATTTTAACATTCAAAGTCGATAATAAATTAGAAAGAATCATTACAGCTGAATATGACAAACAAGGTAGATGTATATTAAGTTATGCTGTTAGTGACATAGAAAATTTTAATTTTCGACTTGAAAGAGATTATCAAAATAATACTTTTAATGACCATATGAGTTTTTTTAGAATAAATGACAGAGGTCATATTGTTTTTGATTCAATGGGTAAAGAAATCGCATTTATTGGTGTAGCTACTGAAAATGGAAAATCTGAACAACTTCCTTTTAATAGTTTTATTTTTTATGACAATGATAAAAAGGTTTCTAGTGAGACTCAATTTGGAAATTTTTTAGTAAAGGGTAAAACTAATTGGGAAAATGATTTAATTACCTATAAGATAGTCTCTTATTTTAGGAAAGACGGGACTAAATTATTTTCTACAGAGATAGAATATGATTATGATAAGCTAAATCGAATATCAACAATAACGGATCGGTATGAATCTCCAGAGCGTACAATTAACTCTAAAGCAACCTTTACTGAATATAATCAATTTGGTGACTGGACAAAAGCATTTGTTGCCCACTCAGAATCAGGTAAAAAATTTACAACTATTGTAATTAGAGAAATAGAATACTGGTAATATTAGTACGTTAAAAAAGAAAAATTAGTCATTTTGATCAGCTCAGTATAAGCATTTATTGCCTTAAACTAAGATTAATAAATTAATTTGCTGCTAAAAAAATCAATGCTACTATATACATGGTTTTATATTAAAAATAATTAATAATATCAATTAACTTTATAAGGACATGAAAATGAAATTTTGTGCAGCTTGTTCAATGCCATTGGAAACAAATGAATTTTTAGCACTCCATAATGCCGATGGTGATTTTTGCATTTATTGTGTTGATGAGCAAAAAAAGGTAAAGTCATGCGAAGATATTTTTAAAGGTGGCGTTGAGTATTTTATAAATGAAGAAAACTACCCTAAAGAATATGCTGAAAAAATAGTCAGAAAAAATATGACATTGCTCCCATATTGGAAAGGTAATCCGTCTGCTTGCTTAAAAGGTGAAATGCTCTCTGATGAAGAATTCAATCAACTATTTTGCGAAAAATAAATGATATTTATTAAAGTAATTAATTGTGTCTAAACGAGTTTTTTCTCATTAATTTAGACACAATGATAAGCTATTACTTTGGAGTACAATCTTATGAAAACACCTGAACAATGCTTAGACATGAAGGATATTCGTAGTGAAATAGACAGGATAGATCATAATGTTATTACATTGTTAGCCAACAGATTTGCATATGTAAAAGCAGCAAGCAAATTCAAACACAATGCAACAGAAGTTCAAGCAAAAGAGCGCTTTAATAGCATGCTAGAACAGCGTAAACAGTGGGCTAGTGAGTTAGGACTAAATGGTGATATTATTAAAAATCTCTATTCTGATTTAGTTAGATATTTTATTGATGAAGAGTTAAAACACTTCAATAAAAAAGAACAATAACAATAACAATAACAAGGAATTTAGTATGGGTTATACTAACAAACAACAGTTATTAGATGAAATTAATAAAACAGCTAACTTGTTTATTGATGAATTTAGTTCTATTCCAGAATCTCAAAAAGATGTACTTATTGAAGGTGTAGATCGGACACCATCGCAAATGATAGCTTATCAACTAGGATGGTTAAATTTAGTTAAATCCTGGGATGATCAAGAACTTGCCGGAAATACGCCAATATTACCTGCTCCTGGCTATAAATGGAATCGGTTAGGGGATCTTTATCAGGAGTTTTATAAAACCTATCAAGGATTATCTTTAAACGAATTAATCCTATCATTTAAACAACAAATTGATGTATGGAATCATTGGATTAAATCTTTAAGTGAAGCGACGCTATTTACCAAAGATAATCGCAATTGGACTAAACCATACCCTGAAGCATGGACGGTAGCAAAATTTATTCATATCAACTCAGTAGCACCTTTTAAATCATTTAGAACTAAAATTAGAAAATGGAAAAAATTAAGTACAGCAATTTAAATTTAGACAACAAAGTTATTTCAATATTACCTTAGAGGGATATTATGGCTTTTTCAGAACAAGAATATAATCAATTATTGGAATTGAAATTTGTTGGAGCTAAGATAATTGAACGACTTGAACAAATGGAACTCGATTCCTTTGCTAAACTACGCGATACTTCATTAGAAGAAATCCTCAATAAAGGTGCATTACTAACAGGCTCTTCCTGCTGGAAAAACAGTCACCAAGCCAAAACCGCAATATTAAATATCTTAACCCTTGTTAAACAATCCTAGTTGTTTTAATTAATGCTCTGAAAATTGAATCTAATGATTAAGTTACATACTTTTTATGGTATAAGATTTAGTTGATATAGTGACCATACTTAATTAATTACTATTAAAAAGCGGAACTAATAGTACAGCCACAACTGCGGCATTATGTAAACCATAATAAAATATAAAATCATTATACAAGCCATGATAGAAGAAAGAATTATGTGTTAGGGTGTCATAAACAACATAAGAAATACAAGAAATTGCGGAGATAAACAAATAAAGAATCATTATAAAAAATACAGATGAACCATCTGTTTTATTATCATCACAACGCTTTGAAATAATATAGAGTAATATAAGTGTTAATATGACAAAAATCACAAAACATGGAATATTAATCCGTTGGGACACCCCAAATAATTTAGGTGATTTATTATAATTTTCAATGAAATAGTTTGTTGTTATAAACAATAAACCCGGTATTAATATTAAAGTTGATTTTATCCATGGTGATTTTATTATCATAATATTCCCTACTTCATTGTAATAATCATTATTTAATTTGATTATTAAATATTTTATAACAAAAACAGAAGTGCCAAAAATGAATTAAGTAGCAAAAGTCATTAAACTTAAATTAAGTCTTTGGGAATTAGTGTAGCTTAAACATACTTTAGGTGAGAAATCAGGTATCTTTCTTTGCCGGTAAATTATTTTATATTCATGTGTTATTTTAACTTGGGTGGGTGTCAGATAAATCATTATAAATGATTTATCTTTTTTATTTTAGTTTTCTTACAAAGTAGTCTTTTTCTTCATCTTTAAATATATCACTGCAAATATAATTAATAATAAATTCTATTACAATAGCAAGATAAGAGAGTAACATACCACCAAAGAGTATAATGAAGGTATATTCACATTTTGATGATACTGTCGTTAGATAAGTATTATCTGAAAACCAAACGTATGCTAAACAACAAATAGCTAAAGCACAACAAATGAATATCCAACCGAGAGCCATTTTTGTCATTATATTTCCTCATTTGCGTTAATTTGTATTTTTTCAAGAATGGTAGCATTAAAACTTGCTCTTTTTTGACCGATGACCATTTGTTTATTATCAATTTCCAAGGCATGTTCTATTGCGAAAGCTAAAGCGACCCAGTAATCGCATTCACCTGAAATACCAAATGTGGAACAAATATTATAGATATTTTTTATTGAACATAACTTATCAGTATATCGCGTTAAAACACTCACATTAGCTTCTGGAGATAGATTAGTTAACCAAATAGCATCAAAGTGAGCTTTATTATTTTTTTCTAGTTCTAATTCTCCCCATAATTCAGCATGTTTGAGTACATATTCAAGTTGCTCTCCTTCTTCGGTTCGATGTAAAGCAACAATACATGAATTATTTTCTTCTATATATTGAATAATATTTGTGTTATTAATAAGGTTTTTTCCTAAAAATAACATACTGGTCATTGCTTCTGCACTAAACGAAGTTGGAAAATCAAATAAATATAGACTAATGCAACATAGTAAATAATCATCGTTCGTTGAATCATCAAGCCAGCTATCAAGAAAAACAGTGCTTTGGTTTGCTTCAATCATCTGCCAAGAGTCAAATAGAGTGGTATCCCCTAATTTATCTTCCCAAATTTTTTTTACGTCCTCAGTAGATATAGGCACATCTACAAATAAGCGGATATGTTTCTGAAATTTATTGAACAATTTATTGTTTAAAATAGATAATACATTTTGCAATTCATTAAATAACTTATCTATTTTCAAGTGAAAATCATGAGGTTTTAGATTATCAAATTGAAATCTTGAGTAAATAATTGGATCTTGATCAACATTTGAAGAAGTAACCGGACGAGCATCAAAAGTCATTAGCTCATTTACAAATGCTTGTGCATGGTTACCCTGACCAAATTCAGAACTTAATTGATTAAAAATAACATAGAGAGGTTTTTGACCATACTCAATAAGTTGTTGTTTCCTTTCTTCCCGTAATTGATTCCAACTTTCAACATAGACTTCTTTACATCCACGGAAGAATAACCAAATACTTAGAAGTATAAACCAACTCATCATTGAAAAAGAAACAGCAATAATAATATGTTCTATTGTTATATTACTATTAAACTGAATTATATATATTAAAAGCAAACCAATTACAATGAATACAATTAGAGCGATTTTCCAAAATAATCGGGATAATCCTTTTTTTAATATTATAGGTTCAGGAAGAGAAGATAAATTTATAGCCATTAATCAATCTTACCAAAATTAGAGAGTGACGACATTAATGCACAGCCACAGGCTGTTTTATGCCCATTAAAAGCGACCGGCTTACCTTCATCAATAAATTGTGGATCACCTTCTATTATCGGATTAACACCATGTCCTTTGATTGGGCAAGTGACCAAATCACCAATCCGAGCTACTCCTTTATTGAATACTATCAGTTTTGAGGAAGCCGTAATTACTTTACCCCCATGGCTTGTTGAGTCTCCTAGGCGTATTACATTTTTCATTCTTTAATTTCCTTTATGTTTTATATAACAAAAACACATTTAAAATCAAAACACTATATATAAATTTATTATATTCTTAATGAAGAACCAAAAGGCTAGTTATCTTATAGTTAGACAATAATAAAAATATGTATAACTATAACTTGTTTTTCAAACTTGTCCAAAAAAATCAATAGTGCTTTTGACTAATATTTGGATTAAATTATTTTGAAATATGATTGGTTATTTTGTTCCGTTTCTTGAAAGTAAAAATAGATTAAGGCTCAATTCTTTATTTTTTGATAATGCAGTAAATAAGATAAAAAGTAAAATTGGAACTTCTGATAAAAATAGACTTCATTGCAAGTGAACTGAGTACAAAAAATAAGGGGCAGGTGATAATGTAGTGATTATTATTAACAATAAAGACAATAGTATACTTTATAGTGTTACTCAATTAAAAAAATCAAGGAGGATGTCGTATGAGACTCATTTTAGCGATAGTAGAATTTGGTATATTGTTCCTTTGGTCTTGTTCAGGAGGATGTGAAGAGAGCAAAAATAATATTCTATTATTATCTAATGGTAAAAAAGTAATTATATCAACTCGTTCAGATATACCATTAAAATTAGATGCGGTACAAATAGAGCCTGTCTCATTTTACTCCATGATTCATGATTATTGTGGCAAAGGTTTTTTTCTATTTAATGATGAAAATCTTGATTTGTTAGATCAGGATAAAAAATATTTATTTTATACACAGTATGTTGAAAAAAATATTGAACCAACTGCATTAAATATTATTCAAAATGGAAATAAATACTATTTTACTATACTCAATAATGGAGATCTTGTTTATAAAGCTTGTCAGCTTAAAGCTGGAACTAAAATTCTGTTCGACGCCTTATTGGTGAAGAGCTATTCGGATAATGAGCAATTTAATAGCATAGCAATAACCAATTTTCACGTTCAATAGCTTAACGGAATAGAACAAAACAAATCTGATAAACTGCACTAGCTATGCTGGTTCTCGCCTCAACCGTATTTGTATTTTTTGTTATTGATAGAGTAAAAAATTGCTATGCAGGTACTTTATGCCAATTTGATAATAAAGAATATTCATTACTAATCTTTAGTTACCGCTTACTTCTCTGGCTCTAAACTATCAATTGCTTTGTATTTTTTACTGGTATCAATTTGCAGCGTTTTATAACGTTCATCTTCTTCAAAATCCACTAGATTAATTTTTCGTCTTCCTTCATAAGTCACTTCTGTTATATTGCCATTTTTATCAAGATGTACATTTTTATTTTCGCCATTTAATAAGTACATAATATTAGTTTTTTCACCTTGCTGATTAAACAGGCTAGTTTCGGAAAAGTATTCACTACCTCTAGGGTAATATTTTTCTATAGAAACCACTTTGTTATGTTCATCTTTAGTTGTACGTAATAAATGGTCTCCATTTTTATCAAACTCGACAGCTAAAGACTCTAATACCGTTTTTCTATCTATACTATATCTTGTATTTTTAAAAAAAAGAACTTCTTCACTGTGTGGCCAGTATTCATATTCATGTTTAAAATAGGCTTTTAAAGTTTTTTTCTCAATGGAAATAATTTTCCCCATTTCCTTTATGACTTTAATATAGTTGGGTAAGGTAATAGCTTCTTCTATGGTGATAGGTTGTAGTTGTAAATTATCATCCAGAATAAAAAAGTGGTCACCGTTTTCAAGGTTTTTTAAGCTAGCTTGTTGCTGTTCATTGAGTAAGATATAGTCAGGTTTACGGCGATAAA
>NZ_LZGM01000121.1 GCF_001690195.1 Gilliamella sp. wkB108 | reverse complement strand
CGTCCCCTTTCCGGCATTAGAATCATTACCATAACTTATTTCCTTTGGTGCTTCAACATTAATCGTATCAGTAGGTTTTTGATTATACTCTCCTTCTTCATATTTCCAATTTGATCCTGGTTTAGTTTTACCTGCATCCTGACCTTTTGCTATTGTAACTACCTTAGTTCCCTTTCCGGCAAGAAGTAGCTGCTAAACTGGGATTACAGCTTTCACAGTACAACAAGTATGAGTCAGGTATGCATATTCCCCCTGCGGATAAACTGATATTGCTTGCTGAACTCTTTACTACATCCATTGATTATTTATTAATAGGAACGTATGACGAACATTCAACAATGAGTAATACGCGGTTATTTGAAAGATTTAAGGCATTAACCAACTGTCCTCAAGAAGAGCAAGAGACTGTCATTAAATTAATTGATGCGGTTATTGTTAAAAATCGAGTTGAATCGGCATTGCTGCCTGTTGATAAATAGCGATTAATTGTTTAAACGCAGACTGGCTGTGTGCGACCACAACCAATCTGCTAATCACAACAACTAGCAACTAAGGAGTAGTTATCATGACTAACGTCCATTCTACGGCAAAAACAGCCAAAACCAAAACCACCAGTAAAACCCTGCGAGAGACGTCGAAACGTCATTACACTGTTGGTTACATCAGCGTCCGCCACGAACCTAAAACTACACAGGCTTGCACTCATTACAGCAAACACCCTGCACTGCATCTTAAAGGCAACTGGTTAGAAGCGGTAGGATTTACCACCGGACAACCTGTCACCATTACCGCTAAAAAAGGCAAGTTAATTGTCCAACTTGTGAAGTAGATCGCATAATTAGTAAATAATTACCTCAGTTCTGCGATAGAGATCGCAGAACTGGCAATAAATTAATCTTCTTTTATATATGAATCAAAAACGTTTGGATCTTTATCACTTGCGACTAATATTCGACCACATGAAGGGCAAATATAAACTTCTTTAGTATCTTTGTCATATAATTCAGTCAACTTATCTGCATATGAATCACTCCGTATTTCATCCCAAGTAGAGAGTATTTTCATAAGATTTTTCAGAGGAACAAGATTATATAAAAAATCCTCTTCCATAGTATTATTATCCATAATACAACCACATGGACATTTAAGTTTAGACATTTATTTAGCTCCTCTAGTAGGCCGATCATAACGAATAATTTGACCTTTAGAATCTTGGAAGAATAGAGTGTTTATATTGTTTGCACTAGGTTTTCCCCAAGTTCTATTAGCTATTTCGGTCATTTGACTTTTTGATAGATCTGCTTGAGTAAGCACAGAGTTCGTTTGCTGATTCTTTTTCTCTATCATTCTTAAAATAGTTTTTGTATCAAGGTTTTGAGGAGTATAAACATCAACCTTACCGATTCCTTCAACATAAAGATCCTGAGTCTTAACTTTATTTTGATTGACTTCTTTTTTGACAACAACATCATAACCTAAATTTAAGAAACCACTACCAGCTCTCATCTCATTAGCATTTGGTGTTGAACCTTGTTCAAAGATCATCGTTCCGGTTTTACCCGAGTTAATATTACCAATTGAATTACTGCCTGGTGCAAGTTCAATTTGAGTGCCTTTATCTAAAATGACACTTCCCGTTGCTCCTGTTGAGTTGCCTTTAGGAATTAGGCTAGAAGTTACTACTGGCGCTAGTGTTAAAACGCCATCAACAACTTTTAATACAGCATCAGTTGTAAATTTACCATCATGGTATATTTGACCAACCCCTTCACCTAATGCATAACTTCCTTGAGCAGTGTCAATAGCATTATAAATCCAACCACTTACTCCAGGTACGAAGTTCATTACAGGACGACCAACTTGGCGCTCCCAATCCGTTGATTGGAGATACTTCTGAATATTATATTGTTCTCGATAATATTCTTCATTTTCATCCATTGGACGAGAACTAAATAATTTTTCAAGTAATGATTTATTTGCGATAGATTCCCAGTAGGCTTTATTATATTGCTCTTGTTGCTCTTTGGTTCCTAAATATGGATAATCATAATTATGAGGCCTATATCCCCAGTTACCTGTTAATAAATCGTAAATTGATTGTCTTGCCGCTTCTTCTCCGCTCATTCCTTCCACTTGTTGATAATAACGTGACAAAGATACAGCTAGTTGTTGAACCTCTGCTTCAGTTAATGAGTTCGGATCTTTATAATATTTTCCTACAAGATAATCCCCTTTTTGATCTAACTCATCAAGCATAAACATTTCTATTTTTTCTGATTGAGTTAAAAATCCCTTATCTCGTTTGTTTCTTAATTCTTCTAAACGGCTTTGATCTTTTGGTCCCAAAAAGTTATTCTCAACCGCATTTTTACTACTATTCACTCCTGTTGTTATATCACTTTCATCTCCGCCCATACTTGCTATGGTGAGGCCTACCGCTAGCTGAGTTAAGGCACTGATGTTATCTTTTTCTTCTTCCGTTAGGTCTTTTACATCTCTATCTCCATATAAGGCTTTTTGGATAATTGGGGCTGCTATCTCCCCTGTGACTGCACTCGCTCCGCTACTACTGCTCCCAGTATTGCATGTGCCACTAAATTCGCTACCGGACTATCTGTTTTCCATTCCCCATTTTCCGCATGACCTGTGTGGAGTTTTATCTGTTCGGCCACACAGATCACTTATATAAAAAATCCCAGTTTTTAGGCTGGGAACTTTAATTCAATAAATACTAAAAATCAGACCATTCTGAATATTCAATATCTTCAGGTGTTAATTCTTCATAACCATCTTCTTTTAACATTGCATTAAAGTTTTTTATGGTATTTTCTAAAGCCTTTTCAATGGTATCACCATCACCTAAAGCACTTTGAGGGTAACCATCATCAAATTTACGTTTAATTCTAACATCACTTATTCCTGTATATGAGCCAAACTGAGACTCACAGACTTTAATTTTCATTTTGGCGTAAGGTAAAATTCCAACCATCCAAACTGTAAACTCAGCCACAGTTTTATCAATTCCACTCACATTATCAAGTTTTAAATTATGCCACATAAAATATCCCCTATTGTTTACCAAATGATACTATTCTCTTATCTGCGGCTATGTCAATATATTTACCATTTTTATAATATCTTGTTACATTTTGTGTATAGCCTTTTACATTTTTTACAACTCTTGCTCCTCTTAAATTCTTTGCAAACTCTTTAGCCTGATTCAAATAGTGTTCTGGGGAATCAGATTTCAACTCCTTACCATGTTTATTATAATGTTTTAATAACGAATCCGCAGATTTTCCCTCGGCACCCTCATGCCATTCTTCTTCAATTTTATTGTTATTTTTTAAAAAATAATCTTGCCAATCTTTTTCTATAATCTGATTATTAGCAATATCAGACGTTATTTCAGTATTACTTAATGTATTATCATTAATTATGCTATTTATACTCTTATCATTTGATTCACTTGCTAATTGATTTGCATTTCCATATCTATCATAGGTTTTTAGTACTGCATTTTCGAAGTTACTATCTCCCATCGGATCAACTAATGCAAGGTCAATTAATTTCCTTTGTTCAAGCGTAAGACTGGTTAAAAAAGATTCGGCCTCAGCAATACTTAATCCTCTTCCAACGAGTACATCTACTGCTGTAATTGTCACTGGTTGACCTATTGTATTCGTTCGAATAACTCGCCAAGAAATCACAGCAGCTTGAACCATCCAGTTATTCTCAACCGCATTTTTACTACTATTCACTCCTGTTGTTATATCACTTTCATCGCCTCCCATACTTGCTATGGTGAGTCCTACCGCTAGCTGAGTTAAGGCACTGATGTTATCTTTTTCTT
>NZ_LZGM01000120.1 GCF_001690195.1 Gilliamella sp. wkB108 | reverse complement strand
AATCGTTAGCATGTAGATTAAAATTATTTTGGTGATTCCAATTTTAAATGGATAATCAATATCGTATAAGTTGATTTTTAATGAGTTTAGGAGTGCATATGTTTGATATTTTAACCGATCCCATTGTTCTTATTATTTTGATTGTAGCTGTTATCCTCTTTATCGCCGTTGCTATTGGATCTTATCGTCATGTTCACAAAACAGGTTTTAAACCTACTTTTAGAAAACTGAGTGACGGTTCTGTTCAGTTAGAATGCACAGGATTTGGTGGTTTACAGACAACAAGAACAAAAAGATTTTATGAAAAATATAAATTAGGAATGGAACTTATCTATGAAAATAAACGCTATAAAATAGTAGAGTTTAAAGAGTTAATTGACCCTTCTCTCCTGCAAGAAGATAGGAAAATTGTTGCATATTTAGAAGAGGTGTAAAAATGAAAAATGAAATAGTCTCGCAACACAAATTGTTGAAAGATAACAGCAAAAGAGCAAAAATTAAAAGAATTATTATTGTATGGGCTATATTTCTCGCTCTGTTCTTGATCACAAGAATTCCTGAAGTTCAAAAAGTTATCTTCGAATATGTCGGAAAATCAAAAGCTGATTTTATAACCAATGGATTGATAATTGTATTTATCCCTATGATTATTGGAACGATCACCTTTTACCGAGAAAAGCAGAATTTCGATCGGATATGTATATACAAAAAAGGCATTTATTTTATTGATTCAAAGAATAACACACAGGACTACGTTGATTTTGACAACCTCGAGTTATCTTACGGTAACATGCAGCAGAGTTTCTATATAAAATCAGCTAGCAAAAACATAAAAGAAAAAGAATATGCTTGGTGTGATTTCGATTATCCGGATGTATTAAGAAATAATTTAGAGCGTTACGGAAAAATAAATTAGTAATTAGAACAGTAAAAACAAATATATATTAAATTCAATTGCCTTTTATTTTAGTGCATTGAATAAAAATCGTTATCAGTAAAGAACTATAAAGAACTCACTCGATTTTTTAATAAGTAAATATGCTAGCTAAATAACTATTCACTGCTGATTTTCAATAACGAATAGCAGTGATTGATACGTGAATAAATTACAAAGATCTTAATGATACATCGAGATGATCAGGAATTTTACCAATGTCCCGATGCCCCACCACCGCCACTTCGACCTCCTCCTCCGCTGTCATCGGAACTAGAAGAGCTACTACTATAACTTGAGCTGCTTTCACTAGAAGATCTATGACTATAACTTGATCTGCTCTCAATTGAACTATTTTTACCTCTACTTGAATCTGAATGAGTCGGTTTTATTTTGCCAGTATAAAGTCCGATCCCCATCAAAATAGTAACTAGTAAACATGTTACAGTACCAATGGCTAAAGATTCAAATTTTACCCCTACTGCAATTCCTGCAACTATGCCATAAAAGAGTCCACCCATTATAGCCAGATTTAATTTAGTGAATTTGAACCATCTAATAATTATGACAAACGGCAGAATAAACAACATACAAAACAGAATTAAACATAAAAAGCCAGAAACCAAAAATACCGTGAAGATCATTAACACTGACATCCAGCTAGGTAAACTTTTTAATAACAGCACTTGGACCCAATATGGTAAGTTATCTTTTAAAAATTCCTCATCAAATTCTAAGCCGTTCCAAGTATTAATATCAAAGCCGCCAAAATAACCAGTAATGCTCAAAATAATGACAAGAAAAATACCTGCTTTTAATGGCCTGTTTTTTAATAATTTAAAAAGAACAGCACCCCATAAGTAAAAACTGATACCAAATATAATTGCCGCAATAATATCAATCACGCCAAAATCATTGGGATTTTTGGTAATATAAAATTGTGTATGATCAATCTCAGGTAAAGGTTCATGTTTTATTTTTGCAATAATGGCATCAACAGCCTGTTCAATACCTTGCTCGTAACGCTGTTGTTTAAAATATGGCAATAAATAGTCATTAAGGATATTTTTGCTTGTTAAATCAGTCAGTGTACCTTCTAGGCCATAACCCACTTCAATGCGAACAGCACTATCATCAAGAGCCACCAACAACAATACCCCATCATCAATCTTATAACGCCCTAATTGCCAATGATTAAAAAGATGAGAGGCATATTCTTCTATCGTTAATGGTGCTGTTGTTGGGATAATTAATACGGCTATTTGCACGCCTTGTGTATTTTTCAGTAACATGATTTTGTCACTAATCTGCTTTGAACTTTGCGATGACAAGATACCCACTTGATCTGTCACACTACCTCGCTTTTTGGGAAATGAAACATCAGCCTGAACTGTGATAAAACAGAAGAATAAGCTAAGCCAAAAAATGTGAAAGATGTTTTTTATCATTACAGAGAGCATTGTATAATTAGAAATTTTCATGACAATTTACATCGAGTTAGTTAATGATTAAGTACTTGTAAAGCTTGTTCATGTAAAGCTTGATTGGCGGAAGCAAGCACTGTTCCACCAGACTCTGCTCGTTGACCACTTAATGTGGTAACAACACCACCAGCCTGTTCAATAATTGGAATCAAAGCAACAATATCATAGGGTTGTAATGAGAATTCAAAACAAAGATCAATCTGTCCGGCAGCTAACATTGCCATCGCATAACACTCACCACCAAAACGCGTCATTAAGGTTTGTTCTGACAATCCTTTGAAATTAACATGTGGGTAACTTGAAGCTAATTCTGCCGAAGTTGTATGTAATATTGCTTGTGACAATGTCACATTTTGTCGGGTTTGTAGTTGTCTTTTGCCTTGAGGTCCATTAGTCCATGCGCATTTGCCGTCAGCCCAAAATGTCTCATTTGTAAATGGTTGACTCATCATTCCCATTACTGCCCGTTTATTGTGTAATAAACCTATTAAGGTTCCCCACACAGGCAAACCACATAAAAATGGACGTGTACCATCAACCGGATCGAGAACCCATTGAATCGGTCCCTTTCCTGTTATACCGAACTCTTCCCCCATAATAGCGTGTTCAGGATAAGTTTCATTAATCAGAGAACGCATGACTCTTTCAGCTTCACGATCTGCATCAGTGACAGGATCAAAGTTAAACCCCTCTTTCGGTTTAGTATCAATATGTAAATTGAGTGAAGATCGATAACGAGGTAGGGTTTGTTTACTGGCTGCCTCTGCTAATTGATGAAAAAAAGCAATATCAGGAAGTGATTGACTCATAATATTTTCTCTAAATTAATTATTCTTTTTCTGGCAAAACTCACTGAATCTTAGCATTTTTGCTATCCCATACCAAAGCTAAATGAATCAAAGCCAGAATAAACATAATTTACCTAAAAATCTCTATTAAAATTAATCCATTAAAACAAAAAACAGACATGAATTATTCATTACTTTTTATGAAAAACTCATTTTTACAACTCACACAGGCTATATGACAATTATAGTGAATTAAGTTTTTTTCAACAAAAGTAATCAATGGTGATTGGTCTATAGGACAACAAAATCTGTTTTTAACGAGAATAAGGGATTGTTTACTGGGTGCATAGTGAGCATTGCTGAAACTAATATCTAGGTTACCTTTAGAACCACAAGAACATTCAAAATCAAAAAGACATTTGTCGTAAGTCACATAGCATAGATAAGCAATTGTCTTTTTGCAATTTGTACAATAAATCCAACTTGCGTATTCTTTTAACAGAGATACACCATTAAGTTCCTTTTTTATTGGTGATCTTGCCATAATCCACCTTAATTTTCCGTAGTAATGTCATGATTAAATCAGATTAACTATTATACAAAAAAACTTGTCATAATGCTCTGTTTTAACTTAGCAACATTAATCCAACTAAATCGTTAATCTCCAACAACAAAACAACGACTATCATCAACAGGGTATATGAGCTAAATTCATGAAAAAGCAGCATAAACATAATATTATTTTAGAAAAACATACAACTGATAGCATTCAAGAGGGAGGATCTATCATGCTATCACAAACAAAGATCTTAAATTTTACTTAACTAACTCTCATTTTCTGATTATTTTTTTATTAACTTCATGCCTAACCACGCTAAAGCGACATTAACTAATGTCAAGCTAATACAAGCAAAAATTACACCATTCCAATTTAGGCTTTCATAGAGAATGCCCAACACATAAGTACCTATACTGCCACCGGCTAAGCAAGATAGTAAATATAACGAAGATATAGCACCGCGTGAGTTTAGTGGTACAATTTGATTAAGTACCGAAATAACAATAGGTTGAATGCCAAAAACAAAAAGAAATAAACAAAAAATACCCAGTGCAATGCAAAATAAGTTCAAACTAAATCCAATTGTAATAACAGCAACACTTACACATATTAAACAACTAATTAGTAACCTTTTTTCACTGACCGATTGTGCCAATTTACCGGTTATTGTGGCACCAATAACGGCACTCATTCCAGCAAAATTCAACCAACCTAACACGGTTGATGAAAGATAAAATGGCGCACTTTTTAAATAAAATGTTAAAAAAGAAGATAATCCCAGATAAACAAAAAAGAGTAAAAAACCGACCATTAAAAATATAATCACTTTTTTATTAAGTAGTAATTTTGCAGCGGCTAAATAAATGTGAACAATACTATTATTCGCATTAGAAGGATTATTGTTGCTATTGTTTATTCCAAAAGGAATAAACAAACAAGCAAAGAGAATAAATCCAGCATAAATAATAAAAGCTACCTGCCAAGACCAAATATCTGTCATCATAGCAACAATACTACGACTAAAAATAATGCCGACTATAGAAGCTGAGATCATCACCCCCATAGCCTGAGGTAATTTTTCATTAGGCGTATTTTTAGCGGTATAGGCAAATAATGCTGCCGGAACGGAAGCGGCAAAAAAACCCGTCAATGACATCATAAATAAATGTATTTGAAACGAGTAAACAACACTCGATAAAAAGAGGCAAAATATTGTTCCGATACAACCAAAAAAAACCAATAATCGAGTGGATACTCTGTCTGATAATGGACCGTATATAAAAAATGAAATTGCATAGAAAAAACAGGATAAACTGAAAACAAATCTTGCATCTAAAATGTCTATAGCAAAGCTTTTTGATATTTCCTGAAAAACGAGTTGGCTTATATAAACTGAACCGACTAAAAGTACAATTAATACAGCGGACAGAATAATACTAGTATTTGACTGTTTCTCAACAGAAATAGTACTTGATTCCATAATTTGAATTCCTTTTTAAATTGCGAGCAATAATCATCGTTGCACTCTCTCCGTCGCTAATAACATTACGGCATAACGCTGGTATTAAGTTTACGAAATATTAATTATTAGAGATGAAAAACTAAAATACGTTAACCCGATACACCAATTGGGTGGCAACTGTAGAAATAGAAAAATAAAGGTTTTAACAAAGGTTTAAAAGGGTAAAACAAAAGTCAAAAATTCAAAAATACTTATTTTGTGATATGAAATTCATATCAAAAGTGATGTTATTAAACAGCCATAAAACTGATTTTAATTTAAACAATTCCTTCTTACCTATTTAGATGAAACCCTAAAAGAAAGGAGATTAAAAAACATGTCGAGTGAATAATCCATTACATTAATCGAAAGTTATAATTTTTATTAAAATAAATCAATTCGTGGTAAATATTGTCTATTGTTAATATGAAATGTGAAGATATCTATTGCACATAATTAAAATTACTTAACATTTAATATTAACGTTGATTTCAATGACAACTATACTCATAGACAGCGAACAACTTTAATTATTTATATTTATTGGAAAAAATAGATAAAGTAAACCACATAATCATCATTATTAAAGGTTGATATTTATTAAATAATGTGATGAATCAGTTACACTATTTAATGATTTTGCGCATATATCTCATTAGATACATTCATTGATTTTTTACCATTAATTTATAAGCACCCGTAGCATAAATGACCCCACCAATCACCAGAACGGCTCCCACTAACTGTAATAGAGTTGGGATTAAACCGGTTATTAAAGCAAGTAACATTGTGAAAACAGGTACTAAATTAAAAAATATCGACGTTTTCGCTGCGCCAAGTTCTTTTATACCGACATTCCAGAATAAATAAGCTAATACAGCGCCAGCTATTCCTAAATAAATAAGTATCATATGATTAAAGATAGTAATATGTTTCATCTCTTTTATTAAGTCATCTTGCAAAACTGAAAACAAAACTATCCCAATTGTACCAAATAACATCGTAAAACTTGTTGTTTGTAATGGGGTTGAGTTTAAGATAAATTTGCGACAGCCTACGGTATAAATCGCCCAAGCTAAATTACCTAATAAAATAATTAAATCTCCACCACTGAATTGTAATTTAATGATATTAGTTATATCGCCATTACTGATCACCAAAACCACACCAATTAAACTAATTATCATACCAGCGGCTTGTGACCAAGTTACACGATACTTATCGATGATTGAGGCAACTAACGCTGTTGTTACGGGTGATGTTGCCATAATAAGTGCGCCATTTATTGGCGATGTTGTTTGTAACCCAATGAAAAAAGCTAAATTAAATCCTGTAATACCACATAACCCGAGTAAAATGAATGCAAGCCAATTTAATTTAAATGCACCAATATTATTTTTAGCCTTAATAACCATGTAAATAAAAATAACTAAACTAGCAATAATAAAACGTTCAGATGCCGCAACCAGAGGCGGAACTTCTGTGACAACGATTGCTGCAGCATTAAAATTAGATCCCCAAAAAAAAGTTGATAATGTCACCAGTAACAATGCCATTTGACGATTATTCATTTCAATCTCCATTATTTCTACAAAAAGATAGCTAAGATTATTGAAGGTATCAGTAATTCTTGTTGGGGAATTAATTCAAAATATTATAATTTCGACGACATACCTGCCCTTAAGCGTTCATTGTTTTTACGTTTCAGTAATGCTGATATAAGATTCAATGTTCTTGTTATAATTTGAGCCAACTTAGATGTTTATTAGTAAACTAGGTTTAATTTTAAGTTCATTTCATTTATAGTACAATGAACAAAATAACAACATTAAATTTCAAAAATGAAACTATCCAGCATAAATTTATCTTTTGATGACTTGGTCATTTTTATTCATGTGATTAAAGAAGGCAGTATTATTAAAGCATCAAAAAAACTCTCAATGCCATCACCGACTATAAGCAGGCGTTTGACTCAATTGGAAGAAACTATAGGCGGTCTTTTGATGTATAGAAGTAGTAGGAAGATCACGCTTACCACATTAGGGCAAATGTATATGGCTAAATTTACCAACTTAGTTGATGAATTCATTGAAACTGCAGAAAATCTAAATGATTATCACCAAAAACTATGTGGAACCATTAAAGTAACCGCACCAATTAGCTTAACCCATCAATGGTTTGGGAAGTGTATTTTTTCATTTAAGAAAGAGTATCCGGATATAAAAATAGATTTAATGGCGACCAATAAATTTGTTGATTTAGCCGATATGAATATTGATATTGCAATTAGAGTTGGCGAACTAACAGACAGTGATTGGGTAGCAAAAAGGCTTTTAGTATCGAAAAATATATTATGCGCATCAACAGAATATTTAGAACAAATACACACTTGTGTTAATCCGGTTGATTTATTAGATAAAAATCTAATTAATATTAGTAATCATCTAAGTTGGTCATTAAAAAATATCAATAAACCCGAATACTATAAAGTCCGTGCAAATCCATGTTTAGTTATGGATGACACTGAACTTATCATAGATGCTGCCAAAGCAGGAATGGGGATCTGTTTTGTCCCGTCGCAGTTTGTTAAAAATTGTCTATCTCGGGGTGAATTAGTGCAGATTTTACCGGACTGGATAGGTAACTCAAGACCAATCTATTTAATATTTAAAGACAGAAATTACCTGCCAAACAGGGTAAGAGTTTTTAAAGAATACATTGAAAATTATGTTAATGAAAATATATAGCGCCAAGTGGAATGATTAAAAGATGATGAGGCAAAATTGCTATAAATACCTATAAAACGAAAAACGGTTTAATCAGATTTGGCTAGTACAAAATCTTATAACTACTCATCGATTTGCATCCTAATCACAAACAAATTAAATGTCCCAGAATCATCCATTTTAGATTTTTTCATTTTGTGAAGGTCTTTTACGCTCTCTTTTGCCTGCATAAATAAATCAGTCAGTTGCGTTTATTTTTACGTTCTTTAAAAACATTATGTGCCGTTTTTAAAGCAGTTGTTACTCGTGGAAAACCAACATAGGGTAAACAGTGTACACAAATATCTAAAATTTGCTCTTCAGTTAGCCCTGCATTTAATCCTCCATGCATATGCATGCTTAATTCATCTTGAACACAGCCTTGGGTAATTAAGGAGGAAATTGTCACTATCTGTTTTTGTAGCAATGATAAACTGTTGCGACTATAAATATCACCATAGGCAAAATCACAGATATATTCATCAAATTTATTGGCTAATTTGGCATTTTCTTTTAACCCATTAGCGCCAAGCTCGCCATATAATTGTGTAATATTTTTTAACCCATTATCGTGTCTTGATTTAGTCATTGTATACCCCCGATGAATTGTTATCAGTGAATTTAAGTATAGCATATTATGCTTGTTAAACCTTCGATATTATAATTTAGGTAAAATGATTAAATGAATAACCTAACTTATGACTAATAATTACTTATAAATCAGAAGGAACTTCATAAGCTATATTGTTTCCTTTCTTAGAAAGGAAACAATAGTTATTAGGAAATATAATTATTTTGCTTATACCAAGTGACGACATCTTTGAAGGTATCTTCTAAAGGTCTAAATTCACAACCTAACTCTTCAGCACTTTTTTCATGACTAAAATGGGTACGTTGGTATTCGGTTCCAATTAATTTAACAGAAGAGTAACTAAGTAAAATTGGTTTACGAGTGATAAAATGATAGAGTTCTTGACCCAATGCAATAATTTTTAATAACCAAAATGGAATAGTTTTGGTTGGCATTTTAGTACCAGTAGTTTTTTCAAGTAGTTTGAAAATATTTTTCATTTCCATGTAACGACCGGCGGCTAGGTATTTTTCACCACTTCTACCTTTTTCTAGAGAAACAATGTGATGTTCAGCAACATCACGTGCATCCACTACAGAAAAACTTGCTGGTAGAATACCTGGCATTTTTCCTGCAATATAATCTAACACCAATTGCCCTGATGAAGTTGGTCCCATATCAAAAGGTCCATACATCCAACCGGGTAAAATAATTGTAGTAAACATATCTGGATGATTATTTAAAAACTCCTTAACTTTGCGCTCGGCTAATATTTTACTTTTATAATAATTATCAGTACCTTCAAGTGGACGTTCCATGGTTTCATTAATTAACTGATTTTTTCCACCATAAAGTGTCGCTATCGAAGAGGTATACACCGCTTTACGAATTCCAGCTTTGTAAGCTGCTTCTAAAATTTGCTCTGTTCCTTTTACATTAGTTTCAAAAAGCGCCTCCCAGTGTTTTCCGCCTTTATAGTTGTCTCTAAAAAAAGCGGCACAATGGAATAATGTATCACACCCTGATAAGTGGTTGGCAAACCCTTGGACATTGAGAATATCACCCTCAATAATCTCTACTAATGGGTTTTGAAATAGCTTCTTAGCTTTATCCACAGATCTAGCCAGAACTTTAATTTTGACATTGCGTTCAATCAAATTTCTTACAATACTACTGCCTAACAACCCTGTTCCACCGGTAACAAACACTACGTTCATTATGAATACCCCTCTTTGCATAAGATTGCCATTTTAAATACCAAATGATATCCAGATACCTTTTGGTATTTATATTTAAGCATGATATATTAATGCCCGTTAATTAACAATCTACTTTAAGTTAACTATTAATAACATTTAAGAATATGCAGAGCATTTGAAATGCAAAGAATGACCAGAACACAACAACAGCAACAAACTAAAGAAAGGTTATTTACTGCGGCAATGGAACAAATAACTAAGTTTGGCTTTGAAAAAACCAGTATTAACTCAATAACTGAAGCAGCGGGTTTTTCTAAAGGTGCTTTTTTTTCTAATTTTGAAAATAAGTACGATTTGTTATTGCAACTAACAGAAAAACTCAAGTTTGAAGAAAGAGCTCGCTTAAAATCAATTCTTAATATAAATGATAAAGAGAATACCATTTCTATTGACGGTTTAAATGCTTATTTCAATCAAATAAAAGAAAATACGGTATGTGTCATTTTAGATATTGAAATGAAACTCATTGCCAGTAGAAATCAAAACTTTAAATCATTTTATTATCAGCTACAGCAGGAAAATAACAAATCTTTAGGAGAAATCATATATAAAATATTTGATTCGAAAGGTGTAACTCCCTCCCAATCACCAGAATCTTTAGCTCAAATATTTACCGCGCTTACTGAAGGGTTAATATTACAAAATGTTGATAATCCAGGAAAACAAATTAATGCTATATTAGATGCAATTGTTGAAAAAGATAAATAGATCATTTAATATAATTCATATTTCTTATTTTATATCAACTAGTTAATCAATTTAGTTGAATATTTGATTGCCAATGCAAATAATCACAATAATTAACTTTTATCGAATTATAAGAAAAAGTTAAGTTTGGTCTAACAAGATACTTATTTAGTACCTTGTTACTCCCTTACCAATTAACCAAGTAATAAAATTATACCGTTACTTTAATTGTTGATACGCTTCTTCCGACACAGGTTCACACCACTCATTTCGTAAATTTTTGCCAGGAACTTCAATAGCAATATGACTAAACCATGAATCGGCTTTCGCACCATGCCAATGCTTCACCTCTGGCGGAATTACGATAACAGAACCCGGTTCTAAGCTAACCGCAGCTTTCCCCTCTTCCTGATACCAACCACTACCGGCGGTACATAGCAAAATTTGCCCTCCGCCTTGAGTTGCATGATGAATATGCCAATTATTTCTACAACCTGGTTCAAAGGTTACATTAGCCAGAAATAGTGATATTTTGGTTGGATCTGTTAAAGGTTTAAGAAAGGAGTTACCAATAAAATATTGAGCATAGGCTTTGTTAAGTTCACCTATTCCAAATATATCCGCCTTGGCAAACGCTGCTTTTTCGATTATTTTCATATGAATGCCCCTTAATCTTAAGAAGAGTTAAATAGCGCCCATAATGCGATGTGGCATATACAGCTCTTCAAGATAATGAATATCTTCCTGAGTTAAGTGGATATTCAAAGCGCCAACAGCATCATCAAGATATTTGGTTTTAGTCGCCCCAATAATTGGTGAACTCACACCTTTGGCAAATTGCCAAGCTAACGCAATTTGTGTCATGGTAGCGCCATATTTTTCCGCCAGTTCATGTACTCTTAATGCAATGTGGCTATCGTTTTTTTGAGTACCATCATATTTAGCTATAGCAACTTTATCTGTTTTACTGCGTAACGTATCGGTTTGCCAATCCAAACGAGAAAGTCTACCTGCAGCGAGAGGGCTATAGGGTGTTAACGATACATGAAACTGTTTACAAACAGGTATAAGTTCACGTTCATCTTCTCGATACAGAAGATTATAATGATTTTGCATAGTAATAAATGGTGTCCAACCCCCTCTTTGAGCGGCTAGCTGTAGATTAAAAAATTGGTATCCATACATTGCCGATGCCCCTAATGCACGGACTTTACCCGCCTTGACTAAATTATCTAGTGCTTCCATGGTTTCTTCAATTGGCGTGTTATAATCAAAGCGATGAATAATATAAAGATCGACATAATCGGTGCCAAGTCGCTTAAGGGAACCATTAATTTCTTTTTCTATTGCCTGTTTTGAAAGATGTCCTTCATTAAAATAAACTTTAGTTGCCAATATCACTTTTTCTCGAGCGATATTTTTTTTAATTGCTCGCCCAACATATTCTTCACTGGTTCCAGCAGAGTAAGTATTCGCAGTATCAAAAAAGTTAATACCTAAATCCAAAGCATGTTTGATAATCACTTCGCTCTCATCAGGATTAAGTGTCCAAGCATGCATTTTACTTGCAGGATCACCAAAGCTCATGCACCCCAAACAAAAATTTGATACCGTAATATCTGAATTCCCTAGTTTCACATAATTCATAAAATCCTCTCTTTCAAGCGTTATTAATCAATCCAAATTTGTTTAGCAAGTCGAAAAGCTGCCCATGCTTTTGGCCATCCAATATAAAATGCAATATGGGTGATTATTTCAGCAATCTCTTGTTTACTAATACCATTGTCTTTTGCCGTTTGTAAATGGTATTGCAAAGAACTATCTAAAATGCCGCTGGCCAACAATGCCGTTACTGTTATCATACTCCTGTCTCGTTTAGCAAGCTCTTTTTCCCGAGACCATACTTCACCAAATAATACATCATCATTAAGTTGTGCAAATTTGGGGGCGAAATCACCCAAAACATCTCTACCCGCAGTTACTTTCTTCATATATTCGTCCTCATTATCTATTGAGTTTATAGGCTATTTTAATCTTGTTTATCCCACCAATATTTCGCCGTTGCACCGCCATCTATTAAAAAGTCGCTTCCTGTAATATAAGCTCCTTTCTCTGACATAATCAGTTCGGCAAGATTCGCGATTTCATCGGGCGAACCCCCTCGTCCTACAGGTAAATTGCTAAGCATATTACGGTAAAATTCTTTACGTTCACCATTGAGTTCATCGTTGGCTAAAGGTGTATAGATAATGCCTGCACTAATGCAATTTACTCTTGTGCCATGATGTCCCCATTTCACCGCTTGTGCTTGTACTCTTAATGCATTACCTCGTTTCGATAATTGATAGGCGCTTAAACTATCATCAACTGCTTGAATAAAAGGTAAATTAAGTAAATCTTCGGTTGGTGTTAACGCTAATGCTTTAGTCTGTTCAAAAGTAAGCGGCTCTAATCGGTAAGCCGATTGAGAACCGATCACTAAAGCTGATCCACCTTTCGCCATAACATGAGCAAATGAGTCCAATAAAAGAGCTGTGCCATATAAATCAACTTCAAAAAGACGTTTAGCCGATGCCTGTGAAGGCGATAAGCCCGCAGTATTTACAAGTCCAGTAATATTGCCAAGTTTGCTGGCAAAATCGACTAATTTATTAACCGATTCTCGATTTGATACATCACACTCAATAGTATGCACGTTAAATCCAGCATTACGCAGTTCCTGTGCTTGCATTTGTGCATTTTCTATTTTTATATCCGCTAAAATTAACTGTTTACCTACCGCAATGCGCCTAGCAATAGCTATACCAATAGCACCTGAACCACTTATAACAATCACTTCTTTTGACATTATTTACCTCGATTATAGCTGTTTGAATCGGCTATTATTTCAGCCCGATAAGCCTTATAGGTAAGATTATTGTAGACGCTACTTTTATTGAGATAAATTAGTTATTGATTTATAGTATACTGAATTAAATTCACTAATTATGGCTTAATTTATGTATAACTTTAATGAATTAAATTATTTTATTACCATTGCCAAAACGGGGAATTTTGCCAAAGCAGGGAAACAACTCGGCATTTCATCTTCAGCAGTTAGCCATAGTATGCGTAAATTAGAGGGTCGATTGAAATTGCGATTATTTAATCGATCTACGCGTAATGTTTCACTCACTGAAGCCGGAGAACAACTTTATCAACAAATTGCCCCACTATTTCACTCTATTAATGAAGAAGTTAACGCATTAAATAATTTTCTTAGTACACCGTCTGGTACAATTCGTATCAACGCGCCACATTTTGCCATTGAACACATAATTTACCCTAAATTACGCGATTTTTTACCTTTATATCCACAAATTAACATCGAAATTCAATCTGATAATAGTTGGGCTGATATTGTAAAACAAGGTTTCGATATGGGTTGTCGTTTAGGTAACGATCTTGCCAAAGATATGATTGCGGTAAAAATTTCTGAACCTTTAAAAATGGCTTTAGTCGCTAGTCCAAATTATCTAATAGGCAAAGATCTGCCTAAACAAATTAAAGATTTAGATAAACATCGCCGCATTGGTATGAAAATTTCAGCTCAACATGGTACTGAATTGACATGGGAATTTGTTGAAAATGGTGAACTAGTCAAATACCAACCCCACTCACAATTTAAAATTAATAGTAGTTTGCGTAAACAAGCCGTATTAGACGGTTTAGGCATTACTTGGCTTGGTCGTCCTGATGTAGAAAAGGAGTTAGCCACAGGTCAATTAGTTGAAGTATTAGCCCAATATGCTATTAGTTATGACTCTTTTTATATCTATTATCCTAGTCGTAAAGGTCATTCAAATGTATTCAAACTTGTGGTCGATGCTCTAAAATACTAACGCATCCATATTTAAAAAAATGCATGTTTTATGCACAAAATTGTAATAATCATGTATTCGTTTGACCTTTTTAGCATGCTACTCTCGCTCATTATCCTAATTTGTATCAGCAAGGTTTTAAAGGAGTGAATGATGAACACCTTTTCAAGAAGACATTTTATAAAAACAGTTGTGGCTGGTTTAACCGGAATCTGTGCATATTATTGCGTATCAAACCATAAAGTCTATGCACAATCATCATCAATACCAACCAATAACAAACATATTTTAGTTATTTATTATTCATTACCAGAATCAGACAGTAACCTGAACGAACATCGCGAAAATAGTACTGTCACGATTGATAATCAACTACTTGGCAATACTCAATATATGGCAATGATAATCCAAGCAGCATTGAAAAATACCGATATCTTCCGTATTGAAACTGTTACACCTTATGACACAACCGATCATGCTAAGTTAATAGAGCAAGCCAAAAATGAATTAAATAACAATTATCGACCGGCGCTTAAGCAAATCAATAACCTCGATCAATACGATACTATTTTATTCGGCTATCCTATTTGGTGGGCAGATTTGCCTACCCCCGTTTACTCTTTTCTGTCACAAAATGATTTTGCTGGTAAAAAAGTCATTCCATTTGGAACACATGGCGGTAGTGGTTTTGCCAATACTCGCACAACTATAGCTAAGCTTCAACCTAATGCAGATTTTCGGGGTCAAAATGGTTTAACTATTTATCGAGACAGAATTGACAATGCCAAAAATGAGATTGTTGATTGGGTAAACCAACTTTCGTTAGTTTAATTTTATTATAATAAATCATATTGATAGATAGATTAATTATATAAACCATATCAATATGATTTTAATAAGACTGGCTAATTAGGGTAAAAAATACCTAATTACTCTCCCTAACTCCTTAGGCATAATTACCGTAAATGACTATCAGCTGAATTCAAGTCACATTAGTGGTTTTATTAATACGATTTAATATGTCTAAGTCATTACTTATTTGCTACCCTCTGCTATCGGTAAACTCACTGGCTCTAACCAAGTAACGTTTGGCATTGAATTCGAAACTGGACTTATGGCAATATGTGTCATGGCACTGTTAGGACTGGCTCCATGCCAATGTTTCACATTTGGTGGACACCAAATAACATCGCCTTTTTTAATATGTTCCACCGGTTGCCCCCACTCTTGAACCTGCCCCTCACCTTCAGTCACAATCAAATATTGACCATGCTGGTGAATATGCCAATGAGTTCGCGAATTAGCCGAAAAATTGACTATTGCCGGTGCTACATCATCACCAGAAGGCATAACCGGGAAACGTGAAAAATTAGCTTCTCCAACAAAATTTTTATCGGGAGCTTGAGTGACTTTAATTTGCTCATTACGCGTAATGACCTGTTTATCATTTACTGATTGCGTATTAGCCGCTTCGGCGTGAACTAGGGTCGCACTGCAACTCCACCCCCAAAACAACCATTTAGCGACACTTTTTTTTAACATAGTATTCCCTATATCAGTTATGACTGATAACGGTTGATTTAACCTCAATAACAATTAAATTTATTACAATTAGGATGCTTAAATATTGGGTCTGGCTTTGGTTAACCACTCTACAATTGCCGGATCACGATGCGAGAAAAAGGCGCTTGTAGCGGTATCAATCGCAGTAATTGCTGTTATATCAGTCGGTGAAAGTTCAAAATCCAATATCGCGAAATTTTCTCTCATACGATCTTTATTTATCGTTTTCGCCAAACAAACAACATTACGCTCAATCAACCAACGCAAAATCACTTGCCCTACTGATTTACCATATTTACTACCGATTTCAGTTAATACTGGATGCTTAAAAATATCATTTTTACCTTCAGCAAATGGCGCCCATGCTTCTGGTTGAATAGTTCGACTTTGCATCCAAGCGATAGCTTGTAATTGTTGATAAAACGGATTGACTTCAATTTGATTTACCGCTGGTTTAATTTTATTAAAGGCCATTAAATCAGCTAAACGGTCAGGAGCAAAATTACTCACACCAATTGCCCGTATCTTACCTTGTTGATAGAGTTCTTCCAAAGCACGCCAAGTGCCGTGAATATCACCAAAAGGTTGATGAATAAGATATAAATCGACATAATCAAGTTGTAATAAATTTAATGATTGTTCAAAATGCGTTTTAGCACGTTCATAATTAGCGTGATTAAGCCACAGTTTGGTGGTAACAAACAGCTCATGACGAGGTAGACCACTGATTTTTAATGCCTCACCAACTTGTTTTTCATTTTGATAAGCAGCGGCAGTATCGATTAAACGATAACCTACATCGAGTGCGTCTAAAACGGCTTGTTGGCAAATTTGACTGTCAATCTGATAAACTCCAAAACCCTGTATAGGCATTTTAATACCATTATTTAATGTCACATATTTCATTTTAATCACCGTTTATAATTTCAATTATTACCTATTAATATATCACTTACTCAATTTAGCGAGTATACCTATTACTCGTTTATCTATGCACAAATCACGCATGTTATAAAACAAATATCTGTTATGCTCCTATATTAAAACTGTATATTTCAATATGATTGAGCGAATCAGATAATAATTTGCTATTTTTGTTCATATTTAAAAACTCGTCATTGAGATATATTGATCAATAAGTTATTTTAATATGAAAAATCATGTTCAACGATAGGAAGAACTGGATGTCAAATGATCGACTAGCTCAAACCAATTATTATCTCAAACAAAAGATAATACAGCTTTTACCTCAAGCTACGCGTATATCTACCGCCATTCCTGGACTAATGCTATCGCGCCATGATAACGACAGCCCACAGGAAAATTGCTTTTATAGACCCATGATTGCCTTAGTCGTACAAGGATATAAACGATCCATGATTGGCAATGAAGAGTTCAATTATGGCAAAAATCACTTTATGGTAGTTAGTGTCGATTTGCCAGGAAACTATCATATTACCAATGCCAGTCCGGAAGAACCTTTTATTTCAATTTCGCTAAAATTAGATAAGCATATTATCAGTCAATTACTAACTGAAATGCCAAACAAACTGTCATCGTTAAAGCAAAAACCGACATCTCAAGTAATCGTTTCACCAGTATCACTCCCCATACTCGAAAGTTTTTTACGTTTAGTTGATTTACTTGATGAACCAAATCATATTCCAATCCTTGCACCAATGATAATTAAAGAACTCCACTATTATTTGCTTTGTAGCCCTGTCAGTGAAAACTTGAGGCTTGCCAACTCCACTGGCAATAAAATTAATCAAATATCAACAGCCATTGATTGGTTAAGAAACAATTATGCAAAGCCACTTGATATTGAACAATTGGCCAAATTAGTCAACATGTCTAGTTCAACCTTTCATCGTCATTTCCGCCAAGTTACCACCTTTAGCCCATTACAATTTCAAAAACAGTTACGCTTATATGAAGCTGAACGCTTAATGTTAGTAGAAGGCAAAGATGTTAAATCCGTCGCATTTGAAGTTGGTTATGAGAGTCCGTCACAATTCAGTCGAGAATATAAACGTCAGTTTGGTGATGCCCCACACCGTGACATGCTCAAAAAACGCAGTTAACATAATCACTGCATTATTAAACAACTATAAGTCTTTTGATAACTAAACCGTTTAATATTAATTAAATAAGTGTTTTCCACAAAATTTGCGCGTATCATTTATAACTTAGCTAACAGACTGGAAGTTTGCAGATGAACTTTATCAAAAATTATGGGTTAGTGATGCTAATTGGTTTAGCGGGATTCATTTCAGCGGCTGATAATTGGGTGGCTTCACTTTTATTACCTAATATTGCTACAGATTTTGGGCTTACTATCTCACAAGTTAGCATTGTGCTTACGGCTTATTTGATCCCTTATGGTGTACTGCAGCCTTTTTATGGATTTTATAGTGACAAATATGGCAGAAAAAATATATTACTTGCCTTAATGTTGTTATTATCTCTTGCCACCCTACTTTGCTCTTTTGCGCAAAATTTAATGTTACTAACTATTTATCGATTTATTACAGGGTTATTTGCTGCCGGCATTGTCGCTGTATCACTTGGTATTTTAGGTGAATTATATAAAAATGAAATTTTAACTAAATTAGTTGGTATTTTTCTGGGTTTGATTTTTTTAGGGCAAGGATTAAGTTCGGCAATCGGTGGTTGGTTAATAGAAATTAGCACTTGGCGAAATATTTTTTTAATATTTTCTATCTTATCACTATTATCTTTTATGACGATTTTCAGCTTGCCTACTAGCCCAAAACATATGCCAAAATCAAACTTTATTCCTACAACGATTCTATTACTGAAAAATAAGCGGTTATTGGTGGTCTATTTTCTGGCTTTTGGTAATGGATTTATAGTACTGGGCAGTTATTCTTTCATCGGTTCGTATTTTTTCAAATCACTGAATATTGATTATAAATATGTCGGTCTTGGACTAATGTTATTCGGTTTAGCATGTTTTTTCACCGGTTTTATCAATAGGATTTTTTTAAAAAATATTGCCCCTAAAAATGTCATCATTTTAGGTTTGAGTTGCACACTTATCTCGTTATTATTATATTGCTGTAATAGTGTTGCATTTGCTTATTTAGCAACTATGATGCTTGGCATTGGCTATATATTAGTTCAATCGATTTTAGCCAGTAAAGCCCTTGAACTTGCGGGCGACAATAAAGGCTTATCTTCCGGTCTAATTGGTGTGGCGATTTTTGGTGGTGGCGGTATAGGAACTTATTTAGGCAGTTTCATATTAAACGTAACGCATTATAAGATACTATTTAGCATTTATATTGGTTTATTATTAGTACTATTAGGGTTCGTCTTTAAAAGACTAAAATTTTAAAGAAAAATAATAATTTTTACCATACTTCAAATAAGTACTGAAAGTTGGCTCACTTTAGATGATTATTGATATAGGATGCATTAATACATGTTGAGACTTTTACTTTTTATATTTACGTTAGGATTTTTTACTATGAGTAATGCCAATACAATACAAAAACAGGATTTTTATATTGAATCATGCTTTGACAATCAACACTTATTTATTAGAGAAGTTAAGCTTTCAACAAATAAAAATATGCATAAGTCCGCCCCTGTACTTTTAATTCATGGTGCCAGAGTGCCAGCAATAGGCTCTTTTGATTTACCTGTAGAAGGTGGGTCGCTAGCAGAAGAGCTTGCTAAAGAGGGAATAGATACTTATTTATTAGATCTAAGAGGATATGGTAAATCGACTAGACCAATTGCTATGTCACAGCCAGCAGAACAATCCGCGCCTTTAGTCAGAACAGATTCAGCCGTAGCCGATATTGCCTGTGCCATTAATCACATTAAACAATTATCAGCTTCGCCTAAAGTCAGTTTGTTAGGATGGGCAACCGGCGGTCATTGGTCTGCCGCTTATTCAACGCAATATCCTGAAACGGTAAATAAACTTGTGATATATAACTCCTTGTATGGCACAACGCAAAATCATCCAATGTTAGGTAAAGGATCTTTTTTAGACGATCCTTCACATTCAGGTCAACTCAATCCACACATAGGTGGCTATCAACTCAATACCCAAGAAAGTCTTTTCCCGGCATGGGATAAGAGTATTCCTTTGGAAGATAAAAATTTGTGGCGTGATCCTTTAGTAAGCCAAGCCTATGCACAAGAAGCATTAGCATCAGATCCACAATCTTATAACCATACTCCGCCACAATTTCGTTCACCTAATGGTGCTATGGCCGATAGCTTTGAACTGGCGATTGGCAAACGTCAATGGCAAGCCAAAAATCTGACTATGCCCACTTTAGTGATCTTCTCACAAAATGACTTCTGGAGTCGTAAAGAAGATGCCTTAGCTATCATTAATGAAGCACCTAATGCACAACTAGTTGAGATCCCAAAGGGAACGCATTTTGTACACCTTGATAGAAATGAACACGGACGAAAAATTTTTGTTGATAATGTGATTAAATTCTTAAATACTGATTAAAATTAATTAGATAACGATTATAATTATTTTGTATGAGTATGATAAATTTATAAATGTACAGCTTAAATGATAAAGTCGTTTATTGTCAGGAATTACCTCTTTTTAATAACAACATTGGCCGTTTTTAGCTGTTTTATGTTGTTATTAATTACAATCCAATAAAGCATTCGAATTAATTATTTGTTTTAAATTAACTATTTGCTTTATTGACGCAATGCCGTCTTTATCTAAAGCTTCCCCTTCTAAGTAACATCTATTTGTATCTTTTCCAATAATAATATAACGATTCATTTCTTCATCTTTTAATCTTAAACGAAAGACGGTAAAAGTCGAAGCTTGAGCATTTTTCACTTCAACAATATAACTATACCTTCCATAATGATAGACATGATTGTTACTTATTAGATAATTACCCTCTAACAGGGTTATATCATCAGGCGATATTAACTCATCAGCAATTACAAAAGGATAATTTGCATATTCTGTTCCGGTATAAAAATAGACATGATATTTATCCTTAAAAAGCGAGGCATCAAGCATTTGATAACTGCCAATGTCAATCACTTTTGATATCGGAATCAAACTGCCATTTTTTATATCATATATTTCATTTTGTAAAAAAATACCTAATTTCTTAGGAACAATAGTCGTATTATCAGACGCAAAGTGTTTTATATAATCAGCCATAATATAAAGATTATTTTCCTTATCGCGGTACAGATTCTCTTTAATAAGCGTTAATCCGTCAGGCTGAATAATTTGCTCATTTTTACTATTATAATAGGTGATTATCTCTTCCGCTCGGGCAGTAAAACTGAATAGGAGTATTAATAAAATTAGCAGTTTCCCCACTTTTGTTTCCTTTTTATTTGCTATATTTCAAATTTAATTGGCGTTATATTACTGTAAATCATCCTTTTATTAGTACAATAATTGTTATGGCTCGATTAAATCATCACTCTCGGAAATACTTGAATTATAATTACAAAATGATCTACAGAATATTATGTATTAATTTATGCCTAAACTTTTACTCTTTATCATTACATTATTAGGATTAATTTCGATGCGTAATACCAGATATTGACAACTTTAGCCATTTCAATGGCTATCACTATTTTTACTTTTTGGGTTATATCTGAACGAATAAAAAAACATACAGATTAATATCATGAGAGTTACCCCCCATAATTGTTGATACATTTCCGCTTTCTGTGCCAAATCATCATTAATCTTATTTGTTTCTAAGATAAATAATGCATACTCAGCACCCAAAATAATACCTAAATTTTGGGAAAATCTTAACATTCCACCAACAGTAGATTGTTTATCTGGTTGTTGTTGCATTGCTATCTGAATTAATGAACTTTGTAATAACCCACCACCAATACCATATAATAAAGCTGAGCCAACATAATTAAAAACTGAAATATTCAAACTTGTAACCCAAAATAAGGTAAATGCCAGCAACATTGTCGGTAAAGCATAGAACAAGATTATTTGGTTAACATCGTTAACCAATAATTTTTTAATCAATACACTTAAAATCACTCCAACCGGCGAAGCCATACAAATTAATCCTATAATATCAATATGATAATTAGTTTCTTGAATCAACATAATCGGAGAAACTGAAAAAATAACTCCGGCAGTAAATCCAAATATAAAACTACCAATTACCACATACCTAATGGCTGATTTAAGTAATAACTTTAATGGCAACCAATAACAGGAACAATGCGAGCTGTTAGTTGATTTGGTCATTGATAATGTCACGGCAAGCCCTAACACACATAAAGGAACATTAATAAAAAACAGTAGTCGCCATTGCCAATATTGTAAAATGAAACCACTTAAAGCCGGTCCCAATATTGGTCCTATACTAATAGCTAACATAATCACAGTATTTAATTGTAATTTTTGCTTAGTCGATTGTATTCCAGCTAATCCTAAACAATTTGCCTGTAATAATGCTGCAGCTATCCCTTGACCACAACGAACTAAAATAAATTGCCAAGCAAATTCACTGATCCCAGCTAAAAATGAGGTTATAGCAAACAACAAAAATCCTAACACCAACGCAGTTTTTTGCCCATATACATCACCAAACCAACCACTAGGTATAAGAAAAATAATCAAAAACAATAAATATAGCGTAACCGATAACCCTATAAACGTTAATGAAACCGCAAAGCTAATTGCCAATGCATTTAGCACTAAATTTATAATTCCGGTATCAAGTGTTGATAAAAATAAACCTAAACAACAAATAATATAAATAGAATAAATGGGAGTTGCCTCAGTGGGTTGATTACTCATGAGCTACCTACTATAAATTGTATTGTTAATAACAATTTCATAAGTTTATTTATGATTAGCTAATTATGTTTAAAATTAAGTTGAAACATATAATGCAAAAGCAGAGTAAGATTGTGCAGATTAATAATTTATTGGAGTACCATTAAATCGATGAGTAAAAAAATATATTGTGAAGATTTAATCCATTTTTCCGATGTTATGTCGGACGCTAATCGAGTAATGATTATCAGTGAATTAATGAATGGTAGATCCTTGTGTGCATCATGGTTGGCAAAACAATTAAATTTGTCACCGTCAGCGACGCGGTTTCATTTAAAAAAATTAGAAGATGCCCAACTTATTCATCAAAGAACTTGTGGTAAACACCATTACTATGAAATAAAAAATCAAGATACTGCTGATTTTATTGAATCAACTTTTAGAATCATTCCACCCAAAGATTATTTGTATTTAACCAATAACAACAGCAAACAAAAATTTCAGCAAGCTAGAACTTGTTATAAACATTTAGCCGGATCATGCTCGGTAGCATTCACGCAATCATTGCTACAAAATAACATAATAACAATTCAAGAAGATCTGTTTTTAATTACTGAACAAGGGAAGGATTTTTTTATTCAACAGCAATTATTACCAGAATCCTTTAATAGTAACATTGTGGGTAAACGCTGCATAGATTTTACCGAACATCGCGATCATATTGGCGGGCAATTAGGATCGCTACTACTTGAAACAATGCTACAACAAGCTTGGTTCAAACAAGATATTAATCGTCGTGAATTGACTATTACCCGATTAGGCCTAACTAAACTTCATGCTATTAATAATTCACCATTTGAAATACATGAGACTTTATCCTAGATTGCAACTAGATGTTTGTTTGAAAGGTTAGTTAATTTTGATAGCAAACGCTAAACAATTGACTGCGTTTACTTTTCTTATTATCGATTGGTACAACCTGTTTTTAACAACTTATTATGTCGATAACTAAATAATTTTGAATTATTGATTGATAATAACCTTGTAAATCTTGAGCGCTTGGTTAACTGCCAGAAAGTAAATAAACCAGTGCTTACCAAGGTATTTTATTGTCCTGTTTTGCGTTCAATCCTTTGATTGGATATTTGCAAATTAACGCCTATCTCTGTTTGTTTTCAAAGGTAATAAAAACAACGGTTATTGAACACTATTGTATTTTAATTAATACAGATAAGAGAAATTAACACTAACTTAGTAGCTAGTGTTAATTTGAAAATAACAAACTGACTCTTTAATTGGTTATTTTGTCTTGTGCTTCTCGGCGAATGTTGGGGTTGGTAAAAATATCAAATTCATCATAACTGGTGGATGAGAATTCACTAATCACCGCCCCTTCACTTCCGGCTTTAAACCAATGTTTAATATTTGGATCAATCGTATACTGTTGTCCTGGCATTAGTATAATTTCTTTTCTTACTGTGTAATAAGGTTGATTTTCCCCTTGAGGTAAAGAGGTCGATATGCCTTTATCCTCACCCTCAACATAAAGGAACACTTGCCCCCAACGACAACGAAATGTTTCTTGTTTGCCTTTAGCTTTTGATAAATCTGGGTGACGATGCTCTGGGCAGGCTTGGTTAGGTAATAACACCATTTCTTTGGCACAATATCTGTCCGTATTCACATAAATAATCAGATTAAGCCCTTCGTTTTCAATATTATTCAGACCAAAATCGGCATACTCAATTTGATCTATTTCCTCTGGAGTGAATATGATGTCAGATTTTTTGTATAGCGATTTTACCCTTGTTTTATACTCTTGAGTGATCATGGTCATAAAATTTCCTTTTCTAATTCCTTGATTGCTCTAATCTCTATGATTAGAGCAATAACATAGTCAATGTTGTTAACTAATTTTGATTGAGGATAGATCTACATCTTTTTCATCATCGATAGTTAGCATCATCTCATCATCTAAACCAACTGATTTTTTTAGGCAAAAAAGAACAATTGCAGTAACAAATGATCCAACCATTAATGAAATAAACCAATAGAATGGATTTGACATGGTAAACATCGCAAATAGACCACCGGCTGGTGCTGGTGTACCGCTTCCCCACATCATACTTAACGCACCACCCACTGCTCCTCCTAAACCTGTAGCAATAAGGCATCGTAATAAATCATTAAAAATAATTGGATAACATCCTTCAGTTATTTGACATACTCCCATAGGAAAGGCAGTTTTGAGCGTTTCGACTTCATTACGAGTATAGATGTTTTTCTTGAATATTTTTTGGAAAAAATAAGCCATTGTCATACCAAAAGGGGTAACCATTGAGGCTAAGATCATAACAGCTAATGGTTCATACCCATTAACACCCAATGATAATAAGAATATCACCACTGTTTTATTTATTGGTCCGCCATAATCAATACCTGATAAAATACCTATAATCATGCCGTACATTACTTTTTCACTGGTATCTAAATTATTCAAATAAACTGTGAGTAAATCGGTTAAATAGGCAATTGGCATACCGATAATATAATACATTACAAATCCCATAAAAAACGTTGAGAGTAATGGAATGATTAACATTGGTCTTAAACCTTCTGCCCAAGAAGGGACCTTAATTTTTTCTCGCATTAGTAGTGCGATATAACCAGCAATATAACCGCCTATGAAACCACCAATAAAACCTGCACCAATATTAATTGCAACAAGTCCGGTCAAAAAGCCCGGTGCAATCCCTGGTTTATCAGCAATAGAAAATGCAATGCCGGTTGAGATAACAACGGGTAATAAACCTAAAACTAATACTCCCATGGTAAAAAGAGCATCAAATACGTTAAAACCATTATGGATATTATCGATTTTTTGGCCACCAAACAGGCTACCAATAGCTAAAGAAAACCCTGCACTGACTACAATCGGAATTAAATACGATATCGCAGTTAAAGCATGGCGTTTAAGCTCAATTAATTTAATACTATTCATACTGCACCTCTGGTTTATACAGATTGATTAACCATCTCTTCAATTTTCTTGATAAATTTATTCGGTGATTTGATAACTATTTCAGTTGGTACTTCTACAACTTTTTTATTTTTGAATCGTTCTGTTCCCGATACTTTGACATCAATTGCTAAGATAACAACATCTGCATTTTTAATAAGATCTTCTGGGATAGGGTCTTGAATTCCAATTGTGCCTTGGGTTTCTATATGAATTGAATGACCTGCATTTTTAGCGGCTGTAATCAATTTTTCCTTAGCTATATAAGTGTGCGCAATACCTGCTGTACATGCAGCAATTCCAATGATATTCATAACACTTCTCCTTTATTAGAATGCTTAAATTAGTTAATACTGTTACAACAAAAAGAAAATTTAAAAATATTGAAATTTTCTTGTTTCATTGATTTCTATTTTGTAAAAATTGACATTATCTCCTGTGTATTTTTAGCATTAAGTAGCTCATTAACGACTTCATCATTGCCTAATTTTCCAGCTAAAGAAGCTAACAGCATTAAATGCTCATTTGCGCCATCACTTTTGGCATTAACAGAAAAAAGGAAAATAAGTTTTACACCTTTATCATCCAATGTTTCCCATGGAATGACTTGATTGAATTTACCAATTGCTATTCCATTTTTAATAACACTTTCACTTTGTCCATGCGGGATTGCGATAAAATTACCAATTCCTGTTGGGCCTAATGATTCTCTGTAATAAATATCATCTAAAAATGAAGGAATATCATTAATATATCCATTGTCATATAAGGTTTGCGAAAGATAAGTTAAAGCTTGTTCTTTGGTTTTTGCATCAAGATCCGTGACGATAATTTTTTTATCTAAAATATTAGCTAACGACATTGATTACCTCACAATTTATTAGAATGGTTTGTCACTAATGAGTATTTATATACTCATTAGTTTTGTACATATAAAGACAAATCAGAGATAATATAATCCTGCTTTATCATTGGTTTTAAATAGTTCAATTTTTTGCTTAGCTACTTTTTTGGTCTCCAACATGCAGGCAGGGAATAATACGTTAGGCTCCCTAATTTCTGAATTTCCTGAATTGAGCAGTTCACGTAATTTTTGAGCAAAACAAATTTTAATATCACTTGATATATTAATTTTAGCGATACCAAGTTCTACGGCGCTGGCAATTTCGGTATCTGAATTACTTGAGCCACCATGTAAAACTAATGGAATATCAACTAATTTTGTGGTTTCTTTTAGAATATCTAAACGCAATTTTGGTACAAAGTTCTTAGGGTAAATGCCGTGGGCGGTACCAATAGCAATGGCAAGAGAATCTATTCCTGTTTCAGCAATAAATTCTTGAGCTTTTAATGGATCGGTATAAATAATCTCTGTGACACCACCTTCAACCGTATTACCTGTATCCCCAATAGTACCTAGTTCCGCTTCAACTGAAACACCGGCTAAATGAGCAATGTTGACAATTTCTTTGGTAATACGAATATTTTCTTCGAAGGGTTTATGAGAGGCATCAATCATAACTGATGTAAATCCAAGTTTGATAGCATGCATAACTTGTTTGATATTCGCGCCATGATCTAAATGGAGGCAGACAGGTATTTTGGTATGGTTGCACTCATATAATACTTGTCCAATAAAACTGTCTTTGAGGAAAGATAATTCATCGGGATGAATTGCCATCATAAATGGGGCTTTCATTTCCTCCGCGGTCTCCATTACTGCTGTAAATAACTGACCACTTCCAGCATTAAAAGCGGGAATTGCAAATTTATTTTTTTGGGCTATATCCAATATCTCTTTACCAGTAATTAACATAATAACTCCCCTTAATATGTTTATTTTATAATTAACTCACGTAATATAACTTTCCTTTATAATTTTATATTTATCTTTATTTGTCAATATTTATTTTTACTTTCTTTTTCTTGTTTTGTTTTTGTTTGTTTTTTGATTTTTTATATCCTATAATTAAAAAAAAATTAATGTATGAGGTGAAAATGTTTGCTGAAGAACGCCAACAAATAATAATAAAAAAGGTTTTAACGGATAAAGCAGTGACTGTTAAAGAATTATCACACTTATTTAAAGTATCAATGCCTACAATAAGGAGTGATTTAGACTTAATTTGTAACTTAAATCCACACATTGAACGAACACATGGTGGAATTGTTTTAGCAAATAGTGATGTATCTAAATTAACCAGTTATGAGGAGCGGAAGGCACAAAATTTAGAAGAAAAAAAACAAATTGGCGCTATTGCTGCCAAGATGATAAATCATCAAGATACAATAATGATTGATTCGAGTTCAACCTGCTTTGAAATCGCCCTACAGCTAGAACATATCGAAAAAAATATCACAATCATTACGACAAGCTTAAATATCGCCTTTAAATTGAAGGAAAACACCAATTTAACCGTTGTTATTATAGGCGGTTTATTAAAACCTAAATCTATCACGGTTCAAAACTCTTTTGATGATAATATTATTAATGCCTTTAATATTGATAAATATTTCTTCTCTGCCTCAGGCATTTCATTAGATAATGGTTTTTCCGATTATAATTACAATGAAGTTATTGATAAAAAAAAGTTTTTATCTAGAAGTCGGCAGGCTATTGCATTAATTGACTCAAGTAAATTCGATATTATTTCCAAATCGAGTTTTGCTAGTTTGGCTGAGGTCGATTATCTCATTACCAGTGATAAAGTTAGTCAAAAAACCATTGAACGTTATAAAAAAAGCATCAATATTATAACCTCATAAGGAGTTATTAATGACTTGGTTCAATCATTTAACCAGAACAGAATTTTTGCAATATGTGGGTGATATACATCAGTTAGCTGGGGCAACCAGTTCAACATTAAATGATGGGCCAGGTTTTAATATGCGTTTATGTGATATTCATACCGCAAGTGGCTTGAATTTCAGCGTATTACCAGATCGTGGTATGGATATTTGTTTCTGTCGATTTAAAGGGATCCCAATTGCGCCTATCTCTAAAGTTGGCCTTCAAAACCCTGAAAAGGTATCCGATGCTGATTATGATTTTTTCAAAAATTTTCATTGTGGTCTGCTAACGACATGCGGACTAAATCACATAGGTCCACCTTCAAATAAACATGGATTACATGGGCCAATTTCTAACCTTCGAGCGGAACGATTTTCTATTGATGAGTTTTGGCAACAAGATGATTATATTATTCGTGTAAAAGGAACGATGAGACAAGCGGTATTTTTTGGTGAAAATATACAGTTACAAAGAACGATAGAAACCTCACTCAAATCATCAGAATTTACTATTACTGATACGATAACCAATCAAGCATTTAAAGAAGAAACATTACGTTTGTTATACCATATTAATTTCGGTTTCCCATTTTTATCGCCGGAGAGTGAAATTATTTTACCGGAAGTAAAAACTCGCCCTCGTGATATGAATGCAGAAAAAGGATTTGAGCATTATCTTAATGTAACCACACCACAAGATAACTATGATGAGCAAGTTTATTTACATCAATTAACCGATCATGGTATTAGTCAGTTTTCAATTAAAAATAAACCACTAGGACTAATGGTTTCTTGCCAATTTAATTCATCTCAGTTGCCTTATTTAACACAGTGGAATCAATTTGGAAAAAATGAATATGTATTGGGATTAGAGCCTGGTTTAGATTACCCACTTACTGAATCTAAAAGTCAGTTAACATTGTTACCACTTGAAAGTTTTTCAACATCATTAACATTTAAATTTAGATCAATTTAACTAAAGATAGATTGTCACGCATCAATGCGTTAAATCATATCTCAAGACAAGGAGTTTATTTTATAATTATATTGATATAAATTATTTAAAATAAAACAGATAATTAAGGAGGATCGGATGCTAGGTTCAATTGAAGCAGGTGGTACAAAGTTCGTTTGTGCTATTTCGGATTTTAATTTAAATATTATAGATCACACTACAATTGATACAGATGAACCCAATAGTACACTAAAAAAGGTATTTGATTTCTTTTCTAATCATACAATCAAATCTTTGGGATTAGGCTGTTTTGGACCAATTGATATTAATATTCAATCCCCAAATTATGGTTGTATCACTTCTACACCTAAATTGGCTTGGCGAAATTTTAATATATTAAAAGCGCTTAGCGATAATATTTCTGTGCCAATTGCTTTAAATACTGATGTTAATGTGGCGGCCTATGCTGAATATCATAAAGGTGCAGCTATCAATACGAATAATTGTATTTATCTTACAATTGGTACAGGCATCGGTGGCGGAATTATTATAAATAAAAAAATTATTGATAGTCGCCATCATCCAGAGCTTGGACATATTTTTATTCAAAAAAGAGAAGATGATCATTATATTGGTAATTGTCCATACCATAAGCACTGTTTAGAAGGTTTAGCTGCCGGACCTGCCATTGAGAAAAGATGGAATATGAAACCTATAGCGATCCCTGATACTCATAATGCTTGGGAGTTAGAAGCCTACTATTTGGCTCAAGCCATTGTTAATTATACCCTTACCCTGTCTCCCGATATAATTATTTTAGGGGGCGGCATTATGCATAAATCATTCCTTTTACCAATGATTAAATCACAAGTACTTTCAATATTAAATGGCTATTTCCCTATAGACAATATTGAACAATATATTGTTCTACCAAAGCTCGGCGATAAAGCGGGTATTATTGGTGGATTGCTTTTGGCAAAAGAGTTGTTACAAGCTTAATATCAGTGTTAGTTAAATTGATTTGAGTAACCACAGTAACAGCCGGAGCAACAATGGAAGATCGTCTTTTAACTCTACGTTAGAAGATTTGTTAATGATTTAACATCAACTAAAACAAGTAATTTTAGTGATTCGATACTATTTACATAACAATATTTAACTACTAAAACTCGGCGCTAAAGCGGGTATTATTGGTGGATTACTTTTGGTAAAAGAGTTATTACAAGCTTAATATCAGTGTTAGCCAAATTGATTTTAGTTACCACAGTAACAGCAGGGGCAGCAATGGAAGATCGTCTTTTAACTCTACGTTAGAAGATTTGTTAATGATTTAACATCAACTAAAACAAGTAAGTAATTTTAGTGATTCGATACTATCTAAAGAACGTTATTTAACTACCTTAGTTTAAAGGTAGTTAAATAATTATCAGTTGGTATTCAATGTTTAATAGGCTCTTACGATCCCATATTAACAATTGATTTACGAAAACGCATTAAGGCGAAAAGGAAGAATACAGTACCGATACCTAGTAACCATACAAAAGATGTCCAAACTACTTCAATTCCTGCACTTCGATATAAGATTGCTTGTCCTAATTCAACAAAATGCGTTGTTGGTGCAATCATCATAATATTTTGTACAATCTCAGGCATGCTTTCACGCGGAGTACTTCCTCCAGATAACATTTGCAGTGGTAATAAAATTAGAATAAATAACATGGCAAATTGTGCGGTTGATTTAGCTACTGTTGCCATAAAAATACCTAAAGAAGTTGTCACAAAAAGATGTAATGCCGCCCCAACTAAAAACAGTGTTACCGATCCATAAATTGGCACGTTAAGCCAACCGTGTACCACCGCTAATAATGCACCCCATGTCGAAACAAGTACCACTAATCCCATAGACCAGATTTTAGACATCATAATTTCAAAAGGTGTAACTGGCATGGAAAGTAAGTGATCGATAGTACCATGTTCACGTTCTCGCATTAATGCAGCACCGGTTAAAATGATTGACAATGTGGTGACAATATTAATGATCTCCATGACCGAGCCAAACCATGAACGAGTTAAGTTAGGGTTAAAAGCGGTATGTACTTCGATGTTGACCGGTAGATTATTTGTTTCTCTATAGCGATTGACAAATTCTGTTATTTCACCAGAAATAATTTGGGAAATGTAACCATTACCAACAAAAGCCTGCCCCATACGAGTTGCATCCACATTAAGCTGAATTTGTGGGCTTTGATTATTTAAAACATCACGCTGAAAATCAGGTGGAATATTCAAAGCAAAGGTATATTTATCTGTATCCATACCTCGATCCATTTCATCCATTGAATTTAATTTAACTGGTTTTATGAACATCGGTGGATAAAAGGCTTGAATAATTTGTCTTGATAATGGTGAATCATCTTCATCTACTATAGCTATGGAAGCATGATGAAGGGAATCAGATGTTGCTGTCGCTGCGGTATAAATATCAAGCGTAAAGCAATAAGCGATTAATAGTAACATAATAGGATCGCGTAATAAGCCCCATAACTCTTTTATACCTAAACGATAAATATTAATTAAACTCTGCATAATATTTATCCTTCCTGCTTTTTAAGAAGTAAAATACTAACGCCAATTACAATAGGAATTGTCACTAATAAAGCGAAAATAGAACTATGCAAATCAGCAAAACCAAGCGCTTTATTAAATACACCTCTTGCTATGATCAATAAATGCGTTGTAGGGTAAACTTCACCAATATAGCGCCCTATCCCTTCTAATGATGAAACCGGATTAAGCAGTCCTGAAAATTGAATTGCCGGTAGCATAGTTCCAACGCACGTTAAAAATATAACCGCAATCTGACTACGTGTTACTGTTGATGCCAATAATCCGAATCCGGTTGAGATAATACAATAGGCTAAAGCAGCTAGGCACAAAGTTAATATACTACCTTTAATCGGTACTTTAAAAATGGTTATCGCCATTATTAATAATAATAAAAAGCTCAGCATCGAGATGATAATATAAGGAACTTGTTTGCCTAATAAAAATTCAGTTCTTGTTACCGGTGTTACGTAGAGATTGATAATTGATCCCATCTCTTTTTCACGTACTACTGATAAAGCAGCTAACATTGATGGGATCATCAACAGTAAAATTGGGATCACTGCCGGTACCATTGATGGCAAGCTTTTAATATCTGGATTATAGCGATATCTTGTCTCTACATTAGCTAAACTACCCATATTCTGCCCTAGATGTTCTTTAGCTTTTTCACTCAGCCAAGCTAGATGCATTCCTTGAACATAGCCTTTAATGGTATCTGCACGTAGTGGCATAGCACCGTCAATCCAAATAGCAATATCAACACGATCGCCTCGTTGTATATCCCGACCAAAGTTAGGTGGAATTTCAATCGCTAAGGAAATGTCTCCACTACGCATTCGCGCATCCATAGTATTATAATCAGTTATCGGTGATTGCTCGATAAAATAACGTTTTGAACCAGATAGATTCAGCGTGTAATTTTGACTGATACCACTTTGATCACGATCGAGTACCGCAAAACGAAGATCTTCCACATCCATTGTAATGCCATATCCCATAACTAACATTAAAATGGCTGAACCTAATAAGGCTAACACTGCTCGCAGTGGATCGCGAGAAAGTTCTAATGTTTCACGCCATAGACAACCAATCATTCGCGTTAAACTAAAACCACTAAGATGACTATTAGATGAATTATTTACTTCGCTATTATTATTGACGTTCGATGTTTCTTCGGCTTTCTCATCGGTTGCGGTATCATCAGCACCTGCATCAACCAAATAGTTGATAAATGCTTCTTCTAACGTTTTAGCTTTTTTTGATGCAATAATATTATCTGGTGTATCACTGGCTAAAACCTTACCGGCATGCATTAATGAGATCCTGTCACATCTTGCCGCTTCATTCATAAAATGCGTAGTAATAAATACCGTTACTTTATCTTGACGGGAAAGTTCAATAATTAAACGCCAAAAATCATCCCGCGCAATGGGATCGACGCCGGATGTTGGTTCATCGAGAATCAGAATTTCAGGATTATGCACTACCGCAACCGATAATGATAACCGCTGTTTTACCCCTAACGGCAAACTATCCGGTAGACTTTGTGCATCTTGTTCTAAGCCAAACCGTTTAAGTAAGGCTTCAACCCGAGCCGGAATTTTGCTTTCTTCAATGCCAAATAGACGTGCATGCAAAACTAAATTTTGTTCAACCGTTAATTCGCTATATAAAGAAAAAGCCTGTGACATATAACCTAAATGACGTCTTACGTTTATATCACTGGCATCAACCGGTTTACCAAATAACCATGCTTCACCTGATGAAATAGGCAATAATCCGGTTAACATTTTCATGGTCGTTGATTTACCACATCCATTCGATCCTAAAAATCCGAATATTTCTCCCTGTTTAATGGAAAAATTGACATGATCAACCGCAATAAAATTACCAAATTGTTTAGTCAATCCTTTTGCTTCTATCGCAATTTGCGTTTGTTGATTGATTTCAAGTGGTGGGATCTCAACAGATTGATAACCTTGTTTTGCATCTTCTGGCATTAATTCAATAAAAGCTGCATCTAAGTTATCTTTGCCGGTTTTAGTCAATAATGATTGAGGGGTGCCTGTTTCAAGGATCTTACCACCATACATAGCAACTAACCAATCGAAGTTTTGTGCCTCATCCATATAAGCTGTTGCTACAATAACACTCATTTGTGGTCGTTGCTCACGAATTTTATTAATGAGTTGCCAAAATTGCGCTCTGGAAAGTGGATCAACACCAGTAGTTGGTTCATCGAGAATTAATAAATCAGGATCATGAATCAAAGCAGAACATAAGCTTACTTTTTGTTTCATTCCTCCAGACAATCGTCCCGCCGGTCTTGATAGAAATGGATAAAGTCCGGTACTGCGAGTTAATTCATCGATACGACGACGGCGCTCTGCTGCATTGTTACCAAAAAGACGAGCAAAAAACTGTAAATTTTCTTCAACCGATAAAGTTGGATAAAGGTTTTTACCTAACCCTTGAGGCATATAAGCGATTCGAGTACATACAGATTTGCGGTGAGATTTATCTTTCATATCACCATCTAAAACATAGACCAAACCTTCTTGAATAACATGTGCGCCAGCGATAAGTGATAATAAACTTGATTTACCCACACCGTCTGGACCAATTAATCCAACCATACAACGAGGAGGAAAATTCAAACTTATATTATCAAGTGCGCACGTTTTTTTATAATGCAGGGTGACATTATTTACTCTCACCACTGCATCATCAACGGGTTTATCTTCAGCAGGTAAAGCTAAATCCTTGTTGTCTGATTCTGACATAGGTTATCTCCAATTATTTGGTTGGACACTTCGCTAGATCAGATAAACCGGCTGGCCAAGATGTTTTAGGATCAAGTCTAACCCAAGCTACTCCAGGTAAACCTGTTTTGACTTGGTTAGTATAACATTGTAATAATTCAGGACTTAATTGGGCTTTTACTCGGAACATCAATTTTTGTCGTTCATCTCTGGTTTCAACTGTTTTAGGTGTAAATTGGGCAACACTTGATACAAATGAAACTTTTGCTGAAATCGCCTTATTCGGTAATGCATCAAGGACTAATCTAACCTCATCACCTATTGCTACTCTTCCGGCTATTGTTTCAGGTAAAAAGAAGGTAAGATAAACATCAGCTAAATTCACTAAATTTAGTACTTTACCACCAGAAGCTAAAACTTCCCCTGGTTGGGCTATGCGATATTGAATACGTCCATCAACAGGTGCGGTTAATGTACTATCATCTATATCAGCTTGAATTTGGCTAATATTAGCGCTAGCAACATTAATAGCGGCAACAGAACTATCAACACTCGCTTGCGCCGCTTGGATAGCAGCATCTGCAGCAACAATTTGCGATTTAGCTGAATCTAACGCCGCTCTGGCGCTATTAACGGTTGCTGTATCATCATCATATTGTTGAACAGATAAAGCACCTTTTTGATAAAGAGACGTCGTTCTTGCAAGGTGTTTTAACGCTATATCTAAATCACTCTCTTTTTGAGTAACTCCCGCTTCTGCTGCAATTTTGTCACTCATTTTTAAAGCGACTTGAGCTTTAGCATTGGCTTCATTACTAACAGCTTGGCGATATTGCGCTTTGGCTTCATTTAATTTTGCTTGTAAAGTATCAGTCTGCATAATAACGAGAGGTTGATTGGCTTTAACAAAATCGCCTTCTTCTACATTGATCTTTTCAATTCTTCCTGCTAATTTGGCTGAAATATTTATTTCGGTTGCTTCGATACGCCCATTACCACTTATAAAGTCCGATCCAAATCCATCAGTTTTTGTTTGTTGCCATATGATAAAACCAACAGCAATAACGATAATTGCAACAATACCCCATTTTTTACTTAACTGTTTCATTACCAATACCTTGTTTTAAAGTGTTTAATTTATAATATGTTATAATATGAAGCTTAACTATTTATTATGCGTGTTCATTAAATTTAATTAAATAATACCAAATATTTTTTATAAATAAAATTAACTCATAACTGAAGCACACAAAAAAATAAAAATTAATAAAACATCTATGATTTGACTTATTGCATAGCGATAAAATAATTTTACTAAATCAACTAAGTAACATATTGATAAAATTAATCTAATTTTTATTATCTTCCTTGTTAACTTTTAATGATTTAACCACTCATATAAGCATTTTTCTGCTTCATTTCTCTTTTTTTACATAGAATTCTATTGAAATACTCATTTAATACTGTATATTTACACAGGTAATTTTATTGAGCGCATCATATTTTAGTGATGATTTTTATATTGGTTTGTAGGAGAACTTTTTTGAGTAAAGATTGTATTGTGCTTGGATTGGTTGATATTTCAGCCAAAAATCATTTACCTTTAGTCGATACACCGGTCAGAGCAGGATTCCCTTCACCTGCTGATGATTATTTAGAAACTAAACTTGATTTAACAGAACATCTGATTAAACACCCCAGTGCAACATATTATATAAAAGCAGTGGGTGATTCGATGATTGATTATGCTATTTATAGTGGTGATTTATTAGTTGTTGACCGATCTTTAGAACCAAAACTCGATGATATTGTAGTTGCTGCTGTTGATGGTGAGTTAACATGCAAATGCTTGGGATTAATCAACGGACAACACCATTTATTATCAGGGAATGAACTTTATCCACCCATTCCATTAACAGGTAAAGAAGTACATATTTGGGGCGTTGTGATCCATACAATTCATTCTTTACGAAATCGAGGACATTAATGATCGGCTTGATAGACTGTAATAACTTTTACGCTTCTTGCGAACGAGTATTTAACCCTAAATTAGAAGGAAAACCAATTGGTATTTTATCCAATAATGACGGTTGTGTAATTGCACGATCTAATGAACTAAAACCCCTAGTACCCATGGGAATGCCAGCCTTTCAAATTCCCACTCATATTCGAAAACAAATAACATTATTAAGTTCTAATTACGAACTTTATGGCGATATGAGCCAACGTGTTTTTGATACAGTACGAAACTATACGGCTGATATTGAACCTTATTCTATTGATGAGGCTTTTATTCAATTAAATGGATTTAATGATATCACGACACATTGCCAAAAATTAAGGGCAATAGTTAAACGAGATACAGGTATACCGGTCAGTATCGGTATTGCATCAACACGCACCTTGGCAAAATTAGCCAACCATATTGCTAAAAAGCAAACTATTCATCAAGGGGTTTACTGCTTGCCGACTAATGAAAAGGGACAGCGTAAAATATTACAGGCATTTACTATTGATGAGATTTGGGGGGTTGGACGACGTATTGCTGAAAAACTACAAACCTTATTAGGTATATATACAGCTTGGGATCTCCGCCAAGCCAATTTAAAACAGATTAGACAACAATTTTCAGTGGTACTTGAACGAACAGTATTAGAACTACGAGGCATTGCCTGTATTGAATTAGATGATTTATCTACGCCTAAAAAAAATATCATGACTTCACGTAGCTTTGGTTGTTTAACTGGTGAGTTATTTGACTTACAAGAGGCTATTCGCATTCATGCAAGTCGAGGTGCTGAAAAACTCAGAAATCAGAAATCCGTTGCTAATGCTGTTCTGGTTTTTTTAAAAACGAATCGTTTTCGAAAAGATCTCATCCAATATCATCCATCCATTGTAGTGCCACTTACCTTTGCTACTGATGATTCGCGATTAATCATTCAAGCCGCCCAAAAAGGATTACAAACTATTTATAAAAAAGGATGTTTATTTATGAAAGCGGGGGTAATGCTATTGGATCTAAAAGCCAAAAACAGCAATTCTCAGTATGATTTATTCACCAGCAAATCATCTCAAAAAAATGACAAATTAATGCAAACAATAGACAGCATTAATCAAAAAATGGGGAAAAACACGATCCAACTAGGCGGAATACGACAACAAGCCCCTTGGCAGATAAAGCGAGAACGACTTAGCCAACGCTACACGACTCGATGGGATGAGTTACCATTGGTGAAATAAATTATCAATGATCAGTAGAAATAAAAATAGTTGGCTTTCGGTTTAAACTCTCTACTTTATCGAAGTTATTAGTTCACTTTGTTCATCGCACACTTGAACCCTTACACTCCATTTTTTTTGTTTAGGATCACGCATTTTTTCACAATAAACAGCGATAACATATTTATGGGGAATATGGTCATCACCTAATATAACTTTTTCCCATTTAGCTTTTAACGGTACCGCACATTTAGGAACGATAACTTTAGCACTAGGCTCAAGTGATTGCCAGTTGGTGTGGTGTTGCTGGTTATACTGATTAATAAATTGTTTAGCTTTATTATTGATATAAGCTAAACCTTCAATATTATCATTACCATAATCTTGCTTCACAAAAGTTTGTGCTTGGGCAAACGGTAGCAAAGTAAGACTTAACAATAAAACCATTATTATTCTGATAAAATTTTTCATACTTATTAATCATCCATTGATTACATTAGCACAGTATCAAGCATACACAGCAATTGTGTTCATTATAATTAATTATTAGTTTTAATGGTACTTGGTATTCTTGAATCCAAATACTAAGTGCGAATCTTAACTAAAATAATGATGACAATAATGGTTTAATCATTACAGTCCGTAAGGTTTCGACCGCTATAGGATTCGATGATTATCTTAATTACAATACCAACGCTCGAATTAAAGAATTTTAGCGGTAAAATTGCCTTACAACCCCAACACAAACCTGTAGATTGTGGTCTACAACGTTCATCCGCCTTCATTTGGCCTTAATGCATTGGTCATGATTTTTTGCTACAACTCACTCTTTCGGCAAATCTCGCTGTTTTCCGTGCTACCCCTTCAGTTGTCGTCACACTTTAACGGTTAATTTAACACCTAAAAAACCTAACTACCTTAATAGCCTACCCTTTTATTGCAAAAAGGTATTGGTCTTTAATCCCTCCGCTTAAGTGGTACCAAGGGAGTTAATTGGCATATAACATATGGTAGGATGCCGGATGAGCCAAAAACGCACAGGAATGTGCGATACATAGTAGTTCGTTAAGTGTCAATTAGCAAGTGAAGATAGTCACGCAGTGACCACTACTTCCCGTGGGGTGTGGGGAGATTGTTTAGCAAGATTCTCACCAATCCTGTTTAACGTAAATATGGCACGGTTGCTAATTAAAAACGCTTTTACTAATACCGTCCGTGGTAGCACTGGATCCAAACTATGTCACCATTTCCTAATCTTGTCTAAGATACAACAAGTTAAGGTGTGATGATGTCACTTATAGACTGCTAATAACTACCAATAAAATGAAAGCGTGCGCTAAATCATAGGCAAATGCTAAGCTAAGTGCTATGCTTATAATTCGATTATTGAACTTGCGTTAGGCTATTTTATAAAGGTAATTTTTATGACACTTCCCTCTTTTTTGACTCTCTATAATGAACTTATTTCAACCCCGACTATCAGTAATGTCACCAATGAAAAATTAGATTATTCCAACCAACCGCTTATTGATAAATTAGCCACTTGGTTTACTGATTTAGGCTTTACGGTGGATATTCAACCTGTGCCTAATACTCGTCATAAATTTAATCTGCTCGCTACCTATTCCAATAGCCAAAATAAAACTAAAGGTGGATTATTACTGAGTGGCCATAGTGATACTGTTCCTTTTGACGACGGTCAATGGACCAAAGATCCGTTTAAATTAACCGAAGAAAATAACAAATTATATGGACTTGGTACTGCTGATATGAAAGGCTTTTTTGCTTTTATTTTAGATGCACTGCGTGATATAGATCTCAAAAAACTCACTAAGCCAATTTATGTACTGGCCACCGCAGATGAAGAAACCTCCATGGCTGGCGCTTCTTTTTTTGCTAAACAGACTCAATTGCAACCCGATTGTACCATTATTGGTGAACCAACATCATTAATTCCAATTCGCGCTCACAAGGGCTTTTTATCCAATTCGATTAAAGTCATTGGTAAATCAGGTCATTCTAGCGATCCAGATAAAGGCATTAATGCGATTGAAATTATGCATTTAGTTATTGAGCGTTTATTAAAATTAAAACAGAAATTTAAAGAACAATACCATAATGATGGCTTTACCGTTCCCTACCCGACTTTGAATTTGGGTGTGATCCATGGTGGTGATGCAGCTAATTGTATTTGTGGTTGCTGTGAACTCATTATTGATATTCGTGTACTACCGGATAATGATGTCGATTCACTTTATAATGCACTATGTGAAGCATTACAGCCGGTAATGGATAAATATCCTAATCGTATTGCGGTGGAATATGAAGTTTCGCCAATACCCGGATATGAATGTAAAAAAGATCACCCAGCATTGCAGCATATTGAAAAGCTGGTTGGTCATACAGCGCAAACCGTTAATTACAGCACTGAAGCCCCTTATTTAAATCAGATTGCTCCAACAATCGTACTAGGGCCGGGTTCTATTGAGCAAGCGCATCAACCCGATGAATTTATCTCAATGGACTTTTTAAAACCAACTAAAGTGACTATTGAGCGCTTGATTAAGGATTTTTGTTTATAGCATTTATTTGTGACTAATGAACCAATTCGCCGGCAATGTCGGCGATAATTCAGAGATTAATTCTGACAGTTTTAACATATTATAATTTATCGTTGTTATGAAGATTTTCACATTGGCAAAGCCTATCTAAAAAATAGGCACTAAAGTTTTTCCTCGATCCAGTAACCCCTATTCAACTTTAGGTAGAATTTGCGGGTATTTTTTCCATTTCTTTTAAAGTGTTACTTAACGTTTTAAAAGCAATATTTTAATACTTCGTTTAAGTTCATTAAATCGCATTACTGGTTGATTTTTATTCAACCAATAAAGAGTAACAATCTTGCACTAATCACGTAAAGACTGAAACGGTATAGACTCCTGAATAATTTTTACGAAAATGTAGCAAATTATATGCAAACCAACCCTGCTATACTCACTTAGTAGCTATATGTTGTGTCAAAAGAAAACTGAAACGGTATAGATTCCTGAATATTTTTTACAAAAAATGTAGCAAATTCTATACAAACCAACCTTGTTATAACCCACTTAGTTGCTATTTGTTGCGTCAAAAGAGAAATGAAGTGGTATAGACTCCTGAATATTTTTTACAAAATATGTAGCAAATTATATACAAACCAATCCTGTTACAACTCACTTAACTGCTATTTGTTGCATCAAAAGAAAACTTAAACGGTATAGACTCCTGAATATTTTTCACAAAAATGTAGTAAGTTATATGCTAATAAGTTCTTTTATACGTTATTTGCTAGCTATGAATAATCAGCAAACTTACTGGCTAGGACGGTATTATTTACTAAACTTGAAAAGAGGCTAAATCAGTAGCAATATCAGTGTTAGCAAAAACACTTTTTGCTTCATTAACCAATTGATCATTATCTTTTAAACTATATCTAGGACTGATATGAGTAATGATGAGTCTTTTGGTCTTTGCCTGTTTAGCAATTGTGGCGGCTTGCACGGTAGTAGAGTGACCACGCTCGGTGGCCTTATCTTGTAGTATATCTTCTTGAGTGGCCTCGTGAACTAATATATCGACATCTTCAGCTAATTCAATCGAAGATTGACAAGGAATGGTATCACCTAAAATAGCTAATTTTCGCGAAGGTTTAGCATCACCTAAATAATCAAGACCATTAATCACTCGTCCATCTTCAAGTGTCACCGTTTTACCTTGTTTAAGCTGGGCATACAGTGGTCCACTGCTAATGTTATCTTGTTTCAATTTATCTATATTAAGACTAGCAGGACGCTCTTTTTCAATAATTCGATAACCAAAACATGGAACACGATGCTCAAGCTGTCTTGCTTTAATACAAAATTGCTTATCTTCAAACACCGTATCGTCATGTTCTATTTCAATAATATTAAGAGGATAAGTTAACCAAGAGTAACTAACTCTGGTAACTGTTTCGATAAATTCTTTAATACCTTTAGGTCCAATTAAGGTTAACGGAGATTGATTTTGCAATAACGAACGACTCGTTAACACGCCAGGTAACCCAAATAGATGATCACCATGCAAATGAGTTAAAAAGATCATTTCCAGTTTTGCCAGACTATATTTTGCTTTTTGCATTTGCATCTGAGTAGCCTCACCACAGTCAAAAAGCCATATTTTTCCGCGTTCCTGAAGAAGATCTAAAATAATCGAACTAACATTACGTTCACTAGTTGGGCTACCGGCACTGGTACCAAGAAAAGTAAGATTCATACCAAGTTAAATATTTTTACGTTCCACGGTTTGTTCTCCCCAAAACAATTTATTTGCTTTTGTTTTGGAAAAGGCGAGTTTTAAAACTTCATCACTCCCTTCTTGCCAAATTTGCTCGGCCACTTTCTCATCATGATTGGCCAATTCAAAAATAGCTTCTGCAATTTCTATAGAAGTTTCACGAACATTTGCCCAAGATCGAATATCATGTATATCTTTTTTGGTGGAATTCATTTTATTACTCCTTTATTTGCAAAAAGAAGGTACAATAAACCTAAATTAGGCAAATTACAATAGGTCAACAATTTTATGTTAACTCTTATTTCTCCTGCAAAAACTCTCGATTATCAAAGTCCATTACTTACTCAAGAACATACCCTACCACAATTTATCAATATGACTAAAAACCTGATTGAAGATTGTAAAAAATTGACAGCCAATGATTTAACTAAATTAATGTCTATCAGTCCAAAATTAGCCGAATTAAATTATGAACGATTCCAAAATTGGCAACCGAATTTTAATCTCAACAATTCCCGACAAGCAATATTAGCATTTAAAGGTGATGTTTATGAGGGACTACATGTTGAAGATTTTACTGACTCAGATCTACAATTTGCCCAATCACATTTAAGAATTTTATCGGGTTTGTATGGTATTTTAAAACCGCTTGATCTGATACAACCTTATCGTTTAGAAATGGGCATTGGTTTAAAAAATGGGAAAAATACAAATTTATACCAATTTTGGGGTGAACAAATTACCCAATACATAAATACGCAATTAGCGAATTCAACGCATCCAACTGTGATCAACTTAGCTTCAAATGAATATTTTAAAGCAATTAAAACTAAACAGCTAAAAGCGACTGTTATACAACCGATCTTTTTAGATAAAAGTAAAGGTGAATACAAAGTTATCAGTTTTTATGCCAAAAAAGCACGAGGAATGATGAGTCGTTTTATTATAAAAAATAAAATTAATCAGCGTGAAGATATTAAAAGTTTTAATTTGGACAGTTATAAGTTTGATAAACAACGATCAACTGAATTAGAATGGTTCTTCATTCGAAATCATTAACAGATCATAAATACACTAAAATGGGATTTTTTTCGACTTTATGGTTCCAATTTTTAGCCACATTACCCTTATTTGTTTTAATTTTGCTTGGCTTTTTAACTGTAAAAATTGGACGTTGGCAAAAAACAATTACTGATAGCCTAACCAAATTTACTTTTTATATAGCTATTCCGATTATGCTGTTTCAGATCATGAGCCACTTTTCGGAGCATTCACAAATAAATTATACATTATTACTCGTATTTTTTGGTGGTACATTTATTGTTTTTGCTTTTGGTTGCCTGATTGCTTCGAAGGTATTTAAATTAAATGGCTCGGAAAGCACCCTGTTTGCTATGGGAGGAATTTATACCAACACAGTCTTTGTAGGAATACCAATTATCAAAATGTTACTGGGTGATAATGCTATTCCTATTGTAGCCATTATTGTAGTATTTAATGCTCTCATTTTATGGACTTTAGCAAGTATATCTATTGAATTTGTACAAATAGGAAAACTATCATTCAACAGCATAATAAAAGCCTTTAAAAATATTTCGAAAAATCCTATTATTATCGGAGTTTTTGTTGGTATTGCAGTCAATTTTATAGGTTTTCCATTACCAAAATTTATTAATCAATCAACTAAAATGGTCAGTGATATGACCGCGCCTCTTTCCTTGATTGTGCTTGGTATGGGACTGGCTGAATATAAAATACGGGATAAGTTACTTATTACTGCCTCTATCTGCATAATAAAATTAACTATTTTGCCAATTGTCACTTATATTTTAGGTATCCTTTTGGGCTTACCATTATTAGAACTGCAAGTCATTGTACTATTAAGTTCAATGTCAATTGCAATTAACTGTTATATGATGGCAAGACAATTTGAAGTATTACAAGGTCCAATTGCGTCAAGTTTATTAATATCTACGGCATTATCATCAATCACAACACCGTTAATTTTATCAATCATGACGCATTTACCTTTTACTTCAATATAGTTTTTAGAAATTAAGCGATTATTTATTGAATTTATAATGGATAAATAAAGCAAAAACAATCACTACACTACCTAATAAAAAGCGAGTCCATTCAATGGATTGATGCCAAATAAGTACGTTGACTAATATTCCGGCGGGAATAACTACATTATTCATGATGGCTAACGTACCTGAATCAACTTTAGTTGCCCCGAAATTCCATAAAAAATAACATATACCAGAAGCAACAACACCTAACCAAACGATAATAATCCATTGTGTCTGCGTTGTAGGTAATTTTTGAGGATTTCCAAAACATAACCAACCAATCGTTGCAACAATAATAGCCCCTAAATAGACCCACGCAAAAGCTTGATGTTGTGGTAAAGGATATAGTTCCATAATCCGTTTATATCCAACTTGTCCTAAGGCAAAAACAATATTCGCTCCTTGAATTAATAAAAACCCAATTAAGAAATTAGCACTAATATGATCATAACGAATAATTGCAGCACCTATTACGGCAATGATTGCAGTAAAAAGATAACTTATTCTTAATGGATGATGTTGCAATAGATCATAAATGATTGTCACATAAATCGGTGTTGTAATAGTAAATAAAAGTACTTCTGGTACAGAAATATATAGAAAAGAGTTGTAGTAAAAAAAGTACATGATACCAAGTTGACATGCTCCAACACCCATTAAAGGTAATATTTGTCTAACTCGTAAATTCTTAAAACGTAAAAAAGGAATAAACGTAATAAACGCTAATAAAACCCTTATTACAACAGCAAACCAAGTATCAACCTGACCACTCAAATATACAGCGATAAAGCTAAATGAAAATGACCAAACAATAGTCACAAAAATAAGATATAACATAAGCAATGAACATATAATTAATAGTATAGTAATGGGAATCGTATCAATTATCCGTATAATTGTAAACTAAAATAACATACTTTTGTTAACTAAAGTCCAAAAAGCAAACTATGAAATAAATAGGATGTAGCATAGATTTAACAAGCACTTTGATTTTAATTTCTGTAAAAAGTACGATCACCACACAACTAATTAGCCGCACTAAATTCATCTTGATACATTAAGTTTAATTCATAATGCAAAAGAGCAAAATGACTAAAGAGATCTAAGTCACGCTTTACAACAATCAGGTTTATGATTGTTACTACAAAATACGGAAACAGGCGAAAAAAACAATAATGAAATTTATTACCACGTGTTCATCGCCATTGCGCAATGGCTAGATATCAGTACAATACTGCCATTAACAACATTAATGCTACAATAACTCAAGAACAATATAAAATACGTGTTTTTAATTTATCAAATATCTGTCTTTGTTTTTCAGCTTGAACTAAAGCAATTTTATCTAAAGAACGTTTCGTATAATCTAATTTATCTAAAGAAGGTAATTTAGCCAACTTGTTAATTGTCGCTGGTTTAGTTTCTATTTTATCTACTTCTAACCGTTTAACCCGATTTAAAAGCCCTCGGTTTAGCCATTGATTCAATAAATTATCATCAATTGATAAGATAGAAAGATCCTCAGCAAAAATATCTTCTTTCGTCAGAAGTTCATCAAAGGTTTTAAAATCAACAGGTAAATCATCTTGTGGCACTAATAATGAAGCATGACTATAATTACCTTCTCCATCTATAATTAGTTGATTAATTTGCCTCTGCTCATTAAAGAATAAAGTCAACATACAGGTAGTATTTCCCTTACACCTATAATCTAAGAAGAATGATTGAATTTTTTTATATGAACCATTTACAAATTCTAAAGACCAAATCCTGTCAGTCTAACCAAAATGTTTTTCTTCATATTTACTTATTGTTCCTGTTTCATCGGGATCAAAACCGATAGTTTTAACAAACAGACCACCAACACATAATTGTTCTGTAAGTACAAAGCCTGAGCGATATTGATAACATAGACCTGTAAAGGGTTTTGTTTGATAAAAATAGTAAAAATCATTGATATCATAATCAAAAACACCTTTATCTATTAGGTCATAATCAACTTTAATCATGCCTTCAGCTTGTAAAAAACCATAATCCCGACTGCCAGTTATCACTCCATCAGTGATTTCATGGACTTGATAAAGTTGATTACCACGATGATCATAAGCTTCACCAGTAAACAAGAAATCGTTAAAAAAGTAATAACCACTTCTGTTTTCTAATTGATTGAGTTCAATTCTGACTGTCATTGCTTTATTCTTTTATGTTAACTGTTGTTTTAATTCATCCGGTAAGTATTTTTGGAATATACTTTCATAATCATCAACTAAATTGATATCGATAGATCTATGTGCTTTTAATAAAAACAGTTCTGTCGCTAATTCAGAAAAACGTTGTGTTTGTTGTTTAATTGATAAAGGAGTATCATCTTCATAAATTTTTGATTCGGATATGGTTAATTTTTGTAAAGATGGTAATTTTTGCATTTTTACAATCGTTAATGGCTGAACTTTAGTGTGATATAGCTCTAATTGCTTAACCTTATTTAAAAGCCCACTATCTAACCATTGATTAAATAACTTATCATCAATTGACCAAATAGAAAGTTCATCTGCAAAAATATCTTTTTTTGCCAGTAGCTCCTCAAAGGTTTTAAAATCAAGGGGTAGATCATCTCGTGGTACTAATAATGAAACATACTCATAATCACCTTTAATAATTACTTGACTAATTTTTTTTTGTTCAGTGAAATACAATTTAAGCTCACCTGAATGGTTACCTTGAAAGTCTAGATAGTTTGACACAATCCATTTAAATGAGTTATCTTTCCACTCCAAAGACCACTCCCTATTTCCGGTTTTTTCAGTAATATCAATATGTTTTTCTTCGTATTTTCTTATTCTACCCGTGCCATCAGGATAAAAACTAATCTCTTTCACCGTCCAACCATTAATGCACAACGTTTCGGCTAACACGAATCCTGAAGAGTAATCATAAAATAAACCAGTAAAAGGTTTACCATGATAAGTATAAGGAACATCATTCATTTCATAATCAAAGTCACCACCATGTATCAATTCAGAATCAACTTTAATCATGCCGGCTTCTTGTAAAAAACCATAATCCCGACTGCTAGTTATCACACCGTCGGTGATTTCATAGACTTGATAAAGTTGATTATCACGATGATCATATGCTTCACCAGTAAACAAAAAATCGTTAAAAAAGTAATAACCACTTCTATTATCTAGTTGATTAAGTTCGATTCTTACTATCATAATATTTGTTCCTTATTGTTTTAATCATCAACCCGACCAGTTGGTATGCTAATGCCTTTTGATTTAGACAGAATGCCACTACAATGACGGCAGGCAGGGAAAGCGTTACCTTGTTCATGTTGAGTTAACCGAATAGTATTAACCTCAATTTTATCCATATATAAAGCAGGATTTTTACCTTCTGCGGTTAATTGATGGTATACATTGTTAGTAGATAACACTTCAGCATGTAGACCCGGTAAACCATCTTGTATACGAAACTTTTTTTTGTTAGCAATAAAATCTGCTATTGACTTTTCGGTAAGTGGATGCATAGTAGTGTATGCGGGAGTAACACTGGGATATAAACTGCTTGATGATTTATAGGAGTCTTTCAACATATCCATATATTTTTTTACATCAGTAATCTCAAAATATTTTTCATCAATCGCCCTAACAATATTTTCTCTTTTCAAACTTACGTACTTAGGTGTATCTAAATTATAAAAATTGGCTTCTGAAACAATACCTTCAACTTCACAACGAGTTTGAGCTAATGCTACTCGTTTTGATATCTGCTTAGGGCTCAATCCGCTTTTTTTTAAAGCATCTAATTCCCTTTCTAACTCTTTCCGCCCATTCTCTCTCGTTTTCGTTGCATAGTTGGTTGAGCATGTGGTTTTGCTTTCTGAATTACGAGTGTTGTCTTTTCTAGTACCTGAGTCCAGTACAGTTGCATCTGAAATTTCTCCTTTTTTTGCTTTCAATGACGTTCGTTTTTTACCTATTTCTAAATTCCTGTATAGCATTTTTTCAAAATAATCGCCCGATACCGCTTTTGTTCCGTTTCCCACATAAGCAAGTTGCCATTCAGGGCGTAGAACGCCGGAAAATGACTTCTTTATACCTTTATCATCAGGAATTTTGGTTTCAATTATTTTGGTATTATACATTTCTTTTGTATACGGCGTGATACTTTTTAGCTCTTCTGCGATGTCGGATATCCTATCTGAAGGTGAAGGAAGATTATTTGGGCTAACTTTATCTTTACTCGGTATTTTTGATGGTTCCTTCTTTGAACTAGCTGTTTTATTTTGTTGTTTAGATAATGTATCTTCAAAATCAACCTTACTAAATTTTTTCTCACCAGAAATATATTTATAAATATCTTCCTGACTTATTTTGTTATGAGGGGTTGTAACATTCTTTACGGCTTTGAGATTTTTGGCACTTCCTGAAACTCCGACTGAAATTAATACTCCGTCAATCAGACCTCGAGTCAGTAGCTGTGATAGTTGAGATAGTTTAATATCAGCAGGTAACGCTTTATCATTCATAACCGAATAAATTGCATCAGCTAACTCTTCAGTTACTAAAATACCTTGCATCGAATCTGTAGTTATTTGTCCAATCAAAATAATTTTAGTGGCCTGTTTTTGAGTGATATTTGCTAAAGCAATTGTTTTACATGCCCATTTAGTTCCGACTGATGCAGATCCTGCTGAAAAAATATTACCAACTATAGTTAAAATATCTAAGGTATCAGCTTTCCAATCGCTAAAACCGTCTAAATGCCGATCTGCAATATTAATAACAGCTGATGTTGTCGATGCAGCGATTGATGCCCATAATATTGCTGATACAACTTGAGAACCTGGTACAGGTATGAATAATGTTGCTACAGCTGCTATTATTGATAATACTAGGCCAGCGGTTGCCAATGCATTAGACAAAGTATCTACATCACTTTTGCCATCGGTATCAAAATTAATTTCAATAGCACCAAATACGATATCATTCCCCGAAGCATTTTTTATTACGCCAGATGATTTAGCAACCTCAGCATACCCTCTAATGACTCCTGTAGAATAACGATTTTTTCGATCCCAACATGCTATAGCTTGTTGGAGGGCTTGTCTTTTATTTTTTCCCGTTCCTTCATATACACCACATTGTGTTCGATCTAAATAATTTGTCCAATCGACAATATAAACTTGTTGACCATTATAAAAATAGCCTACATTTAACGTTTTATCATCAAGATCACCATAAATATTTGCAATATGCTTAACATGCATTTGACCAAAATTTTCACGACAATCTGTTGGTATTTTTTCAAGCAAAAAATTTAATCTTTTTTTAGATTGTTCCATAGTATTCATTCGTTCTTGATAAGCTTTTTCTTCCTCATCAGTTAACTGTTGTTCTTTTTCAAGCTCTCTAATCTGTGCTATCATATCAACAGATTGTTTATACACTATAAATGGATTCATTGATTCTTCAATGGTGAGTGAAGAATACGATTCTGTTTGCTTTTCATTAATCACATGTTGAAAACATTCAATCTCTTCTTGTATACAATTGTTATAAATAACCGTACAAACAATTTTGTGTACTCCTTCTCTATCAAACTTGCAATCAATCCATGCGGGGCTATCGACAGGACCAAACAAAGTTATTACATCCCATGGTTGAGTGAGTCTTTTATAAAGTTTATCAAAATTATAAAAACGTAACCATATAGCTGTAATGTTCTCAACAGCAGGAGCATTGGGATTGATTCTTTCTAAAAAAAAAGACATAGCTTTTCCACGCATGATATTAGTTAAGCGTGGTTTAGTTCTAATTCGATAGTTTGGCTTTTTGTTTTTTTTCAAAGATTTGATTTTTTCTAAGGTAGAAGATATAACATCTCCACGCATGATATCATTTAAGTTTGGCATTTTGTTTTCTTGCAAAGATTTGATTTTTTCTAAGGTAGAAGATATAACATCTCCACGCATGATATCATTTAAGTTTGGTATATTGTTTGACTTGTTGTTATTTGGCATGGTCTTTCCTTATTTATGGCTATTTTTATATTTGTTCGTTTTTATATTTGCTTTTGTAAAAAGATAATCGATTGTATTTCTACCTTTGTGATAAGAACCTAATGCTTGGTAAATATCTTTAACCATATCTTTTCCATAAATCCCTTTATATGCCTCAATCGTTGCTAGAACAATACTTTTTGAAAATGCTAAATATCCAACCATTTCTTCAAAATTTATCGATTTAATTGCTTTGTGTAGTCGCTGCGCATTAGCTTTCGCTAAAATGTCATCATCATCAGGATATTGATAATAATAATCCATATTAGGCGGAACATTTTTTAATACAACTTTACCTTCCCGATCTAAACGACCTTGTCTAAATTCACCATTAGCAAAACGAACTTGATACCTCGTTGCCGGTATGGGATAACCATCATCCGTTTTGAGATATAATGTTATTCCTTCTTGTTTATCTTTTTTTGTGAAGGTTTTGGGAATTGCACCAGATAAAAGCATAGACTTATAATCAATAGTTGCATGCCCCATTTTTTGTAACACATTACTTTTAAAGTAAATATTACCAGATGTGCCAAGCTCAATACCTTTACTATTGATTTTGATATATGAACCACCACAAATTAATGTGATATTTTCACTGGCGGTGAATTGACTATCTGCCGATACACTATCTATTTTGATATCTTGTTTAGCTGCTATAGCTAATTCGGCATTTTGTGCCTGCACCTCTACATCACCTTGATTGGCAAATAGTTTCATTCCTGATTTATGGGCAAATAGACCTACTGCTTCAGCCGATGATATGGTGAGGTTTTTTAACGCCGTAATGTCCGTTTGGTTTTCAGCTGTCATCGTCATGCTGTTGCTGGTTGATAATTGAATGTTTTCTGGGCTGGTTAAGGCAATGCCCTCTTGCGCATAGGCTAATATGCCACTTCCTGCTAGTTGAGTTAATGACGTTTTTAGTTGATCTTGATTTTGGGTGTCAGCTGTGTGCGCTTGTGAACTGGTTGCTGCCTGTTGTAATGCTTTTGCTATTGACAACGCATTTTCAAGTTGGGTTATCGCACCTTGCATATCAAGTTGTTTTCCTTGTGCTTTAGGCTCGGTCTGGCTGGTTAAATATAAACCTTTATTTGCTGCAAGTGCGCCCCATTCATCAGTCCGCAGCTCAAACCCTTCTCCTCGTTGTTCTCTGTTTTTGTCAACTAAGTGACCGATATTTAACTGCGTTTTACCGTACTCGGTGGCTAATTTTATATGTTCTTTGCCTCGTTTATCATCCATGCGTAACTTGTTATTAGTTGGTGTACGGATGACATTGCGATGTTTATTTATCGTTGTTACATGATCCGGATGATTACTGTCATGCATTGCTTTTGCAATATATGGCCGATCGGGGTTGCTGTCCATAAAAGCAATAGCAACTTCAGTGCCATCTATTAATGGGAAGTGGAAGCCATAGGTATTACCGGCATAGGGTTTAGCCAGTCTAACCCATAGGCTCTCTTCACCATTTCTCCAGTTTTTTAAGTCAAAATTAAATTTAACACGGTAACGCCCTTGTGTATCGATATACCCGTAAATATCGTTATCCGGACTGGTGACTCTTGCCGGTAAAGTGCCACCTACTTTTGGCCAGGCTATTGGTGCAGGACGATAGGGTTTTAAAACTTGGTAAGGAATAGCGGTAAAGCTTAGTTCAAAAGCATCACTCCGATCTCCATGACCTGTTACGCTTAAAATGACTATCCCTTCTTGTATATCTGGTAATGGCGCGCCCGTAATGCAAATATGTTGACCGGGTGCTAATGTGTAGCGGTTACTTTTACCGGTGATGATGATTTTACGACTAATCGCATGTTCATGACGAATGCGAGCATACCATTGTCCACTTTCAATGTTATCACTACTGTCTGATTGATTATCGTTGGTATTACTGTTTTGACCACCATTACCTAAACTTTTATAATGCTCCTCATAGCGATAGTCTGTGCCATAGGTGGTGTTATCTTTTGATTGAGTATTTTTTTCACCCAGTAGATCCGCTCCAGCACTACGATAATTATAATCTTGCACGCTTACCGATGATTCCACCATTTGGCTGTGCAGTGCGATATCCCAAACACTCTCTGTCTGCCCGTCAAGTGTGCCACTTTCAAGTTTGTAGTCAATATCAGCAACTTCTTGATAACCTTGCTCATAATCACTTAACACCATGACATCACAATCATGAGTCGTATGACTTTCGAAGCGAAACCATATGCCTACATCGGCAAGTAGACGTTGAATAAATGCTAAATCGCTTTCATTCCATTGAGTGATCAATTCCCGTATAGGATAGTTATCTTTTAATTCTAAGCGATAGTCAATTCCGGTAAAACCTTGACTGCGCAGTACTTCTTCAACCACACTTACCACGCTTTGATTTTGAAATATAGCGTAATTGCGATTCAATGCTAGTTTTGCCAACCTGGAGGACAATACGACTTGATAAAGTGCTTCATCTTTATTAACAGATAATTGACTAAATTCAGTTATCACACCATAAATCATGCGAGTGTCACTTATAACAGGAAAATCACTAAGAGCATGTATTGCGGTATTAAGTAGATTGCTCGCAACAGGATTAAATGAAAATGAAGCTTTTTGATTAAGTATAGAATTGAGGGTTAATGTTTTGTCTATAGAGGTAAAAGCAATGGTATAACGCCATGGTTGGTTTAATTGTTCATCACTTTTGATATATAAAATGGAAATCGGGGTAGCAAGACCTTCAATATTTAAGGTATAACGGTTATGACTAACGTTGGTTAGTCCTGCCATTACCTTATCACCTAACTGATGAATAAGATCATCTAGTATATTAGCCATAATGTTTTCCTTTACATCATTTTTTCTCGTTTTTTATTATTTTTTAGTTAATTGTTATTATTGTGTTTTTTGTATTTCAATCAGAGCAATTCCATTTATTTTAGGTTCACTCTGAGACTAAAAATTGGTTTAGGTTTTGAGACTACTTGTTTTAAGTAAACGGTACAGATAAGCTAAATGATATATTTAAGATACTTGTTTTTTTTATTTTTGCAATAATTTATTGTTTTTTATCCTACTTTAGCGAATTAACTTATTAAAATAAGTAAACTGAATAATCTATTGTTTTTATTGATTTATTAAACATATTATTGGTACTAAAAGTCTTTGAGATGAGCTTAGTAAATTTGAATATAACCACATATTCATTAAAACCGGTTAGCTGACACATAGGGTATCAGGTAAAAAAATTATCTTTAACCCTATGTATTTACCTTATTAGACCTGAATTATTTAATAGTGAACGGGGCTTTGGCGTTTAAAAGAATAATCCTCAAAAATGATTAATTATGGCATAATGTGACCCACATCACATTTTAGCGAGCGCACTTAAAATATTGCATATAATTTTTGAGTTGCAAGTCCATTTTTATTCGAGAGTAAATTTTAGTGTTAAGTACAAATAACATCACAATGCAATTTGGTAGTAAGCCATTATTTGAAAATATTTCAGTTAAGTTTGGTAATGGTAATCGTTATGGGCTAATTGGGGCTAATGGTAGCGGAAAAACAACATTTATAAAAATTCTTGGTGGTGATTTAGAACCCACTTCCGGAAATGTGGCTTTAGATCCGCATGAAAGATTAGGTAAATTACGTCAAGACCAATTTGCTTTTGAGCAATATAGTGTGCTAGATACCGTAATTATGGGGCATACTCAATTATGGCAAATTAAGCAAGAACGCGATCATATCTATTCATTAGCTGAAATGAGTGAAGAAGATGGCTTTAAAGTGGCGGATTTAGAAACACAATATGCCGAAATGGATGGTTATAGTGCGGAAGCGCGTGCAGGCGAATTGTTATTAGGGGTGGGGATACCTATTGAACAACATTATGGTTTAATGAGTGAAATTGCACCTGGCTGGAAGTTGCGTGTTTTATTAGCTCAAGCTCTATTTTCAAATCCTGATATTTTATTGTTAGATGAACCGACCAATAACTTAGACATTGATACTATTCGTTGGTTAGAAAATACCTTAAATGAACGCGAAAGTACCATGATTATTATCTCGCATGATCGCCACTTTTTGAATATGGTCTGCACCCACATGGCCGATATGGATTATGGTGAACTGAGAATTTATCCGGGTAATTATGATGATTATATGACGGCATCAACTCAAGCAAGGGAACGTTTATTAGCTGATAATGCTAAGAAAAAAGCCCAAATTAGTGAACTACAATCTTTTGTTAGTCGGTTTAGTGCTAATGCCGCCAAATCCAAACAAGCAACATCAAGAGCAAAACAGATTGAAAAAATTAAGTTTGAGGAAGTTAAAGCCTCAAGTCGGCAAAATCCATTTATTCGATTTGAACAAGATAAAAAACTATTTCGCAATGCTCTTGTAGTTGAAAATCTAACCAAAGGATTTGATAGTGATCCACTTTTTAAAAATCTCAATTTAATGGTTGAAGTGGGTGAAAAAGTCGCAATTTTAGGAACTAATGGGATTGGTAAATCGACACTCGTTAAGACGCTTATGGGAGAATTAACTGCCGATCAGGGCGATATAAAATGGTCGGAAAATGCCAATATTGGTTATTATGCCCAAGATCATGAATATGAATTTGATAAGGACTTAACCGTATTTGATTGGATGAGTCAATGGAAACAACCTACCGATGACGAACAATCGGTTCGTAGTATTTTAGGACGTTTATTGTTTTCCCAAGATGATATTAAAAAGCAAGTCAAAGTGCTTTCTGGTGGTGAAAAAGGTCGTATGTTATTTGGTAAACTGATGATGCAACGTCCGAATATTATTGTTATGGATGAACCAACCAATCATTTGGATATGGAGTCAATAGAGTCGCTTAATACAGCTCTTGAACTCTATCAAGGGACGTTATTATTTGTTTCACATGATAGAGAATTTGTAAGTTCACTTGCTACACGAATCATTGAAATTACATCAGATAAAGTCATTGATTATACAGGTAATTATGAAGATTATTTACGTAGTCGTGGCATTGAATCGTGATTAACTGACTTGTATAAATAGCCACAAATGTGGCTATTTTGGTTTATTAAAAATAGTTTTGATCAAAGTTCAGTTCATCCCACCAAATATCAATAAGTGGGCTTGCTTTAACATCTTTTAGTCCGTGGTTTTGTAACCAATCTATAACCATACTGCGATGTTCTTCGGTACAATTTCCTAGCTTTTGTGTGCAAATAATACCCTGCCAATTTAAATACCCGCTTCCTTCATAAGCCAGACCATTTGGTTCAATGACTTCATGAATAAACAGATCGACAACTTTGTCTAAGGTTTCTTCATCAGTTCCTTCTTCAAAAGTCCAATTGATTGTAAAACCTAATTCTTTAAATTCTTCAATATGTAATTTCTTACGTAAACGTCGGCTGCGATTTACCATAGTAGTGTTCCTTCTTGCTTTATTGTGTATAACTTGGTTTATTTTTATAAGTGGTGTGTTTAGATTGCCGTTTCAAACCACTTTTGATTGGTTGTGATGATCTATTATGTACTGAATTACTATTTTTAGATACGTTGCGTGATGCTATTTTTTTTGTAGGTTCAGCTTTAATCTTGGGATCAACTTCAAAGCCTTTGGTGGTTAGTTCGGGGATCTGAATCTTAATTAATTTCTCAATCGCTTTTAATTGCGGAAGTTCATCAATACAAACGAGTGAAATTGCCTGACCTTGATTTTGAGCGCGCCCAGTTCGGCCAATTCGATGTACGTAATCCTCTGCAACCTGTGGGAGTTCATAGTTAACTACATAAGGTAATAATTCAATATCCAATCCACGTGCAGCAATATCGGTTGCAACTAAAGCTCTTATTTGTCCACTTTTAAAATCGGCTAATGCTTTGGTTCGAGCGCCTTGGCTTTTATTACCATGGATAGCTGAGGCTTTAATTCCGTCTTTAGTTAATTGATCGGCCAAGTGATTGGCACCATATTTAGTACGGGTAAAAATTAACACTTGTTGCCACTGATTTTTACCAATTAAATAAGAAATAAGTTCTCGTTTACGACGTTTATCAACACGATGTACATATTGCGTGATCTGCTCAGATGCACTATTATTTTTGGCTACGGCAATCGATTCGGGTGAATGTAAAATCGATTGTGCTAACACTTTTATTTCATCAGAAAAAGTCGCAGAGAACATTAAGTTTTGACGTTTTTTGGGTAACTTAGCAATGACTCGGCGTATATCATGAATAAAACCCATATCTAACATACGATCTGCCTCATCCAAAACTAGCGTTTTGATCGTGGATAAGTCAACTGCATTTTGTTGTACTAAATCCAATAATCTTCCCGGTGTGGCTATCAAAATATCGACACCTCCACGTAGTTTCATCATTTGAGGATTAATACTAACTCCGCCAAAAACGACTAAAGAACGAATAGCTAAATAACGACTAAAATCACGTATATTTTCACCTATTTGTGCGGCTAGTTCACGTGTTGGCGCTAAGATTAAAGCAAATAACGGCCGTTTGCCCTTTCGTCTTTCAGGCTGATTGGGGTTTTTAGCTTGCAGCTCAATCAACTTTTGTAATATGGGCAAACCAAAACCAGCGGTTTTACCTGTGCCGGTTTGCGCGCTTGCCATCAAATCCTTACCAGATAAGATGACCGGAATGGCTTGTTGTTGAATCGGTGTTGGTGTTGTATAGTTTTGTTCTTGAATAGCTTTTAAGATCTCAGCATTTAAGCCAAGAGAGTCAAATGACATGAAGTGTTCCTAAATAAATGAAAAGTGAATAATTCTCTTACATTATAAAGCATTGAATAATATTTTTCTGATTATTTTGTTTTTACTCATATTACCAATATTCCTTTAAAAAAATTGGTCACAAAAAACGGTAAGATTGACACACTAGATAATGTAATCATCAAGGATGATTTTTGGTTATGTTAATTGAGTGATACGCTACATAGAAATTTGGTCAATTAAAATCTTGGATCATTAAATAACCCGCTTGGCATAAAATACCGATAAATAGGATCGATTCATATACAAGGATAAATTGTTTAAATAATTTAACATAATGAATAAATGTAAAGTTATTCATTAAATTTCATTAATTTGATTATAACTATTCTCACTATTATTTATTATTTTAGTGTTAGCTTTTACAAAGGATACTTAAGTTATCTGTAACCTGTTGAATAATGATAAATCTGATTTATATTAATTTATTATTCTTCGAAAAAGGTGGTTCTTTGTTTATATGTTTTGTATCTCCTAAAAAGTTGATCAGATAATTTATATAGTAAATATTAAATAGAATCATATAGAAGGATTTAGTTTTTACATTGATATTATATTCTCCTAAACAATAATAAGTTAATACATATCTTGCATAATTTGACCATTCAACAAACATTAAATATTTAATTATCTCTATGATATTATTAAATTTTTCAAAAGGATTATTTAGTTCTAATAATGAAAGAACATTATCTAAAAATGAAATGGTAACCAATACGCTCAATAAAATAATATAACTCTGGCTTTTTACTTTCACACCAAGTCGTTTATTTATCGATTGATTAGTTTGATAAATCCACACTAACTCATATATATCTAAAGTAACAATCGAGAAAAATATAAATTTTAATGTACTTAAATTATTTGCTTTTTTTAGGCTTACGATAACATCCATTTTAACTCCTTATATTTAAATTATAGCTAATGAACATTTTTAATTTATATGTTAGTAAGCGAAGATAACTTGTGGTTATATATAAAATATATTGATGTTGTCATAATTTTGTAAATAGTTCTAAATCACCAAAAGTAGCATCTTCTGCCAGTTTAACTGGCAGAATGTTAGTCGAACTTGCATCAAATCTAGAATTTATATGAAAGACTTGCTTTGATATTACGACCTAATCCATAGGTATTTTCACCTAAATATAATCGATAATCTTTATTAAACAGATTATCAACTGCTAACTTAATTTCTGCTTTAGGTAAAAAAGGAGGTTGCCAGCTAGCAAATAAGTTGTGTAACGTATAACCTGATGAGGGTCCTAAAGCATAATATTGAAGATATTTTCCACCTGTTCGATCTTGTTTTCTGACAAATTGTCCATTCCAACCTGCCCTTACATTCCATTCAGGTATTTTAAAACCTGTAGTTAGTGTGGCTGTTGTCGGTGCAATTGTTGCTACTTGCGTTTTCTTATTAACCCAAGGAGCTTGCGGTACTGTGTCTCGAGTTCCTTTTTGAATTGAATAAGTACCACTGGCAAACCAATATTTACTGTCATAATAACTTTCTAATTCAAACCCTTTTATCACCAATTTACCAGGAACATTATGATAATTTGATAGGCCTAAAGGACAATACTTACCGGGACCACAAATTGAACCATCGTAACCTCTAGTAATAAATATCTCATTTTTTACTTGCTGCCTAAAAAATGTACTTCTAACTTGTAGTTTATCCGCATCAAATAAAAGATTTTTAAAATCTAAAATATTCCCAGCTCTAATTGACATATTACGTTCTTTTTTCAAATTTCGACTTGTTGCTGAAATTTTACCTGTACCGCCGTATTTAGGCGTAAATTGGACTTCATAACTTTCATCAATGGTTGGAGCTTGCCAAGCATAACTAATATCACCGAAAAAGCCAACATTTTGCGTTGCTTGCCAATAAGTACCGAATCTAGGCGTCCAACCAGTATAAGTAACTGGTGAATAATTATGTCCAAAGCGAGGATCTGGATCACTATAAGCAGGAGCATAATTCTTTTTACCATGGTTGCGTACGTAATCATATCTAAGACTTGGTGTGAATACAAAATCACTTATGGATTGTTCATCTTGGATATAGAAACTATAATTCTGTTGCTTACCTGAAGGCATATAGGCAGGTTGGAAATAACCATAATTATGGCTCGCTTTCTTTTTCTTATAATAAGAATCTAAATACATTAGAGTATCGCGATCGTGCAAATGAGCTTGTGTACCAATTTTAAGTGCATGATCAATTGGGCCTGTAGTAAAAATACTAATATTTTCTAGTTCTACGGTTTTATCAGTATAACTGACCCAACTTTCATTCCCCATGGTAGCTAGTGATGCAATTGCATCATATTTAGCTGGACGGGTATCATGTTGTTTAGTTTTTGAATACGTTGCTTGTAAAGTTAAATTAATTAATGGATTATAAGTAGGTTGATAATTCCATTTGAACTGTGCTGAGTCATCAGTTTGATCTCGATTAACCATTTTTCTTAACCAAGCACCTTTATAACCATATTTCTTAATTTGAGCTGCAGTAGGCGGATTTATTTTCTCAACATATTTAGATGCCCATGGTTGCCATGAATCACGTTTAGATCGAATTCCGGATATAGTAAATGTATGTTCTTCGTTAGGTCTGAAGTTAAATTTCCCCATATAAGTATCCATATCATCTTCAGAAAAGACAAAGCGAGAACCATCTGGTCGTTTAAAATTGCCACTATTGCGATTATTGTAGTAAAAAAGAGCATCAAACATATCATTCTCAGTTCTTCCATAAACAGCACCAGTAACCATATTTTGATGATTATTAGAATGGAAACCATATTTAACTAATGCCCCAACAAGTTGATTTGGATCTAATAAGTCCGCAGCATCTTTAGTTTCCATTCTAATTGCACCACCGAATCCACCATTACCAAATTTGACATCATGAGGACCTTTGTTTACTTCAATACTCTTAAGTAATTCTGGTTCCACAAAAACTGATCCTTGTCGATATTTTTGAAATCCTTTTTGTGCGCCATCTACAATTATTTTTACATCTTCAACTTTTTCAAATCCCCAGATGTTTAAGGTCTGTCCTCCAGGTCTAATTGAACCTGCTGAACTCACGCCTGGTAAGGTATTCAACAATTCTGCAACATTATCCGCTTGTTTTTGTTCTATTAAACCAGAGGTAAGTGTTGATCGGCCTGCAATAACACTATTTATCTTTTTTAATTCATCTTTAGACGTTGGTAAAGCCGTTACTGTAATGACATCATCAATATCTTCATGAGTATTAGTTTTATTTTTTTCTTGTTTTGATAATTGTTTCTGCTCAACGACATTATCCGTTACCACACTCTTTCCGATTATAGGTTTTGCATGGAGGGAAAAACACATAAAGAACAACAATATACCTGTTTTTTTATATTTCATGTTTTATTCCTTTCTTAAAAATTTCTCAATTGTTAAAAAGATAAGTTGAAATTTATGATTAACCACACTATTAGTAATGATAATCATTATCATTTTCATTAAAGGGAGGCAAGTATATTGGTTTTAGTGATAAATAGAAAGGAAAATGTTGTTTAATTTTTCTTCGAAAACTGTTTGAATAACTAAAATTACTCAATATTTAATTAAATACATCTTTTAGTTAGGTAAAAAAGAGCAATTTGTTGATATTAGTTTTGGTATTAATAGGCGATCTTGCATAAATTCAAAAAGTGCTGAGTTCAGATGAGTTTAACTTGTGAGGTGTATTTCACTATCTAGCTAATAAAAATAGATTTATTTAGATCGAGTTAAATCAGATCAACTATATCAATCTGCCGGACTAATTACCATTCCTTGTTTTTCTCTGAAATAATAGTAAAATCCGAATTCATTTTTTAGATCATTAATTCAATGCCTAGCTACTCATCCTTAAAAAAACGTATTCACCTTTATCACAAAATTAGAAGTTTTCAAGAAAAAGCCCCTTTAACAGTGCTAATTGTTGCGGGTGTTATAGGCTCTATAACCGGAATTATCGGTGTTCTTTTCCAATATGCGGTAAATTGGGTTATTACCCTTCGTAAATCGTTATTCTTTAACTATTTTGATAGTAGTTTTTTAAACTATTCAATTATTTTCTTTATTACTGGTTGTATGGGGCTTTTTGCTTACTTTTTGGTTAAGCGCTTTGCACCTGAAACGGGAGGTTCAGGCATACCTGAGATCGAAGGTGCGTTAATGAATTTACGTCCCGTTCGTTGGCGATACGTGTTACCTGTTAAATTTTTAGGTGGTTTAGGCGCGTTAGGTTCTGGAATGGTTCTTGGACGAGAAGGTCCAACAGTACAGATAGGTGGTAATGTAGGTGCGATGATTTGCGATTTGCTAAAAATAAAAAATACTGCTTATCGACATACTTTTTTAGCCACCGGCGCTGCTGCGGGGATAACCGCTGCTTTTAATGCACCGTTAGCTGGGATCTTATTTATTATTGAAGAGATGAGGCCTCAATTTCGTTATAGCTTAACTTCAATTAAAGCCATATTTGTCGGTGTTATTATGGCAAGTATTATGTATCAATCTCTCTTTAATCAAACGTCGGTTTTTCAAATTGGTCATTTTCATGCTGTACCTATTCAATCTTTATGGCTCTATTTAATTTTGGGCGCGCTATTTGGTTGTATAGGGGTCATTTCAAATAAATGTATACTCTTTATGCAAGGAAAATATAAACAGTTTTACCAACAAAAGTCTTACCATTTTTTATTAACTGGTTTTATCCTTGCGGGGATCTTTGGCGTGATGAGTTTTATTATGCCGGAAATAACAGGCAGTGGCTTTGATTTTATTCCTGATGCCACATTTGGGCATTATGCAATTAGTATGTTATTTATTATTTTGTTGCTGCGCTTTATCACCACAGTGTTATGTTTCAGCTCTGGCGCTCCCGGAGGAATATTTGCGCCTACTTTGGCTTTAGGAACAATTATTGGTATAACGTTTGGGCTTATAGCTCAGCAAGCTTATCCCGATTTTGATATTGAACTGGGTGCTTGTGCTATTATCGGTATGGGTGGATTATTTGCTGCAACCGTTCGCGCGCCATTAACTGGAATCGTTTTGGTAATGGAAATGTCAGATAACTATCAGCTTATTTTACCCATGATTATTACCTGTTTAGGCGCAACGTTAATCGCCCAAGCGCTTGGTGGTATGCCGCTCTATTCAGCCATATTAGAGCGGATTTTATTAAACAATAACACGCTGAAAAAACCTAAATCGGACGAATCATAATTGATGAATTCTCGTCAAATTTTTCGTTCACAAAATGTTTCACCATAAAATACTAAACCACTATCACCACGAGGTATAGACTGGTGGTATTGGTGTAATGTCGTTTTATGTTGCTGCTTTTGGTTTGTGTTATATTCAGATAGTTTATGTTCAAGTAATAATTTAGCTAACCGTTTATTGGCATGTTGACTACGTTCAGACTGTACTTTTACAACTAAACCTGTTGCGAGGTGCGTTGCTCGTACCGCTGATTCAGTTTTATTTACATGTTGACCACCAGCACCAGAGGATTTAGTGGTAGTGAATTGAATTGCACTATCACTTATTGCCAAAGGTTTTGCTATTGATGTGATCCCAATAAACCAATTTTTGCGTTTATGTTTTGGACGATAAGGACTTTGACATACCCATTGTAAAGTGCCTTGCCAACGTGCAATCAACTGTTCTTTTAGCTCACCTTCTATCGAAATAAGGACTGAATGATAAGTACCAGATTTATTACCTGGTACTTTTTCCAATATTTCTGAAACCAAACTCAATGCAGATGCTTCTTGTAAAAATTGGGTTACAGCTTTAGCCACGGCTAAAGTACACTCATCAGGACCTTTAGCCGCAGAGAAATATAATAGTGTCATTAATTTCCCCCTTGTGTTTTATAGGTCAATATTGGTGTAAGCTGGGCGATCACTGTGATGATATTTGCTTGTTGCATTGATTCAATTACACTATCAATCGCTTTATAAGCTTGTGGTGCTTCTTCAAAAATTAAACTATTATCTTCACAAATAACCCGACTCCCTAATTTAGTTCGCATTAAGTCATTTGCGGTATAACGATTATCTAGTTTACCTTTACAATCAGCTCGTCGCCATTTGCGTCCTGCACCATGAGCTAATGAAAACAACAAATCTGCACTTTCAATTGGTTTTACCAAATAACTGTAGTCTCCTCGAGAACCTGGTACAATGACAATATCATCATTGGCTGATGATGCTCCTTTACGATGTAACCAATAATCTTGATGATCTAACGTCACTTTTTGTAAAAAATTATGACACACGTTAAGTACTTCATGTCCTTTAGTTTTCAGATTTATCAGCAACCTTTCAGCCACAATTTGTCGATTTAATCGGGCAAAAGCCACCGCTTTATCATGTTTAGCTAAATAATTTAATGCTTCAGGACTATTTTCCACTAACCCTTGATACCCAAAACGATCTAATTGTTTTTGCAAAATAGCATGCCCTAAACCTCTTGAGCCACTATGTACTAATAAAAATAATTTTTTGGCATTCAGGTTATAGTGATGAAATAGTTGTTCATCATAAATTTTGCTGATTTTTTGTAATTCAGCGAAATGGTTACCTCCCCCAATAGTACCAAGTTTGTAATGATGTCGTGTATCAGGCTGATCGATATTACCAATAAGACGTTCGAGTTTATCAATACTCAATTTTGCTAAATTAATATCGGTTTGCCAAAATCCCATACCACAACCAATATCACTACCTATTAAAGCAGGATAAATAAGCCCATGACTTAAATATGCCGCACCGATAGGATAACCTTGTCCGGGATGCAGATCTGGCATGCCGACGATTTTACTCATTTTGGGTAAACTGGCTGTTGCTAATAATTGTTCTATCGCTAAACCGTCTATCCAAGTATTTTTGGATGCTATCATCGATACCTTGTCTGATAGCATTTTAATAGAATTGTCCATATATCAATCCATTCAATAAATATAATTGTTGTGTTACCTGAATTATGTTTAAAGATCGTTATTTGGATAATATGAAGGTAATTTAATAAAATAACTTAGTCATGACAAAAATTGCCAAGTGGTACTAAGATTTTAAAATATTTCAACCACACCAAATCACAAAACTCACATCAACAAGATTGAGCTGTCTTTACATAATAGGTATAAAGATTGGCAGGCTAAAATCAGAAGAATTAATTGAGGTAAAAGAGAAAAGTTAATACTCAATTATTGTGTGACAAGCCTGCAAAGGTAAGTTAAACAAATCATAATGAATTCTCCTTTGCAGTTAATATTGGCGCGTATATTAATCACCTTTTGTCTGATTGTAAATAGAAACGTAATACTATTTTTGCCCTGTGATTTTTTTTATTAGCTACTTATAACAGTACAAATTCTATAATGATAGATTGATCAGCATAAAGATTCACCGTCCCTCATTACAATATCAGGCAATACATTTATTTAGTTTCTGATTAATAACTTATTTATTTTTGCGGCCAAATAAATCTACCCTTAGCTTCAGGATCTTCTGTAATAAATTTTTTGAGTAGATCTGACTGATAAAGTTGTTTGACATCTTCTGCCCATTGTGTTTTAAGATTTTCTTTTTTCACAACCACCATTAATTCAAGATTAGGTGATAGTTGTTCTTGTACCAGAGCATTATCCGCAGGAACTTTACTTAACCATGCAACACCACCTGGCATAATGGCATAATCAACCTCACCAAGTATGCGTGGAATAAGTTCAGATAAAACCGTTTTAAATTTCAGATTATATCGGTTTTCAACAATATCATTTAAACTAACCGTTCCAGACTGTGCGTCTGGTTTTAATGTGATCCAATTTAATTTTTGTAATAACAATAATGCTCGTGCTGTATTGGAAGGATCATTTGGAATAACAATTGTTTGGCCAGAAGCTATTTCATTTATGGAATGATGAGTTTGGGAAAACAGAGCAGCTGAAATTGATGGAATATGAACTAAAGATACTAAATCATTTTTGGTCTCTTTATTATAAACATCTAAATAGGCTTGATGTTGAGCGGCATTTAAATCGATACTGCCTTCCACTAATGCGGTATTAGAATCTCTTAATGAACTGAAATTGACTAATTTAACCGTATATCCCTTTTTTTCTAATTCAGGTTTAACAACTTTTTCCATTAAAATATTATGCATACTAGGTGGTAAACCAACGATAATCTCTTTCTTATTTTGACTGGATGATGTTTCAGTACTTGAATTTTGATCGCAAGCTATTAAGCTAAAACCAAGTAATATGAACACAACAAGGTTAAAGTATTTTTTCATTATCTCTCCTCAAACTTTATTGTTTTATCGATGTTAAGTTGATAAACCACTTTTTTTGATAACTTGTCAATTTTATCAATTGTGTTCTATTGATTTAAAATCAGTTGATGATGATTAATCAATAACTACTCCAAGTACAAATTTAATCTTACACAAAGATGATTAATTTGATATTAGAATTAAAAGAGGTTAATAAATATTACCTATTATAGTGAGCTAATGTGAATCGTGATAATACATAAAAATTATATGAATAGACCAATTAGTCATATATACAATTATATTGATAATTTATATCTAATTATCAATTAGATAACCAAGACACCTCCTACTTTTATTTTTTAACGCTTTGAAGCGTCGTGGTTATATTTGATAAAGATGTGACCAAACTATTTATTTTTAGATATTATTTATCTGTACTATCCTGAAATAGGGTAAAAGCTAATCCAATGAATAAAAATGATTTAATAAAAGTTTGCAAGTCAGTAAACTAAAAATCGCAGACAGCCAATGCGACGATGCTCAAAATTAATATTAAACGGAATTACACGATAAATAACCAATTTTTGTATCTGATTTTACCCTCTCATCATTTCTTTAATAATTGCTGCTTCTGTTTTGGGATCTTGATTATGTGTAATACCCGATCCAACAATTAAAATAGCAGGTTTTAACTCTATATATTGCTGGGCTGTGTTACTGTTAATTCCGCCCGCTACGGAGATTTGTGCTTTTTTTACCTGTTCCACCATTATTCGTAGATCATCAATTGGCTCTCTACCTGCTGCTTGTTGATCCGCGCCAGTATGCACAGATAAAATGTCACAACCAATCCCCTCTAATTGGGCTATTTTTTGTGACATATTTTCAACACAAATCATATCGACAACAATTTTTCGATTATACTCTTTAGCTACATCAATACAGGCTTTAACGGTAAGAATATCTGTAACACCTAAAACTGTTGCATAATCTGCATGATTTTTAAAAGCAAGTTGCGCTTCATAATAACCTGCATCCATTATTTTAAGATCGGCTAAAATCTCTTTTTCTGGAAAGTGTTTTTTTATTTCTCTTACCGCTCTCATTCCTTCATCAATAACAAAAGGAGTACCAATTTCAATAATATCGATTGAATCATGTACTTTTTCAATCATCAATAATGCATTGATTAAACTTAAATCATCTAAAGCTAATTGTAATTTCATCGTCGATTTCCTTATCAGATAAATTGGTCATGACCCATAAAAAACTACCGTAATACATAGAAACTCTCGTTTATAAATTATGGACGAATTTAATCATGAAAAAGTAACTGATTACCATATTTATTTATCATAAAAGAGACCAACTTGGTCATTTTTATCATTTATTATCGTTACCTGCAATCCATTCTTTGTTACACTGTAACTTATAATTAATATTATTATCTTTTTTTGCTTTTCTACTTAAACGTTATGCTAACCTGAAACTTCTCGCCAAACATTTACGTTTATTACGCATTAATATAATAAAAGAGGTATTTTGATTATAAAGTGATGGGCCTATTGCCCATCGATTGTTTACTGTTCTACCAATTTTAATTTAGCGATAACTGGAATATGATCACTTACAACCATCCATGGGACCTCTTTCCAGTATGTCCCATCATTAGGAATGATTAATTCATCAACCTTCCATACTTGATTACGGCTTGTAAAAATATGATCAAGATCTAAGCCAGGATTTGCCGCTGGCCATGTTCTGGTATCCACATTATCTTGTTTAACTAAATCCCAATATTTCTCTAACTCTTTAATCACTCTGTCACTTTTAACTGAATTGAAATCACCTAACAATAATTTTATTCCTGAGGCTAGATCTGGAAATTCATCATCTAAATCAATATCGTCAAAAACAATGCTATTGATAAATCGAGCTTGTGACATTCTTACTTCATCTTCTTCATGCCAATCAAAATGAGTATTAAACACATAAATAGGAGAATCAAAACCCGGTACATTGATTTTGCTTAACATTAATACCCTTTGTTCAAAATCGCCAGACGGTAACTGAAAGACTTTGGTTTTTTCTATTGGATATTTAGATAATATCGCATTACCATAATTACCACCTTGCATATCAATTGCTTTACCAAAGGCATAATACATACCTGTTTTTTCAGCAAGAATTTGGGCTTGATCTAAACCATCACTGCGTGTCGTATTTTGATCCACCTCTTCTAGGGTAATAATATCAACATTCATAACCTTGATGGCAGTAGCAACCGTATCGAGATCTACTTTATGTTTTCTTAATCCACCGGCAATATTAAAATTAGCAACCGTAATTTGAGGTTGTTCCGTCGCAATATATTTTTTGTTAGGCGTGCTTTGATATTGTGTTATGACTAAATCTGTAGATATGTCTGAGGCATAAACATTAGAAAACATCAAAAACAGGCTGGTGAAAGCCAAAATAAAAATATTTCTTTTCATGTAGTTATCCTTTAGTAATTTTTATCAATGATGTACTTATTTAATAATCTTATAAATACTAAAACAAATAATCCGTGTTGATATCGATCTTTATCATAATTCTAATTTTTTACTTCATATAGCTTTATCAAATAAAGTTGCCATAAAAAAGCCATGTTCTTACAACATGGCTTTTCATTTTAACACTTTATTGATTTTTTATTATCATTTGAACAGGGTAATGATCAGAATATTTATCTGTAAAATCATCTTTTAATACTTTGACATCGACGACATTATTTTTAAGTTTAGGTGAAACATAAATATAATCATAACGTAAAGGTGTTGATGCTTGATCATAAAATACTTTAGTTGGAGCTGTTGCAATAAACTCTTTATGTTTTAGTTTTAACGCATCAATAAAACCGGCATCAATTAGGTTTTGTTGGACAGTATAACTTAATTGACCATCGACGAGATTTTCAAGAATGGGGCTCTTTTTCTCTTTTTCTTTTATATCATTAAGAAGATTACTTTTATCATAATCATTTTTATCCGCTGGCGAAAATGAGTTTAGATCTCCAGCAATAATCCATTTACCATTGGGATCTCGACTATATTTTATCGAATCAATAATTAAATTAATTTCATCAACTCTTTTTGCTGTCCAAAACGGATTCATATGGGTAACAACAAAATGATAATTACCAATATCAGCATACAAAGCACCATGCCATAAATTGTCGACCACTTTATTAACGTTGATAATAGGATATTTAGATGTGATAGCAACCGAGAAAAATGCATCATCCCCCGGTTTTTCTTTCAATAAAACAGCATATTTATGTCCATATGCTGCTGCGAATTTTTCAAGTTTCTCACGTGTAAAATGATTCATTTCCTGCCAAGCAATAATATCGGCATCTTGTGCTTTTGCCCACTCAATAAATTTATCTTTGGTTTCTGTGTCATCCAATTTCATACCACAGTAGGCATTATAACTTATCATTTTTAATTCCTTCGGGGTCTCGATTGAGGCAAAGGATGCTGATGCACTTAGAAGCATACTGCATAAAACTGCTGCTATTTTTAGCTTTGTTTTATTCATAAATTATCCCTCTGGTTATTTTTAATATGATTACCACAAGTATTATATTGATTTAGATGCAAGAAAAGGCTTTTATAGTTTTTATGTGATTTGTATCAATAATATTTTGATATTCTCTACTATTTACAATATTGATGACATAATACTGTTATCTTAATGCTTGATGAATTCGGCAATTTAAAGTGCTTTGAAGATTTGATGTGCTAATCAGATCAACTGTATTAATTTAAAACAGCATCAGTAAACTAATGAACAATTTTTCAAAAACCTAGCATAACATCTTTTAATATGACGCTATGCTTTACAAACGCTGTCTAAAAAATACAGTTATATAAATATGAAATTAAACTAACTTTATCTTATTCAACAATAAAGAAATTTAAATATGTTTTACCTGAATAAATACTATAAATCTTATTTATCGCTTCTTTAAAACCATCATCATCACTATAATCTTGATAACATTTATTTTCTATATCTCTTTCGGCTACAGAACTATTTATTGAAGTTAAATTATCATATTCTTCAGCGAAATCATTACCAGATAAATTAAATATCTGCTTCCAAGCAGTAATTTTCTTTTCAGCATCCACTCGTCCTTCTGGACATTTGATAGAATCTAAGTCAATAGTAGGAATAATAGTCTTCGGTAATTCATTGAATTTTTTGCGATTAGAAGGAAAACTAATTTGCTGATCAAGCCCCTCTTCCCTCATATATTTAAGGAAATCATCTTCGCGAAATAATTTAGTTTGTACAGATATAGAACGGTTTTTTAAACTCACTGTTCTAGGAAGTTTCTCGTCAAGAAAATAATCCCAAGCATATGTATCTTTTTCAATAAATAAATCATTAATCACCGTAAAAGGAACTTCCATTTCATGTAATTCACCATTTATTATCACGGGTGTTTTGTATTGAATATCTTTTTGGTAACTATCCACATTACGCACCACAGCAGCATAATTATCATCAACATAAATTATTTTATAAAAAATATAATTGCTTTGCGTTGGATTTATAAAACCTTCTCGTTTTGAAGGTTTAACTACAAAATTAACCGCTTCATTATTGTAAGATAAGCTATGTTTACCATATCCAATCTTATATTTAATACCTGATTTGGCAGAAATAGTTAATTGATTATCATCAATACTTAATGTTATCTCGTTAGATGTCGGGTTATCGATCCAATGTTCTACTGAATCAGGCTTAGAACAAGCAACTAAAGTCAGTATGCTACTTAAAATAATAAGGAAAATCTTTATTTGTTTCATCACATTCATTTATATAAAAATTAAAAGAAGAAAAATTGTACCACTTATTTTCAAAATACTTAAATTATTATTAATTGATTTTATTAGAGTTTACTTAATTAAATTTTGAAATCTTCATCTTAAAGAAAATGATCTTCAATAAAATTATTGCTTCATTTAAATAAAATAAATTTTATCTTTAAGTACTATTTTTCATAAAACGTGAAAGACAAAACACCAAAATAAAGATAATTTGACTACAATTTATGGAATGAGTAAGCATGGTATGATTCATTTGTATTTTTACGGTTTCAGTTTTAATTATACTATTAACTATAATAAAGGTTCACCAATATATATTCTAGCGATCTCTATTTTCAATTCTTTTTCGGATGTACTTGTTTTATTTAGGAGTCTTTTAAACTAATTATAATCGATAAGTTCGCCTGTTTAATCATTAATAACTTTTTATTCTCGATAATTATCTAAAACTGCTAGATATACTTTCGATAGATAGTCTGATAAAGAAATTTCCTTCGGCACTGATTTACCTATTTTACTGGTTTCTCGGGTATCCTTTGGTCAGCGTGGTTATCCAGATAAACATTCGGAAATAAAGTAACCATAACCAAAGAATAAAAAAGGAATAATTTTAAAATATCGGTATTAGCATAAAACCATAAAAAGTACTTGGCGTATTTTTACAACATGTACCATATGTTTGTATATGACATCTGAAACCATGAAAGAGCAACGTTAAACGAGTACTTAAATGGGTTTTTGTTAGATTATCATAACAAAGCACCATATAACGATAGATAAACTCCCATTCACCTTTATAATCCCACGCCCTTTAGGTATATTTACCTACTCTGCCATATGCACAACAAGGAAGCTAGTTTGATATGTATGAAAAGTTATAGGATTCTTCATATCAAAAGTTGTACAGCAAAATATTTTATTACTTGAAGACTATCGTACTACCATAATATTTGGGATGTTAAGTATAAAACTTCCGAATGAATCAATTTTTTCAAACATCCCATATCTTATCCGTAAATAACGATTTTTATAGCACTACCCAAATATAATAAAAATTCTCAGATATAAATTCAAAAAGCTACCTCTAGTGCTTTATTCCATTCTGTTAATTCTTCGCCTAAATCTTCAAACTTTTTGCGGTTTGCTAACTTTTTGCTGAAACAGCAACGATCAAACCATTTTTGCAAGGCATTATCATCAAAAATAATAATCACCAAACTTACAACGATAATAAAAAATGAAACATAAAAATTTAAAGCAGTTAATATAATTGCGATTCGTTCATAACGAACTAATTGAGCTATTAAAACTCCGAACTTAGCTAAATGTACCCAAATAGTGTTCTTAATGCTGTTTGAGATAATATTATTTAACCATGGAATTAGAGACCGTAAAACCAGCAAAAATTGTGAAATACTTAACAAAGTCGTTGCAAAACATCTTGCATAATATGCTAAATAGATAACTTTATTTTCTTCTTTCGCTTTATTGCCATCGAACAAATCTAATATCGCTGACATTCCGCCTGCAATCATCATCAAGCTTGACCCCCAAAAAAATATTCGACCATAGCTAATATAAACTACCTTTGCCACAGTAGATTCTTCATCACCAATGCAATATTTTATTGCACTCGTGACTATCTGGAATCCTGCTGCGGTACTAGCTATAATAGAAGTCGTTAACTCAGCTAATTCTCGACTATTTTTCCATTTCCCATTTTTTAATTTTTTATATGTATCGTAAGCACTAAAGACAAATACGATCATAGCAGTATAAGTATTGACAAGATCAGCATTTCGAAAATTATTTTTCGCTTCTTCTATGATCATCGACGCATCAGCTTTCCCTACAACATTAAATGTATCTCCATTAATATTAAAGCCTAAGTTATACATTTGATGTGCGGTCTTTTCAATACTTGCCAAAAGCAGATTACCTAAAGAGTTCTGAATTGTCTGAGTAAGTTTTTTGGTAACACTTTTTAAAAAACATCTAGCTAAATCAGCAAAGGCGACCGATAATAATGCAATTGGATAGCCTCTTTCTGCTAACTGATTAATAGTTGAATTGGTTGTTCGGTTTATATGTTTTGTTATCTTGATGAGTAATTTGATAGCTTTATCAACTTCAGGGGTATCGCCTTTTCTTTCAGATGCATTGCTTATCTCAATGTTTTGTTGTATTTTTAGATATTCATTAACATCATTAATTAAACTTTTATTGTTATAGAAATAAGTTCGCATAATTATATTCTTTGGGGTTATCTCAGATTCAAGCCACCAATTATCAAGGACTTCACAAGTTTTTTCTGAACCACTAGCACCATGTAAACAAGAACTCATTTGTAATTTAAACTCGATACCACTTAATACCTCAGTACTATCATATAAATCTAATGCAGACATTAATTGTGGTGATTTCAACCATTTTATATAATCATCGGCACGGTATTCCGCGATTTTTTCAGCATATTGACTATAATCATTCATTTCTTTTTCAAAATTATCGATCTTCTCTTGGGATAATCGACTCCAATACAATTCTTGTAATTCTTTTTGTGATAGTTCTTCGGTTTGATTTTTTATTATATTTTCTTCCATTTTTTCAAAGACTTTTGTCCGTTCGTATTCAGACATATCGACAGCAGATGGTACTTGTACTTTATCCATTCCATAACGAGAAAAATTTTTTAATGAATTATTTTGTTTTATTAACTGTCTTATTCTGTGAGAGGTAAATGATTCTTTAAATGCTGACAGTTGTCTTAAAATGATTAAACGATGTTCGTTAGAAACGCCTTCATTATCTTTCGCTTGCAACCAAGGTTTCATATATACTTCGTAAACTTGACTACGACGATAATTTAAACTTTGGGTTATACCGATAGCATCGTTCACCACAATAGCTACACCATTACGTTTTATCAGTTTTTTATAAAGAGATAAATATCGCGCATAATAATTCTCTATATCAGAATCATTAAAAGAAGTACGTTTTTTATAAATCTCTACTGTTAAATATTTTTGATGCTCAGCTTTGCTTCGTTCGCCTAATTTAAAATCCCAGGGAATTTTGCTATGTAAAAATGAATTTTGCTCACCAATTTTTAGTGAAGTTGAAAACTCTAAAATCTGAGACATAAGATCTTCACCTTTTATGGACTTTTGACCACTTCGGATTTGATCTGGAGTTAAGCCTTGTAGTTCAAATTCGGGAGAGGTTTGATAAAAAGCCAAACTAGCTTTACTTATTTTGTTGGGGCTAAATATGAAATAGATTTTAAAGATATCTTTACTGTTTTTAAAACTAATATATGATGCATCAGCGCCATCTGTATCAACATTACAGTTATATTTTGGAGGTATATTAGGAATGTTGTTAATATCATTATGTTCAATTAAGCAACCAACGGGACTTGAAGTAAAGACTCGCCATTTTTTTTCACCATTTTTTTTATCTTCAAGTACATATAAATAGCCTTCTCTTAACATCTGTATGCAATAATTTGAATATTCTAATGGTAAATCCGAAACCATTTTTTGAGCAAAATTTGGTAATGGTGGGACTTCGATATCTATTTTAAGTTTTTCTTTTTCAGAAATTTTATTTTTCCCTATGTAACCAGTAATTGACAAACGTGTTGGAAGTACAATTAAATCCCCTTCCTTTTCTTGACACTTTGGACATCGTCTACCAGAATTTTTTTCCGCTATTTTTGCAGCCATTATAAGTTCAATCAATTCTTCAAGCTGTGCCATATTTTATTCCTTATCTAAATCATTTAAATAATATTCAAATTGATTAATATCTTGATTTTTTATCAGATCATCAAGTAAGTTGTAATCAATTTCGGGATGAGATTGTTCTGATTGGACCATAGCATAACTGACAATACAATCCATTTTTTGTTGGTCTGGTTTATTAAATGTTGTTTTATAAAACCAATCCAAAAGTTGTTTTAATGTATTTTTTTGATTTTCAGATAATGGTTTTTTTTGTTGCTTAACTATCTTATATTCATAAGCATTGTAAGTTTGTGATATTTTGATTTTTTGCCATTGTTTCGCTGTTATTTGATAATTTATATCCGATAATATTAATTCAGGTTTATGATGTAATTCTATATAAGAATCTTGCCAATAATACCAATACTCAATACTACCCAATAGTTTATCCAATTGTTTTTCAGAAAATATATTAACTAAATGTATTAAAACATGTGGATCATAAAAGCGTAAAATATAATAATCTGCATTGTATGACACAAACATAGCATTACTGATATGCTTTTGTATGTCTTTAATAGCATATGGTGAAGCAATTAGCGCTATTGCTGAGGATTTATTATTTTTTAACTCAGCAACAACTTGATCGATATAAGTTGCCCCTTTTTTTATCATACATAGCTGAAGACATTCATAATCTGGTGACACAGTATCTTGTCTATCACGAATCGGTACAACTGATTCAAATTCGAAATCATGATTGAAGAAAAAATCATCATTAATTTTCGGATCAACTAATAAATACATTTTAGCAAAACGTTGAATTTGATTTATAACAATTTTATTAATATCCTCATCTAAAATCGTTTTAATCATCATTTTCTTTCCACAATAATAGCATGTTTTTCAGCTTCATCTTGCTGTACACCAGTACACAAGGCGGGTAATTCTTTTTTAATATCTTTGTGTGCTGTCCCCATTTTTTGCATGGCATTACATTTTAAATAAACATTGCTTGGTGTACCTAACTCTATACCACGACTGTTGATTTTGATATATGAGCCTCCGCAAATTAAGGTAATATCTTGACTAGCTGTTACTGTTATATTACCGTCGACACTATCAACTTTAACACCTTGTTTAGCCGCCATAGCAAGGTTGGCATTTTGTGCCTGAACTTCAACATCACCTTGATTGGCAAATAGTTTCATGCCGGATTTATGCGCAAATACACCTATTGCTTCACCCGATGATAACGTGATATTTTTTAATGCACTAATATCCGTTTGATTTTCTGCAGTCATAGTGAGATTATTACATGTTGATAGTTGAATATCTTCCGGACTGGTTAGGGCTATCCCTTCTTGTGCATAAGCAAGTATGCCACTTTGACTTAGTCCGCTTAACACGGTCTTTAGTTGGTCCTGACTGTCGGTGTCAGCGGTATGCGCCTGTGATTGGGTGGCGGCATTTTGTAACGCTTTAGCTATCGAGAGCGCATTTTCCAGCTGAGTAATCGCTCCTTGCATATCCAGCTGTTTTCCCTGCGCTTTAGGCTCAGTTTGACTGGTGAGGTATAAACCACGATCCGCAGCAATCGCACCCCATTCGTCAGTGCGCAGTTCAAAGCCTTCACCCCGTTGTTCTTTATTTTGGTCAACTAAATGCCCCAGATTGAGTTGAGTCTTGCCATATTCGGTGGCAAGTTTGATATGCTCTTTTCCGCGTTTATCATCCATGCGCAGTTTATTGTTAGCCGGTGTACGTATGACATTACGATGTTTGTTCGCTGTCGCTACATGGTCTGGGTGGTTGCTGTCATGCATAGCATGCGCGATATAAGGCCGGTCAGGATTGCTGTCCATAAAGGCTATGGCCACTTCAGTGCCATCAATAAGCGGAAAGTGAAAACCATAAGTTGCACCGGCATAAGGTTTCGCCAGTCTTACCCATAAACTCTCCTCTCCATTCTTCCAGCTCTTTAAATCAAAATTCAGTTTGACCCGATAACGTCCCTGTGTGTCAATATAACCATAAGTATCATTATCCGGACTGGTCACCCTGCCCGGCAATGTCCCACCAACTTGTGGCCAAGCTATCGGCGCCGGACGATAAGGTTTTAACACCTGATAAGGAATAGCAGTAAAGGTGAGTTCATAAGCATCCGTGCGGTTGCCTTGCCCGGCTACACTTAAAATTACAAAGCCTTCCTGCATTTCAGGTAAAGGGTTGTCTGTGATGCGGATATGCTGCCCCGGTGCTAAGGTGTAACAGTTACTGTGACCTTTTATAATTATCTGTTTACTGATGGCATGTTCATGGCGAATTTTGGCATACCATGAACCACTCTCGATATCTCCACCATTATTTTTATAATGCTCTTCATACCGGTAATCGGTACCATATGTGGTGTTATCTTTCGGTTGGATATTAATTTCATCAATTAAATTAGTTCCTGCATAACGGTAATTATAATCTTGTACTTTTACTGAGGATTCGACCGTTTGACTGTGTAAGGCGATATCCCAGACACTCTCGGTACTGCCGTCTATAGTCCCTGTCGGTAGTTTGTAGTCAATCTTACCGACGTTATTATATCCTTGCTCATAGTCACTGAGTATCATTACATCACAGTGATGCTCGCTGTGATTTTCAAAACGAAACCAGATACCGACATCCGCCAGTAAGCGTTGTATAAATTCCAAATCACTCTCTTGCCATTGCGTGATAAATTCTCTTATCGGATAGCTCTCTTTCAGCTCCAACCGGTAATCCACGCCGGTAAAACCATGACTGCGTAGTACCGCTTCAACTACACTGACGACATTTTGATTTTGAAATATTGCACTATTGTGTTGTAAGGATAATAACGCTAAACGGGAAGATAATATGACCTGATAATGTGCTTCGTCTTTATTGACTGAGAGCTGACTAAAACCGGTGATAACCCCATGCAGTACCCGTGATTGCCCCTCCACAGGTAGCGCACTCAGTGAACTGATTGCGGATAAAAAGGGATGATGACTAACCGGATTAAAGGTAAATGATGCATTTTGGTTTAGTACCGTATCAACGGCGATAGCTTTGTCAGCACTGGTGAAATTGATAATGTAGTGCCAAGGTTGGTTGAGTTGTTCATTGCTTTTAACTTGTAAGATTGAGATAGGATTGGATAAGGCATCAATGGTTAAGGTATAACGATTGTGACTTATATCAATTCGTCCATGACTCAAACCTTCGTCTAACTGATTGATGAAATTAGTTAATCCTTTATTCATAGTATCCTCTTTTTATACTTCATGCCTATTACAAATATTTTATATTTAAATAATTATTATAAATAATAATTCCGTATTATTTCCTCATTTAACC
>NZ_LZGM01000119.1 GCF_001690195.1 Gilliamella sp. wkB108 | reverse complement strand
CCTATTGTATTCGTTCGAATAACTCGCCAAGAAATCACAGCAGCTTGAACCATCCAGTTATTCTCAACCGCATTTTTACTACTATTCACTCCTGTTGTTATATCACTTTCATCGCCTCCCATACTTGCTATGGTGAGTCCTACCGCTAGCTGAGTTAAGGCACTGATGTTATCTTTTTCTTCTTCCGTTAGGTCTTTTACATCTCTATCTCCATATAAGGCTTTTTGGATAATTGGGGCTGCTATCTCCCCTGTGACTGCACTCGCTCCGCTACTACTGCTCCCAGTATTGCATGTGCCACTAAATTCGCTACCGGACTATCTGTTTTCCATTCCCCATTTTCCGCATGACCTGTGTGGAGTTTTATCTGTTCGGCCACACAGATCACTTATATAAAAAATCCCAGTTTTTAGGCTGGGAACTTTAATTCAATAAATACTAAAAATCAGACCATTCTGAATATTCAATATCTTCAGGTGTTAATTCTTCATAACCATCTTCTTTTAACATTGCATTAAAGTTTTTTATGGTATTTTCTAAAGCCTTTTCAATGGTATCACCATCACCTAAAGCACTTTGAGGGTAACCATCATCAAATTTACGTTTAATTCTAACATCACTTATTCCTGTATATGAGCCAAACTGAGACTCACAGACTTTAATTTTCATTTTGGCGTAAGGTAAAATTCCAACCATCCAAACTGTAAACTCAGCCACAGTTTTATCAATTCCACTCACATTATCAAGTTTTAAATTATGCCACATAAAATATCCCCTATTGTTTACCAAATGATACTATTCTCTTATCTGCGGCTATGTCAATATATTTACCATTTTTATAATATCTTGTTACATTTTGTGTATAGCCTTTTACATTTTTTACAACTCTTGCTCCTCTTAAATTCTTTGCAAACTCTTTAGCCTGATTCAAATAGTGTTCTGGGGAATCAGATTTCAACTCCTTACCATGTTTATTATAATGTTTTAATAACGAATCCGCAGATTTTCCCTCGGCACCCTCATGCCATTCTTCTTCAATTTTATTGTTATTTTTTAAAAAATAATCTTGCCAATCTTTTTCTATAATCTGATTATTAGCAATATCAGACGTTATTTCAGTATTACTTAATGTATTATCATTAATTATGCTATTTATACTCTTATCATTTGATTCACTTGCTAATTGATTTGCATTTCCATATCTATCATAGGTTTTTAGTACTGCATTTTCGAAGTTACTATCTCCCATCGGATCAACTAATGCAAGGTCAATTAATTTCCTTTGTTCAAGCGTAAGACTGGTTAAAAAAGATTCGGCCTCAGCAATACTTAATCCTCTTCCAACGAGTACATCTACTGCTGTAATTGTCACTGGTTGACCTATTGTATTCGTTCGAATAACTCGCCAAGAAATCACAGCAGCTTGAACCATCCAGTTATTCTCAACCGCATTTTTACTACTATTCACTCCTGTTGTTATATCACTTTCATCGCCTCCCATACTTGCTATGGTGAGTCCTACCGCTAGCTGAGTTAAGGCACTGATGTTATCTTTTTCTTCTTCCGTTAGGTCTTTTACATCTCTATCTCCATATAAGGCTTTTTGGATAATTGGGGCTGCTATCTCCCCTGTGACTGCACTCGCTCCACCTACTACTCCTGAGTGACCTTGTAGCTCCGCTACCACCGCTCCTAGTATTGTATGTGCCACTAATCTCGCTGTCTCATTATCACCTGCTTGTTTTTTTATCTCTGTTGCTATCCATGG
>NZ_LZGM01000118.1 GCF_001690195.1 Gilliamella sp. wkB108 | reverse complement strand
TTGGGTAAATAATTTTATGTGTTGTAATGATTTAATCAATTTAAATGCCGGTAAATACAAATCAGAGCAAGAAATCCAATTTAAAAAAGAGATCATCAAAGGTCAAGGTTGGCCAGAATGGATGGTCGAAGCCTTTAATGCAACGTCACAAGAAGAGTTAGCTGAAATCAAACAAAAGTATCATGTTAAACCATAATGAGTAGCTTGGATATTAAGTAAAATAACAAAGAGTAAGGAAAAACCATGCCATCAAAATATCGTCCACAAATTCTAGGTTGGATTGGTGATTTAGATAAAGGGACTCAATATATAACCGGTGCCGATGATCGCTTACTTTATGCCAATGATAACTATTGTGCTTTTATTCGGAAAATAAAATCAGATCAGATTTTTTATTTATGTATTTTTTCTTTTGTAGCTATTGGTTTAATTCCAATAATGATTTTATGGTTATTATTAATTTTCGTATATAATATTTATAATCAATTACATATAACAATTTTAGGTGTTTCAGCGTTTATTATATGTTTTATTGCCTTCTACGTTATTATCCCTGAAGTATATCAAAACCTTTTTACTCGTCGTGGTAGCCCAATTATATTTAACCGTAAAACAGGTAAAGTGTATGTGAATGAAAGCTATTTTTTTAACTTCAAGGTATTAAGAAATCCGCTTACCTTTTTTCACCCAAACAAAAAGCGAATCAAAGAGTATGATTGGGCGTATTTACAAGGGGTAGTGGTACATAATTTTTCCAATTATTCGCTCAATACGACCATATTAATGGTTTGTAAGCCCCATACCCATAAAACAATTGACCATATCCTGTTAGATCCAGCACGCGTCGGTGTAGGGAGTTATATGGTCTGGGGTTGGGTAAATAATTTTATGTGTTGTAATGATTTAATCAATTTAAATGCCGGTAAATACAAATCAGAGCAAGAAATCCAATTTAAAAAAGAGATCATCAAAGGTCAAGGTTGGCCAGAATGGATGGTAGAAGCCTTTAATGCAACGTCACAATCAGAGTTAGCAGAAATCAAACAAAAGTATCATGTTAAACCATAATGAGCAGTTAGGATACTAAGTAAAATAATAAGGAGTAAGGGAAAACCATGCCATCAAAATATCGTCCACAAATTCTAGGTTGGATTGGTGATTTAGATAAAGGAACTCAATATATAACGGGTGCCGATGATCGCTTACTTTATGCCAATGATAACTATTGTGCTTTTATCCGAAAAATAAAATCAGATCAGTTTTTTTATATATTTATTTATTTAATAGCACTAATTTTGGGAATTGGAATAATAATTACAAGTTTAAGTATGGTTATTTATTTTAATCCCAAAACAGAAAAAATTATATTGTATTTGACAATATTTATTTTAATAACAAGCTGTTTTGCAATTTACGCAAGTGTAATTCCAGAATTATATCAAAATCTGTTTACACGTCGAGGTAGTCCAATCATATTTAACCGTAAAACAGGTAAAGTGTATGTGAATGAAAGCTATTTTTTTAATTTTAAAGTATTACGAAATCCGCTTACTTTTTTACACCCAAACAAAAAGCGCATCAAAGAGTATGATTGGGCGCATTTACAAGGGGTAGTGGTACATAATTTTTCCATTTACTCACAGAATACGACCATATTAATGGTTTGTAAGCCCCATACCCATAAAACAATTGACCATATCCTGTTAGATCCAGCACGCGCAGGTATAGGGAGTTATATGGTCTGGGGTTGGGTAAATAATTTTATGTGTTGTAATGATTTAATCAATTTAAATGCCGGTAAATACAAATCAGAGCAAGAAATTCAATTTAAAAAAGAGATCATCAAAGGTCAAGGTTGGCCAGAATGGATGGTAGAAGCCTTTAATGCAACGTCACAAGAAGAGTTAGCAGAAATCAAAGAAAAGTATCATGTTAAAGCATAATGAGCAGTTAGGATACTAAGTGAAATAATAATCTTTAATTTTAGAATAATTGAAGCGGTAAACGATTATTGGAATATATTATTGTTTTACTTAAGTAAAAGAGACGAAAATAAGAAGAAGTTGGCTCCTCCAACAGGACTTGAACCTGTGACATACGGATTAACAGTCCGCCGTTCTACCGACTGAACTATGGAGGAACCGAAATGTAGCGCGCATATTATAGATTTAATTGCGCCATGTCAACAGTTAAATTATTTAAAAGTGTTTTTTCTTTAATTTTCTACATTATTGTGTAGATAATAAGCGAATCATTTTAAATAAATGAGTCTGTCTAAGTAATTGCTGTGGATGTGAACCAAGCTCTCCTTGTGGAATCGATTGCTTGAGCGAACGATAATAATTATGCCAATAAGGTATAATTTTTTGATTTGTTACATCTTTAAAATTCATTGGATATAATTGAAAATAGTCACTGTTATCCTCTGTTTTGAAAGCGTAAGTAATAAGTTGGCTACAATAAAATCCTTCAGCTTCGGGGTGAAAGCTATGATTGTAAGGTAAACCTAAGCAATTTTGCACTCGCTCTACTGCGTTTTTAATCATTTTTGAATTGTAAATGGTTGCAACAATATGATATTTACCATCCAATAAAAAATCACTAATAGGCTGTTTTATCACACCTTTTTTTTGATTAGCTTCAATAATGATATTATTACCAATATATAAACCAACATGGTTGATACTGTTAGTTAACTCATCCTTATTAGGTGCTGCACCAGAACGGCTTACAGCACCATTGAATGAATTGTTTTGTTTAACTGTTTGGAAAATAATATCACCACATTGGAGATTATTGCTTTTTAGCACGGTAGCGCCATAGTGAAAACATTACAGTGGTTGCAATGATAAATTTAAGAGCATCAATACCAACAAATGGGAAATAACCCACTTTTAGAGCATCGATAAATGTAATGTGTAAATAGCCCATTAAATAAACCACACCAAAAACAAATAATAGTTGGTGAGCGCAAGCGAACGCAATTAAGCCTAAAATAAAGTGACGATCGTAACCTTTTTCAGCGGCAAAACCAGCTAAATAAGCACTAAATACATAGCCATACAAGTAACCTGCAGAAGGTGAAGCTAGTGCCATAAATCCACCACTACCATTTGCAAATAGTGGTAATCCCATTGCACCTAAAAAGAGATATTGGAGTATGGCTAATGCACCTAATTTACGACCTAAAAAAGCACCAATTAGTAATACGGCCAATGATTGTAAAGAAAACGGGACTGGATAAGTTGGGATACTGATATTAGCCGCTACTCCTAACAATAACGCTGCACTTGTTGTGACCAAAAGTTTGCGCTGCCATGAAGTTAAATCAACCAGTGTTGAGATAAATGTTGGATAATAAGATGTTATTTGTTGTTTCATTGTTTTTTACCTTTAAGACATAATGGTAATGTTATGATAGCGCAATAATTCTCAATGTAAACTATTTTTATTATAAAAAGTTTACTTATTTGAATTTTTATTAGTCTAGTATTTATGATGTGAGTTACCACACACTAACGCGTGTGATAACTATATAATAAGTTGTTTTTGATTAGATTAAATATGGATTGGTTTTGCGTTCATTGCCAAATGTTGACATTGGTCCATGTCCCGGTATGAATACAAAATCGTCACCAAGAGGGAGTAATTTATGTGTAATTGCAGAGATTAAACTGTCATGATTACCTCGTGGAAAATCTGTCCGTCCGACACTTCCTTTAAAGAGTACATCACCAACAAAAGCAAGTTTATCTGGATGATTTATAAACACAATATGTCCTGGAGTATGACCTGGACAAAATAGTACATCAAGAATTATTTTACCAACTTGAATTTGCGCACCTTCTTGTAACCACTGATCGGGTAGAAATTGTTCAGTATAAGGAAAGCCAAATTGAACACTTTGTTGAGGTAAACTATTAAATAAAAATTCATCTTCTTGGCTAGGTCCAATAATTTTGACATTAAAATGGTTAGCCAATGAAACTGCTGCACCGACATGATCTAAATGACCATGAGTTAATAAAATTTGTTTTATGTTGACGCCAAGTTTTTCAACTGCTTTTTGTAGAAGCTCTGGTTCACCACCAGGATCAATAAAAGCCGCTTCATTGGTTTCATCACACCAAATAATGCTACAATTTTCTTCAAAAGAGGTAACTGGGATGATCTGATATTGAAACATATTTTTATCTCCTTACCGATGAGCGATTAGGTTTTGTCCATCTTGCCCTTTTAATCGAGCAAAAATAAAGCTAGATAGCACCGTAACCACTCCGAGTATAATAAAGGTTATTTGAAAAGCATGAATGGTACTAGTTGTATTACTGATTAGTCGTACTAATACGGCTCCAAACCCAGTACCAAAACTGATTGCGAGTTGTTGATTAACTGCCATTAAACTATTGCCACTACTTGTTGTTTCTCCATGTAAGTTAGCTAATGTAATGCTATTCATGGCAGTAAATTGCATTGAATTGACACCACCAATGCAAAACAGTAATAAACATATTACTGCAATGGGTGTAGATAAATTGAGTTGAGACATTAAAAAAATTAATATACCAGCAAAAATAGTGTTGGCAATCAGCACCAAACGATAGCCAAGTCGCGATAAAATACGTGGTATAAATAATCTCAGGCAGATTGAAGCAAGAGCCATTGGCACAAGCATTACGCCTGCAAACATCGGTGTATAACCAAACCCAACTTGGAGCAATAATGGGATGAGGAAAGGTACTCCAGAGATACCTAATCGACAAACTAAATTACCCACGATACCAATTTTAAATGTCCTAATATCAAATAGAGAAAGCGGGAAAAGTGGCGCTTTAGCTTTTTGGGCATATCTACGGTAAATAAATAAGAAAATTATACTAATTACCGCCAGAATTAATGAAAAATGACCAACTTGATTATGACTTAAAAACTCAACACTTAATGTGGCACTAATAAAAGTGATAACAATAAATAGAAAGCCGAATAGATCAAAAGGCATGCGTTCACCTTTGATATTTGGCATGTAACGCCAACTAATAATTGCGCCTAATATTCCAATTGGCAGATTAATGAAAAAGACCCAGTGCCAACTTACCATATCAACTAAGTAACCACCCAAAACCGGTCCTAATACTGGCCCGACTAATCCTGGAATTGTTGCGGTATTGAGTGCAACTAAAAACTCACTTCGTTTGAATGATTTAATTAATACTAAACGAGAGACCGGTACCATCATTGAGCCACCAATACCTTGGATAACTCGAGAAATATCTAAAAAAATTAATGAATTTGATAATGCACAAAGTAATGATCCCACAGTAAATAGTGAAACCGCCATGACGAAAATGTTTCGAGTTCCAAATCTATCTGATAAAAATCCACTCACAGGAATAAATAAGGCTAAGGTCAAAGCATAGCTAATGACTGCAGATTGCATATTCAATGGTGATTCATTGAGATCTTTTGCCATCGTAGGTAGTGCGGTGTTTAATATAGAGGTATCAAGTGATTGCATAAAAAACGCGAATGCTGCAATCCACGGTAATATGCGATAAACAAAAGGTGATAACTGTATTTCGCTATTCATTCTTATTTGGCCTAAAATTGATCCGGAAGTGGGGGTGCAGAAATTAGAGATAAGTATGCACCAAAGATTGTACTCTCCATTCTATTATAAAGAAGGAGAGTACAAGACGAGTGTTATTTTACAATATTATTTGTCAATTGTTGTTTTTTTCTGCTGCTTTGTTGGTTTGCCTTGCCAATAGCCAGCTAGTAGTGAACCAGAAATATTATGCCATACAGAAAAGACAGCGGCTGGTAGTGCTGAAAGAGCAGCGAAGTAATTTGTACCAAGTGTAGCAGCTAAAGCAGAATTTTGCATACCGACTTCAAGTGACATAGTTCGACAGGTTGATTCATCAAATCCAAATAGTCGTCCTCCCCAATATCCACCAAGCAAGCCTAATCCATTATGCAATATGACGGCAAAAATCACTGTAAATCCAACTTGACCAATTTGGGTATGGCTTCCTGCCACTACTATGCAGAGAATTAACAAGATGCAGAGCATTGACATTAATGGTAAAAAACGTTCACATTTTTTTACGACAGGGAATAATAAATGATGAACTAAAAGACCAAATAAAATAGGGAACAAAACTATTTGGATAATATGCGTTAACATATCCCAAATAGGCACTTCGACAGTGGTTCCTACTAAAATGTACGTTAATATAGGTGTCACAATGACGCCGACTAAAGTCGAAACTGACGAGATAGTGATCGACAGTGCTACATCGCCTTTGGCTAAATAAATCATCACATTTGAAGCAGTGCCACTGGCAACACTACCTACTAATACCATACCGACTAATAATTCAGGTCGCATTGTAAATAATTTAGATAACAATAATGCAGCTAAAGGCATCACAATATAATGTAGCAAAGTGCAAATAATGACAGCTTTAGGGCGTGTTACCACTCGTTTAAAATCGTCAAAGCTCAATGTTACACCCATAGTAAACATGACGAACATTAATAATTGTGATGTATAAGGTCGTATTGGAAGAAAAGTATTGGGTAAGAAATATGCTATTATCGCGCAAATGATTGCCCATAATGGAAATAATCGAGTAAGCGAAATAATAGATTGAACAAAGAGTTGATTAAATCGTTGTGCCATAAAAACCTACCGCGCAGTTTAATAAAATAACTTCATAATAATTATATGGTTATTTTAAAATTTGTTTTAGAATTTTATTTTATTGATTCTATTAAATAGCGTCAAGGTATTTGTTAAAATTTCGTTAAGTATTTGTGAAGATGGTTCACTACGAAGTTGCGAAAGAATTTTGAAAACTTCGACGATATTTTCCGGACGATTGATTTGTCCTTGCTGACCGCTAAGGGGCATATCAGGTGCATCAGTTTCAAGGACTAGACTTTCTAATGGTAATTTGGCAATAGCATTACGCGTTTTATTGGCTCGAGTGTAACTGATGACGCCACCAACACCGATATAATAGCCGAGTTTAATAAATTGCATGGCTTGTTGATAACTACCTGAAAAACCATGTATTACGCCACGGCAGGGTAAATTGGCTTGATGTAATTCATGATACATTACGTCGTGTGTTTTGCGAGAGTGAATTAAAACAGGCAAATTAAAACGTTTAGCTAATGATAATTGTGATCTAAAAAAAGTTAATTGTTGTTGCCAGTCTACAGTTAAATTATATCGATCTAATCCTATTTCACCTATGGCTACTAACTTGTTAGGACTTTCTTCTATAATTTGGGTTAATTGTTGTAGATCTGTTTCAGTATGTTGATAAATAGGGTGTAAACCTAAAGCTGCATATATTTCTTCATGCTCATTAGCTAGTTGTAATATAGTTTCGTAATGGGTTACAGATACGGCAGGTATAATTAATCCGGCAATATTAGCTTGACGAAGACGATTTATTGATTCATTTAGATTATTGGTAAAAGCAGGAAAATCAAAATGACAATGTGTATCAATAAACATAATATTTCCTATTCTACAGTTACTTGATGTAATAAAATTGGCAATAAAAAACGTTTTGCATATAGTGTGATTTGTTCAATTAATGTTGCCGTTAATTCTGGATAAAGACGTGAATAATAACTGTCGCACTCTCCAGGATTATGGTTATTTCCTTGCCAAGTACTTAATAGATCTTTAATAGCTTTTTCACTTGGTATTATTTCGCAAGTTTTGGTGTTATAAGCAGAGGTTAACCAGCTCCATGCACTTTGTATTGGCATCATTAATGGGTGGTTAATTCCTTGTAAATAACCTTCCACTAGTGTGGTTAATAGGTTTAAAGCATCTTTGGGATTCAAATGTGAAAAGCGCCATTCATTGTCTTCTCGACCATACAAGCGACTTTGATTATCCCAATTATTTGGATATAAAATACAATAAATCAAATGATCAATCCATAGCGATATCCCATTACGAATCGAAAGTTTAGACGGTCGCCATGTTAAAATACCATCTTGTTGAATATGTGTTAACCAACCTTGCAATTGATAGTTTTGTTGGTTAGTGGTGATCGTTAGATTAACTTCTTGAGTATCAATACCAAGTAGCTCTTGCTGGATTTTGTCTGCTAATGATTGCATAGTTTCATTTTGCTCATCATAGAGAATTTGCCCAAAAGCGCCGTCCGGTAATTCACCTGTTAATGCTAATCGTTGATAAAAAACATCACTATCTTGGCTATCTTTGTCAATCAGTTGATTTAAGATCTGTAAATTTAATTGGTAACGCTTCAACGCATTGAGATTAAAATTTTCCGCATCGGGTAAGGTATCATCGAGATAATTAACATAATAATTAAACCGTTTTTGTAAAAATAATCTAATAGGGTGTTGATAGAAACGTTTTAATTCATCAAGGTTTATATTATCAATGGCAATCGTCGAGATTTCACTAATAAAGGATTCGCTTTCACCTTTTTGTAGGGCTGCGGGTAACCACTCATCAGCATAGCTTTTGGGGTTTTGTAGGTAGTTTTTCGGATTGAAAGGTGTTCGTGTATGCATAATCTTCAAAAAATCAAGAGAATGATTTACTTGTGGTGAATTATCGGGCGTTGGTAAACAATAATGCTGATCAATATATTCCCAAAGTTCATCGACTAATACTGATGGATAACGCTCACTGTCATCTTTCATGTCACGCCCTATATAACTAATATATAGTTGTTGTTGGGCGGATAAAATAGCTTCTAAAAATAGATAACGGTCATCGTTACGTCGGCTACGATCACCTCGTCTAGGATGCTGTGCAATTAAATCAAAATCAAGAGGAAGCGATGTTCTTGGATAATCACCATCATTCATTCCTAATAAACAAACAATTTTAAAAGGAATAGAGCGCATAGGCATCATGGTACAAAAATTGATTTTGCCAACTAAAAATCGATGAGCTAAATGATTTTGTTCTAATCGAGATTGCATTGCATCATGTAAAACCGTAACTGAAATATTGTCAGAAAACTTGGCAATTAAACCGCTACTGATTAATTTCTGCCATTCATCTTCAATCATTAGTAAGATTGATTCTCTTTGCTGATTACTTACAAAAAAATCATTTATCAGTTCAAAGCAACAACTTTGCCATTCTATCAAGGGTTTGGCTTCACTTAAGATGGTAAACCATTTACGAACCACACTAATAAACTCAGCTAACTGGCCAATTAATTCTGCATCAAGTCCAGTTGCACCGTCATAAGGCAATATCTGTTGCCAACCGCCTTGCTCACTACTCATTGTATAGCCGAGCAGTAATCGTTCTAATCCAAATATCCAACTATGCGCATTATCAAGTCCAAAACGAATTCCTGATTCGATTATCCAGGTTCTGAGTAACGTTAACTGAGATTCATTGATAGCAAATTTTTCTGCTATTGCAGGAATTTCGAGAAGATTAAACAGTTCTTCAGCGGTAAATCGACTTTGTGGAAAATTTAGAATAGCAAAAAAACCTTGAACCATTGGATCGATATTTCGTGCTTTTTGATCAGATATAGTAAAAGGTAAATAGCGCTGACCTGAAGCATTACCAAATACGGCTCGAATATAAGGAACATATCGGTCGATATCCGAAACCATAACTATACAATCACGTAATTCAACAGTAGGATCGGCATCAAAAACAGACAATAGATAATCATATAATACTTCGACTTCACGTTGTTCACTATGGCAGGCATGAAAAGAGATCGATTGATCGGTCAATGCAATGGGGTGTTTATCTTGGTTACTTTGATAAAGTTCTAAAATATCTTGTTGAACAGCATGAAGTAAGCAAGAATGTGTCTGATCGGCAAATGCTTCAATATCTTGTTTATTACTAAACTCTTGTAATAAAAATAGGTTATCACGCCCCAATTTTCCCCATGAAGTAAGCAAGGCATTTGGTACTTGGTCGTAAGTATTTTGTATATCAGTTAACTGTTTCTCTATGATATCTCCCCAATACCATTTACAAGGGTTATTAAACATTAAATGTACTTCAATATGTTCCCCAAGCGCTGAAAGAAGCGATAAATAAATAGGAGGAAGGGAAGTGATACCAAAAATGAATACCCGCTTTGGTAGTTGTTTTAGCAGTACACTGTCAAGCTCATCATTTAATAAAATATCAAGCATTTGTTGATAAATATTAGCGCGATGATAAGGTGGACTTACTGATACGAGTTGACGCCACAATTCAGCTTGCCATATTTCATCAGGGTGATGATTTAATTCAGCAACAGTGTTATTGGCTTCCCATTTTGCTAGCCAATCAGGACGGTACACTAAATATTGGTCAAATAAACGAGCGATACGTGTTGCCAGTTGATATAGTTTTCTATCTTGTTTATCTATACTTAGATAATGTTTAAGTGTGCTAAATTCGACTTGTTCAATGATTTTTGGCAATAGAGTATATAATCGCCATGTCATGGATTCTGTATTGTAGCTATTTTCAGTGGGTGCATCGGGCAATAGGATTTGATACATTTGCCAAATAAATTCAGTAGGAAAAGGAAAAGCAATATTAGCTACAATGCCAAGTTCTTCCGCAAGTTCAATTTGTAACCATTGAGCCATCCCTTGACTCTGAACGATAATCTGGTCAGATACAAATACCTCTTCTAACGGCTGTAGTCGCATTAATTGACACATGAGTGATTTAAGCAAATCGACTTGGTTGGAATGATAAATGTTAAACATAGTGGCATGGGCTTAAATAAGATTAAACAGATTATCGCTGATAGTAACTAATAAATCCAGCTAGTCTTATAGGTTGTCATGTTTTAATAAAGAAAAGTATGGATAGATAAATTGAGATAAAGTTAATTACTTTTTTGTAAAGAAGTTTCAGGTTAACCATATGTTTACGTATAAGATGTAGCTGAATTCAACAACGTTTTTATCTGTAATTTTGCTTTTTAAAACGTAGTTTTACTCTACATTTGGTTTGGTTAATTACAAAAGTTTGAGTTGAAAATATCAGTAAAATAGAATAAAGATTAGAAAAATCGAATAGTTAACTTGATGAAGTTATCTATCTTTTTGAATGTATTAAATTATTAAGATCAGATTGTTGCTGTAATTTAAAAGGTTACAAAATTGTTTTCGTAACCTTTTATTTTTTGAGATAAGACATCTAAATGTTAATTATTGACCTATACGACGAGTTAATTCAATAACACGTATTTTGGCAAGCGCTTTAGATAGTTCAGCCGATGCTTGTGCAAAAGACATATCGTTATTTGGATTATTGATATGTTCTTGTGCTTGTCTAACGGCTTCTTGCGCTCTTGCTTCATCTAGATCTTCACCACGAATAGCTGTATCTGCTAGGATAGTTACTATCTTTGGTTGCACTTCTAAGATGCCACCAGATAGGTAGATAAACTCTTCTTCACCATCAGCTTTAACAATTCCCACCATTCCCGGTTTAATGGTTGTCAGCAGTGGTGTGTGGCCTGGATAAATTCCCAGTTCACCTTCTCTACCTGTTACTCTGATTCGCTGAACATCACCCGAAAACAGGTGAGATTCAGCACTAACAACTTCTAATTGATAGGAAGTTAGTGCCATAATACTATCTCCGTTCAATGAATCTCTTAGAGAGATTTCGCTTTCTCAATCGCTTCATCGATTGAACCAACCATATAAAATGCCTGTTCAGGAATATGGTCATAATCACCTTTCATAATGCCACTAAATGCACTAATAGTATCTTTTAATGGTACATATTTACCTGGTGAACCAGTGAACACTTCGGCAACGAAGAATGGTTGAGATAAGAAACGTTGAATTTTACGAGCGCGAGCAACGATCAATTTATCGTCTTCAGATAATTCATCCATACCAAGAATAGCAATGATATCTTTTAATTCTTGATAACGTTGTAGAATTGATTGTACACCACGTGCGCAGTCATAGTGTTCTTGACCAACCACTAATGGATCTAATTGGCGACTAGTTGAATCCAATGGATCCACCGCTGGATAGATACCTAAAGAAGCAATTTGACGACTTAATACGATAGTTGCATCTAAGTGGGCAAAAGTTGTTGCTGGTGATGGGTCAGTTAAGTCATCCGCAGGTACATATACTGCTTGGATTGAAGTAATTGAACCTGTTTTAGTTGATGTAATACGTTCTTGTAATAATCCCATTTCTTCGGCTAGTGTCGGTTGGTAACCTACCGCAGATGGCATACGACCTAATAGTGCAGATACTTCAGTACCGGCTAAGGTATAACGGTAAATATTATCGATGAATAATAGTACGTCTTTACCTTCATCACGGAATTTTTCTGCCATAGTTAATCCCGTTAATGCAACACGTAAACGGTTTCCAGGCGGCTCATTCATCTGCCCATAAACTAACGATACTTTATCTAATACGTTAGATTCTTTCATTTCATGATAGAAGTCGTTACCTTCACGAGTACGTTCACCAACACCTGTAAATACAGAGTATCCTGAGTGTTCGATCGCGATATTACGAATTAATTCCATCATGTTAACGGTTTTACCTACACCGGCACCACCAAACAGACCAACTTTACCACCTTTTGCAAATGGACAAATTAAGTCAATAACTTTAATACCCGTTTCGAGTAGTTCGGTGGAGTTAGCGAGTTCTTCATATGAAGGCGCTGCACGGTGAATAGCCCAACGTTCTTCTTCGCCAATTGGACCTGCTTTATCAACAGGATCTCCAAGCACGTTCATAATACGACCAAGTGTTTTAGTACCAACAGGTACTTCAATACCGTGACCTGTATTTACTACTTTAAGTCCACGTCTTAAACCATCAGATGATCCCATTGCGATACAACACACAACGCCACCACCTAATTGTTGTTGAACTTCCAGAACTAATTTTTCAGTGCCAGTTTCCACTTCTAATGCATCATATACCTTTGGTACTGCATCTTCTGGGAATTCGACATCAACCACCGCACCGATGATCTGGACAATCTTTCCAGTAGCCATTTTTATTCCTCTACGTCTTTTTCTTAACTATAAGCCAATATTTAGCACTAACCTGAAACAGCGGCTGCACCGGACACAATATCAATCAATTCATTGGTGATAGCACCTTGACGTGCTTTGTTATACACAATTTGTAATTCATTAATTAAGTTTGCACCGTTATCTGTTGCTGCTTTCATGGCCACCATTCTTGCTGCTTGTTCACTCGCTAGATTTTCAACCACAGCTTGATAAACTTGTGATTCTATATAACGACGTAAAATCACATCTAATAATGATTTTGCATCTGGCTCATAAATATAATCCCATGATGAAGCTTTAAGTTCGTTATCTTCTGATGATGGTAATGGTAATAGTTGCTGTATTGTCGGTTTTTGTGACATAGTATTAATAAATTTATTGGTTACAATATACAATTTATCAATTTTTCGGTCATCATAGGACTCAAGCATTGTTTTTACCGGACCAATCAAATCTGATAAAGTTGGTTCGTCGCCCAAGTTGGTGACTTGGGTTAAGATGTTGGTTTTTACTGAAGAGAAAAACGACACACCTCGAGAACCAATTAAAGCAACATCAGCTTCAACACCTTTTTCCTGCCATGCTGACATATCAGCAAGGACAGTTTTAAAAAGATTGATATTTAAACCACCACATAAACCACGATCGGTTGAAATGATAAGATAGCCAACTCGCTTAACATCCCTCTCTTCTAAATAAGGATGTTTAGTACCTATTTGAGCTAACGCTAAATGTCCAATTACTTCTCGAATCATTTCAGCATAAGGGCGACTTGATGCCATTCTATCTTGCGTTTTACGCATTTTTGAATTAGCAACCATTTCCATTGCTTTGGTGATTTTTTGCGTACTTTGGATACTGGCAATTTTCGTTCTAATCTCTTTTGCATTAGCCATTTTTTACCTCACCCTTACCAAGTTTGAGTTGATTTGAAGCTTTCAAGCATTGCTTTTAACTTACTTTCAATCTCATCATTGTAATTTCCTGTTTCGTCAATTAATTTGACAAAATCAGCATATTGACTATGGGCATAAGCAAGTAGTGCAGTTTCAAATGATAACACTTTAGCTAATTCTACATCTTCCAGATAACCACGTTCAGCTGCATAAAGAACAATTGATTGTTCAGCAACTGTCATTGGCGAATATTGCTTTTGTTTCAATAATTCTGTTACTTTTTCACCATGACTTAATTGATTACGTGTTGCTTCATCTAAGTCTGATGCAAACTGTGAGAATGCCGCTAGTTCACGATACTGTGCTAGTGCGGTACGAATACCACCAGATAATTTTTTCATTATCTTAGTTTGTGCAGCACCACCTACCCGCGAAACAGAAATACCTGGGTTAACCGCAGGACGAATACCTGAGTTAAATAGGCTTGTTTCAAGGAATATCTGACCGTCAGTAATTGAAATTACGTTAGTTGGTACGAACGCAGAAACGTCACCAGCTTGAGTTTCAATAATTGGTAATGCGGTTAACGAACCAGTTTTACCTTTGACTTCACCCTTAGTAAATTCTTCAACATAAGCTTCGTTTACACGTGCAGCACGTTCCAATAAGCGGGAATGAAGATAGAATACATCACCAGGATAAGCTTCACGTCCAGGTGGACGACGAAGTAATAAAGAAATTTGACGATAAGCAACGGCTTGTTTAGATAAATCATCATAGACAATCAGTGCATCTTGACCACGATCGCGGAAGTATTCTCCCATTGCACAACCAGCATATGGTGCTAAATATTGCAGTGCAGCTGATTCAGATGCAGAAGCAACAACGACAATCGTATTTTTAAGTGCGCCATGTTCTTCAAGTTTACGCACTACGTTAGCAATAGTTGATTGTTTTTGACCAATTGCTACATAAATACATTTAACACCAGAATCACGTTGGTTGATGATTGCATCAATAGCCAATGCAGTTTTACCGGTTTGACGGTCACCGATGATAAGTTCACGTTGACCACGACCAATTGGAATCATTGAGTCAACCGCTTTATAACCAGTTTGTAGTGCTTGGTCAACAGATTGACGATCGATAACGCCTGGCGCAACCACTTCAACCGGTGAGAATCCATCATGTTGAATTGATCCTTTGCCGTCAATTGGCTCACCAAGTGTATTAATAACACGTCCTAATAAACCATCACCTACTGGTACTTGCAAAATACGTCCAGTACACTGTACTTTCATACCTTCTGATAAGTCTTCATATGGACCCATAACGACGGCACCGACTGAATCTCTTTCTAGGTTTAATGCCATTGCATAACGGTTACCTGGTAAAGCAATCATTTCGCCTTGCATTACATCGGTTAATCCGTGGATACGAAGAATACCATCACTTACTGATATGATAGTTCCTTCATTGTGAGCGTCACTCACAATATTGAACTGAGCTATCCGCTCTTTAATTAGTTCACTTATTTCAGTTGAATTTAGATGCATTATCAGTCCCCTTAAGACTGTAGAGCGTCATTTAAACGATTTAAACGCCCTCTGATACTACTATCAATAACCATATCGCCCGTACGAATAATAAAACCAGAAATGAGCGAATTATCGATATGACATTTTAGTTTTACTTTTCGTGATAAACGTTTTTCGACAGCGATAGAAATCTTATCAAGTTGTTCACTAGATAGTGCTTGAGCTGATATCACATCGACATCTGCTTGCGCTTCTCTATCTAAACAAAGTTGTTCAAACAAGCCAAGCACCTCTGGAAGAAGTGGTAATCGCTTGTTTTCAGCCATAATCTTAATAAAATTAGTGCTAAACTCATCCAATACATCTTTACAAATGTTAATGAGTAGATTAGCCACAGAATCAGTTTTCATGTCAGATGTTAGAATACTTCTTATTTGTTCGTCTTGACTGACTTCAGAAGTTAACACCAACATTTTATGCCATGATTCAATGCTGTTCTTTTCTACCGCAAAATCGAAAGCGGCTTTAGCATAAGGGCGAGCAATCGTAATTAAGTCAGCCATTGCTCTTTTCTCCTTATAATTCAGCTACAAGTTTATCAATGATGTCGCTATTTGCGGCTTCATTAACAGAACGTTCAATAATTTTTTCTGCACCGGCAATAGCGAGTGTAGCGACTTGCTGTTTGAGCTCTTCTCTCGCTCGTTTGCGTTCAGCCTCTACTTCGGCAAGTCCTTGAGCAACAATTCGTTCTTTTTCACGAGAAGCTTCTTGTTTTGCTTCTTCAAGAATAACTGCTTTGCGTTTATTCGCTTGCTCAATAATTGCATTAGCCTCAACCTTAGCCTGTTGCATTATGTCAGATGTATTTGCTTTGGCTAATTCCAAATCTTTTTTTGCTGTTTCTGCAGAAGCAAGCCCATCAGCTATCTCTTTTTGGCGTTTTTCAATCGCTCTGATAACGGGAGGCCAAACAAACTTCATGCAGAACCAAACAAACAATACAAATGTAATTGCTTGGCCGAGGAGAGTTGCGTTCATATTCATGAGACAATTCCTCTTAAATTATTGTTAGCCGGCAACAGCAAAAATAACATATAGTGCAATACCCACACAGATCATAGGGATCGCATCAACTAAGCCCATAACGATAAAAAATTGAGTTCGTAACATAGGCATTAATTCTGGTTGACGAGCGGCACCTTCTAAGAATTTACCACCTAATAAACCTATACCAACTGCACCACCAATCGCAGCTAATCCCATCATTATGCCAGCGGCTACAAATAACATACTATCCATTATATACTCCAGTTTATTATCAAAAAAATATTAAAATTAGTGATCTTCCGTTGCCGACGCCATTGCTAAATAGACGATCGTCAACACCATAAAAATAAATGCTTGTAATGTAATAATTAAAATATGGAAAATGGCCCACGGTAGTGATAATACCCACTGTGACCACCAAGGTAATAATGCAGCTATCAAGATAAAGATAAGTTCACCAGCATACATATTACCAAAGAGTCGAAGACCTAAAGAAACAGGTTTAGCCAGAAGGCTAACCAGTTCAAGTACTAGGTTAATTGGTGCAAATGCCCAGTGATTAAATGGGTGTAGTGTGTACTCTTTAATAAACCCAGATATACCTTTGTACTTGATAGAATAAATAATGATTAAAGCAAATACGCCTAAAGACATTGACATGGTAATGCTAACATCTGCTGTAGGCACGACTCTTAAGTGTGAAAGACCGAGATATTGTCCTGCATAAGGAAGGAAATCAACAGGAATCAGATCCATTAAATTCATCAGGAAAACCCAAATAAACACGGTTAAAGCTAGTGGAGCTATGAGTTTATTTTGGCCGGTGAACATATCTTTCACGGTATTATTGACAAATTCAAAGATCATCTCTACGGCGCATTGTAATTTACTTGGGACTCCACTGGTTGCTTTTCTGGCAACACGATGAAAAATCCACAAGAAGATAACGCCAAGCAGAATTGAGAAAAACAAAGAGTCAAGATTAAACGTCCAAAATCCTGAACCTGCTTGCAGATTCTCAAGATGATGCTTGATATAAGCTTGTGGTGAAGCTGGAGAGGAAACTGCCATATAACCCTCTTACCTATTTCTAAAAATAAAAAAAATTGTTTATTTTTAACCTCGAAAGGTATAAACAATCGCTCTAATAATTTAAGGTTGTTATTTTAAACCTAATTCCCTATATTAAGTCAACCTTTGATTAACAAAATTAAGAATTTAAACACTTTTTACTAATTTTCTGTAAAGCTATACAGCTTTCACAATCACTTTATTAAAATTATCATCGTTATTATCGATTAATTAATGGGCAAAAAAAGGTGTTATTTTATCCTTTAACTGCATTAGCAATTAATTCTGCTAATTTACGAACTTCTACCTCATCGCTCCCTTCAACCATTACCCGAATAAGTGGTTCAGTGCCAGATTTTCGAATTAATACGCGACCATTACCAGCTAGTTGTGATTCGACTTGTTCAATAGCAGCGGTAACTTCAGGACTATTTAACGGATCATGTTCACCTGTAAAACGCACATTAATAAGAACTTGTGGTAACATGGTCATACCAACACATAAGTCTGCTAAAGACATATCATTACGTACCATAGCACTTAATACTTGCAAACCTGCGATGATACCGTCTCCTGTGGTGGTTTTATCTAATAATAGAACATGTCCAGAATTTTCAGCACCTAAGCGCCAATTTTTTTCAATCATTTTTTCAAGCACATAGCGATCGCCAACTTTTGCTCGAACAAAAGGAATACCAATATTTTTAAGTGCTATTTCCAGTCCCATATTACTCATCAGTGTGCCAACGACGCCACCTTTGAGTTGACCATGCCTTAAGGCTTCCCGGGCAATAATATAAATAATTAAATCACCATCTATTTTACGACCTTGAGCATCGACCATAATTACCCGATCGCCATCGCCATCTAACGCAAATCCTAAATCAGCCTTTTCATTGATAACGCGTTGAGCTAATGCTTTAATATCAGTGGCACCACAATTTTCATTTATATTAACGCCATCGGGTTCACAACCAATTTTAATGACATGAGCGCCAAGTTCACGCAATACTTTTGGCGCAATATGATAAGTTGCGCCATTGGCACAATCGACCACAATTTTCAAACCAGATAAACTTAGATCGTGATCAAAGGTACTTTTACAAAACTCAATATATCGTCCAGCAGCATCGGTAATTCTACTCGCGCGACCAAGTTGTTCTGATTCAACACAATCAATCTCTTTTTCAAGTTGTGCTTCAATTTCTAATTCAATTGAGTCGTCCAGTTTTTTGCCTTCCGTTGAAAAGAATTTTATTCCGTTATCATAAAAAGGATTATGCGACGCAGAAATCACTACCCCTGCATCAGCACGAAACGTGCGGGTTAAATAAGCTATAGCTGGTGTCGGCATCGGGCCTGTAAATGCAGTTGCCACACCGGCTGATGCAAATCCGGCTTCAAGCGCGGATTCAAGCATATAACCTGAAATACGGGTATCTTTACCTATTAAAACTTTTTTAACGCCATCTTTGGCAAGCACTCGTCCAGCTGCCCAACCCAATTTAAGCGCAAAGTCAGGAGTGATAGGATATTGACCAACCCTGCCACGAATTCCGTCAGTACCAAAATATTTTCGATTAGACATCTAGTTCCCTCACACTAAGTTTATATTTGTGGACAACTTTTGATTTAGCGCTAAGTTATTATTTGTTAGTCAGCCCTTTCAAAGTTGAATCACTATTTTAATTAAACTTATTTACTGTAACTGCCTATTTTTTGTAAATAAGTTTCAGGTTAAGTATACGTTTTAGTATAAAACTATTCTCGATTATCGTTAGCGAATTTTAATAACACTTGGCTTTCTTTGATAAAACGCTGAGCATAACGACCAAACCAAGTTCTAACCTCATTAAAATTTTCGATAAACTTAGTTTTATCACGTTGCGCAATTAGCTCAACCAGTTGACCAAAACGTTTATAGTAGCGCTTTATCAATTCTATATTATCGTCTGATGCCATAATGATATCGGCATATAGTTCTGGATCTTGAGCAAAAAGTCTGCCAACCATCATTAGTTCTAGTCGATAAATAGGTGAAGAGAGCGCAATAAGTTGTTCTAAATCTGCGTGTTCTTGTTGCAAATTCACACCATATGCAAATGAGGTAAAATGCCGTAAAGCTTGAATAAATGACATACATTTGTCATGCTGTTTGGCATCAATAGAACATAAATTTGCCCCCCAAATTCGCATTTGTTCAATTAACCATTGGTATTTATCAGGTTCTCGTCCTTCACAGTAAACAATAATTTGTTTGGCGAGGTTAGGGACATCAGGACCAAACATTGGATGTAAACCCACCACCGGACCTTGATGCTTGTCTAGCATCGCTTTTAGTGGTTTAACTTTTATCGAGGTGAAATCAGTCAAAACACAATCTTTGGGAAGAGGTGGTAATTGATTAATAATTTCACAGGTTTTATTAATTGGTACAGTGACAATGACGGCAGCGGCATCTTTGATTACTTCAGCGGCTTGATGCATGGTTTTAGAACCTAGCGTTTTAACGTTATATCCTGACAGGGTAAATAAACGCGAAAAAAGTCTTCCCATTTGTCCATTACCGCCGATAATCACAATTGATCCTTGACCGGTATAGATTTTTTTGAAACCTTTATCATTCTCACTAATATAAGATTCTCGCATTAATCGGCGTAAAATATCTTCAATTAAGGCAGGAGAAATGCCAGCGTTTTCAGCCTCTTGACGTCTTTTGGCTAGCATATCTGTTTCACGTTTGGGGTCGTAAATAGGAATACCTTGTTTGCTTTTGACTTCACCGACTTCGGTAACTAATGCTAATCGCTTGGTAATAAGAGATAAAATAGATTTATCAATTTCATCAATTTTATCACGCAATGCAAGTAATTCCTTAGACATATTCAGTTATTCCTTTTGTCACAAGTAGTAGCTTTTTCTGTAATAGTTTAACAGTATAACGTATTTTTGCTAAAATAGGACAATGGCAATATTAATTCAAATACAATAAATTAATCATGAAAGTTATCTCATTTAATATAAATAGTCTTAGGGCGCGTATCCACCAATTAGCTGCCATTATTGATAAATATCAGCCGGATGTGATTGGTTTGCAAGAGACGAAAGTGCATAATGATCAGTTTCCAGTTGAAGAATTAAAACAATTTGGCTATCACTTAAATTATCACGGGCAGAAAGGTCATTATGGTGTTGCACTGTTAACCAAACAACAACCTTTATCAGTACAATGTGGATTCCCGACCGATAATGATGAAGCACAATGCCGTTTGATTATGGTCGAGTTACCAACCAATCAAGGTAATTTAACTGTAATCAATGGTTATTTTCCACAAGGTGAGAGTTTACATCATGAAATCAAATATCCTGCAAAGCGCAAATTTTATCAAGATTTGATTAATTATTTGCAACAAAAACAATTGAGTAATCAGTTATCGTTGATTATGGGGGATATGAATATCAGCCCCACAGATTTAGATATCGGTATTTCCGATGAAAGCCGTAAGCGATGGTTGCGTACGGGTAAATGTTCGTTTTTACCGGAAGAGCGAGAATGGATGACAAATTTGATGTCACTGGGTTTTGCTGATACCTATCGTAAGCAGCATCCAAGCGAACAGCAGTATTCTTGGTTCGATTATCGTTCTAAAGGTTTTGACACTCATACAGGACTTAGAATTGATTTGATTTTAGCCAGCCAAAAATTGATGTCATATTGCCAGCAAACAGGCATTGATTATGATATCCGTGCCATGGAAAAACCATCAGATCATGCACCTATTTGGGCTAAATTTGATTTAGTATAAATAATGACACAACGACTGGAAGGAAAATAGCATGCAAGGTAATAAGATTCTTTCTGTTAAAGATCTTAATCAAATGGTCAAAGATTTACTTACTGATGCTATTGGTCAGATATGGCTTGTTGGTGAAATTTCCAATTTTTCACGCCCATCATCTGGACATTGGTATTTCACTTTAAAAGATGATACCGCCCAAGTCCGTTGTGCTATGTTTCGTAATAGCAATTTTAGGGTCGGCTTTACGCCGCAAAATGGACAACAAGTGTTAGTTAGAGCGAGCGTGACCCTTTATGAAGCTCGTGGTGAATATCAATTAGTCATCGATAAAATGCAAGCTGCAGGAGCAGGGCTATTACAGCAAAAGTTTGAACAGTTGAAACAAAAACTCAGTGAAGAAGGGTTATTTGATGCAGTTTATAAAAAAACGTTGCCAGATAATATTCGCACTGTTGGTATTATTACCTCATCAACTGGCGCTGCACTGCATGATATTTGTCAGATATTAAAACGCCGAGATCCGAGTTTACATCTAATTATTTATCCAACGCAAGTACAAGGAAATGAAGCGGCTGCACAAATAGCCAAAATGATTCAAATCGCCAATTTACGCCAAGAGTGTGATGTGTTAATTGTTGGACGAGGCGGTGGATCACTTGAAGATCTTTGGTCATTTAATGAAGAAGTGGTCGCACGAGCTATTTTTGCCAGTCAATTACCTATTGTCAGTGCGGTTGGGCATGAAATCGATTTTACCATTGCTGATTTTGTGGCTGATGTCAGAGCGCCTACACCTTCAGCTGCTGCTGAGTTAGTGAGTCGGGATAAATTAGATCAAATTAGGCGTATAGAAGAACAGAATCAACGTTTATCACTGGCGATGGATTACTATCTAATGCGACGCCGTGAAATGCTTAATAAATTGCGTCATCAATTACAAACGCAGCATCCACAAGCAAAACTGTCAAAGCAGTTAAATCGGTTATTAACTACGCGTCATTCATTATATGAAAATATTCAACAATATTTGCTCAGGCAGTCAAATCGCCATAATTCTTTAGATAAAAGATTGTCACGCGTTTCTCCGCAAAACAATATCATTTATTTAACTCAGAAATTAAGCCAAAAACAGCAGCAAATGTTTAATTTAATTCAACAAAAATTAGTTAAATCAAAACACCAGTTTGCCATGCAAACAGCACAACTTAATAGTGTTAGTCCGCTTGCGACACTTGAAAGGGGATATACGGTTACAACCAATCAAGCGCAAACGGTGATTCGTAGTCGTGAACAAGTCACGGTTGGCGAAGTGATTATAACCCGATTAAAAAATGGCAAGCTAGTTAGTCAAGTTGTTGAAATAGAATAAATAATATTAATATATATTTTTAATATCTTAGTCTAGATTTAGCATAGAGTCGAAAAACTTAACAAGTAAAACCAACAAATTGGGTTACGGTTTATTAGTGTGATTGGCAATTGCACCATAAACTATAATACTTATATAATACCGTTAATATGAATGATTGTATTTTTAAGGAAATAAGATATTGATGCTCCCTCCAATAGGTATTGATCTAGGTACAACCAATAGTTTAATTTGTGTTTGGCAAAATGGGAAACCCACACTTATCCCTAATTCAATTGGCGAAGTTGTTACGCCATCGGTAGTAAGCCTTGATGATGATAATTCAATTTTGATTGGGCGTGCAGCTTTGTCACGTTTAACTACTCACCCAAATCGTAGTGCAGCAGCATTTAAACGTTTTTTAGGTTCAAATAAAGTCTTTGAATTAGGTGACCAAAAGTTTAGCCCAACTGAACTTTCGGCAATAGTTTTGAAATCCTTAAAAGCCGATGCAGAAGCTTTTCTTAAGCAAGAAATCAGCGATGTAGTCATTTCTGTCCCAGCTTACTTTAATGATGAGCAACGTAAACAAACTCGATTTGCCGCTGAGCTTGCAGGCTTAAATGCGGTGCGGTTAATTAATGAGCCTACAGCAGCTGCTATGGCGTATGGATTACATGAGGAACAATCAGGTAATACCTTGGTTTTTGATTTGGGTGGCGGTACTTTCGATGTCACAGTTCTTGAATATTCAATGCCAATTATTGAAGTTCATGCCTCTGCAGGTGATAACTATTTGGGTGGTGAAGATTTTACACAGTATATTGTTATGGCCTGCTTAAAAGAATGGGAACTGAAACAACAGGATATTCCGGTAGATGATTATGCTCGCTTATTAGATTTAGCCGAGCAGTTAAAATGTAAACTAAATGGTGATGAAGTTCATCATTTAACTTGGACTTGGCAAGATAAGCAATGGCAGTTTTCATTAAATAATAATCGGGCTGAATCAATTTGGTTACCTTTGCTTAATCGTTTACGAGCGCCGGTTGAACAAGCATTAAGTGATGCAAGATTAAAACCTAATCAATTACAACACATTGTCTTAGTTGGAGGATCGTCACAACTTGGGGTAGTGCGAGAGTTGGTTACCAAATTATTTGGTAAATTACCTTATCGACATGTTAATCCAACTACTATAGTAGCTCAAGGCGCAGCGATTCAAGCTGCGTGCAGGCAACGTAACCAAGATGTTGAAGAAGTGATTTTAACCGATGTATGTCCGTATACTCTTGGTATTGAAAGTTGTACCGATAATATAAGCGGACTATTTTCCCCGATTATTGAGCGCAATACCATTGTACCAACATCAAAAGTAAAAACTTTTTACACTATGCATCCTCAGCAAGAAGTGATCCGCCTATCAGTTTATCAAGGTGAAAGTCCACGCGTTGAAAATAACGTATTAATTGATGAATTTGATGTGCCATTAACACCAATGGAAAAAATACAAGGCATTGAAGTACGCTTTAGTTATGACTTAAATGGTTTATTAGAGGTTGATGTAGTATCACTGGAAACGGGTACGCAACATGGTAAAGTGATAGATCATAGCCCAATAGGTTTAACTGAAACACAAAAAATGGAAAGTCATAATCGCTTAAAATTACTTAAAATTCATCCGCGCGATGAAATGCCAAATCGCGCATTATTAGCTCGATTAGAGCGAGCTTGGACACAATCTCTTGGTGATGAACGACTTCTTATTGGTTCATACATTGAAGCCTTTTTAAGCGCAATAGAACAACAAAAAACCGATGTAATTGATGAGTTGCGTAATGAAATTGAGTCCAACTTACAACAACTCAATAGGTAATCACAATCCCGGAATATTTGATGTTATTACGCCTAATAATGCTATAGGTTTAATCCCCCTTTGATTTATCAGTAGAGTCAGGGGGATTTTGGGTTAAGACTTTGTCTTTTTTGCTTTTGATAGGCATCCCATAGCGATTAGCATAAGGAAGACCTTGTCGATAGCATGAATAAAAGAAAAGTGGTAAATTCGTAATACGCTTAAGAAAGAAAAACCTCTCACCGTTATAATGATCATTTAAGCGCCTTTTTATCGCAAAAATAGTATTGATTAATATAATAGCTACAAAAATTATCGTAATCGTGTTCTCATTGCTTACAATAAATATTTTGTTAAATCTATATAAACAAAAACTAAAAAATAGTTGTAATAAAAATGCTATCTGATTAGCTCTTCCATTCCAACGCCAAAATTGGCAAGCTTTATTTATCGGTATTGGGGCTGAGGTAAGTTCATTTTTATTATCTGCATCTTTTGCCAACAGTAATGCGGCACAAAGTCGCAATACGAGGTCATTATCACCATTGATTTTAAAAGTAATTAACATCTGCACTTCATCTTCACTACATACACCATAAGAGTGGGATAATCGATCAGCGAGTTTTTTTAACTTATCTACTGATTCGCTATAGTGATATTTTTTACGATCAAAAGTAAATGGTATATTGCGATGTTTTGCAAATCGATCAGCAATGATTTGTAATTCTTTGCTATCATCAGCAATTTTCCCAAGTATTTTGTGTAACTTTTCTGTTTGTGAAGATTTATATAATAAAATTGTCAGTAATAACATTAAATAAATTGGTTCATGATTTGCTAATTTTAATTGCCATAATTGTGCTATGTTTTGTTGTATATCATAAAAATCAATTCGCTCTGGATCATCATCAAGAACTGATTCAATTGAATTTGGATAATTGATTAATATAGAATTAACTATTCTATTGTCATTTTCAATTTCGTTATATAGTTGGTTCTCATTTTGCCAATTACTATGTTTAATGGTGTTAACAATAGAAAGGATCGGACTATCGTTGGGTATATTAAAAGTACTATTATTTTGTTTAATAGATGTTGCAATTTTGACAGGATCACTTGCCAGAGCAATGACTAACATACAATATCGATACCACTGCCAGTATGCGTCCCGATCATTTGCATAAGGCGGATTCGGAAAATCGTAATCTAAATTAAATGAGAAAAATATCATCCAATCAAACATTTCCATTTGAAAATAGTCAAGATAGTTATAAAGATGCAATTTGGCAACCAAAGGTAAATGACGGAATCTATCTAGCCAAAAACGAGCAAAAATAAAGTCATTATTTTCTTCTTCAAGACTGAATTCTACAGGAATCGATGCATCTTCATCATTGTCGTATAACCAGGTTTTAAATTGTTGGATTGGCTTAAGTTTGGTTATCCATTCGAGATACTGTTTGGCTTGGCGTTGTAAATTTTGGATAATAAATAATTCAAAAGCGTTATCACTCTTTTCTTCAAGAATTTCTTGCAATAAAATTTCATCACCATGACGTAACATAATGGCATGACGATATAAATGAAGTAAGCGATTACTGCCGTCATCATTTAATAGTGGCAAAAGAATTTGTCGATAATTCCAATTTTCAGCTAAAGCCCAATCAATGAAGTCAGCAATTTCAGGGGGATAATCGTCTTTATTGAGTTTGACTAAGCGGGTGATAGTGGTTGCACTAAATCGTGGAATAGTATAGTTCAAATCTTCGGTGGTGTTAGTGGGTAAACTAGCGAAACGATTAAGTGCGACAATTAATAAAGGTAAATGATCTTTAGCATATACCGAACACCAATAAATTATCCAACCGGCTGATTTTCCCTGATAATTTTTTGAATTATAAAGTTCTAACCAATATTTTAAGCTGTTGTCTTTATCCTCAAGTAAGGTATATTGTTGCGCGACAATATATTTCCATTCGATGATTAAATGTGGTTCAAGCCCTGTTAAGGCTAACTGTGATAACGCATAATCTAGAATTGCTGAGTTAGCTTGTTTGGCATAGCAATGCCAGTTTGCATATTGCAACATCAGATCTTCATCATTAGGTAAGTAGATCACAGTATCTTGTGACAAGAAATAATCTAATTCTCCAGCTGAACGTTCCCAAAAAATCCATTTGGCAAAATCTAAATAATCTAAAGTTACACTTTGAAATGTCTTACTGATAGTCGATAAAGTGGCATAATTGAAATAATCACCTTGTTCAATTTGATTCAAAAAATCGTCATAACGGTCGATTTGATCGGGTAATTGTGTCATCAATTGTTGGCGCCAGCGCAAATTATCCGCTAAAACTTTAGTACAAGAAAGTGATAAATGATTAGCAGAGTAACTTATTTCCAATAACTGCCATTTGACACTATCAATAACAGTCATAGAGTAGTCATAAAACGAAGCGACAAATTGATGCCATTGGTTAATGTCATAGCAACGCTTTGGATCGGCTAATAATGATTGATAATTTTGGCAGATCTCATTAGCTTGTAATTCTTCTTCGGATAGCGATTGGGTTACGTTATGGTCAATTTGTAATTCTAATCGTGACGTATCAATGGTTGTTTCTGAGTAATCTGCATATTGCATGGCATCTTCATATGCTTCACGTAATGCTTTAAAACCATCTGGATCAGTTTCCGGGTGATATTGCGGTAGTTTTGCTCGATATGCTTGTCGAATAACTGTTTTATCCGTAGTTTTTTCAATTCCTAACAGTTGCCAACATTTTTCGTTCATGACCAATCGTACTCCATTAATGATTCGGGTTTTTCTAACTCTTCAATGTCAATAAACCAAGGTAAACGATTACAAGGTGAGTTAGCATCGGTTTGTAACTCTGTCATGGATTGCATTTGGTATGCTCTGGATAAATTATAACGTAATACATCTAAACTTGGTTCATCTCTCAATGTTTTCCAGTAAAAATAGCCAAAAAAATGACCAGCAAAATATTGTTGCCAAGTTTTATAATAATATTGAGAGCGTAGCGCCATACGATATAAGATCCATAACGCTTCTTGCTCAGTAATATATTTATTAGTAATGCCATTACGCAAAATATATCCCATTCGAGAATAATCCCAAGCTCTAATGCCTCCCACGCCACACTCAGTAAAAGTTTGCTCAACCATTTCTAGTAATACTTTTTGAAAATCAGTTTTCGATTGACTATATTCTAACCACTTGTATTGAGGTAAACGGTCATACAAAAAATAGTATTGAGATAATGCTGGCGCATGGCCAGCATCAATCATTCTAAAAACACATTCAAATAAGCTCTCACGCGAGTCAATTCCCCAATCATCGTCCATTTTAACAAACTCTCTATCCGGGAATAGATTCGGTCCGGTATAACTTGCGCCGTATTCTTTATTCAGCGCAACCATTGGCGCAGATAATCCATATAACCAATCAATATAATTTTGATCCATATTAATTATCCATTAATAATGTTTATATTATTAAGTATAAAAGATAGCAGATTTTATGATTAAAAAGAATCTATTACCGATAAGAAAAAAAGGGTGATGAAAATCTGGATCTATTTTATTTAAAATTGCTAGCGTTATTGCTGTATAAATTACAAAATTATTTTGCAAAACAATTTGGACAAGGCATAATAAAAAAATGTCCTCAGTATTTATCCTTTACTGAGCAATATGTAATAAGGAGTTATAATGAAAAGAGTTGCATTAACTATACTATTAATGTCAGCAACGGGATTAATGTTACAAGGTTGTGTTGCTGCTGTAATAGGTGCGGGAGCAGGAGCTACAGCTAAAGTTGCAACAGATCCTCGTACAACAGGAACTCAGATTGATGATACAACACTTAATTCAAGAATTGCGTCCAAATTAAAAGATAATGCAACAGCGTTTATAGGATCGCGCATTTCATCTAGTACTTATAATGGTAACGCTCTTTTGACCGGACAGGCTAATACTGATCAAAGTGAGAAAGCGGAAGAGTTAACGCGTGAAGTCGATGGTGTTAAAAAAGTCTATAATCAAATCCGTATAGGTGACCCAGTAGGTGTTGGTACTATTACCAATGATTCATGGATCACAACTAAAGTTAAATCTCAATTAGTGATGAATGCACAGACTAAAGCACGTAAGATTAAAGTTGTGACTGAAAATAGTGAGGTGTTTTTAATAGGTATTGTCACCAATGAAGAGGGCAAAGCAGCGGCTGATGTAGCAAGTCGAGTCGATGGTGTGAAAAAAGTAGTGACTATATTTAATTACATTGAATAACAATGTAAAGTTAACAACGGGGAGGGATTCTCCCTTGTAATTTATAGTGATTTGCTTACCGATTGGATTCGTTCAATTAATTTGGTTAATCCTTGTAAGCGTGATTGACTAAGTTCATCCGTAATTTTGAGTTGGCTTAACATGGCTTGAAAGTCGATGGCATCAATCTCTTTGGCTGTTTTATGATTCGCCATTATAATTAAAATCGCCAATAAACCTTTAACGATACGTCCTTCGCTATCACCTTGAAAAATATAAGTATTATCCGATTGTTTTTGATAGGTAAGCCATACACGATTTTCACATCCATTGACTTGGTTTTTATCGGTTTTTTGATCTTCTGGAAAATCGGGTAATTGTTTCGATAGTACAATTAATTGACGATAGCGATCTTGCCAGTTATGTAATCGGGAAAATAATCCTAATAATGTTTGCTCTGAAAGCATAATATTGACCTATAGAATGGTAAATTGATTGTAAAGATGTTTCAGGTTAACTATACGTTTCAATATAAATTATCGTAATATTGCCACTGTATCTTGCATTGCTTGAATGAATTTATCTACATCTTGTTGGTTATTATAAGGCATCAATGAGATCCGAACTACCCCATGACAACCAAGCTTTTTCATCAAAGGTTGCGCACAAAGTTCTCCGGTTCTAATTGCTATATTCTGTTCACTGAGCAAAATGGCAATATCATTATGATGAATATTTTTTAAATTAAATGTAATAATTGGACTTTGATTAGTACTATAAAATTCAATATCAGTTAATTTTGATAATTGTGATTTTGTGTAATTTGCTAATTGTTCAGTATAGCGATCAGCTTGTTTAAAATCCCAATTTCTTAACCAATTTAGCGTCGCATAAAAACCAATAATACCTGCAATATTAGGCGTGCCTGCTTCAAATTTATAGGGAAGATCTTCAGGCTGAAAATCCTCAAAAGAAGCGGTTTTCAACATCTTTCCACCACCATGCCAAACCGACATTTGGTTAAGTAACTCTTTTTTGCCGTATAAAACACCAAGTCCGGTTGGACCATATAATTTATGGGCTGAAAAGGCATAAAAATCAATATCGAGTTGTTTGACATCAATCGCATTATGCACAACACCTTGTGCGCCATCTACTACTAAAATTGCCTCATTTCGATGTGTAATACGACTAATTGCCGCTAAATCAGGACAGAATCCGGTAACATTTGACATTTGGGTTACTGCCACAATTTTCGTGCGGACTGAAATCAGTGAAGCTAATTCATCAAGATCCGTTGACCATTTAATTATATTGGCTCCAGTTTGCTGCGCCACAATTAACCAAGGTAACAAATTACTGTGATGTTCAAGTTCACTAACAATAATCTCATCATTAGGTTTTAATATGCTTCGTGCGTAACTTTGTGCAACCAAGTTAATCGATTCGGTGGTTCCACGAGTCCAAATAATCTCTTTATTGTCATTGACGTGAATAAAATCAGCCACAAATTGCCTAGCTTTAGCTACATTTTCGGTAACTTGTAAGGCATCACGATGCAAACTGCGCTGAGCCGTTGCAGTAGTGTGCATATAATATTCTAGCGTTGCATCAATCATCGCTAGCGGTTTTAAAGCAGTTGCAGCTGAGTCAAGATAAACGCTTTGATTATTCAGGGCAGGAAAGTTTGCTCTAAATTGTTCAGGTAAAAAGTGTTTATTGAGTGAGTTCGAGTCCTGCAATACCATTCCAGTAACCATTACAATCTCGTTTATGTTCAACTTGTAGTGGATGTAAACCATCTTCATTCGCTTTGAACTGGGTAACAATATCAAGTGTTTCTAGTCCAAGCGGAGAAATTCTAACAATATCCACCAATCCTTTCATATCTTTAAGATTATTACCTAAGTTATAGCAATAACCGCTTTGTGTTTGAATACCATTTAATACAAATACTTTTTGCTGCTCTTGTGAAAATACCTCACGACCAACTGGATATTTAATACAGCAAGTTTCACATTTATCTTTTGGTCTATCTTCCGACCGAGCGGTGAAGCAACGCGCTGAATAAGCTAATGGTAAATAGCCATAACTAAACACTTCAACTTCAAATTTACGTTCTATATTTAAACTGGCAAACTGTTTAAGCACATTACTTAACCAGTCGCGAGAAAGTTCAACCGGCATACACCAGCGAATCATACCTTGTTTTTGTAATAATTTTAGCGTTAAAGCGTTATAACAGTTTATGGCAGGACCAGCAACAAAGGGTAATTTATTATCATGGGCAATATTGATGGCAGCCAAATCATTGGCTTCAACTAAAAACTCGCCATTGTTCACCAATTGTCGTAAGTCATTAAGTTCAGATGGCGCTTCAAGCAAAGCAAGTGTTGAAAGTACTACCTGTTTACCTGATTTAGCTATCTCTTTTGCTAATTCTAGCCAGTTTGGCACTCTCATTTCGCGGCGTTTAGTACAAACCGTTTCTCCCATATAGATAATATCGGCCTGACTGTCTTTCGCCGCATGATAAAAAGCTTCAGTTTCGATTTTAGGCCAGTAATAAAGCACTGGTCCTAAGGCATATTTCATCATTTTGCTCACTATATTTATTTATGTTTGATCATCGTTAATTTATCAACGTTAATGCTTTAATTCCAGTGGTTAACCAAAAATACACTAATATGAAATTTCATATTACATTTTTCAAAAGAGTTAACTTCATTGCGTATCGATTAGTATAAGGTTATTGCCATTTACGATGATAAGCGCCTAATGTAGTTTGCGTCCCTTCTGACACAGAGCCTAGCGTATCCATCCAACTTTTTTCAGCTTGGAATGATTGTGGATTAGCTTTATAGCGATCTATTGCTTGACGCCATACTTTAGTTACTTGCTCGACATAAGCGGGACTTCGTTGACGTCCTTCAATTTTCACCGAAGCAATATTGGCGGCAAAAAGTTCGGGTAAAAGTTCAATTGTATTTAAACTGGTTGGTTCTTCAATTGGGTGATAAAGCTCATTACCCACGAAATAACGCCCTTTACATAAAGTGGGGTAACCTGCATTTTCCCCTTTTTTATGACAATCAATTAATACGTTATTTAAGCGAGATTCTAACCCTTTATCGGTTTCTTCCCAACGGACAAATTTTGCAGGGGAACAGGCACCGACAGTATTTGGTGATTCTCCGGTTAGGTAGGATGATAAATAACAACGTCCTTCGGCCATAATACAAAGGCTACCAAAAGCAAATACTTCAAGCGGAACAGGTGAAACTTGGGATAACTGTTTTACTTGATGCATAGAAAGAACGCGAGGTAAAACAATACGATGTACATGAAAATTATTATGGTAAAACTTAATTGATTCCTCATTGGTTGATGAGGCTTGTACTGAAACATGGCGCTCGAGTGCAGGGTATTTTTCAGCAGCATAATCAAGCATAGCTAAATCGGCAATAATCAATGCATCAGCACCAATACTGGCTGCTGTATCAACGGCATATTGCCAACGCTCAAAATTTTCAGGATGAGCAAAAGTATTAATGGCAATATGTAATTTTTTACCATGTTTATGCACATAATCAGAGGCTTCAATTAATCGCTTTTCATTGAAATTTAAACCGGCAAAATGGCGAGCATTGGTATCATCTTTTAAACCAATATAAACTGCATCAGCGCCATTATCAATTGCCACTTTAAGAGAAGGCAATGAACCAGCCGGACAGAGAAGTTCCATAATAATTTTTACCTCAATTCTGTATTAAATACGCTGTGTATTATGCAATATTTTACCACGTAATGCGAATGGAAAGAGTGTATTCCATTTTCTCTAAGATGTTTAAGAATTAAATAAAGCTTAGTTATTAAAATTAACTTAAAAAATGTTAATGTTCACGGATTTTATACTGAAACGTATAGTTAACCTGAAACATTTTTACAAATAGCTCTAGCAATTCTATCTCGCCCTATAAGATCGCAGTTCTTCAATTTATAAAAACACACTTTATCAACGTATTCTTATACTGAAACGTATAGTTAACCTGAAACATTTTTACAAATAGCTATAGCTGTTCTAACTCGCCGTATAAGATCACTGTTCTTCAATTTATAAAAACACGCTTTATCAACGTATTCTTATACTGAAACGTATAGTTAACCTGAAACATTTTTACAAATAGCTCTAGCAATTCTAACTCGCCCTATAAGATCACTGTTCTTCAATTTATAAAAACACGCTTTATCAACGTATTCTTATACTGAAACGTATAGTTAACCTGAAACATTTTTACAAATAGCTATAGCAATCCTATCTCGCCGTATAAGATCGTAGTTCTACAATTTATAAAAACACGCTTTATCAACGCATTTTTATACTGAAACATATAGTTAACCTGAAGCATTTTTACAAATAGCTCTAGCAATCCTATCTCGCGGTTTAGGATAGTAGTCATTCAATTTTTGTTCTTAAAGTGAGATAAAATGTAATCAAAAACGTATTGATTCAATCTTGAATAACGTTCTTTTTTAGGTCTACACAGTAATACCTTCCAATATATAGGATCATTAAAACGTCGCTCAACAATATTATGATTAGAATAAATATCAAGAATTGGTGAGGGTAAAATTGTCAAAAATTTTGAGTTTGTTGCGATCAATAGTAAAAAATCCCAAGAAGCTGACATAGTACATTTTTGTGGCTGTATATTATATTCACCAAATTTTTTCATCAGTTTGTGATGGATCATAAAGCTAGGTTCAAAAATAGCTAACATCTGATCATTGAGGTCTGACCAATCCAATTTGGGTTTTTCGGCAAGGGGGTGTTCATGATTGAAAAAAACTGATAGTTCACTCTGTTGTATAAGATGTTCATCAATAATAGAAGAATTTATATTAGTAGGATCGAGTAAGATAGCAAAATCTAACTCATCAACCATAAACATTCGACTTAATTCATAAGCACCCTTTTCAATAATTTCAACTTCAATATTAGGGTGGTTAATAATTAAATCAGCAATAATATCCGAAAACACCACACCTAAAATTAATGGTGGTATACCGATTCTTACTTTTCCTTTTAATTGACCGGCATCTTCACGGATAGCGGTTAACATGGAGTTATATTGCGATAATAGCTGTTTTACTTGTTCATAAAATAGCTCTCCTGTTGGTGTTAATCCTTGTAGGCGACCTTTATATCGTTCAAACAATTCAACTTTTTCGGACTCTTCAAAAAGTTTGATGAATTGGCTTAACGCAGGTTGCGAAATATAGAGTCTTTTGGCAGCAAGAGATAGATTAAAATCGGCTTTTACAATCGCAACAAAATATTGAAGATGTCGAATATCCATATTTTTTCCTATTTACTAACATGGTTTGGTTGAAATAAACAATACAAAACTATAAGTTCATCTTATAGATACTATAATAAACAAGACTTGGACAAAGGTAAATCCATAATCTAGCATAAGTTAAATTTATCATTTACATTAAAGGATGATCTTATGCAAGATGTTGTAATTGTGTCAGCAGTCAGAACACCAATTGGGAGTTTTGGTGGTGTGTTTAAAAATATATCTGCTGTTAATTTAGGTGTTGTCGCTTTGAAAGAGGCGATGAATCGAATTTCGCTAAATCCTAATGAAGTTGACGAAGTGATTTTAGGTAATGTATTGCAAGCAGGACTCGGTCAAAATGTAGCAAGACAAATCGCTATTAATGCTGGCATTCCTGATGTGGTACCGAGCTTCACTGTCAATAAAGTTTGTGGGTCAGGATTAAAAACGGTGCAACTTGCAGCCCAAGCTATTGCTTCAGGTGAAGCTGATGTGGTTGTTGCTGGTGGTGCTGAAAGTATGAGTTTATCTCCATATGTGATACCTCACGCCCGTTTTGGTTTAAAAATGGGCAATGCACAGATGATTGATACTATGATTTGTGATGGTTTAACCGATGCTTTTAACCATTATCATATGGGGATCACTGCTGAAAATGTTGCAGAAAAATATGGCATCTCGCGTCAAGCCCAAGATGAATTAGCGTTAGCCAGTCAACAAAAAGCGTCATTAGCATTACAAACTGGACGTTTTAAAGATGAAATTGTTCCTGTATCTATTCCAAATAAAAAAGGTGAAGCAACGGTGGTAGATACTGATGAGTATCCTAAAGCGAGTACGACTTTAGAAAAGCTTGCAAGCTTGCGTGCTGCGTTTAAAAAAGAAGGTACAGTTACTGCGGGTAACGCTTCTGGGATTAATGATGGTGCTGCGATTTTAATTTTAATGAGCCGAAATAAAGCCGAAAAATTAGGACTAGAACCATTAGCTAAAATCACTAGTTCCGCTTCAGCAGGCGTTGCGCCAGATATTATGGGGGTAGGTCCTATTCCGGCAACCGAAAGAGCATTACAAAAAGCGGGAATGACAGTTGATAATATTGATTTATTCGAAGCTAATGAAGCATTTGCCGCCCAAGCTTTAGCCGTTTGTAATACTTTAAAACTACCTGCTGAAAAAGTGAATGTGAATGGTGGAGCTATTGCCTTAGGACACCCAATTGGCGCAAGTGGTGCAAGAATTTTAATTTCATTGATTTATGAAATGAAGAAACGTAATGCTAAACATGGCTTAGCTACACTATGTATTGGTGGTGGGCAAGGCATAGCGATGATTGTTTCTCGATAAGGAGGATTTATGGATAAAGTAGTTGATATCGAGAAAGCACTATCTTGTATCAAAGATAATGCCGCGATAATGGTTGGTGGCTTTATGGGGAATGGATCCCCTGAAATGCTAATTGATTATTTATGTCAAAAAGCGGTGAAAGAGTTAACCTTAATATGTAACGATACTGGTTTAACTGACAAAGGTGTCGGTAAAATGGTTGTGTTAAAACAATTCAAAAAAATCATTGCGTCACATGTTGGATTAAACAAAGAAACCGGTAGGCAAATGACAGCCGGTGAAACTGAAGTTGAACTTATTCCTCAAGGTACATTGGCTGAACGCATTCGCTGTGCCGGTTATGGCTTAGGCGGCGTTTTAACGCCAACCGGTATTGGTACGCTAGTTGAACAAGGTAAACAAAAAATAGCGGTAGACGGTCGGGATTATTTGTTAGAAAAACCGTTACCTGCTGATGTAGCTCTACTGTATGCAGCTAAAGTCGATCGAGCTGGCAACATGATCTATAAAGGTTCAATGAATAATTTCAACAACGTTATGGCGAGTGCGGCAAAAATAACTATTGTTGAAGCGGGTGAAATTGTTGAAGTGGGCGAGTTAGATCCTCAAGAGATTGCTACTCCGGGAATTTTTGTTGATTATATTGTAAAAGGGAGACTTTGCTAATGGATAAGGAACAACTGCAAAATTATATTGCAAGTCGTGTTGCCAAAGAGTTATGCGATGGTGATATTGTAAATCTCGGTATTGGCTTACCAACTCGAGTCGCTAATTTTATTCCGGAAGGAATTGAAATCATATTACAATCAGAAAATGGTTTTCTTGGTTTAGGCCCAACGCCTTCAACAGATAATCGTGATGACAGTATTGTTAATGCTGGAGGTCAGCCAGTCACTATTTTACCCGGAGGCTGTTTTTTTGATAGCGCAACCTCGTTTGGTATTATCCGTGGTGGGCATGTTGATGTTTCTGTGCTTGGTGCTTTGCAAGTGGATTTACATGGTAATATTGCCAACTACATGATCCCCGGTAAAATGGTGCCGGGTATGGGTGGTGCAATGGATCTTGTTACAGGAGCAAGAAAAGTGATTGTTGCTATGGAACATACCGCCAAAGGCGCGCATAAAATCTTAAACGCATGTAATTTGCCATTAACAGCGGTGAATGCAGTTGATCTAATTATTACCGAAATGGGTGTGATAGAGGTGACTCCAGAGGGGTTAAAACTCATTGAAATTAATCCTGAATATACACTAGATGAGGTCATTGCAGCCACTGAGGCGCCTTTAATCGTGGCGTTATAATGGGTTTATTTACTTATAGTTTTCAAAAAAGTTCCTAAAACAATAATTATCTACTCTTACCATCAGCATTTGCTGATGGTTTTTTTTATCAAAAATAATAAGTTAATTATCATTATTATTTTGTTTTTTTAGTCTGTTTTTATTGACAGTGAATATCATATACTTTGTATATCAATACAACATAGGCTGGCAATAAAACTTTAAAAGCTTTATACTAGCTGCAATTTTAGTATGGTGAATAGACTGTTACTATGCTAAATAAACCCGTTCTTTAACATTATCAATTGGAAAAAAATTATGCATCCGATGCTGAATATTGCTATTCGCGCTGCCCGTAAAGCAGGTAATGTGGCCATTAAGGCTTATGAAAATCCTGGATCAATAGAAGTTGATACTAAAGGTTCTAATGATTTTGCAACTAATGTAGATCGTGCAGCAGAAGCTTTAATTATCGAAACAATCAAAAAAGCTTACCCAGATCACACTATTATTGCCGAAGAAAGTGGACTGGCTAAAGGTAATGATAGTGAAACTCAATGGATAATTGATCCAATTGATGGTACCACCAACTTTATTAAAAATATTCCCCATTTTGCGGTTTCAATTGCGGCTCGCGTAAAAGGTAAAACCGAAGTTTCCGTTGTTTATAATCCTATGAGTAATGAACTATTTACGGCCTCAAGAGGACAAGGCGCTCAACTTAATGGTTATCGTATTCGTGTGAGCAATGCTAAAGATTTAGAAGGTTGTGTTTTAGCAACCGCTTTTCCTTTCAGAGCAAAACAGTATAGTGATAGTTATTTCACGGTATTACAAAAATTATTTACCAAATGCGGTGATTTCCGTCGTACCGGTTCTGCAGCGTTAGATTTAGCCTATGTTGCTTCAGGTCGATTAGATGGTTTTTTTGAAATTGGTTTAAAACCATGGGATATCGCAGGCGGTGAACTTATTTTGCGTGAAGCTGGTGGTGTGATCACCGATTTTGCTGGGGGAAATAATTACATGGTTTCAGGCAATATTGTTGCTGGTAATCCTAAGGTAGTAAAAGAGCTACTAATCGCTACTCAAAACGAATGGCCTGAAAAATTACGTAATTAATTTATATAGATATATAAATAAAAATGTCAAAACATCCACAAATACAGGGCACCCTTGTAGGGTTCCCCACCGCATAGGCTTATCAAGGCGAAAGGGAATTTTTAAACCTCAACGCTCATCAGTGCAATTTTTTGAATATGGGTATATAGGGTTATATACTACCCTAAAAGGGGAAAACGCATCTACGGACGTTTAAATGACTTTCCAAGCTCCCCCTTTTATTTCATCCAAGTTCGAGATTCTAAAAAGCCTTTTAATGTCTGAAATTCTTTTTGCATATTCAAGCATTTAATTAACAGCATCTGAGTCCGTTACATGATCTTCTAAAACTGTTTTTTCAATGGCTTCACTAGTTTCATCTGGATAAGGACTCTCAAGAGCTAATATAGCTTTTGCTTCCCTGTTTGCTTCAATCCATTTTTCTTTTTCTTCTGGTGTCATCATGATTTTACCCCCTAAATGCTTCGGTAACTTCTGGTCTATTTTCATAACTCAAGGCAAGCCAAGGCAAGCCAATCCAATCAATGGGCAGTGCTGAAATTTTATATATCTTTGCAATTTTATAAAACATCATTAATATAACAATGATACGTGTTTTTTTTAAAATCTAGGATGAATTAAAAATGCTTGGTTGGTCAGTGAGTATAAAAAATGAAACAAAAGATCAAACTATTGCCTATTGGGTAACAACGAAAAACCCCCATGAATGGATTAAAAGTCTTATAGAGCAAGGAGAAACCTCTTACGAATCAGGTCAAAACGAATACAGCCAAACACACAGAACCACAGCAAAATCGATCAGGAAATTTTTCTGGCATGCAAAATATAACATTAGTAATTTAGATATTCATGAATTGGTTAGATTTGATATGAAAGTGATTAATTTAAGTGATGATGACGACATTATTGTTATTAGTACGCTAGATCAGTCTTAAATTCGAGAAAGGGAAAATGAATAAATCTAAATCCTTAGAGAAATGGTTAAAATTAATAAGCGTTGGTATTTTAGTTGTTCTGGTTGTTCTTTGGGGGGAAATTCACAGGGGTTTTTCTGTTGAATATCTCACAAACAGGACTAATTAGTTTTGCTTTAATTGCTTGTATTGGTTTAATTCCTGCCCTTGTTTGGCTTACGATGGGTACAGATCAAGCAATCAGTAATGCTCCTAAAAAGTTTTATAGTATTCTAGTCATTGCATGGATTTTACCTGTTGTTTTGTTGTGGTTGCTTCAATTAACACACATTTTTACCTTTAGTTCGTTTTGGATGTTAGTTCTAACTTTTTACCCGCTTTCGTTGCTTTTACTCACTGGTTTCATTTTGGGTATTGTTTTCATTGTAATTAGTCTAACTTAACTAACTTAAAAGGTCATAAATATCCACCCTAAAAGCAAATACGCCTCTAAGGGGGAATTGTGGCGTTATGGGAGGTTGCGATAAATGAGATTGAAAGATGTGCTTTCAGATAGATCTCTAAGAACCGCATCAGTAAAAATACATAACAATATGATTTATTTGGTTTTTCACTCATTAATTTTTACTTAAGATAGTTTTTATGTCTTAAAACGCTTTCCAAGCCTGCCTTTATTTTGTCCACTCTCTCGATTCTAAAAATCCTTTCTGTGTTTTATGCTTTTTAACATACCCCAAGCATTCTTCCACTGCCTGCCGTTCGGTCACTCTTCCATCCAAAACAGCCTCTTCAATGGCATCGTCAATTTCATTTGGATAAAGACCCTCAAGAGCTAATATAGCTTTTGATTCCCTGTTTACTTCAATCCATTTTTCTTTTTCTTCTGGTGTCATCATGATTTTACCTCCTAAATGCTTCGGTAACTTCTGGCATATCTTCATAACTCAAGGCAAGCCAATCAATGGGCAGTGCTGGAAGTTTTATATATCCTAACAATTTTATAAAACATCATTAATATAACTATGATACGTGTTTTTTTAATCTAGGATGAATTAAAAATGCTTGGTTGGTCAGTGAGTATAAGAAACGAAACAAAAGATCAAACAATTGCCTATTGGATAACAACGAAAAACCCCCACGAATGGATTAAAAGCCTTATAGAAAAAGGGGGTAAACCTCTTACGAATCGGGTCAAAACGAATAAGCTGATTAGGTATTATTAATCGATATGGGGAACAAAAGGAATGTTATAAATCAGGTCTGTATGTTCCGCAAAAAATACATGATTCACTATATAAGTGCTTTAGGTTTGATAGAAGAAAAGAATCATCGCCTATAGTGCAGGATGTGTTTTATATAATGAACGTATAGGGTTAACCAGCCCTTTTGTTTCTTACCTGTTTTTTATATGTATCTTGCTTAGTAATTGGTATAAGGAAAATGAGCATACAATCTATATCAGTAATTTAGCTGAATATAGTTAAGATTAGTCAGTTATCGCAACCATTGAACAATCAACATCTAATCCTTGATTCTTTAAACAATGGCTTCCCCATTTATACATTGCTTCTAATACTGGTTTAATACTTTTACCAAAATCGGTTAAACAATATTCTACTTTTGGTGGTACGACAGGAAAAACAGTTCGGCTAATTAAGCCATTCGATTCAAGTTCACGTAGTTGAGAAGTTAGCATTTTAGGTGTGGCTCGCGGGATTTCCTTACGTAATTGAGAAAACCTTAAGGTTTTTGTTGTCATCAGTTTCCATAAAATTAAGGATTTATATTTTCCTCCAATCATACTAATTGTTGTCTCAACTGGGCAATGGATGATCGGATGACAATCCTCAATGGGATCAACTGACTTACACACATTATTATTCATGTAGATGTCTCAATAGTATCTTTTTGGATAGTATATATCAAAAAAGTGCATTCTTGTTAAGAGCAGAATAAAGACTAAAATATTAATGAGACATATGATTGAAAAAAAATGTTAATCATACCTTTTTGCTATTACTACAATTATGTAACCGTTAATTTGATTACTACAATTGATAAGAGAATAAATAGCTTGTTTATAAACAGGCTAGCTATTAAAACAATAGTGTAGTTTGCATGGAAAATGATTGCTTATCAGTTAGTATATACTCAGTCCAAACAACACCAATAATTAAGGGATGCGTCAAATGAAAACAGTCGAATATAATTTTTTTGTTAAAGAGATGAGCTGCGCATCATGCGTTAGTCGTGTTGAAAAGGCATTAAAAAAGATTGATGGTGTGATTGACGTCAGTGTTAATCTTGCTACAGAGAAAGCAACGGTAGCAGCTAACGCCAATGTTGAGTTAGAAACATTAATGGCTGCTGTAGACAAAGCCGGTTATCACGCGGTTAAAATTACTGAGCAAAATGCTAGCGGTGAAGAAATCAACCAACAAGCATCTATCTGGCCGATTGTCATTGCTGTATTATTTGCTATCCCTTTTGTATTACCGATGCTATTTGAACCGTTTGGTTGGCATTTGATGATGCCTGCTTGGTTGCAACTCATTCTTGCATCAATAGTCCAATTTGGATTAGGTGCAAAATTTTATCGAAGTGGTTTTAAATCTGCAATCGCACTATCAGGTAATATGGATTTACTTGTAGCAATTGGAACAAGTGCCGCTTATGGATTATCTGTCTATCAACTTATAAACGGACATGATGATCATCTTTATTTTGAGTCATCAGTTGTTATTATTACGCTAATTTTAATTGGTAAATGGTTAGAATCCAGAGCTAAACACCAAACGACGCAAGCGATTAAAGCGCTTTCTGCATTAAGACCACAAGTGGCTTTAGTCAGACGCAATGAACAAGAGGTAACGCTACCTGTTAGTCAAGTACAAATTAATGATATTGTTGTGATTAAACCCGGTGAGCGAATTCCTGTTGACGGTGTGATTATTGAAGGTTCATCGAGCAGTGATGAATCCATGCTTACCGGTGAGAGTTTTCCTGTTAATAAAACAGTGAATGATAAAGTTACAGGTGGGGCGATAAATGGCGAAGGCTTAATTATTGTTAAAACCACTGCCATTTTGGCAGATTCAACATTATCAAAAATTATTGAAATGGTTGAGTCAGCGCAAGCTAAAAAAGCGCCAATCCAAAGAATTGTCGATCGTATTAGTGCCATTTTTGTACCGGTCATTTTATTGATTGCACTTATTACTTTACTGATTTGGGGTTTTATCACTCAAGATTGGCAACAAGCTTTATTACATGCGGTGGCAGTATTAGTCATTGCTTGCCCGTGTGCTTTAGGATTAGCAACACCAACCGCAATCATGGTGGGAACAGGGGTGGCTGCTCGGCATGGTATTTTAATTAAAGATGCTGAAGCATTAGAAACATTGCACAATATTAATATTGTCGCTTTTGATAAAACAGGAACGTTAACGGTAGGTAAACCTGAATTAGTTGAAATGGATATTATGGGAACGGAAACACCTGAACAAATTTTATCAATTGCAGCTTCAATGCAGGCAGGTAGCGAACACCCTTTGGCTAAAGCCATTTTAGCAAAAGCTAAACAGTTCAGTTATGGGCAAAATATAACGTCGGTATCTGGTTCGGGCGTAATGGCAACTATAGATAATATAGACTACTATTTAGGTAGTGAACGTTGGATGAAATCATTAAATGCCTATTTTGTCGATATGCAGGATAAAATTTCAGAATTTAATCATAAAGGTTATACTGTTTCGTTTTTGGCTAAACAACAATCAGAAGATAAGGTTGTTATATTAGCACTATTTGGATTCTCTGATGTAATTAAAGAAGAAGCTAAAACCGCTATTGAAGCGTTACATCAACTCAATGTAAAAACAGTCATGCTTACCGGTGATAATCAAAATGCGGCCAATTATGTTGGTCAGCAGTTAGCTTTGGATAAAGTCGTTGCTGAAGTGTTGCCACAAGATAAAGCGGATCATATTTATCAATTACAACAAGGTGATAAGCAAGTGCATCATTATAAAGTTGCAATGGTTGGTGATGGAATTAATGATGCACCAGCCTTGGCCGCAGCGGATATTGGCATTGCAATGGGAACCGGGACTGATGTTGCTATGCATGCATCAAGTATTACTTTGATGAGAGGTAATCTATTTTTAATTGCCGATGCAATTGATATCTCACGTAGGACATATAATAAAATTAAACAAAATCTATTTTGGGCCTTTTTCTATAATTTAATCGGTATTCCTTTAGCCGCATTAGGATTTTTAAATCCAATGATTGCAGGTGCTGCAATGGCTTTAAGTAGTGTCAGTGTAGTAACAAATGCCTTATTACTTAAACGTTGGAAAGCAAGATCTTAATATTAAATCTACTAAAGTTGATTTTTCGTTTTTAGGAGGAGGTAAAATACCTCCTCTATTTTAAATCTTTTGATTTCCAATCCATTTATAACGCTATATTTATGTTGGATTAAATCATCGTAAAGTTAATTTCAGTACCTTGTCCTGATTTAGTGATAAATACACCTACGGCCGATATTAGCTGTTCATTGTAATAAATTAAGGGGATGCGGGTACGCATCCAAGGTGCAACATGATGTTCTTGCCAGAGTTTTTTTATCGAACGCGATCCTTGCCGATTAACAATATCAAATTGACCTTGTGCATGAAATCGCACCGTGACTTGTTCATCACAATTAGGTAAACGGCACTTTAAATTCGTTTGATAATTTGCCTGTAATTGACCTAAATTATCCGGCAATATTAGAGGCGAAATTAAATCCCAATTAAGTATATCATGTTCGATTTCTTGATAGATTGGCAATAAATAAAGCTGGTTTTGGTAGCGGCGTATTTGCCGATTATGTAGTAAAAATTTGGGATTAGCATCTTCTTTGGCTAAAGCAACGGTTTGCCAAATTAGGGCAATTTGTTGCCGTGTTGGCATATTAATTTGCTGAGATTTGAACCACATGCGTAAAATAGCATTACGTTTATATTCAGAATAACAGATTAAAGGCTCAATTGATAATTGACCAGATTCACCAATTATTTGATTAAAATCAGTCATTAACAATTCTTCTATAAGTTCTTGTTGTTGCTGACAAAGTTCAGCACTACGCGCAACCATTTGTGAAAAATGTGGCCAGCGCCTATTAATAATAGGCAGTATGTGTAAACGTAAAAAGTTACGATCATAATGGTCGTCTCGATTACTTTCATCTTCGATCCAGGTCAATTGATGTTTGTTGGCATAATTTTCAATTTGTTGGCGAGTGACGGTTAATAATGGTCGAAGATGCCGCTTACTTTCTTGTGGCATTGACGCTAAGCCAGTTGGTCCACTACCTCGCTTAAGTGCGAGAAAAAAAGTTTCACATTGGTCATCTAAATGCTGAGCTGTGCATAAAGTCTCATCATCACTAAGATGTTTAAAAATAGTTTGATAACGAGCATTTCTGGCTTGTTCTTCAATGTTCCCAGCGTTGATATTTAGTTTAACTTTTTCAATGATTAATGGTACCTGCCATTTTTGACACTGACATTGACAATGTTCAGCCCAGTGATCGGCATTTTGACTTAAACCATGATGAATATAAATAGCTCGTAGTTGTAAGTCTGATAAAATGTGCTGTTTTAGCTCAACAAGTCCTTGCAAAAGTACTGACGAGTCCACCCCTCCGCTAAAGGCGATGAGTAATTTCCGTCTATGTTTAAGGCTCTGCAAAAGGGCATGCTCAATGGTGTTATCCAAAGTAGAGGTGAGTTGGTTTTTCATCTTGCAACCGATTTATACTAATGTTTGTAGTGCATTGGTTTTATTTTTATGTAATCGGATGCGATCTAAACCTGCTGACAGATCGGCGATTAAATCATCTGGATCTTCAAGTCCAATATGTAGTCGGATTAATGTCCCTGTAAAATCCACACCAGACACAGGTCTGATTTTAGCCAGCTCTTCCGGTTGATTGGCTAAAATTAATGATTCAAATCCACCCCAAGAATAAGCCATTGAGAAGTAAGTCAGCCCGTCTAAAAAATCGGATAACTGTATATCAGTTAGATGATCTTTAAGTACAAACGAAAATAGTCCACTTGCCCCAGAAAAGTCACGTTTAAAGAACTCATGTCCTTTACAACTCTCTAAGGCTGGGTGATTGACGTTTGCGACTTTAGGATGATTCGCTAACCATTTCGCTACTTTTATGCCGCTGCCATGATGTTGTTTCAACCTTATAGCTAAGGTACGTAAACCGCGAGCAGCCATATAGGCGGTATCAGCATCACACATTTGTCCCATTAAATAAGAGCGTTCACGTAGTGTATCCCAACAACGTTGGTTAGCGACAGCAGTACCTATCATCGCATCGGAGTGTCCAATAAGGTATTTCGTGCCAGCTTGAATGGATATATCAATATCATGTTCGAGAGCTTTAAATAGTACTCCAGCTCCCCAAGTGTTATCCATCATAATGATTATTTCAGGATTAACCTTGCGAATAGCTTTAACAATTGCTGGAACATCATGAACTTCCATAGTAATAGAACTTGGCGATTCTAAAAATACGACTTTAGTATTCGGTTTAATATGTTTGTTTATATAACGCCCAATGAGAGGTGAGAAATAATCGGTTTCAATACCTAAATCTTTTAAAATATGCTGACAAAATTCCTGAGTCGGTTCATAAGCTGCTTCAGATACAAGAATATGGTCACCTGATTTAACGAATGCCAAAATAGCATTAGCAATAGCAGCAGCGCCACATGGATAGAGATAACATCCAGCACCTCCTTCAATTTCAACCATCGCATCTTGTAAAGCAAAATGAGTTAATGTGCCTCGGCGACCATAAAATAAAGCGCCTTTGGTACGATTTTCTGTCGCTTCTTTTTTGGCATCAATCGTATCAAAAACTAATGAAGATGCCCGCTGAATGACAGCGTTAACAGCGCCTTGAGTATAACGTTTTTTGCGACCAGCATTAACTAATTTGGTTTGTAATGACATGATGTGTCCTTCGGCTACTTAATAAATTTTAATAACAGTTAGCATAGCATGCTGTTAAAATAGTAAAAAATAATTTTTATTAATACTGGTTTACCGATAATGTTAATTGTACAAATTGCTGATCTAAATCAAGCAACGGTGGATTTTTCTCTTTTATCTCCGCAAATTGTTGAACACGCCGATAAATTAAGTGTAGCGCGCAAAAAACAGTTTTTAGTTTGTCGATCTATATTGGCAAGTTTACTCAAACAGTATTGTGCGATTCCTACCTTACCACTTATGACTATTGGTGATAATAGTCGTCCGTGTTTTGTCGATCGAAATTTACCCGATTTTAATATCAGTCATAGTAATAATAGTATAGCGGTGGCGATTTCGTTAGAGGGAAAAGTTGGTGTAGATATCGAAGTGGATCGTGAAAGGAAAAATTATCTTAATGTAGCAAAAAATTTTTTTGCTGAGAATGAATATCAATGGATGATTAAGCAAACCGATACATTAGCTGCGTTTTGGCAATTATGGACCTTAAAAGAGTCAGCTCTAAAATTATATGCAAAAGGGGTATGGCAAATTAAGTCAGTTAGTGTTGATATAGATAACGGCATAATTAGTGCGCCTTTTGGCGAACATTTTTTTTATCAATATAAGCAAATTAAAAATGTCCATCTTGCGCTTAACAGTAGTATTCCAATAAGTAAATGTGAATTGCGGGTATAATTGAAAGTAATTCATTATTTTTTAAACACTTGAATTACTAGAAATTATTATTTGTACCTATTTACATAGGTACGCTGGATACGAGCATTTTAATATTGTTCAAGTAATTAAATGAGATATATTTGTTGTAGAATTTTTTTGTTCTTTTCATCTAACTGATATTCTTTAGCTAACCAATTATCAATTGTGTCATACTGCTCTTTTATTGCAGTAATAGCCGCTGATAAATACTCTTTTTTGGCGGCAAAAATTAGTCTACGATTTTCCAGTTTATCAGGATTTAATTTATATTTTTCTTTTTCTTTATATTGGTTTAATAACCATTCACGATAATTTGTTAACAGTTGTTCAGTGAGTAAGTAATCTTGCATGACATTATCTTCACTCACACCTAATGCAAATAGGACTAACGCCACGCCAACTCCGGTACGATCTTTACCCACGGCACAATGTTGTACTAAAGGTTTACCATCAGCATTAAGTAAAATAGAGGTGAGTTTTTGATAAGCGAGATTATTAAATGGTAACTTTTGATACAGTTTTATCATAAAATCGAACGGGGAACGTGTTTTTAGAATTTTATTATCATCTTCCAAATCACTGGTTAAACTAGCGGTAACCTCATTATTCAAAGGGTTGGCTGGAACATTAATATAATTGGCGTTATGCCATAGCCTATCTGGAAAGTGTTCAATTTCTTTTTGATCTCGATAATCGATCACATAATGTAGTTTTAATTGATTAGCTAAAAATTCACCCTCGCTAGGTGTAATATGTGCAAATGATCCTGATCGGTATAACATGCCGGAACGTATTTGGCGACCGTCTACTGTCTTAATCCCACCCAAATCACGAAAATTAACGCCATTTTTTATTGGTACAACAGATGTCATTGCTATCCCTTATTTATTTTTAACTCCGCTTGCTATATTAACATGTTTCTGATTAGAATTAATTCATTCTTTTCTGCTTTATCAATTTTGAGGTTCTTCTTATGTCAATATTATCTATTTTACTTTCTGATAAACCCGCTCCAGCCAAATGGGGAAAAGATGCACTACTTAGTTTTTCAGATGATACGGTTACAATTCATTACAAACCAGAACATCGTTTGGGTGCGATACAACGCGCAGGACGTAAATTTGATAATCAAGGGATTAATTCGCTTAAATTAAGTGGTGATAATTGGGATCTCGAAGCGTGTTGGCATTTTTGGCTAGGATACCGAAATGCCAAAAATACGAATAAAATTACCTTTGCTAAACTCAATAGCAAAGATAAAGAAGAACTTAAAAATCGTTTAACGATTATTGATTGGTGTCGTGATATTGTAAATCAACAAGCCGAAACCTTATCTCCACTAGAGCTTGCGACACAAAGTGCCAAATTGATTGGCTCATTTACATCAGAAGTGAGTTATAACATTATCTCAGGTGAGGCATTAAAAGAACATGACTACATGGGGATTTATACGGTAGGGAAAGGGTCGGATCGGCCAGCCGCTTTACTTGAGCTTGATTATAATCCAACTAAAAATCCTAAAACGCCAATTACTGCTTGTCTAGTTGGAAAAGGTATTACCTTCGATTCTGGTGGCTATAGTTTAAAACCGAGTAGTTTTATGGAATCAATGCGTGCTGATATGGGTGGGGCAGCATTGGTAACTGGTGCATTAGCTTTAGCGATTGCTAGAGGATTGAATCATCGTGTAAAACTCTATCTATGTTGTGCTGATAATTTAGTCAGCGGCAACGCATTTAAATTAGGGGATATTATCTCCTATCGTAATGGTAAAACCGTAGAAGTGGATAATACGGATGCTGAAGGGCGTTTAGTGTTAGCGGATGGCTTAATTTGTGCCGATAATGACAAACCTCATTACATTATTGACTGTGCAACACTAACAGGTGCAGCGAAAATTGCCGTTGGCAATGATTATCAATCATTACTCTCATTTGACGATAAATTTGCTAATCAATTATTAGCTACAAGTGAAATTGAACATGAAGCTTTTTGGCGATTACCGTTGGCCGAATTTCATCGAAGCCAGTTTCCATCATCATTTGCCGATATAGCCAATTCTGGATTGCCTAATACAGCTGGTGCTAGCACAGCAGCCGCATTTTTGTCTTATTTTGTTAAAAATTATAAACAAAATTGGTTACATATTGATTGTTCAGCAACATTTCGTAAAAGTGCAACGGCCTTGTGGGCAACCGGTGCAACCGGAATAGGTGTAAGAACTATAGCGAATTTATTAAGTAAACTAAAATAAAATATCATTATTACAGCGAATGACTTATTTAATTGTTGTTTTTTACAAATGTAGTGAAATAAGTGTTGGCACAAATTGATGTTCATCAATAGCGGTTAGTACATAAATGTTATAAATTTCAATTTATTGATTTATAACATTTTATTTTAGAGATAATGAAAAAATCATTATCGTTAGTTATGTTATTGATTAGTTTTTCTGGTTTTATTTTTGCTGACCAATGTGATTCTTATATAAAAAAGAAAAATTATGAAAAAGCATTCGTTGTATGTAAAGAGTAAGCTGAACAAGGAGATGCAAAATCACAATTTAATTTAGCTGCAATGTATAGTTTAGGTAATGGTGTTGGAGTTGATTATAAACCGGTTTTTTATTGGTATCAAAAGGTAGCAACCCAAGGTAAATGGCATTTACAAGAAACAAATCATGATTAGTTAGAAACTATCAATAAATTAGGTCTTCTTTACTATTATGGAACAGGGGTAAACGAGATCTACCTTTAGCAAGACAATATTTTAAGCAAGTTTGTGATAAAAATTTTAAAGCAGGTTGTGATAATTATAATAATCTAAAAAAAATTAATGAAGATACGATTAAGTCAAAAATTAACGTTTATAACAGATAAACAATAAACTGCCTTAGTAGGTTAAGACAGTTTATTGAACAAGCAAAGAAATCGACTATTTATCTTCAGTAACGATAATAGCTTTTTTGATATAAATAGGTTCAACAGGTACATTTTGATGAGGACCGACTCGTTTAGTTGGTACATTAACAATTTTATCTGCCACATCCATACCTTTAATCACTTTACCAAAAACAGCATAACCATAGTTTTCTGGAGATTGGTAGTTAAGTGAATCGTTGTTGACAACATTGATAAAAAATTGACTGGTAGCACTATCAACAGCACTCGTTCTTGCCATAGCAATCGTTCCGCGATCATTTTTCAAACCATTGTTGGCTTCATTTTTGATTGGCGCATTATTATCTTTAAATTTTAACTGATCATCAGCACCACCACCTTGAATCATAAATCCAGGAATGACACGATGGAAAATAAGATTTTCATAAAAACCACTATTGACATAATCAATAAAGTTTTTAGTCGTAATTGGGGCATGTTGACTATCAAGTTCAATTTCGATATCACCCATGCTAGTTTGTAATAAAACTTTGGTATCAGCTAAAGCGATAGTAGAAAGTAATGTTAAAAACACAGAAATAAATAACATTTTGATTTTTTTCATATATAAAATCCTTAGTCAATTTTGATGGGCTGATTATACCGAATATCAAATTTAATTAAATAAAAAATATGTAAAATTATATAAATTTTTGTGAGATTGATTATAAGACTTTTATTTTATAAGTAATTTTTTTCTTCAATACACTATGATGAACTTATTCATTCAGTAATAACAACATTCAATATGCAAAAATTAGATAAATTTATATCGAAACGTTATGCTTTCCTGAAATATCTTTACATTTCGTGTGCTTAAAATGCGCTGTATTTTATGTAATATGCCACTATTTTTATCTCATCATGGGATTTGTAGCCAGTGCATAAAAAATTTGCCAACGCAAAATAAAGTCTGTCCTCAGTGTGGTTTACCTCATTCATTATCAACGCCTATCTGTTATCGATGCCGTGAACAAAAACCATCTTGGGATGAACTTATTGCTGTTTCTAATTATATTCATCCATTAAAAAAATTGATTCATCATCTTAAGTTCTATCATAAGATTGAATTAACCCATGCACTAGCAAGATTAATGTTGTTAGCATGGTACAAAAGGAGAGTAACTAATGGTATTAGTAAACCAGATTTGATTACTTGTGTTCCATTGCATCATATTCGTTATTGGTCACGAGGTTTTAATCAAGCGGAACAGTTAGCTAAACCGATTGCTAAATGGTTAAACCGGATGTTTTATCCCCATTTATTACAACGTAAACAAATAGCTTCAGACCAGAAAAGTTTGTCACTTGAAAAGCGTGTGCAGAATGTTGAAAAACTATTCAGTTGCTATCATCATCTTTCAAATAGATCGATTTTACTTATTGATGATATAGTCACAACCGGTAATACAATTAATGCTATTAGCCAACAGCTAAAAAGATGCGGTGCGACCAATGTACAAGTTCTTTGTTTGTGTCGTACAGTATTGTAAAATCCCAAACAGACCCTATAATAACCAAGAGATACAGTCAACTATTATAATCAATGATGTCAGTTGTTATTAATGCCAATTGCGTCAAAGTGAGGGAATATGTCTATTATTACCATTTCTGAATCAGCGCAACAACATTTTAAAAAGTTACTTGCTAATCAAGCTGAAGGAACTCAAATCCGAGTATTTGTTATTAATCCAGGTACACCTACTGCTGAATGTGGTGTTTCATACTGCCCTGCCGATACTATTGAGGATAGTGATATCGAAGAAAAACAGTCTGGTTTTTCAGTGTATATTGATGAAATTAGTGCGCCTTTTTTGGAAGAAACCGTAATTGACTATGTTACCGACGAATTGGGTTCACAATTAACTTTAAAAGCGCCAAACTCCAAGATGAAAAAGGTTGCGGATGATGCGCCATTGATTGAACGAGTTAATTATGCAATTCAAGCACAAGTCAACCCACAACTAGCAAGTCACGGTGGGCATGTCAGTTTAGTTGAATTGACGGAAGATAATTATGTCGTGTTACAATTTGGTGGAGGTTGTAATGGTTGTTCAATGGTTGATTACACTTTAAAAGAAGGGATAGAAAAGCAATTATTAGCCGAATTCCCAGAGTTGGCAGGCGTGAAAGATATCACCGAACATCAAGCTGGAACTCACTCTTATTATTAAAATAATTTTATTTAAATCTTGCTTATTGCTAAGATTAAGTCATAATCGCACGATATCTGTCAGTTGATATTATGATGGGGTGTTATGAATCAAGTTAGCATTATTTCAGCTCTAATCGCTTGGATTGAAAAAAATCTTGAGCAGCCGTTATCTATTGATAATGTGGCGCAAAAATCAGGTTATTCCAAATGGCACTTACAGCGAATGTTTAAAGAAGTTACTGGTCAAGTACTCGGTACTTATATACGTCATCGCCGTTTAACCTATGCAGCGCTATCATTACGAATGACGAGTAAACCCATTTTAGATATAGCAATGCAATATCGTTTTGATTCACAACAAACATTTACACGTTCATTTAAAAAACAGTTTAATGAAACGCCAGCAAGCTATCGTCGAGGTGAATTTTGGGATCCAACAGGATTAACACCCGCAATTGAGTTAAATAAAAGTCAACTGACCCTACCTGAACCTAAATTTGTTAATATGCCGAGGCAAACTTTTTGGGGAATTTCATATAAGAATAATTGTAATTTGGGTAAATTACTTGATGAAGAAAATAAGCTAAGAGCTCAATTTTTTCAAAACTATTTATCACGCTACCCACATAAAGGTGAAAACCTTCCTGATAAAATTTATGCTTTTAATCGTATTTTAAAAAGTAAAGACAACGCCAATGAACAAGAGCTTCTCTATACTATTGCTTTAGATCATAATAATCACCTTGAACATATCGAACAATATGTCAGTGAAGGTGGACTTTACCTCTGTTTTAAATATATGGGCCCCCCTGAAAATTTCAGAGATTTTATTTCACAAGTCCATTTAGCTGCAATGCCTGCTTTACAAGTCTGTTTACGTTCAGGATGCTTAATTGAAATCCATCATAATCGCCTAAACGAAACTGTCGAATCGGTTAAAGATATTAAAAATATGGAGTGCGATTATTGTGTACCTGTGGTGACCAAAAATGAAGTTGATATCCAACAAGAGCTTTGATTACACAGGCAAAATGATGGTTTAATTATTTATAATTTTAAGAGATCTTGGTAATTATACATCTGACTTCAATAAGTTTTTTTCTAACCATGTCTTAAATTCTGGTGTTGCTTCTTTTAGGCTATTTGAACCACGTGTTACCGTTGCAATGCCTATACCTAATTGTTCTTTGAGCTGACGTTGATTAATTGAGCCATCAAGTAATGAGTGAATGATTTTTACTCGTGTAATTAAGGCATCTCGTTCGTCAGCGGTCAAAAGTAATTTTAATATATCAATTGAATATCCTTCATTAAAGGCTTGATGTAATATTTCAACAGTTTGTTGCCATTGTTCAGCTTTCATTGTAAATACCATTAATATTGTCTGTTAATTTCATTTTCAGTAAGAATATTGTTATTCGGTTTGCCTAAAATTATCTGATAAATATAGTCGTAAACTAAGACATTTTTCACATAATTACGTGTTTCTGTAAACGGAATACTATCTATAAACGCTACTGCATCAAGTTTGCCACCACTATTATTAAGCCAAAGCTTTACACGATTTGGCCCTGCATTATAAGCTGCGGAGGATAAAATACGATTATTATTATTGGTTAAATACATATTATTTAAAAAATAAGTTCCTAACTCTATATTGGTTTGTGGTTCAAACAGTTGAGTTGGTGAATAGTAAATGACTGAGCTAACTTTTTTAGCTGTCTCTTTGGCCGTATTTGGCATTAATTGCATTAATCCACTAGCACCAACTGGCGATTGTACAGTAGTATCAAGCGCACTTTCTTGACGAGAAATAGCTAAAGTATAAGATAAAGGAATGGCTTTATCTTTCAATGCATCTTTATAGAATTTTTGATACATGATAGGTAAACGTTCGTTCCAATTATCCCATAATTTACCAGCAATAGTGGCTTGAATACATAAATCTCCCCAATCTCTGATAAAGGCAAATTTAGCTAAATCTAAATATTCATTATTAGTTGCATTATTGTTTAGCATATATCGCCATTCGCGGTTTGATTCTGATAACATTCCCCAATAACGTAATTCTTCAATTCGTTTTACAAAGGATTGATGATTATATTTTGCTTCTAACTCTTTGATTTCAGTTTTAGAAATTGGACGAGATAAATTTTTAAGTGAATAGGTTTGATTAAGCGTTTGAGCGCTTATCATGCCATAAAAACCTCGTTTGGATGACAGTGCTTTTAAAATTGCTTCTGCTTCTTTCTTTTGATTGTTATTCAGTAATACACGCGCTTGCCAATATTGCCAATCTTCTTTTGATTTGGCTTCTGGAGAGAGTTGTGTTAACCAATAAGCAATGTCAGTATAATTATATTCATCTATCGCCAGACGAATGCGCTTTTCAATCAATGCCGTATCATGACTTTGGGTTATATATTCATCGCGCCATTTTATTTGTTCATCAGTGGTATTATTATTAAAGTAACTATTTGCTAGACTTTTTTGCAATGCATCTACTTCTGTTTCGCTTAGTGTTTGTTGTTTCGCTAATTGAGGTAACAAAGTTTGAGCTAAATTATTATTGACTCTGACTAAACGTGGAAAAGTAGCTAACACAATCTGTTTGGTAAATGAACTAGCTTTGATGTTTTTGGAAAAATCAGCCAATTTTTGTGGATTATCCAGTAGTGCTAATAAATTGTCCTTAGTGGTTTTGTAATCGTTATTTAATAAATTAGTAAGGTATCGCGCAAATTTTATATTATTTGCCTCAACCGCAAGTCCAATACGTAATAGTATTAAATTAGACGTTCGTTTACCTGCTTGCACCCACACATCAAGTATTGGATCACATGCGGAAGGTAATTCTTTCCCTGTTTTCCATAAATCTTCAACCGTGGTAAACAGCGATTGATTATTACCTTGTTGGAATAGTGCATATTGATATCGACAATTTGTAGCAGTCGAGTTATCGCGTGGAAAGGAAACTATTGCATTCCAATCTTGACGAGAGGTTAACTCAGCTAAAAAAGATTGAGTAAGTGAAGAAGTTACAGGTAAATCATTATATTTGGCGACAAATTCACTGACTTCTTCCGGTGAAACGGTTTTAATATTATTTTGAAAAAATTGTGTCGCAACATAAGGATATAATGAATAATCCTGTAAAGATTTAACTAGCGCTTTTTGTTCTTCAAAACTAATAACTTGATTATAGGTTACCCATTTTTGAAAATTAGTTCGAAAACTGTCTTTTGTATTATCTGCAAAAGCACTATTTAAAAAAAATAGACCAATTATTGTCAAAAAATGTAAAACTAGCTTCATCCATTAACTCCTGTATTAAATCAGTTTATTAGATTAGCATACAAGTCTATGATTCGTCGATGAAGAACTTATGGATAATTCCCACTAAAACACTCAACTAAATACTTGACTAAATTAAGAGGATATATACAATACTTAGTAATATACAGGGGGGAATGATTAATGAAATTGACATCAAAAGGGCGATATGCGGTAACTGCAATGTTAGATGTTGCATTACATTCTGGCTCAGGACCGGTATCACTGGCTGATATTTCAGAACGTCAGGAAATCTCACTATCTTATCTTGAACAATTGTTTGCTCGGTTACGGAAAAACGGCTTAGTCATGAGCGTTAGAGGTCCTGGTGGTGGCTATATACTTAGTCGTGGTATGGATGAAATTGCGATTAGTTCTATTGTTAAAGCTGTTGATGAGACAGTTCATGCCACAAAATGTCATGGTGAAGCGGGTTGCCAACGGGGTGTTAAATGTCTCACCCATACACTATGGAACGATCTAAGTGAACGCATTGATGATTTTTTAACGAGTATCACTTTAAGTGAATTAGTCAAAAATAAAGACGTTAGAGCTGTAGCTGACCGACAAAGTAATATACAGCACGTCAGAGTTAATTAAAAAAAAGAATATAAAATTTATAATTGGGAGTAGTAAATGAGATTACCTATTTATATGGATTATGCAGCGACAACACCTGTAGATCCTAGAGTTGCCGAAAAAATGATGCACTATTTAACTCCAGATGGTATCTTTGGTAATCCCGCATCACGTTCACACCGATTTGGCTGGCAAGCTGAAGAAGCAGTTGATATTGCACGAAATCAAATCGCTGATCTTATAGGTGCAGACTCTCGCGAAATAGTTTTTACCTCAGGTGCAACAGAAGCAGATAATCTTGCTATCAAAGGATCTGCACATTTTAACCAAGCCAAAGGTAAACATATTATTACCTGTAAAACGGAACATAAAGCAGTACTTGATACTTGCCGTCAACTTGAGCGTGAAGGATACGAAGTGACTTATTTAGCACCCGAATCCGATGGTATCATTGATCTTAATAAGCTAGCTGCTGTAATGCGTCCAGATACAACAGTTGTATCAATTATGCATGTAAATAATGAAACAGGCGTGGTACAAGATATCGAAAAAATTGGTGAAATGTGTCGGGAAAGGGGGATTGTCTTCCATGTCGATGCAACACAAAGCGTTGGTAAATTACCAATTGATCTCACTAAATTAAAAGTGGATTTAATGTCTTTTTCAGGGCATAAAATTTATGGACCCAAAGGTATCGGTGGACTTTATGTAAGACGTAAACCGCGAGTACGAATAGAAGCACAAATGCATGGCGGTGGTCATGAAAGAGGTATGCGTTCAGGTACTTTACCTGTTCATCAAATTGTTGGTATGGGTGAAGCATATCATATTGCTAAACAGGAAATGGCAACTGAAATGCCTCGTTTATTAGCCTTAAAAAATCGTTTGTGGAATGGTCTAAAAGATATTGAAGAAGTATATCTTAATGGTTCATTAGAACACAGCGCGCCAAACATTTTAAATGTAAGCTTTGCTTATATTGAAGGTGAATCGTTGATGATGGCATTAAAAGACTTAGCAGTATCTTCGGGTTCAGCTTGTACATCCGCGAGTTTGGAACCTTCATATGTTTTACGCGCGTTAGGTTTGAATGATGAACTTGCACATAGTTCAATTCGCTTTTCATTTGGTCGATTTAGTACTGAAGAAGAAGTTGATTATGTTATTAAGTTGATTAGAGAATCTATTGGTAAATTAAGGGATTTATCTCCACTTTGGGAAATGTTTAAAGATGGCGTTGATCTAACTAAAATTAAATGGTCAGCACATTAAAATTAGGAGTAAATTATGGCATATAGCGAAAAAGTAGTTGATCATTATGAAAACCCTCGTAATGTTGGTTCTTTTGATCAAAATGATCCTAATGTCGGTAGTGGCATGGTTGGCGCACCAGCATGTGGTGATGTAATGCGTCTTCAAATCAAAGTTAATGATGACGGTATTATTGAAGACGCTAAATTCAAAACTTATGGTTGTGGAAGTGCAATTGCATCAAGTTCATTGGTTACTGAATGGATAAAAGGTAAATCATTAGATGAGGCCGAGGCAATTAAAAATACAGATATCGCCAAAGAGCTAGCTTTACCACCAGTAAAAATTCACTGTTCAATTCTAGCTGAAGATGCCATTAAGGCTGCAATTGAAGATTACAAAACTAAAAAAGGGCAAAGTTAATGGCTATTACATTAACCAATAATGCAGCTAATCGCGTTCAATCCTTTTTAGCCAATCGGGGTAAAGGTGTAGGACTTAGATTAGGTGTAAAAACATCAGGTTGCTCTGGTATGGCTTATGTTCTGGAATTTGCCGACGTGATTAATGATGATGACAGTGTGTTTGAAGACAAAAATGTCAAAGTTATCGTAGATAAAAAAAGTTTAGTCTATATTGATGGGACTGAACTTGATTTTGTTAAAGAAGGATTAAACGAAGGCTTTAAATTTAATAATCCCAATGCACAAAATGAATGTGGTTGTGGTGAAAGCTTTAACGTTTAATTGGAGCAATTACTGTGGTTAATTACTTTGAGTTATTTCAGTTACCTGTTCAATTGCCTGTTGATATGGCGATGCTAACAACCCATTATCAACAGCTGCAAAAACAGTTCCACCCAGATAATTTTGCTTCTGCGAAGGATAATGAAAAAGTCTCAATCATGCAAAAATCAGCCATGATTAATGATGGCTACCAGACATTAAAAAATTCGATTAGTGCAGCCGAATATTTTTTATCGCTGCAAGGTTTTGATGTTGCGACTGAACAAAATATTATTCATGATCCTGACTTTTTAATGGAGCAATTCACTTTGCGTGAACAGCTTGATGATATTGAAAGTCAGGATAATCCTGAATTATTAGATGATTTTCATAAAGAAATGATTAAACGTAAAAATAGCGTTTATAACCAGTTATTGCACTATATTCATGAGCAAGATTGGCAAACTGCACTTAATCTCATCTATAAAATCCGTTACCTCACTAGATTGCTTGAACAAATCGAAAAATTACAAGAAAAACAATTTGTTTTATAATTTTAGACAAGCAAACATCAATTAGAGATATATTACATGGTACTTTTACAGATCAGTGAACCGGGACAAACACCAGCACCTCATCAGCGTCGCCTAGCAGTAGGTATTGATCTTGGTACAACTAATTCATTAGTTGCAATTGTACGAAGTGGACAATGCGAAGCTTTACCCGATTTAGAGGGAGATCCTTTGTTACCATCGGTGGTGCATTATGGTCTTGATCACGATGACAATCTTATTGTTACCGTAGGAAAAAATGCCAAAGCAAATTCAGCTAATGATCCACAAAATACCGTCAGTTCGATTAAACGATTAATGGGGAGAAGTTTATCAGATCTTGATATGTCATATTTCCCTTATTCGTTCTCGCAAAGTGCAAATGGTGTGCCGATTCTTAATTTACCTAATGGCAAAGTTAATCCAGTTCAAGTTTCCGCAGAAATTTTAACAGCTTTAGCAAATCGAGCAAAAGAGACACTAAATAGCGAAATTGATGGTGTAGTAATTACCGTTCCGGCCTATTTTGATGATGCTCAAAGACAAGCAACTAAAGATGCAGCCAAATTAGCCAAATTACATGTATTACGCCTTTTGAACGAACCAACAGCAGCCGCTATTGCTTATGGTCTTGATTCTGGTAAAGAGGGTGTGATCGCAGTTTATGACTTAGGTGGTGGAACTTTTGATATTTCTATTTTGCGTTTACATAAAGGTGTATTTGAGGTCTTAGCGACCAGTGGCGATTCGGCACTTGGTGGTGATGATTTCGATCGCTTACTTGCTGATTATATAAAACAAGAACTAGGACTGACCAACAATACTGATCCTCATATTAACCAAAAAATTATGAATCAAGCTGTGGCGTTGAAAATAGCATTAAGCCAGCAAGATTCGGTTCTGTTTACTTTCAATAATCAGTCATTGACCATTACTCGTACGCAGTTTGAAACATTAATTGAACCATTAGTTAAACGAACTTTAGCTGTATGTCGTAGAGCATTAAAAGATGCCAAAATCGAGCTTGATGAAGTGGCAGAAGTTGTTATGGTCGGTGGTTCTACCCGCGTACCATTAGTTCGCCAGTTCGTGGGTAATTATTTTAAACTAAATCCTCTTACATCTATTGATCCAGATAAGGTTGTTGCAATTGGTGCAGCTATACAAGCGGACATTTTAGTCGGTAATAAGCCTGATTCGGATATGCTATTGTTGGATGTAATTCCATTATCTTTAGGTATTGAAACTATGGGTGAATTAGTTGAAAAGATTATTCCTCGTAATAGTACCATTCCTTGCGCTCGCGCTCAGGAGTTTACAACATTTAAAGATGGTCAAACGGCAATGATGATCCATGTTTTACAAGGTGAACGAGAAAAGGTTACTGATTGTCGATCGTTAGCCAAGTTTACTTTACAAGGCATACCACCCATGCCTGCTGGTGGCGCTCATATTCGAGTTACTTTCCAGGTTGATGCTGACGGTTTATTAAGTGTTACTGCTATGGAAAAGTCAACTGGTGTTGAAGCCGCTATTCAGGTAAAACCATCTTATGGGCTTAGCGATAACGAAATTGCAAGTATGATTCAAGATTCAATAAGTTATGCTGAACAGGATAAACAAGCAAGAATGTTGGCAGAGCAAAAAGTTGAAGCGGCCAGAGTGCTTGAAAGTTTACAAAGTGCTTTAGATAAAGACATGGATTTATTAAATGAACATCAACTTAACCAAATTTTAACCGCTAAGCATCAGCTACAAGCTGCTAGCCAAGCTAACGATAGTTACGAAATTGAAAAACAGATTAAAATTGTTGATAACGTAACTCAGGAATTTGCTGCTAAACGTATGGATCGCTCTATTCGCCATGCATTAACAGGTCATAATGTTGATGATATCTAACTAACGAGATTATTATGCCAAAAATTACTTTTTTACCTAATGCCGATCTCTGCCCTGAAGGAAAAACCGTTGAAGCAGAGGAAGGGGAATCTATTTTAGAGGTCGCATTACGTAATGATATTGAAATTGAACATGCATGTGAAATGTCTTGTGCCTGTTCAACTTGTCACTGTATTGTCCGAAAAGGATTTAACTCACTGGAAGAAAGTGACGAACAAGAAGATGATATGCTTGATAAAGCTTGGGGTGTAGAGCCTCAGAGCCGATTAAGTTGTCAAGCTCGTGTTACAGATGAAGATTTGGAAGTTGAGATTCCAAGATATAGCTTAAATCACGCTAAAGAAGATCACTAGTAAGTCGCCTTTATGGCGACTGACCATAATTAATTGATAATAACAAATTGATTTGATTTTAAAATACAACGATGTTTTATTAAACATTATCAAAACACATTTATTTATCTACAAGGATGCTAATTATTAATTACTCCTTGCATTAGTTGATAATTTCCGTATAATTACCACCACTTTGCTTATTGGTTTCCTTTGAGCAAATGCGTATGAAGATATAAGCAATAAATAACATATTGTATTATATCAACAATACTCCCGATCTGGGGGTTACGAAAAGAACGGATTACACTCTCCTGTCAATCGAAACAGGGTAAGAGGAGTAATCTTTTGTTATAACTTTTAAATAGTGGAGCTCTGGTCTCATGTCGAACCAAAGAATCCGTATCCGGTTAAAAGCGTTTGATCATCGTTTGATTGATCAATCAACTGCTGAAATTGTAGAAACTGCGAAGCGCACTGGTGCGCAGGTTCGTGGTCCTATTCCATTACCGACACGCAAAGAGCGTTTTACCGTATTGATTTCTCCGCACGTTAATAAAGACGCGCGCGATCAATATGAAATTCGCACTCATAAACGTCTAGTTGATATTGTTGAGCCAACTGAAAAAACAGTTGATGCTTTAATGCGTCTAGATCTTGCTGCCGGTGTTGATGTGCAGATCAGTTTAGGTTAATCCTGAGCTGAATGATTGAGAGGTCTAAACAATGATTGGTTTAATCGGTCGTAAAGTAGGAATGACACGAATCTTTACCGAAGAGGGTGTTTCTATTCCTGTCACCGTAGTTGAAGTTCAAAGCAACCGCGTTACTCAAGTAAAAACACTTGAGAATGATGGTTATCAAGCAATTCAGGTTACTACAGGTAGCAAAAAAGCAAGCCGTATAAACAAACCTGAAGCAGGTCATTTCGCTAAGGCTGGCGTTGAAGCTGGTCGTGGTCTATGGGAATTCCGTTTTGAAGAAGGCGAATTTGCTGTAGGTCAAAGCATTAACGTTGATATTTTTATAGACGTTAAAAAAGTTGATGTTACTGGTACATCTAAAGGTAAAGGTTTTGCTGGCGTAACTAAACGTTGGAACTTCCGTACCCAAGATGCAACACATGGTAACTCTTTAGCACACCGTGGTCATGGCTCTATCGGTCAAAACCAAACTCCGGGTAAAGTGTTTAAAGGTCGTAAAATGGCAGGTCACTTAGGTAATGAACGTGTAACTGTTCAAAACTTAGATATTGTACGTGTTGATGCAGAACGTAATCTTTTATTAATTAAAGGTGCTGTTCCTGGTGCAATCAATAGTGACGTAATTGTTAAACCGGCAATCAAGGCTTAACGTCAAGGAGATAGAGATGGAATTAGTAGTTAAAGACGCGCAAGCGCTTTCTGTTTCCGAAACTACCTTCGGACGTGAGTTTAATGAAGCGTTAGTTCATCAAGTAGTTGTTGCTTATGCATCTGCTGCTCGTCAAGGCTCTCGCGCACAAAAAACTCGTGCAGAAATCGCTGGTTCAGGCAAAAAACCATGGCGCCAAAAAGGCACAGGTCGCGCTCGTTCAGGTTCTATTAAGAGCCCAATATGGCGTAGCGGTGGTGTAACATTTGCAGCAAAACCACAAGATCATAGCCAAAAAGTTAACCGTAAAATGTATCGTGGTGCATTAAAGAGTATTTTCTCTGAATTAGTGCGTCAAGAACGTTTAATTGTGGTTGAAAAATTTACTGTTGAAGCACCTAAGACTAAATTATTAACTCAGAAATTAAATGATATGGAACTTAACGATGTTCTTATTATCACTTCTGAAGTTGATGAAAATCTTTTCTTAGCAGCACGTAACTTATACAAAGTTGATGTGCGTGATGTGGCAGGTATTGATCCAGTTAGTTTGATTGCATTTGACAAAGTGGTTATCACTGTTGATGCTGTTAAACAAGTAGAGGAGATGTTAGCATGATTCGTGAAGAGCGTCTGCTTAAAGTCCTGCGAGCACCACATGTTTCTGAAAAAGCATCTATTTCAATGGAAAAAACAAATACATTAGTATTGAAAGTTGCTAAAGATGCTACTAAGAGAGAGATTAAAGCCGCAGTTGAACAACTATTTGAAGTTAAAGTAGATGACGTTAATACGCTTATCGTTAAAGGTAAAGTTAAACGTCGTGGTCAACAAATCGGTCGCCGTAGCGACTGGAAAAAAGCTTACGTTACTTTAGCAGAAGGTCAAAATTTAGACCTTGCTGGCGTCGCTGAGTAATTCGGAGGAGTATGAACAATGGCAGTTGTTAAGTGTAAACCTACATCTCCGGGTCGTCGCCACGTTGTTAAAGTGGTTAACCCAGAGTTGCATAAAGGTAAGCCTTATGCACCGTTGCTTGATTCAAAAAGCAAAACTGGTGGTCGCAATAATAATGGTCGAATCACTACCCGTCATATTGGTGGTGGTCATAAACAACATTATCGTATTGTCGATTTTAAGCGTAATAAAGATGGTATTCCAGCAGTTGTTGAACGTTTGGAATATGATCCAAACCGTAGTGCAAATATTGCATTGGTTTTATATAAAGACGGTGAACGTCGTTATATTTTAGCGCCTAAAGGCTTAAAAGCAGGTGATCAGATCCAATCTGGTGTTGATGCAGCAATTAAAACAGGTAACTGTTTACCAATGCGCAACATCCCAGTAGGTTCTACCGTACATAATATTGAAATGAAACCAGGTAAAGGCGGACAACTTGCTCGCTCTGCTGGTAGTTATGTTCAAATCGTTGCACGTGAAGGTGCATATGTAACATTGCGTTTACGTTCAGGTGAAATGCGTAAAGTATTATTAGATTGCCGTGCCACTATTGGTGAAGTTGGTAATTCTGAACATATGCTTCGTGTATTAGGTAAAGCGGGTGCAACGCGTTGGCGTGGTGTTCGTCCTACTGTTCGTGGTACTGCAATGAACCCGGTAGACCATCCACATGGTGGTGGTGAAGGTCGTAACTTTGGTAAACATCCTGTGTCTCCATGGGGTCAAAAAACCAAAGGATTGAAAACGCGTAGCAACAAACGTACTGATAAGTATATTGTTCGCCGTCGCAATAAGAAATAATTAATATAGAGGATTAGCTATGCCACGTTCTCTCAAGAAGGGTCCTTTTATTGACCTACACTTGCTGAAGAAGGTAGAGAAAGCGGTGGAAAGCGGGGACAAGAAACCAATTCGTACTTGGTCCCGTCGTTCAACGATCTTTCCTAATATGATCGGTTTGACCATCGCTGTCCATAATGGTCGTCAGCACGTTCCAGTTTATGTATCCGACGAAATGGTTGGTCATAAATTGGGTGAATTCGCGCCGACTCGTACTTATCGCGGCCACGCGGCTGATAAGAAAGCTAAGAAGAAATAAGTAGGAGAAAGAGATGGAAACAATTGCAAAATATCGCCACGCTCGTTCTTCTGCACAAAAAGTTCGCTTAGTAGCAGATCTTGTTCGCGGTAAGAATGTGTCTCAGGCACTAGATATTTTAACGTACACCAATAAAAAAGCGGCTGTACTAGTTAAAAAAGTATTAGAGTCTGCTATTGCTAACGCAGAGCATAACGATGGTGCTGATATTGATGATCTAAAAGTTGCGAAAATATTCGTTGACGAAGGCCCAACCATGAAGCGTATTATGCCTCGTGCGAAAGGTCGTGCAGATCGAATTTTGAAGCGTACGAGTCACATCACCGTGATCGTCTCAGATCGCTAGGCTGGAGAATAGCAATGGGTCAAAAAGTAAATCCAAATGGTATCCGTTTAGGCATTGTCAAGCCTTGGACATCTACATGGTATTCGGGTACAAAGACATTCGCTGATAATTTAGAAAGTGATTTTAGAGTGCGTGAATTCTTAAATAAAGAATTAGCACAAGCATCAATCTCTAAGATTGTAATCGACCGTTCAGCAGAAACTAACGTTCGCATTACTATTCACACTGCTCGTCCGGGTATTGTGATTGGTAAGAAAGGCGAGGACGTTGAAAAATTACGTAATGCCGTAGCTTCTATTGTCAATAAGTATAAAGACAAAAGAGAAAAACGTGATGTTGCAGTACAAATTAATATTGCCGAAGTTCGTAAACCTGAACTTGATGCAAAATTAGTTGCTGATAGTATCACTTCTCAGTTAGAACGCCGAGTTATGTTCCGTCGTGCTATGAAACGTGCGGTGCAAAACGCAATGAAAGCGGGAGCTAAAGGTATCAAAGTTGAAGTAAGTGGTCGTTTAGGCGGCGCTGAAATCGCTCGTAGCGAATGGTATCGTGAAGGTCGTGTTCCTTTACATACATTACGAGCTGATATCGACTATGGATTATCTGAAGCATTAACTACCTATGGTATTATTGGTGTTAAAGTGTGGATCTTCAAAGGTGAGATCCTTGGTGGTATGGCTGCCGTTGAACAAGCAGAAAAACAACCTGCTGCTCAACCTAAAAAGCAGCGCAAAGGCCGAAAACAATAAGGAGCGTCGCTGATGTTACAACCAAAGCGTACAAAATTCCGTAAAGTACACAAGGGCCGCAATCGTGGTCTTGCTGTGAGTACTGATGTTAGTTTCGGTACATTCGGTCTTAAGGCTGTAGGACGTGGTCGTTTGACTGCGCGCCAGATCGAAGCAGCACGTCGTGCAATGACTCGTGCAGTTAAGCGTCAAGGTAAAATCTGGATTCGAGTTTTCCCTGATAAGCCAATTACCGAAAAACCACTTGAAGTGCGTATGGGTAAAGGTAAGGGTAACGTTGAATACTGGGTTGCACAGATTCAACCAGGTAAAGTCCTTTATGAAATGGACGGAGTACCGGAAGAAGTTGCTCGTGAAGCATTTGCGTTGGCAGCTGCAAAACTGCCAATTAAAACCACCTTTGTGATTAAGACGGTGATGTAAATGAAAGCAAAAGAGCTACGCGAAAAAAGCGTTGAAGAGTTAAATACTGAACTTCTTAATTTATTACGTGAGCAATTTAACTTACGTATGCAATTAGCTGGAGGTCAGTTGACACAAACTCATATGTTAAAACAAGTGCGTCGTAATATTGCACGTGTTAAAACGTTATTAACTGAGAAGGCGGGTGCGTAATATGACTACTGAAGTAAAAATTCGTACTCAGCAAGGTCGTGTTATTAGCGACAAAATGGATAAATCTATTACTGTAGCTATTGAACGTAAAGTGAAGCATCCGTTATATGGTAAGTTCATTAAACGTACGACTAAATTGCATGTACATGATGAAAACAATGAGTGTGGTATTGGCGATACTGTTGAAATTAAAGAGTGTCGACCATTATCAAAGACCAAATCTTGGACTCTTGTTCGAATCGTTGAAAAAGCAGTTATTTAATCTATTTGGTTAAAAACTGTACATAATATAATAAACGGCTTTATTTAGCCGTTTATTTTATGCTATCCATTTTATTTGAGTGGTGTTATACTATGCGCCCTCACATAAGTGGGTTTTTGGTTGTCTATTCTTATCCATGGTAGTTGAGGTGGATGAAGGTAGATTAGACAATAATTTATTTATACGGAGCATTAAAATGATCCAAGAACAGACTAGGCTCGATGTTGCTGATAACTCTGGCGCACGAAGCGTAATGTGTATCAAGGTTCTCGGTGGATCGCATCGTCGTTATGCAGCAGTAGGTGATATCATCAAAGTAACCATTAAAGAAGCAATTCCTCGTGGTAAAGTAAAAAAAGGTGATGTACTTAAGGCAGTTGTGGTGCGAACTCGAAAAGGTGTTCGTCGTCCTGATGGATCTGTCATTCGTTTCGATCGTAATGCTTGTGTTATTTTAAATAATAACAGTGAGCAACCGATTGGTACGCGTATTTTTGGACCGGTCACTCGTGAACTTCGTTCTGAGAAGTTTATGAAGATCATTTCATTAGCACCAGAAGTACTGTAAGGAGCGGGTAATGGCAGCGAAGATCCGTCGAGAAGATGAAGTTATCGTGTTATCTGGTAAAGATAAAGGTAAACGCGGTAAAGTTAAAAGTGTTTTGTCTACAGGCAAAGTGATTGTTGAAGGTATTAATTTGGTGAAAAAACATCAAAAACCAGTACCTGCATTAAATCAAGATGGTGGAATTGTTGAAAAAGAAGCAGCTATTAATGTTTCTAACGTAGCAATTTTCAATCCTAATACAGGCAAAGCAGATCGTGTAGGCTTTCGTTTTGAAGACGGCAAAAAAGTCCGTTTTTATAAGTCTACTAATGAATTAATCAATTAAGTAATTTGGAGTGTACGATGGCGAAACTGCATGATTACTACAAAGCACAGGTAGTAAATAAACTGCAAGAACAGTTTGGCTACAAATCTGTCATGCAAGTCCCTCGGATCGAAAAGATCACCTTGAATATGGGTGTGGGTGAAGCAATTACTGATAAGAAATTATTAGATAATGCGGTTGCAGATTTAGCAGCAATCAGTGGTCAAAAACCACTAGTCACTAAAGCACGCAAGTCAGTTGCTGGTTTTAAAATCCGTCAAGGGTATCCTATTGGTTGTAAAGTGACTTTACGTGGCGAACGTATGTGGGAATTTTTTGAACGTCTAGTTTATATTGCTCTTCCTCGTACTCGAGATTTTCGTGGTTTAAGCGCAAAATCTTTCGATGGTCGTGGTAACTATAGCATGGGTGTTCGTGAGCAAATCGTTTTCCCTGAAATCGATTATGATAAAGTTGATCGTGTTCGTGGTTTAGATATTACTATCACCACTTCTGCACAATCAGATGAAGAAGGCCGAGCTTTATTATCTGCCTTTAACTTCCCATTTCGTAAGTAAGGTAGGGCATAATGGCTAAACAATCAATGATTGAACGCGATAAGAAACGCGTAAAGCTAGCAGAAAAATATTTTGCAAAGCGTCAAGAATTAAAAGCGATTATCTCTGATCTTAATGCATCAGATGAAGATCGTTGGAATGCAGTGCTTAAATTGCAAACGCTTCCTCGTGATTCTAGTCCATCACGTCAACGTCGTCGTTGTCGTCAAACTGGTCGTCCACATGGCGTCCTTCGTAAGTTTGGTTTAAGCCGTATTAAGGTTCGTGAATCAGCCATGCGTGGTGAGATTCCTGGTCTTAAAAAGGCAAGTTGGTAATCAGGGGAGTGTTATAGATGAGCATGCAAGATCCTATTGCAGATATGTTGACCCGTATTCGTAACGGTCAATCTGCGAATAAAGTTGCAGTCACGATGCCTTCCTCTAAGCTAAAAGTGGCAATTGCCAATGTGCTAAAAGAAGAAGGTTATATCGGGGACTATAAAGTAGTTGGTGACACTAAGCCAGAATTGGAAATCACCTTAAAATATTTCCAAGGTAAGGCTGTAGTAGAAAGTATCAAACGTGTTAGCCGTCCAGGTTTACGTATTTATAAACGTAAAGATGAATTGCCAAAAGTTATGGCAGGATTAGGTATCGCAGTTATTTCTACTTCTAAAGGTGTTATGACTGATCGAGCAGCACGCCAAGCTGGACTTGGTGGTGAAATTATCTGCTACGTAGCGTAAGGGAGAAAAGAATGTCTCGTGTTGCAAAAGCACATGTCGTTATTCCTGCTGGCGTAGAGGTTAAACTCAATGGTCAGGTAATTACGATTAAAGGTAAAAATGGCGAGTTAACTCGTTCAATTAATGATGCTGTTGTTATTAATAATGAAGAAGGCAATATTAAATTTGCTCCTCGCGACGGTCATGCTGATGCTTGGGCTCAAGCAGGTACTGCTCGTGCATTGATTAATTCAATGGTAATTGGTGTTACTGAAGGTTTTACTAAAAAACTTCAGCTAGTTGGTGTCGGTTATCGTGCGCAAGTTAAGGGTACAACAATTGGTTTATCACTTGGATATTCACATCCAATTGAGCATCAATTGCCTAAAGGTGTAACAGCTGAATGTCCATCTCAAACTGAAATCGTACTAAAAAGTGCTGATAAACAGTTAATTGGACAAGTAGCAGCAGATATCCGTGCTTATCGTCGTCCTGAGCCTTATAAAGGTAAAGGTGTTCGTTACGCAGATGAAGTTGTGCGTACTAAAGAAGCTAAGAAAAAGTAAGGTAACACTATGGATAAGAAATCAGCTCGTATCCGTCGTGCAACTAAAGCGCGTCGCAAGATGCATGAACTACTTGCAACTCGCTTAGTAGTTCACCGTACTCCGCGTCATATTTATGCGCAGATTATCGCACCAAACGGATCAGAAGTACTGGCAGCCGCTTCTACATTAGAAAAAGCTATCAGTGAAAGTTTAAAATACACCGGAAACAAAGATGCAGCAGCTGCAGTTGGTAAAGCAATCGCAGAACGTGCATTGGCGAAAGATATCAAAGAAGTTTCATTTGATCGTTCAGGTTTCCAATATCATGGTCGAGTTCAGGCGCTAGCAGATGCTGCTCGCGAAGCTGGCCTACAGTTCTAAGGTAGGAGTTAAAGATGTCAAACATCGAAAAACAAGCTGGTGAACTGCAGGAAAAACTAATCGCAGTTAACCGTGTTTCTAAAACCGTAAAAGGTGGCCGTATTTTTAGTTTTTCTGCACTAACAGTGGTTGGTGACGGTAATGGTCGCGTAGGTTTTGGATATGGTAAAGCACGTGAAGTGCCAGCAGCAATCCAAAAAGCAATGGAAAAAGCACGTCGTAATATGATTAACGTTGCTTTAAATAACGATACTTTACAGCATCCAGTTAAAGGTACTCATACTGGTTCTCGTGTTTATATGCAACCAGCATCAGAAGGTACAGGTATTATTGCCGGTGGTGCAATGCGTGCTGTTTTAGAAGTTGCAGGTGTTCGTAACGTTCTAGCAAAAGCATATGGTTCTACTAACCCAATTAATGTGGTTCGTGCAACTATCGATGGCTTAGAAAATATGAAATCACCAGAAATGGTTGCTGCTAAGCGTGGTAAAACCGTCGAAGAAATTTTGGGGTAATTAGCCATGGCAAAGACAATTAAAATTACACAAACCCGTAGTTCTATCGGTCGTCTTCCGAAGCATAAAGCAACGTTAGTCGGTTTAGGATTACGTCGTATTGGTCATACTGTAGAACGTGAGGATACTCCTGCGATTCGTGGTATGGTAAACCAAGTTTATTACATGGTTAAAGTAGAGGAGTAATAGTAATGCGTTTAAATACTTTATCTCCTGCTGAAGGTTCAAAGCATGCACCAAAACGTGTAGGTCGAGGAATAGGCTCTGGATTAGGTAAAACAGGTACACGTGGTATTAAAGGTCAAAAATCTCGTTCAGGTGGCGGCGTTCGTCGCGGCTTTGAAGGTGGTCAAATGCCTTTATATCGTCGTTTACCAAAATTTGGTTTTACCTCACGTAAAGCTCTAGTTACAGCTCAAATTCGTCTTTCAGATCTTATGAAAGTCGAAGGTGATATTGTTGACCTAAATAGCTTAAAAGTTGCAAATGTGATTAATTCACAAATCGAATATGCCAAAATCATGTTATCTGGTGAAGTAACTAAACCAGTTACAGTTCGAGGTATTCGTGTAACTAAAGGTGCTAAAGCTGCAATTGAAGCTGCTGGCGGAAAAATTGAGGAATAAGTAGAAAGATGGCAAAGCAACCAGGATTAGATTTTCAAAGTACACGTGGCGGTAGTGGTGAACTTAAAAAACGTTTAATATTTGTGCTGTTAGCACTCATTGTTTTTCGTCTTGGTTCTTACGTTCCCGTTCCTGGTATTGATACTAAAGCGTTATCGGACTTACTAACACAAGCTTCAACTAATGGTATTGTGGGTATGTTCAATATGTTCTCTGGTGGTGCTTTAAGCCGTGCTTCAATTTTTGCTTTGGGGATAATGCCTTATATTTCTGCATCAATCATTGTGCAGTTATTAACAGCAATCAGTCCAAAATTAGCAGAATTGAAGAAAGAAGGTGAATCTGGTCGTAAAAAAATCAGTCAGTACACACGTTATGGCACATTGGCTATAGCTGTTGTTCAGGCTTTTGGTATTGCGACTGGTTTACCAAACATTCCTGGTTATGGTCATGTTGTGATTAATCCAGGATTTTCTTTCTATTTTATCGCATCGGTTAGCTTAGTTACTGGCACTATGTTTCTTATGTGGTTAGGTGAGCAAATCACAGAACGCGGTGTAGGTAATGGTATTTCTATCATTATCTTTGCTGGTATTGTGGCAGGCCTTCCTCATGCAATATATGAAACAATTGAACAAGCTCGTTCTGGTTCATTGCATCCGATTTTATTGTTAGTTGTCGCAGCATTAGTGGTTGGAGTTACTTACTTTGTTGTATTTGTAGAACGTGGTCAGCGCCGTATTGTGGTTAACTACGCACAAAGACAACAAGGTCGTCGTGTTTATGCGGCACAAACTACTCACTTACCATTTAAAATAAATATGGCTGGTGTTATTCCTGCAATATTTGCCTCAACAATTGTTATGTTACCATCTATGATGGCTTCTTGGTTCCAAGGAGATGGTGAAGGTTGGCGATATATTATTGTTCTTATCGGACAATATTTCTCACATGATCAGCCGTTATACATAATCTTTTTTGCGGTAGCGATTGTTTTCTTTTGTTTCTTTTATACAGCATTGGTTTTCAACCCAAGAGAAACAGCAGATCAACTTAAGAAATCTGGTGCATTTATTCCAGGTATCCGTCCAGGTGAACAAACATCTAAGTATATTGACAAGGTGATGACGCGTCTAACACTTGTTGGCGCAATATATATCACTTTTGTATGTTTGGTACCAATGTTTATGACAAGTGCAATGAAAGTTCCAGTTCAATTTGGTGGAACTTCTTTATTAATTGTGGTTGTGGTAATCATGGATTTTATGGCACAAGTACAGACTTTAATGATGCCGAATCGTTATGAGTCAGTGTTAAAGAAAGCGAATCTTAAAGGCTACGGCCGATAAGTTAGCAAGAAGTTACGGAGAGAAAAATGAAAGTTCGTGCTTCAGTCAAGAAATTATGCAGAAATTGTAAAATCATCAAACGCAATGGCATCGTTCGTGTTATTTGCATTGAAGGTAAACATAAACAACGTCAAGGTTAATTAATTTAACTGTAAAGTTGGACTTTTGCATATTTTACTTGCCAAAGTATAGTAAAGCTGGCTAGAATAGCCAGCCTAAAATTTTTTTGTAAATCCACTGTTTGAGTATCCTGAAAACGGGCTTTTCAGTATAGTGGGTTTGCTGAACATTAACAAAAAGGAGTGCATAGTGGCCCGTATAGCAGGCATTAACATTCCTGATCAGCAACATGCTGTAATTGCTTTACAAGCAATTTATGGTATCGGTAATACTCGCGCTAAGACAATTTGTGCTGAAGCGGGTATTCCTGAACATGTTAAGATCAGAGAACTATCTGAAGATCAGATTGAAAAGTTACGTGAACAAGTCGCTAAATTTACCGTTGAAGGTGATTTACGTCGTGAAGTAACAATGAGTATCAAGCGTTTATTAGACCTTGGTTGTTATCGTGGCATGCGTCACCGTCGTGGACTTCCTGTCCGTGGTCAACGCACTAAGACTAACGCTCGTACCCGTAAGGGACCGCGTAAGCCAATCAAGAAATAATTGAGGTGATAAATAAATGGCAAAGACACCTGTTCGTGCACGTAAACGTGTAAAAAAGCAAGTTTCTGATGGTATAGCTCATATTCATGCATCATTTAACAATACAATCGTAACTATTACCGATCGTCAAGGTAATGCGTTGGGTTGGGCAACCGCTGGTGGTTCTGGTTTCCGTGGCTCTCGTAAGTCAACTCCGTTTGCAGCTCAAGTTGCAGCAGAACGTTGTGCTGAAGCCGTGAAAGACTACGGAATTAAGAATCTAGAAGTTATGGTTAAAGGACCTGGTCCTGGTCGTGAGTCAACAATTCGTGCATTAAATGCAGCGGGTTATCGCATCACTAATATTACTGATGTAACTCCGATTCCTCATAACGGTTGTCGTCCACCAAAGAAACGTCGTGTTTAATTTTAATTAAACAATGAATGTTTAGGATTATTGGAGAAATAAAATGGCAAGATATTTGGGACCTAAGCTCAAATTAAGTCGTCGTGAAGGTACAGATTTATTCCTTAAATCTGGTGTCCGAGCGGTTGATAGTAAATGTAAGTTAGAACAAGCTCCTGGACAACATGGTGCGCGTAAACCGCGTTTATCAGATTATGGTGTTCAGTTACGTGAGAAACAAAAAGTTAGACGTATTTATGGAATTCTAGAACGTCAATTCCGTAATTACTACAAAAATGCAGCGCGTATTAAAGGTAATACTGGTGAAAACCTACTTAGCCTTTTAGAATGTCGCTTAGATAACGTTGTTTATCGTATGGGATTTGGTGCTACTCGCGCTGAAGCTCGTCAATTAGTTAGCCATAAAGCTGTTCTTGTTAATGGTCGCGTAGTTAACATAGCATCTTATCAGGTATCGCCTGAAGATGTGATTAGTGTTCGCGAAAAATCAAAAAAACAAGCACGTATCAAAGCTGCTTTAGAGTTAGCTGAACAACGTGAAAAACCAACTTGGTTAGAAGTTGATGCTGGCAAAATGGAAGGTGTATTTAAACGCTTACCAGAACGTTCAGATTTATCTGCCGACATCAACGAACATTTGATCGTCGAACTTTACTCTAAGTAAAGTTTAGCACTTAAGAGAGGACATAATGCAGGGTTCTGTAACAGAGTTTTTAAAACCTCACCTAGTTGATGTTGTTCAATACAGTCAAACTCATGCTAAAGTGACTTTAGAGCCACTTGAGCGTGGTTTTGGTCATACTTTAGGTAATGCACTACGCCGCATTTTATTATCATCAATGCCTGGATATGCAGTAACCGAAGTAGAAATTGACGGTGTTCTGCATGAGTACAGTACTAAAGAAGGCGTTCAGGAAGATGTACTTGATATATTGCTTAATCTAAAAAAACTAGCAGTTCGTGTACATACTAAAGATGATGTTATGCTGACTTTAAATAAATCAGGTATTGGCGCAGTAACTGCATCGGATATCACACACGATGGCGATGTTGAAATTGTTAATCCTGATTTAGTAATTTGTCATCTTACTGATGCAAATGCTTCAATAAGTATGCGTATTCGTGTACAACGAGGACGTGGTTATGTCCCTGCTTCTGCTCGCGTTAAGTCAGAAGATGAAGAGCGACCAATTGGTCGTTTATTGGTTGATGCATGTTATAGTCCTGTTGAGCGTATCGCTTATTCTGTCGATGCAGCTCGTGTGGAACAACGTACGGATCTAGATAAATTAGTTATTGATATGGAAACTAATGGTACTATCGATCCTGAAGAATCTATCCGTCGTGCGTCAACAATTTTGGCTGAACAACTTGAAGCTTTCGTTGATTTACGTGATGTACGTCAACCTGAAGTTAAAGAAGATAAACCGGAATTTGATCCAATTCTTCTACGTCCAGTGGATGATTTGGAATTAACTGTTCGGTCTGCTAATTGCTTAAAAGCAGAAGCAGTTCATTATATTGGTGATTTAGTCCAGCGTACCGAAGTTGAGCTACTTAAAACTCCTAATCTTGGTAAAAAATCACTTACTGAAATTAAGGATGTACTCGCATCACGTGGTTTATCATTAGGCATGCGCCTTGAGAATTGGCCACCAGCAAGTATTGTTGAAGACTAAAATAAAATTTATATAAGAAGGATAAAGTTATGCGCCATCGTAAAAGTGGTCGTCAACTGAACCGAAATAGCAGCCACCGTCAAGCAATGTTTCGTAACATGACAAGTTCACTTGTTGAACATGAAATCATCAAAACTACATTGCCTAAAGCAAAAGAGTTGCGTCGTGTCGTTGAACCGTTAATTACGCTAGCCAAAAGCGATAGCGTAGCTAATCGCCGTCTGGCTTTTGCTCGTATCCGTGATAAAGATACAGTTAAAAAATTATTTTCAGATTTAGGTCCACGTTTTGCTACACGCCCAGGTGGTTATGTACGTATTTTAAAATGTGGTTTCCGTGACGGAGATAATGCTCCAATGGCTTATATTGAATTAGTTGATCGCCCTGCAGTAGAAGCAGAAGCTACAGCTGAATAATTATTCAATTAGTGTATATTAAAACCGGCATTATGCCGGTTTTTATTTTTCTACTTATTTTAAATAACCACTCTTTTCTAAACTACTTTTCGGTTATTACCTTTCTTTATTTATTATATATTTTCTCTTCACACGATATTTGTAGGTAAATAACTTTACTCAATGAAATAAAGGATTTAAGATTTGCAGCTACAATATTTTCCAACATTATTTTTGTATGATAGATCTCAAACGTAACGGTGAATGGATTTTAGTTTTTGTTACTATATTAGCGGCATTAGGTTGGGTATTTTCTAAAGAGTCGATTTTAGGTATGCCCCCGTTAGGATTTATGGCTCTTCGCTTCCTCTCAGCTTCGGTTATATTATTTCCAGTTTGTATTGGCGCTCACCAACGCATTGAACTACCAAATTTACCGAAAGCAATATTTGCGGGTTGCTTACAAGCAATCAATATCATATTTTGGATTTTAGCAATTAGTCTTGGTGGTGAACTTGGCGAAGGGTCATTTATTATGAGTCTATCGGTATTAATGGCACCATTAGTCGGCTTGATTTTTTTTAAGGAAAAACCGTTATTGATTTTTTGGATCTCGTTACCCATAGCGGTTGTTGGTCTTGCTTTTTTAACATTGTCTAATGGTTGGCATGCAAATATTAATCAGGTTTGGTTTTTTACATCCGCTTTAGCACAAGCCATATTTTTTATTTTTAATAGCCGATTTGTGCAGAAAATTGCAATTTTACCGCTTATTGTGATACAGCTCTTTTGTACGGGTTCTTGTTGCTTAATCTTATCTCTATTTTTTGAAACTTGGCCTTCTACTGTTAGCTGGGTGACTCTTGGTTGGTTTGTCGCAAGTGTACTTATTGCGACAATTTTACGTTATGCATTGCAATTGGTAGGACAGAAATATGTGCCAGTAGGCAATGCAGCGATTATTATGATATTAGAGCCTATTTTTACCACTATCGCTGGTGTCATTATTTATTCTGAACCTATGCCTTGGATGAAGTGGATTGGTTGTTCATTAATATTAATTTCTTTATTAACTTATCGCGGTTATGTTTTTATTCGAACACGGCGATCGATTTTATTTAAAGTAGATCAATCCAGTGAAAATATTCAAAATTAATCGTAACGACAATTTAGTATGTTTAATTAATCTGGCATATTAGTGATATATTAATAATATACAAAACTGTTACATTAATAATGTGGTGGAGGGGTTTCTTCAGAAAGGTTCGCAATATTAGAAGGTTGGCTGGCTTGTAATTTTTGTGATAATAAAATTAGCTGCTCTTTTAATTTGCTTACGTCTGCTTGAAGATTAGTGACCATTTGATTTAGTTCTTCAATTGTTATTTCTTGAAAGGCTAGTTTAGTTTCTAAAAGCTCTAGCTGTTGGTTCATAAAAATACCTTTTTCAATGAGTTAATTTGCTATAAATTACGTATTGTAAGTAAAAATAGTTATGAAATCCATCCTCGCTCAGCAAAAGAGACATATTCACCTTTACCAATCACAATATGATCTATTATTCGTACATCAATTAATTGACAAACTTGTTCAATTTTTTGGGTTAAATTGCGATCTGCTTGACTAGGCTCAGCCATTCCTGATGGATGATTATGAGCCAAAATCAAAAAGGCTGCATTATATTGTAATGCTCGTCTGGCTACTTCACGGGGATGCACTTCAACACAATTATAAGTACCAATAAACATCTCCTCAGAAGTAATAACATGATTTTGGTTATCTAAAAAAATCACCATAAAAATCTCCCGATCTTTATTTGCTAATCGACTGGCTAAATAGTGATGTGTTAAAGATGGTGAAGAGAGTGAATTTTCATTGGTCATTTTTACTTTTAAATAACGATGTGAAAGTTCGACAACCGCTTTGAGTTGAGTATATTTAGCGGTACCAAGCCCGTGTTTTTGACAAAAATCATTATGGCTTGCATTGATTAAATGATAGAAAGATCCAAATTCATTTAATAATTTTTGCGATAATTCTAAAACGGATAATTGACGAGTACCGGTACGTAAAAAAAGAGCAAGTAGTTCGGCATCACTTAATGCTTCAACACCAAAAAGTAACAGTTTTTCTCGTGGCATTAATTTTGTCGCTTGTAAAGACATAGTAATGCGATTTCCATAATCGATAAAAAGTAGATTATTAATAAAATGAGTCAAAAGATAAAACTTAATACTAAAATGTTGGGAATTTTGTCACAAAAATATTTATTATTTTACAGTTATGAAAAAAGCGCTATATAGCGCTTTATTAAATTATGAATTTTGTATTCATTAATGGCAACCACAGCCACCATGACCACCGCCACAGCAACCGCTGTTTTCATCCTCTTCATCATCATGATCATGACCACCACAACCGCAACCACCATGACTATGATCGTGACCATGTGCGCCATGAATATGTCCATGAGCAATTTCTTCCTCAGTGGCTTCACGAATACCAAGCACTTCAACATTAAACAGCAGATCTTGTCCTGCTAACATATGATTACCATCGATTGTAATACTATCACCATCGATAGCGGTGATCTCAACTGGTAATGAACCATGTTCAGTATCAGCAAAAAAACGCATACCGACTTCAAGTTCATCAATACCTACAAATACATCACGAGGAACATTTTGAACAAGTGCATCATTGAAATCACCATAGGCATTAATTAATTCAACATCAAATTTATCACCAACCTGATGACCTTCTAATGCTGTTTCAAGATCTTGCAATAAGTTTCCTGCACCATGTAAATACTCTAGAGGGGCGACAGTTGTAGCCTCATCAACCAGAACACCATCTTTAGTTCGAACTTGATATGCCAAACTAACTACTGTATTTTTTGCTATTTTCATTTTTTCTCCGACAGACTATTACCAAGCAAATTGTAATAGATTTTAACGGAAAATGAGGCATAAGTATTCATAATTTTTATTTTATATAAAACCGAAAAAAATAATTTAGATATAATCAATGTTAACTTGTTAATTTTACTGATTTAATATATTGTAACGCTATAACACGGTTTCACATCAATTATCAAAATTTGTTTAATTCAATCAGCTATTAAGCTATTTTGCCTGTAGATTATTTATTAAGGATTATTATGTCATATAAAACAATACAAATCTTAGCGCCACTGGCATTATATTTGTGGCTCCCTTTATGTACTATCGTTTTTTGTTACCTTAGTTATCGAGTCGGGAAAAAAGTGTTAAAACGTTGGAATGAAAAAGGTGGATCACTTCTAGGGATGTGTTTTATTTTTATGCTACCTGCAATATTTCTCTTTGTCATTATTAATATTCCAGTTTTTTATATTAATCATTTAGTTGGTCAATATGATGTATGTATGAATATTGTTAGAGTGAACAAGATAAAAACAGTCGATAATGAGTTCTTACAAGAAAGATGCGGAACTTTTGATTTACCTGAATTGATTCAAAAATCAAATGCAGAAGTCAAAGTTGATAATTAAGCTAAATTAAAGCTGTGACACTGAATTCATAAATTTAAATATGCGTAACAGCTACTGATTAATGTGATTACTGACTTTTTATCATAAAAAAACAGAAAATAGACGAATAAAAAAGGCATCAAGATAATCATTGATGCCTTTTTTATTTTTAATAATACATGTTATTTAAGTTCTAATTCGTTCATTGCAGCGATGCTAAATCCACCATCAACATGCACCACTTCACCGGTAATGCCTGAGGCTAAGTTTGAACATAAAAACGCTGCACTATTACCAACATCTTCTGTTGTTACTGTACGACGAATTGGTGTGACTGATTCACAGTGAGATAGCATTTTTTTGAAGTCTTTTATACCTGATGCAGCTAGGGTACGAATTGGTCCAGCTGAAATAGCATTAACACGAATACCTTCAGGTCCCATTGCATTTGCCATATAACGCACATTTGCTTCTAATGATGCTTTAGCAAGCCCCATAACATTATAATTAGGAATAGCGCGTTCAGCTCCAAGATAAGAAAGCGTTAATAATGCAGAGTTAGGGTTTAACATTGCACGACATGCTTTAGCTAGGGCAACAAAACTGTAAGAGCTAATATTATGTGCAATTGAAAATCCTTCACGTGTAACCGCATTAACATAATCACCGTCTAATTGATCGCCAGGAGCAAAAGCTATAGCATGTACAAATCCGTCAAATTTATCCCATACTTTTGCAAGCTCGGTAAACAAGTCTGTGATACTTTCATCATGTGCAACATCACAAGGTAGGACGATTTTAGAACCAAAATCAGCTGCAAACTCTTCGACACGTGCTTTTAATTTATCGCTTTGATAAGTGAAGGCTAGTTCAGCACCTTCACGATGCATTGATTGCGCGATACCGTAAGCAATAGAACGATTACTTGCAACACCTGTAACGAGTATACGTTTGCCTGTTAAAAATCCCATAAATTTTTCCTCTAATGTTTTTACTCTATCGACTAGGATAGTGACGATTATATGTTGATAAAGCCAACTTCGCCACCATAAATTTATTTTTAGTTGACATGTTGCTGTCTATTTTTTAGCAAAAAAAGTTGTTTATATCCCAAATAGTTTACTATAATAGTCAACTATTAACCGCTATTGACAGTGATACAATCATGGAAAAATTAGTTTGTTATAAAACGTTAGCCATTTGGGATGCAAAGACACTACCTCAACCATTTCGTGAAAAACATAATACCCAAGTAGGTACATGGGCGAAATTACAAATTATGGCGGGTAGTTTAGATTTTGACATATTAACACCAGAAGGTGAAATTGTTGATCGGCATCATTTTAATACTCAACATCAGCCTCCATTTATAGCGCCTCAACAATGGCATCGGATAGCATCGGTTTCAGATGATCTAGTATGCCAATTATCTTTTTATTGTTTACCTGAAGATTATACTAATAAAAAGTATCAGATGACCAAAACACATTCTGATGTCTATGAAACTTGCCAATTAATACCAACTACGGGTAGGGCTTTAGATCTTGGATGTGGTTCTGGGCGAAATTCATTGTATCTACAACTAATTGGTTTTGATGTTGATGCCGTTGATAAATCTGAACTGAGTATTGATAATTTACAACAGATCATTACTAATGAACATATACCCAATATTAAAGCTTCTGTTTATGATATTAATCAAGCTTGTTGGCAAGGTGAATACGATCTGATTATTTCCACTGTGGTAATGATGTTTTTACAGCCAGAACGAATTCCAGATATTATTCATAATATGCAAGCAATGACTAAATCCGGCGGATATAATTTAATTGTTAGTGCTATGTCTACCACAGATTATCCTTGCCCTGTTGCATTTTCATTTACGTTTAAAGAACAAGAACTACTCAACTACTATCAAGATTGGGAAATTTTAAAATATAATGAAGATATTGGTGAATTACATAAAACCGATATTCATGGTAATCGAATTAAACTTAGATTTGCCACTTTGTTAGCCAAGAAGAGCAAATAATTACAGGGTGATACCCTGTAATTATTAGGTTTTAATATTATTGGTTAATTTAGTTTTTCACCAACAATAAACCAAGCTTTACGAGAGTTTAATAAATCTTGTGCTGACATTGGTTTTTTTCCAGCAGGTTGTAGAAGAGTCATATTGAACGCCCCGTCACTTGTAGCAATACAAATCCCTAGTTTATCTGCTTTGAGAATGGTGCCTGCAGGTTGGTTATGTTCAATTGCTGTCACTTGAGCTTGCCATACTTTAATCATCTCTCCGTTAACTTCAAAATAACTGACCGGCCATGGATTAAAAGCGCGAACACAGCGTTCAAGTTGTACAGCAGGTAAATGCCAATCTAATTTGGCTTCTTGTTTCGAAAGTTTTTCGGCATAAGTGGCCTGTGTTGCATCTTGTTTTTCAGGCTTAATTTTTCCTTCTTTTATTAAAGCCAGTGTTTGCAGTAAACCTTGTGGTCCTAATTGGGCTAATTTCTCATACAATGATGCGCTTGTATCCGTTGGCTCTATAGGGCATGTCAGTTTGTATAGCATATCGCCTGTGTCTAGCCCTGCATCCATTTGCATAATTGTGATGCCAGTTTGTGTATCACCCGCCCAACATGCTCGTTGAATAGGTGCTGCACCACGCCAACGTGGTAATAATGAACCATGTACATTCAAACAACCTAATTTAGGCATATCAAGTACTGCCTGTGGCAAAATTAAACCATATGCAACGACGATCATAATGTCAGCATTTAACTCAGCGATGACTTTTTGATTCTCTTCTTTTTTCAACGTATCAGGCTGATAAACTGGCAGATTATTTTCTAGTGCTAATTGTTTTACTGGACTTGCGGTTAATTTATTACCACGACCAGCAGGGCGATCAGGTTGAGTAAACACTGCGATCACATTATGGTTAGCATTAATTAATGCCTTTAAATGGGTGGCTGCAAAATCTGGAGTACCTGCAAAGATAATATTTAAAGGCTGGGTTGAATGTAACATCAGTATTGTTATCCGTAATTGAAAAAATTAGAGGCATTATATACGATATTTGGGTTAGGATCTTTAATCAAAAAGGAGTCATCTATGATTAATAACCCCTTTTTTCACTATTTGGCGAGCTAGAAACGCTATAAAGGAAGGTTGCGTTTTATCATACCTTGTTTATAAGCTTCAAATAATATATTTTGCATCTTGATATAAAATTTGTATGCAATACCAGCCATAAGTATTGCTACTAATTTATTATCTTTCCATTTTTTAAAATTATTATATTGATGTGTTAACTTATGATCACTTATTTTTCCAGCATTAATTTGACGAATAATAGCTTTGCTTTTGAGTGAAGCGACTAAAATGACCAATAATTCTAAAAATAGTAATAATATTAAGACAATGGCAAGTGCCATGACAATTTGTATTAATCCATTCATTTTGAGTTTTCTTTTCTATCCTTTATTTCTTATAAAAACGTTATTAGTTAGTTATCTTGTACATTACACCGATAATATTACTTCGATTACTAACCTTAATTAGGTTAACAAATGATTTATCTATAAACAACAAAAAGATGTTTCCGATTTAAAATGGGAAGAATATAGGTACTAAAACAATATTTACTGCCATAACTAAAAAAGTTAACGGCACACCAATTTTTACAAAATCACCAAAACTATACCCACCCGGAGCAACAATCATTGTTTTAACTGGAGATGATACCGGCGTGATAAATGAAGCAGAGGTAGCAATAGCAACCGTCATAGCAAAAGGATAAGGTGAGTAACCAAATTTTATGGCTAAATCAATAGCAATAGGCGCAATTAAAATAGCTGTTGCAGTATTTGATATGAACAATCCAACGGTTGAACAAAGTAAAAAAATAAAGGTCAATACCACATACGGACCGTATGATTTTAAGTGTATTTCGAGCAAATCAGAGATGAGAGAAATCCCACCCGTTTTATTTAATGCTAAAGCAAAAGGCATCATACCGATAATTAAAATTAAAGTTGGCCAATGTATCGATTTATATGCATCATTCATATCAATACAACGTGTAGCGCCCATTAATAAACAGGCGATTAGTGCAGCGACGACATTAGGTACAATTCCTGTTACCATTAATATAATCATAATAGCGAGATTGATAATAGCCAGATAAGCTTGTGAACTAGCGGGTGCTACATCATCAATATCTGCTGGAAAGTCTAATACCACAAAATCATTAGTACGGGTTTGTAATTTTTGAATTGATCCCCAACCGCCACAAACTAATAATGTATCACTCATTTCTAAACGTTCTTGGAATAAGTTATTCGTTTCGACGGGGGCGTGGTTACGCCAAATTCCAATTACAGTTAAAAAATATTTGGCTCGGAAATCGAGTTCATTTAAAGTTTTACCACATAGTGTTGATTCTGGGAGTAGAGCCACTTCGGCCATACCGACTTCTTTAACTTGTTCGGAAAAATATTCACCACGCAAAACCTTTGGTTCAAGGTTATTAGTATTTAAAAAAGTACGGTAATCAGCTTCCGAGTGAGACATATCAAGTAATAGAATATCATTTTCACGAAATTCGGTAGTACCATTAACCGGAATTAATACTTTTCGGAATTTACGCCAACGTTCAATACCGATAACATTAACACCTTGTTCGCTACGTAAATGTAAACTATCTATAGTTCTTCCCACAAAAGGCGAACCAGCGAGTATTTGAGCGCGATGCGCTCGACCAATTAATTTATAGTCTCTGATTAAATCGGTGATTTTTCGTCTATTAGGTTGTGAATTATTTGAGGTCACTTGCTCAGCGGTGAGTAACCAGTTACGTGTTAATATACAGTAAATAATCCCAACAATTAATACACCTAAACCAATAGGGGTAATAGAGAAGAACTTAAATTCGGTTAATGATGAGCGATCAAGTTCACTGTTTACAACTAAATTTGGTGCGGTGGCAACTAATGTCATCATGCCGCTAATTAATGCAGCAATACAAAGAGGCATCATCAGTTTTTTGACATGAATACCAGTATGATTAGCAATACTAATAGCAACAGGAATAAAGATAGCAACAACCCCTGTTGAACTCATAATTGAACCGAGTAAAGCAACGCCTAACATAATACAGGTAATAATACGAATATCATTTTTACCGGCTATTCTTAAGATATACTCACTCATCTTATAGGAAATACCGGTTCTGACCAGACTTTCACCAATAACGAACAGTAACGCAATTAAAATAATATTAGGATCGCTAAATCCTGCTAGTGCTTCCGCTGGCGTTAATACACCCGTAATGGTAATAGCGGTAATTGTTAATAACGCAATAATATCTAATCTTAATTTACTGAATGAGAAGAGTAAAATAGCAATAAACAGTAATAGGCAAACAATAATGAGTGGGTAATACTCAATAAAATAATTAGGCAAAATTGAAGTAAACCATGACATTAACCCATGCCCTGATGACAATTGTTTCACAGAAAGTAACTCTATTAAGTCGGCTAGATTTTCGACATAATACCTTGATTTATTGCAATAGGGAATATGTTTAATTAAAGTTTGCTGTACAAAAATATAACATTTTTGCAGTTTTTAACATTTATTGCTTTTTGTTATCTAGCCTATTCGCATTATTAAAAGTTGGGTGTAATTTAAACAGGTTGTTCTATTTAATCATTAAATCTATTAGGAGAGAGTATGTCATCAAAAAAGACTGTGGCACAAATTATAGTAGATATTTTAGCAGAAGCAGGTGTTAAACATTGTTATGGAATTGTAGGTGATACATTAAACCATATAACTGCTGCAATCGAAAAAAGTGATATTGAATGGATACATGTTCGTCATGAAGAAGTCGGGGCTTTTGCTGCCGGTGCTGACGCTTATCTTACCAACCAAATTACAGCTTGCGCAGGCTCTTGTGGTCCGGGGAGTTTACATTTTATTAATGGTATTTATGAAGCTCAACGAAATAAAGTTCCGGTTATTTTATTAGCTAGCCAATTAGTTACTTCTCAACAGGGAACCGATTTTCCACAAGAAGTTGATTTTGAATCCCTTTATAAAAACTGTTCAGTGTTCTGCCGACAAATTAACGATCCTACTCAGGTGCGGGAAATTACTACGGCAGCGATTCAAGCGGCGATAAATCAACGTGGTGTTGCAGTGTTGGTCATACCTTATAATATTAGCGTGGTACATGTAGAAGATAACAGTGGTCATAAAATTTATCATCCTAACCCAATTATTCGTCCTTCCGATAAAGAACTTTCGCAAATAGCCAATATATTGAATAAAAATAGCAAAGTAGCTATCTTTGCAGGGCAAGGTGTGTATGAAGCCCACGATGAATTAATTGCACTGGCGGATAAGTTAAAATCACCGATTGTACACACTTCTAGAGCGAAAGACTTTGTAGAGTACGACAACCCTTATAATGTTGGCATGACTGGTATGTTTGGAATGGAATCAGGTGCGACAGCGATTAAAGAGTGTGATGTGCTTTTAATGTTAGGTGCTGATTTTGCATGGTCACAGTTCTACCCAGATAAAGCCACTATTATTCAAGTTGATATAGATGCAACTCATCTTGGTCGTCGTCATCCAGTAGATATAGGCGTTGTTGGTAGTAGTAAACCAACTTTATCGGCATTAATTCCTTTAGTCGATCAGAAGATAGACGCTAAATTTTTAGAAATGTGTCGTCAATTGTATATAAAATCAATGAATAAATTGAATAAAAAAGCATTGCCTTCACATTCTACTATTCATCCTCAATATTTAACTGAACTGATTGATAAGTATGCCTCTGATGATGCTGTTCTTTGTGCTGATGTCGGTTCGGCAATGGTGTGGGCTTGTCGCCATTTCAATACCAATGGTAAACGACGAACAGTAATAAGTCTTAAACATGGCACAATGGCCAATGCCATGCCTCAAGCATTAGGTGTACAAAAAGCCTTTCCTAATCGTCAAGTTATTACACTCTCAGGTGACGGTGGATTAAGTATGCTGTTAGGCGATTTATTAACCACCATTCAAGAGAAATTACCTATAAAAATAATTGTACTGAATAATGGTTCACTCAATTTTGTAGAATTAGAGCAAAAAGTAGAAGGATTAGTCGATCACTATACTGATTTACAAAATCCTGATTTTGCAAAAGTGGCTGAATCCATAGGATTATTTTCCATAAGAGTAGAAGATTCAGATTTACTGGAAGCAGCGGTGCAATCATTTTTAGCTCATTCAGGTCCGGCTTTATTAGACGTAAAGACCAGTCCTAACGAACTGGTTATGCCTCCAGAAATTAAAGCATCTCAAGTAATGGGAATGGCACTTTATGGCGTGAAAGCTTCTTTAAGTGGAAAAATGGGAGATGTAGTTCATTTATTGGTCGATAACTTTGTTAAAAAGTAAGTTAACAGAAACAATTTCATCTAAATAAAATTACTATTTTCGTGAAAAAGTTTCAGGTTAGCTATAGGTTTATTGGGCGTTTCTGCCACGTATTGTGGCAGAAGGCTCAGATTAAAAACTGACAATATCTTCTTACGTTCAATTCAGATTTTACAAATTCCCCAAAAGAAAGGGCTTTTTATAAAGCTATAATCCTTTTAAGTAAAACAAGGATTGAGATTCATTTATAGATTTTTAATTTTGTAAAAAATATTCAGGGATCTGTACCATTTCATTTCTCTTTCAACGCAACAAATAGTAACTAAGTGGATTCTAACAGGGTAGGTTTGTAAATAACTTGACGCATTTTTTGTAAAAATTATTCAGGAGTCTATACCGCTTCATTTTCTTTCGACGCAACAAATAGCAATTAAGTGAGTTCTAACAGGGTTGGCTTGTATAGAATTTGATGTATATTTTGTTTTGTAAAAAATATTCAGGGATCTATACCGTTTCATTTCTCTTTCAACGCAACAAATAGTAACTAAGTGGGTTCTAACAGGGTAGGTTTGTAAATAACTTGACGCATTTTTTGTAAAAATTATTCAGGAGTCTATACCGCTTCATTTTTCTCTTATAGCTACATGTAGCAGCTAATTGAGTTATAGCGAGGTTGGTTTGTATATAATTTGACACATTATTTGTAAAAAATATTCAGGGATCTATACCGTTTTATTTCTCTTTCGACGCAACAAATAGCAACTAAGTGAGTTCTAACAGGGTTGGTTTGTATAGAATTTGCTACATATTTTGTAAAAATTATTCAGGAGTCTATGCCGTTTTATTTTTCTTTTGATGCAACAAATAGCAACTAAGTGAGTTCTAACAAGGTCGGTTTGTATAGAATTTGCTATATATTTTGTAAAAAATATTCAGGAGTCTATACCGCTTCATTTCTCTTTTGATGCAACAAATAGCAATTAAGTGAGTTATAACGGGGTCGATTTGTATATAATTTGATGCATATTTTGTAAAAAATATTCAGGAGTCTATGCCGCTTCATTTCTCTTTTGATGCTGAATATAGTTGCTAAATGGGTTCTAACAGGGTTGATTTGTATATAACTTGACGTATATTTTGTAAAAAATATTCAGGAGTCTATGCCGTTTCTGCCACGTTTTGTGGCAGAAAGCTTAGTTTAAAAACTGACAGCACCTTCTTCCGCTGAAGTAAGATTTTCACGAATAACTGTGAAAAGTTCACGACCAAAACCATGATGGGAATCGGTTAAATCAAATGGATAAGGTTCACGTTTAGCTAATTCTGCTTGATCAACTAATAATGTCATCTCACCGCTTTGACCATTGACGCGAATCATATCACCATTTTTTACCTTACTTAATAACCCACCGTCATAGGCTTCCGGTGTCACATGAATAGCAGCCGGTACTTTACCCGATGCTCCAGAGAGGCGTCCATCGGTTAATAATGCCACTTTGTAACCACGATCTTGCAGTACTCCCAATGGAGTAATCAGTTTATGTAGTTCAGGCATGCCAATCGCTTTTGGCCCTTGGTAGCGAACAACAACGATACAATCTTTATCAAGTTTTCCAGCTTTATATTCAGCATCTAAATCATATTGACTGTTAAAAACCACTGCAGGAGCTTCAATAATCTGATGTTCAGGTGCGATAGCCGATGTTTTCATTACAGCGCGACCAAGATTACCTGACATGACTTTTAGTCCACCATGGGAATTAAAAGGCTTTTTCATTGATGCAATGACATTTTCATCTAATGATTTTGTTGGTCCGTCGCGGTAGATCAATTGACCATTTTCTAAAATAGGCTCTTTGGTATAACGACTTAGACCATGTCCAGCAACGGTTTCTACATCTTCATGTAATAAACCACCATTTAAGAGTTCTCTCACTAACAATGGAGTGCCTCCCGCCGCTTGGAAGTAATTAATATCCGCAGGTCCATTTGGATAGATTCTACAAAGTAAAGGAACAACAGTGGATAAATCAGAGATATCATCCCAATTAATAATAATACCTGCTGCTTTGGCCATGGCAACAATATGCATCGTTAGGTTGGTAGAACCACCAGTAGCAAGTAATGCAACTAAACCATTTACAATCACTTTTTCGTCAACCATTTTACCAACCGGCATATAATTTCCTGACTGGTTGGTTAGACGAGTAATTTGCTTGGCAGCGGCATTAGTTAATTCAAAACGTAATGCCGTTTCAGGATGAACAAAAGCCGCGCCGGGTAGATGTAACCCCATCAATTCAATGACCATTTGGTTACTATTGGCTGTACCGTAAAAAGTACACGTCCCACTGGTATGGTAAGATGCTGACTCTGATTCTAACAAATCTTCACGCGTGGCTTTACCTTCTGAATAAAGTTGACGAATACGGACTTTTTCTTTATTAGGGAGTCCGGAAGGCATTGGACCGGCGGGTATAAAAATTGCTGGTAAATGTCCAAAGGTTAATGCACCAACAAAAAGTCCCGGTACGATTTTATCACATATTCCTAAATATAAAGCGCCATCAAACATATTATGGGAGAGAGCCACTGCAACAGACATGGCAATCACATCCCGACTCATCAATGATAATTCCATTCCGGGTTCACCTTGAGTAACACCATCACACATAGCCGGCACGCCACCGGCCATTTGTCCGACCGCGCCTACCTCATGTAATACTTTACGAATCTGTTCCGGATAAAATTCATAAGGCTTATGAGCTGAAAGCATATCATTGTAAGAACTAATAATGCCGATATTACTTTTCAAGATATTTTTTAAATCATTTTTTTCATCGATACAACAGGCAGCAAAGCCATGTGCCAGATTACTACACGGCAAAGTGGCTCTGGTTACTTTTTGAAACATAGCGCGTTCTATTTTTTGCAAATAAACTTCACGGGAAGCTTTAGAACGCTCAATAATACGCTGAGTGACAGCTTGAACAATTGGATTCACATTAACCTCTTAGACTATCTTTTTTATTTTTTCATTCCATTTATATTACTAACAATCACATATGGCACGGATTGCTTCTTTAGTATCATGTACAACACCATCTAGCGATTGTTCGATGTTAACAGTATAAACATCTTTTTCATCGGAAGTTGGTTCTTCTAGCGTATCAAATTGTGATTGTAACATGCCAGTTTTTTGATAATGTCCTTTACGTTTAGCTAAGCGATCGGCGATAACATCGAAGCTTCCTTTTAAATAGATAAAATGAACGTTTTCATTTTCACCCCGAATAATGTCCCGATATTGTCGTTTTAATGATGAACAGATAATAATTGAAATATCATTGACGTTACTCATTGCAAAAGCTGCATTACTAATTAAATGGAGCCAAGGCATACGATCTTCATCATTTAATGGTGTCCCACTACGCATTTTTAAAATATTGGCTTTAGGATGTAAAAAATCACCGTCTAAAAATGCAGCATCAAGGTCATATGCTACTTGTTTAGCTACAGCTGATTTACCACTTCCTGATACACCCATTAGTACAAAAACTTGTTTACTTTTTTTAGTCACTTTAAATCCTTATTTTTCTTAATTACGCTTTGTTACGGGTAACATTTTGTCATTTTAATCTTATTTTGCAATATAAAAAATTTCTTTTTGTGATCTGGATCATGTTTTATTTACGAGGGTGACATGGGAGCAAAATCTTAAATTTCAGCTTAATTTTTGAAAAATAGATTTCGATCACAAAAAAACACTTTTCTGTTTGCTTTTTATTTCGAAAGTAAATAATCTTTCGATATACCTTTTGATTTCGAAATTAATAATAAGAATCTAAATGAATAACCAATGTGGAGATCAAGTATGAATAAATGTCAGCTTCTTTTCGAAGATAATCTAGTTTTTAATAACGAGACAGAAGCATTAACTTATATAAGTAAGCAATTACAACAAAAAGAGATTGTCAAAGAGAGCCATTTAAACGCTTTGATTAAACGAGAAGCTTTATTTCCTACTGGTATCGCACTTGATGGTTATGCAGTCGCTATTCCTCACTGTGAGGCAGAACATGCAAACAGTCCAGCTATCTTTATCATTCGAACCCAATCGCCAGTTACTTTTAATCGCGCTGATGATACAGGTACTGTCGATGTTTCACTGATTATTTCATTGGTCGTTACTTCACCTAAAGATCAACTCGAACTGTTAAAAGCCCTTTTTACAAATCTACAGAATAAAGAATTCTATCAATTCTTGTTAAATGCATCGCCAAATGAAATAGCTGTGCGTTTTAACCGTGTGATATTTAATCAATAAGTTTCAGGAGGCATTATGAAAAAAAAGATAATCGTTGCATGTGGTGGTGCTGTAGCAACCTCAACATTAGCAGCAGAGGAGATTAAGGATCTGTGCAATGACAATAATATTCAATTAGACCTTGTGCAGTGTCGTATTAATGAAATTAGTTCTTTTATTGATGATGTGGACTTGATCTGTACCACCGCCAAGATGGATCAAACTTTTGGAGATATTCCTATTGTACATGGAATGCCTTTTGTTTCAGGCGTTGGCATTGACCAACTTAAAGAAAAAATATTAGCTATTTTAAAAGGATAAATCTATGTTTACTGAAATTATGCAGTATATTTTGGATCTAGGTCCATCTGTGATGCTACCTATTGTCATTATTCTTTTTTCATTAGTGTTAAGAATGAAAATTGGTGATGCGTTAAAAGCAGGTATTCATATTGGGATCGGATTTGTCGGTATTGGTTTAGTGGTCGGATTATTAACCAGCTCTGTTGGACCCGCAGCCCAAGCAATGGCGGAAAGATTTGACATTAGTTTAAATGTTGTTGATGTTGGTTGGCCGGGCGCCGCGCCAATGACGTGGGCTTCACAAATTGCCTTAGTTGCTATTCCAATTGCCATAGCCGTAAATATCTTAATGCTAGTTTTAAGGCTAACTCGCGTTGTTAACGTCGATATTTGGAATATCTGGCATATGACATTTACTGGTGCGCTGGTTTATATCGCAACAGGTTCGTATTGGTTAGGTATTGTTGGCGTAATTGTGCATGCTGTTATTGCTTATAAATTGGGTGATTGGTTTGCAAAAGATACTAAAGAATTTTTTGAATTAGACGGCATCGCTGTTCCTCATGGAACTTCAGCATACTGCGGTCCAATTGCTGTGTTTGTCGATATGGTAATAGAAAAGATTCCAGGTATTAATAAGATCAATTTTAATGCTGTAGATATGCAAAAACGATTTGGTGCTTTTGGTGAGCCTGTGACAGTTGGTTTATTCATGGGGATTATATTAGGTTTATTAGCCGGATATGGATTAAAACAAACATTACAATTAGCTATTCAAACAGCAGCGGTAATGTTATTAATGCCTCGAGTTATTAAACCAATCATGGATGGTTTAACCCCAATATCTAAACAAGCTCGTAAGCATTTACAATCTAAATTTGGTGGACAAGATTTCCTTATCGGATTAGATCCCGCACTATTATTAGGTCATTCTACCGTTGTCTCTGCTAGTTTGATTTTTATTCCTTTAAGTATATTTATTGCAGTCATTCTTCCGGGTAATGAAGTGCTACCGTTTGGTGATTTAGCTACTATTGGTTTTTTCATCGCTATGGGAGTCGCAATTCATCAGGGTAATTTGTTTAGAATTATTATTTCTGGGGCAATTATTATTGCGATTACTTTATGGATTGCAACCCAGATGGTTCCTCTAACAACCCAGTTAGCTGTTAATGCCGGAACTGTTACTGCAGGTAGTGGGATTTCAGTTGGTGCAATGGATCAAGGTGGCTCACCAATTACCTATATTATGGTTCAACTTGTTAATTTAAAACAACCTATTGGTTTTGCGCTTATTGGATTGTTTTATCTCTTCTGTCTATTTTTGACCTGGAAACGTGCGCAAAAATATAAATTATTGTTGAAAGAACAGCAAATAAATCAAGTCGATAAATAAAATAACTAATCGATAAATAACATACCACCTAATTAATTTAAATCTTTCACTGAGCAATCAGTGAAAGCTATACATTAACGTAATTTAATTACCAATAAAGGAAAAGAACATGAAAGCGGTCGTTGTTAATGAAGGCGGATCTCTATCTATTGAAGATATTGCAATACCCAAAATAAAATCTTCACAGCAGATACTTGTAAAAGTTGCTTATTCTGGATTATGTGGTTCGGATATTCCTCGCATATTTCATCATGGGGCGCATTTTTATCCTATCACGTTAGGTCATGAATTTAGTGGTGAAGTTATTGAAAAAGGAAGTGATGTTCCTGAATTTGAAATTGGCGATTTAATATCTTGTGTTCCCTTATTACCATGTTTTAAATGTGATGAGTGTCAGAAGCATTATTATTCACTTTGTAAAAATTATGTATTTGTTGGATCAAGAGTTACCGGAGGCCTTGCAGAATATATTGTATTAGACAAAAAAAATGCTTTTAAATTACCAAAGGGCGTAAGTGCGATGGAAGGAGCTTTTTTTGAGCCTATGACAGTTGGTATGCATACACTCTTATTAGCTGGTGGTTGCCAAGATAAGCATGTGATTATTGTGGGAGGAGGTACCATTGGATTACTTGCAATGCAATGTGCGAAAGCGATGGGGGCAAAATCCATTACCGTGGTTGATATCAATCAAGAACGTCTTAACCTAGCCAAACAATTAGGTGCCGATCAAGTTTATAATTCTAAAGATCTTGCCGCGTCAGATATTAACCATGCCTTATTACCTTGCCGTTTTGAGCAAATTGTTTTAGAAACCGCAGGTTCGCCTGCTACGGTTCGATTAGCTATTGAAATTGCAGGCCCGAGAGCAAAAATCGGCTTAATAGGCACCTTACATACCGATATAACACTACCGGAACAAGTGTTTGGATTGATTTTAAGAAAAGAACTAGAAATTCTGGGAAGTTGGATGAATTATTCCGCCCCATGGCCGGGTAAAGAGTGGCAATTAGTGAGTCAATTTTTTATGGACGGAAAAATCAAACTAGATCCACTTATTGCCGGTGTCGGCGATTTCAATTGGTTTATTAAGCAAGTGAGTTCCTTAAATGGTAAACCGATGAATGGCAAGATATTATTAAATTGTAGGTAGTTATTTGATTTGCACCCGTCATTAAAAGAAAGCTTATCTTTTGATTTTGTTTGTTATACACTGCTGAAAAGTTTTCGAAAAAGGAAATATTATGAATGCAAGTGAAAGACGTCAGCAAATAGTAGAACTTCTTAACCTGAAAGGTACGGTGTTGGTCAGTGACTTAGCAGGACAGTATGAAGTTTCAGAAGTGACAATTCGAACCGACCTAAGATTGTTAGAAAAACAGGGTGTTCTGACTCGATTTCATGGTGGGGCAACCAAAATCATGATTAATGACGAAACAAAATCATTTAAAGAATTGCAATTAGAAGAGCGTTATCAGCGATTTATTGAAGCTAAAAAACGTATTGCAATTGAAGCGGTTAAACATGTAAAAGAGGGTGATACTATTATTTTAGACAGTGGTAGTACCACCATGTTGATAGCTGAAGAGTTGGTTAAATTAAAAAATATTACCGTTATCACCAATAGCTTAACTTCTGCTTTTATCCTTTCCGATAACAGTGACATTATGTTGTTTATGTGTGGTGGTACGCTTAGGCAAAAAACACGTTCTTTTCATGGAAAAATCGCCGAGCAGTCATTAGATGGCATTTCTGCTGATGTTTTATTTGTAGGTGCAGATGGAATCGATGCTAACAGGGGAATAACAACTTTTAATGAAGGTTATACTATCAGTAGTGTTATGGCAAATGCAGCAAAAAATGTCATAGCAGTTTTAGATTCATCAAAGTTTGGACGTAATGGATTTAATGTCGTATTACCACTTAATAAATTAAATACCATTATTACTGATACTGGTGTGGACAGTAAATGCCAACAAGAGTTTGAAGCAAAAGGAATAGGTTTTATCACTGTTTAATTTTGCAATTACTGATAGTTTAAACGGGTAAAAATACTGTATTGACTCTAAATATAAAGCAAATTGATTTTTTTGCGATTGAGTACAAGATCACAAATTGGTATTGACAAAATTCAGATGATTGTACTTTATTTAGTAATATTGGGTTGTTATTTCTCGCAACAGTATTAAAACGTAGGTGAGAATATGATATTAACAATTACGATGAATCCTTCAGTGGATATATCGTATCCATTAAATAAATTAGTTATTAACGACATTAACCGTGTAACTAATGTAAAAAAAACAGCCGGAGGAAAAGGTCTGAATGTGACCAGAGGGATCAAATACTCAGGCATTCCCGTTTTGGCTACCGGTATTATTGGAGGCACAACCGGTCAATATATTCAAAAAGAGTTAGATAACGATAAAATTGCTTATAATTTTTATGTGACTCAACAAGAATCCAGAAATTGTATTGCGATTTTACACGAAGGAAATCAAACCGAAATTCTTGAATCAGGTCCGGTTTTAGATGATCAAGATGTCAGTGTATTTTTTCAGCACTATCAATCTTTACTCAGTCAATCAAAGGTGATTACCATTTCAGGATCGTTGCCACAAGGTTTTCCGAATGATTTTTATGCAAGATTAATTGCACAAGCCAATAAACATCAAATCCCAGTATTACTTGATTCATCTGGAAAAGTCTTACTGCAAACGCTGAGATTAAAAGATAAACCTTTTTTAATTAAACCAAATAAAGATGAGTTACAGCAAATTATTCAAATGGATATTGATGCAAATGATCCCCACTCTTTGATGAAAGCGGTTAGTCACCCACTACTTGATAATATTACCTATGTCATCATGTCATTAGGTAAAAACGGTGCATTTGCTCGATGTCATAATCGTTGTTATCAAATCAGTATCCCCAACATAAATGTAGTTAACCCAGTTGGCTCTGGTGATGTGACTTTGGCAGGCCTTGCCGTTAGTATTCATGAAAATGAAAATATAGAAGTTATGCTTAAGCGAGCCATGACAATGGGAATGCTTAATGCAATGGAATCACAAACCGGATTTGTTAATATGAATCATTTTGACAAGTATTTTCAAAAAGTGACCGTTACCGCGATGATGTAAGCATAACCGGTAAGTTAAACATAATTATAGTGTTTATTTTTATCATGATAGGACTAAACACTATCAGACATAGCGGTTATTTCATTGTAAGGTTTAACGTCACTAACATAGAAACGGATCAACTTATGTTTATTATGATCTAAAAAAGAGTCATAACATCTCTTGGCAGGCATTATTCATCATGTCTGTTGGTTAGCGAGCTAAAACCAATCCGTTAAAGTGTATATGACTAACACAATCACTGAAATTTAACCTTTCTTTGTCATTTATTTAAAACTTAGATGTTGAATTCAGCGAAATTAAATCTTAAAAATTTTTGTGAAATGTTATCTAAAATTGCAGTACCAATTTATTGAATTGTTGTTGATTTTTCACTATTTTGTATTTAAAGAAAGCATTGATATTATTGATAAAAAAGGTTATTTTAGCCTTAAAATTTTTTATTCAATGTTAGATCCGTATAAGCGGTAGGGTAGGGACGTTATAAATGAAAGCCAAAGGAATTCTTTTTGATTTAGATGGGACTTTAGTTAATTCACTTTCTTCAGTGGAGCGCTGTTATTTAAAATTTGCTGATCGGCATCAACTCGATCATACCTATTTACTAAATAATATTCATGGTAGGAAAGCGATAGATAACATCAAGTTTTTTTTACCTAATAAACCCGATGAGTATATTGAGCAAGAGTTTTTGTGGTTGGAACAATTAGAAGCCAAAGACATTGCCGAAGTAGATGAAATATCTGGTGCATCAAACTTTTTACAACAATTATCTGCGCTTAATATTCCTTGGGGTATTGTCACTTCGGGAACCAAACCGGTAGCACAAGCGCGATATAGCAAACTTAACTTACCTAAACCACCCATATTTATTACTGGTGAAATGGTTGCAAAAACAAAACCAGCGCCAGACGGTTATTTGCAGGGAGTTAAGGCACTTGGGTTAGAGGCTGAGCAATGTATCGTTTTTGAAGATTCAGTTGCAGGTATTGAATCTGCTTATAATGCTAATTGTCAAATTGTTGGTATTGACTCACCTCAATCAGTTAATCATAAAGTAGGATTATCAGTCCATTGTTTTAATGATCTGACTTTAGCAAAAACAGCAACAAATGAAGTAATAATTGAGAAAAAATAAGTGTGACAAGTGGTTTATATTAAAACGTAGCCTTTTCCTGAAACATCTTGATAGTAAAAATTAACAAAATCAACAAGTTTGACTTATATATTATGCTGTTAAGATGATTACACGAAATAATACTAGGCTACTAAACCTCTATTTTTGACCGATCGTTGATAAAATAGTTTTTTCAAAAAATCCATTTTCATGCAAATATCCGTTAAATTATTAAGTCAAAGCAGACCGATTTATTTCATTAATAAATTGTCTGCTTTTTATGTTTTTAGTCACACTATTGTTGGTGATCCCTTCTTACCACTGGACTAAAAGTTGACTAAAAGGGAGTTAAGAAACAACAATCTTAATCTGTTTGAAAATTAAGATGCTACAGCCGATTTAGTTACACGATTAACAAACATCACGACCACAAAAGCAATAATACTTAAATAGATAATATATGCGCCATAAGTTGCTAACATATCGATTAATGACCGCCCTCGCATAGCAAAATCTCGGAAAAAACGGAATAACCAAACTAATGGGAAAGCATGACTAAGATAATATGTCCATAGAGGCATAATACCTACAGCCATAGTTGATCCGCCCATTATAAATCCAGGCGGAATTAAAAAAATCATTCGACTAGCCCCTTCGCCAGGATTATTGGTGGTCCAAGAAAGTAAAAGACCTAACCAGCCAAAGGCCAATCCTGTCATAAATACACTCGGTAAATAAGCAAAATAATTACCGTCAAAACGCAGTTGTCCAAAATTGACTAACAGAGCCGTAATGAGGGTTAATGCGGTAGTGTAGAATAATGCGTAAGGAATTGTTCTGGCTAATAGAGCTAATGGCCCTCTTTCTAAGGCGATATTCCACATTCCGGTTACTTTTAAACGACCAATTATCATTAACGAGGTTAGGCCGTAGGTTAAAGAGGAGAAGAAATAAACAAAATAAATAATCGTTGATATTGTTGAAGCGCTAGCTGGATTAAACATATATCGTGTTTTAAGTTGCATAGGCGATAATACCGCTTCAGTACCATCTCGCCCTAATCCTAGCGCGGCAACCTGATTAACACTTAATTCAGCACCTAATTCAGGAATATATTCATTGAGACTTTGAAGTACTTTAGCATTTTGGGCATCATTAGTATCATCGGCAAAATAGCCTAAACGAACGGTTTGATCACCTTTTTTTAAACTTTTCTCCAAACCTTTAGGAATATATAACACACCTAAATTACGATCATGTGAAACAAGTGGTATTGGATTTACCGGAGATCTGATCACTTCAGATACTTCAATATAAGGCGAAGTATTAATTTTGCTAATTAATTCAGTTGAATAATTAGAAGCATCCAGATCAATAACGGCAATTTTTCCTTCAAAAACTGCACCATGACTTAATACTAAGGAAAAGATTAGCGCAATAATAGCCGCTAATCCAAGCGAAACTTTATAGTAAGGTATAAAATGGCCTGATAACATTGCATCAAGCTCTTCTAAAATAGATTTAATGATGTTTTGCATCATCGACCTCAAGTGTCATTCCGGTTAGTAGTTGTGGAATCGGTTCGATATAAATTCTGACTTGATAAGAGGTTAAATCGGCTTGTCCTCTTTCTCGTGTCATTCGTAAGTCAGCAAAAGAAGGTGCTGCTGTCGCAAAACGGATAACGCCTTTCACCTCTTTATTTAATGCGATGACGTTGGCGGTGACAGATGTTCCGGGTTGATAATCATTGACCATTTTTTCGTTGACATAAATATCAACATATTTGCGATCAGTTTCTAATAATACTGCCGGAGCGCCGTTTGGCACGACTTCACCATCTTCATACATAATTTTTAGTACTTTACCATTTTCAGGTGCAACTAAAGTAAGTCGTTGATAATTTACCTGTAGTTGTTTCAACTCTGCTTCCGCTTGCATTAATTGTGCTTTGAGTTGTGCTAATTGATTTTGACGATTTTCGATTTTTTGTCTTGCAATCGTGATAGATTGTAACGTCATACCTGTCGCACTTTTGGTTTGTTCGAACTGACGAATTTGTTCAGGTGTAGCACCGATCATCAATGTGGCTAATTGACTCTCAATTTGTACTACTTGCATTTTGGTTGCAACATAAGTGTTACGGGTACTATCTAGTTGCGACTGTGATGTACCTCCCGTCTTACGTAGTTGTGTATGTCGAGCATATTCAGTGTTAGCTAAATCACGAGCCGATTGCGCAGCCTCTAAATTGGCTTGAACCTCTTCAATTTTACGCCAAGTAGATAATTCAGTAAGATTTGTATCATTCACCGCTATTTCGATCGCTGCTTGCTCTTGATTCACAGAGGCTTGTTGGCTATCAACAAGTGCAGTAAGGCGCTCAATAGCTATTTTGGTATCAATATCATCTAACTGCATTAAAGCATCACCCTTTTTTACAAGTTGTGATTCTTGTACAAAACGTTTGATGACTTTACCTCCCACATTTTCGAAAGCAACATTGACTTCATCAGCGGTTAATACCCCGGATTTAATGCTTTTAGCTACAGTAACCGCATCATTTCTTGAACCAAAGTAAATTAAACATGATCCAAACGTAAGTAATAGTAAAAATATAACAGGAATTTTGATATTTTTTTTCATAATCTAGCTTATTTTCCATTTATTTAGTCAGCTAAGTATTTAAGTAAAATAAGGTCACTTTAAATCTTTTAAAGTTAATTATTTTCGTAACAATTTACGTAACATTAATATTAAGGATTCTTGTTCTTGAGGATTTAGAACCTGAGCAAAAGCACGAATCGATTTAAGGTGATTGGGTAATGCATTTTGAATAAGATTCACACCTGCAGGAGTTAATGCTATTAAACGTGAACGACCGTCTTCACCGTTTTTTGTCATTGAGATTAAAGGCTCTGGTGCAACCAGCATGCGTTTAACCATTACTGATACGGTCGCAGCTGTTACACCTATTCGTAATGCCAGATCACCAGCACAAGTTTCACCTTCTGAAAACAATGACATTAATAAGGCAAATTTCCCTTCAGATACATCGTAATCTTTAGCTAATTGAGCGTAAATGTTTGAACGAATTAAATCGGCAGTTGTAATCAAACTTAAAACTAAATCAACGCCAGAAACATCGACGATGTCTTCATTATTAAATCTTTGCGCTCGTGCTAATGTTTCACGAGAAGGAAGTATCCTTGAATTGTAATTCAATTATTATCACCCAATTTATTTAGTCGGCTAATTATAATGTTTTAATTTTAATTTGCAATCATTTTTAATAGATATTTTTATTCGCTTACTTATTCATTAATTGGGTTTTTTATACTTCTTTATCATCATTATCAGCTACAAATAACCTACGATAAAGTTAATAAAATTTTGTAAATTGCACACATTAATAATCTCTTAATTGCCCTGCATCTTACTCATATTTAATGAATGAATTTGTGAGTCAAGGAATGGTCAATTAATTTTTATAAATCTTAACTTTTGCTTAGTCATTCATCTATCTTCAATATTAATCGGCAAGCTTATCATAGATAAGATAAATAATTGTAAAAGATTAATAGCCTATAATGTTATTAACACCATGATTGATAAAATCATCCTCTCTCAGTAAAAAAACGTAGGTAAGTTAACCTTTGTTGATCACTGTTGATTAAATTAACAAGTCAATATTCATAACAAATTGATTTTATGTATCTTAATTCGATTACTACTAAAGTGGTAATCCTTGAGGGTAATTATATTCTGTACAAAGTTTCATACAATGTGGAGAGAATAAAAATTAAATAATTGAATAAAATAGAATTGGAGTTTGTTATGAGTAAAACCAATCTCGTTATTATCGGTAATGGGATGGTCGGACATCGTTTTATTGAAGAGTTAATTGATAAAATGCAGTCCGATCAGTTTAACATTACTATCTTTTGCGAAGAACCTCGTCTTGCCTACGACAGAGTACACCTCTCTTCTTATTTTTCCGATCATACTGCTGAAGCGCTTTCTTTGGTACGTGAAGGATTATACGAAGAAAACAATATCAATATTTTATTGAGTGAACGCGCGATCTTAATCAATCGCCAACGTAAAGAGGTACATTCGCAGACAGGTAGAATTGTTGCCTATGATAAATTGATTATTGCTACAGGCTCTCATCCTTGGGTTCCACCTATCAAAGGTGCTAATGGCCCAGACTGTTTTGTTTATCGTACCATCGAAGATCTTAATGCTATAAAAGAGTGTGCTAGCCATTGTAAAACAGGCGTTGTTGTTGGTGGTGGTTTATTAGGACTTGAAGCCGCAGGTGCGATGAAAAATTTAGGCATGGAAACTCATGTAGTTGAATTTGCGCCAGTCTTAATGGCAGAACAACTTGATGTTATGGGTGGTGAACAGTTACGCCGAAAAATCGAAGAGATGGGTGTTAAAGTTCATACCAGTAAAAATACCCAAGAAATCATTCATACGCCTAACGGTAAAGTCATGCAATTTGCAGATGGTTCTTCACTCGAAATCGATTTTATCGTGTTTTCAACAGGTATCAGGCCCAATGATAAATTAGCCAAAGAGTGTGAACTCGAAATGGGTACTCGAGGTGGCATAGTCATTAATGATTTTTGCCAAACATCTGATCCAGATATTTATGCTATTGGTGAATGTGCTTGTTGGCAAGGTAAGGTTTTTGGTTTAGTTGCGCCTGGTTATAAAATGGCTCAAGTTGCATTAGGCCACTTAATGGGTGAAACAATCCAATTTGCGGGCGCAGATATGAGCGCCAAATTGAAACTTATGGGGGTGGATGTAGGTAGTATCGGTGATGCTAAAGCTAAAACGACCGGAAGTCGGAGTTACATTTATTTAGATGAAAATGTCCCTGTTTATAAAAAATTAGTTGTGTCTAATGATAATAAACAATTATTGGGCGCAGTGTTAGTTGGCGATACAGCAGATTATAGTAACTTATTACAATTAATGCTGAATAATATGGAGTTACCTGAGCATCCAGATACATTAATACTCCCGTCCCATGCTGGCGCTAAACCGGCAATGGGGGTTGAAGCGCTTCCTGACTCGGCGCAAATCTGTTCTTGTTTTGATGTAAGTAAAGAGAAGATTATTAATGCGATAAAAGCCGGATGCCATACTGTAGCTGCAATTAAAGCAGAAACAAAAGCGGGGACAGGGTGTGGTGGTTGTATCCCATTAGTGACACAAATTCTTAATTTAGAATTAAAAAAACAAGGTATTGAAGTAAGTCATGCATTATGTGAACATTTTAAATATTCCCGTCAGGAGTTGTATCATCTAATTCGTTTTGAAGGTTTAAGGTCATTTGATGAAGTCATTAAAAAACATGGTAATGGCTATGGTTGTGAAATTTGTAAGCCGATAGTCGCTTCTTTATTAGCATCGTGTTGGAATGAGTATGTGCTTAAACAAGATTTAATTCCTCTACAAGATAGCAATGATATTTTCTTAGGTAATATTCAAAAAAACGGTACATATTCGGTCATCCCAAGAAGTGCTGGTGGCGAAATCACACCAGAAGGATTAATTGCTATTGGTAACATCGCCAAAAAATATCACCTCTATTCTAAAATTACTGGATCACAACGTATTGGTCTATTTGGTGCGCAAAAAGATGATCTTCCAGCTATTTGGAAAGAACTTATCGCGGCCGGTTTTGAAAGTGGTCACGCTTATGCCAAAGCCTTAAGAATGGCTAAAACCTGTGTAGGTAGTACTTGGTGTCGATATGGTGTGGGTGATAGTGTCGGCTTGGGTATTGAACTGGAAAACCGCTATAAAGGTATTCGCGCACCACATAAATTCAAATTGGGTGTCTCAGGTTGTACTCGTGAATGTGCAGAAGCTCAAGGTAAAGATATTGGTATTATTGCGACAGAAAAAGGTTGGAATCTTTATGTATGTGGTAATGGTGGTATGAAACCACGTCATGCAGACTTATTGGCAGCAGATTTGGATAAAAACACCTTAATTCAATACATAGATCGTTTTATTATTTTCTATATTCGCACCGCAGATAAATTACAACGAACCTCCGTCTGGCTTGAAAATTTAGAAGGTGGAATGGATTATTTACGTAGCGTAATTATTGATAATAAGTTAGGTATTAATGCAGAACTCGAAAGTGAAATGGCTCGCTTGCGTAAATTAATGGTATGTGAATGGACAGAGACTGTTGAACATTCTGAAAATCAACGACGATTCGCACATTTCATTAACAGTGATAAACGCGATGAAAATGTTCAATTTGTTCCAGAACGTGATCAACACCGCCCAGCTACAGAAGCTGAACGTCAAATAAATGTTAGGAGAATAATATGAGTCAATGGGTAACTGTTTGCAAACTTGATGATATTCTGCCCGAAACAGGTGTTTGCGCACTGGTGGGGAATGATCATGTTGCTATTTTTCGTCCTTATAACAATGGTGAACTTTATGCCATTAGTAATATCGATCCGTTTGCCAAAGCGAGTGTTTTATCGCGCGGTATTATCAGCCAGCATGAAAATCAGTTATGGGTTGCCAGCCCTTTAAAGAAACAACGTTTTCGTTTAAAAGACGGTTTTTGTTTGGAAGATGAACAACACTCGGTTGCACATTATGAAGTGAAAGTTAATGACGATGGATTTGTGCAAGTAAAATCACATTAACAGCAAATTTTAAAGGTTAACTAATTATGTATACTGAAACTATTAATAAATGCGCGACTAATGCAGCGCGTATTGTTCGTTTAGCAAAAACGAATCCTTGTGGATTTTGGCTAAGTTCCGCTATGGCTGGAGCATATGTGGGATTAGGTATTATCTTAATTTTCACTTTAGGAAATCTTCTTGATCCTTCTATTAGACCTTTAGTTATGGGTGCGACCTTTGGTATTGCATTAACATTAGTGGTTATTGCTGGATCTGAATTATTTACCGGACATACCATGTTTTTAACCTTTGGTGTGAAATGTAAAAAAATCACACATCTTCAGATGTGGTTAATACTACCGCAAACTTGGTTAGGTAACTTATTAGGTTCAATTTTAGTTGCTGCATTGTACTTTTATGCTGCGACCCCTTTACTTTCAACAGATACCAGTTTAGTTCATACTGCCGCGTTAGCTAAAACATCGGCTTCAGCATCTGCACTATTTTTTAGAGGGATCTTATGTAACTGGTTAGTCTGTTTAGCAATTTGGATGGCCAATCGGGTAGAGGGAAGTGCGAAATTTATTGCTATCTGGTGGTGTTTACTTGCCTTTATCGCCTGCGGTTATGAACACTCGGTTGCTAATATGACTTTATTTGCTTTGTCTTGGTTTGGTCACCACAGCGAAGCTTACACATTACTCGGTATTGGTCACAACCTGCTATGGGTATCATTGGGTAATATTGTATCGGGGGTAGCATTTATGGGGCTAGGCTATTGGTATAGTACGCCCAAATCCGAAAGACCCTAAATTTATCCGATAAAGATACCTTATCGCGATCCTAAGAATAACAAATAGCGGTGGTTGTTAATACATTGTAGATAACAATCAACCGCTTATAAAAATATAAAATATAAATTACCTATGACAACTTTTGTTTTAGTGAAGTTAATGTTCCTCCAAATGACGTGGTACAAAAAATAGAATAATCAATAAGGTTGTATATTTAAAACAGAGTTGGCACTGAACATTTAACAGATAATTTTCTATTTTGAGGTACTATGGATTATTTACCCCTATTTTGTAAGTTAGAAAATCGTGAATGCCTATTAGTTGGTGGCGGTGAAATTGCTGAACGAAAAGCTCGATTATTACTTGAAGCTGGTGCCAAACTTACGGTTAATGCGCAAACATTTAACGAACAATTCATGTGTTGGAATGCTCAGAAAAAATTAGTTTTGGTTCAAGGTGAATTTAGTGCCGAATTACTTAATAAGAAATGGTTAGTTATCGCAGCTACTGATAGTCAAGAAACTAACCAAAAAGTGAGTATTGAAGCTGAAAATCGTTGTATTTTTTGTAATGTGGTTGATTCTCCGAAAGATGCGAGTTTCATTATGCCCTCAATTATTGATCGTTCTCCCATTATGGTTGCTGTATCATCAGAAGGTCATGCGCCTGTTTTAGCACGTCTATTACGTGAAAAATTAGAATCAATTTTACCGCAACATTTAGGGCAATTAGCTAAATATGCAGGTTATCTGCGTAATAAAGTAAAAACCACTTACCAAACAATAGCTGAGCGCCGTCGATTTTGGGAAAAATTGTTCGCTCATGATAGATTAGCTCAAGCGCTGGCAAATAAAGATTTCGAACATGTCGAGAAAATAACAAATGAATTGTTTGATACCTCGCTTGATTATCGAGGTGAAGTCGTTTTAGTCGGTGCGGGACCGGGTGATGCAGGATTATTAACCTTAAAAGGTCTACAACAGATCCAACAAGCTGATATTATTGTTTACGATAGGTTAGTCTCTGATGAAATTATGGATCTTGCACGTCGTGACGCTCAACGAATATTTGTTGGGAAACGTCCGGGATTTCACTGTGTGCCACAAGAACAAATTAATCAAATACTGTTAGAGCAGGCTCAAAAAGGTAAGCGTGTGGTGCGTTTAAAAGGAGGTGACCCTTTTATTTTTGGTCGTGGAGGCGAAGAGCTTGAAACCCTGTTTAATGCAGATATTCCTTTTTCTGTTGTACCGGGGATCACCGCTGCTTCCGGATGTTCGGCCTATAGTGGAATACCGTTAACACATCGGAATTATGCCCATAGTGTTCGTTTAGTCACCGGTCATTTGAAAGATGGCAGTCATCTTGATTGGCAAAGTTTAGCTGCTGAAAAACAGACGTTGGTATTTTACATGGGGCTATCACAAGCAGAAAATATTGGAAAACAATTAATTAAACATGGTATGGATATCAATACACCTGTAGCCATTGTTGAAGAGGGTACTACAACTAAACAGAAAGTCATCTCTGGCGTATTGAGTAATCTAGCCCAACTCTCTATACAAGCTTGTAGTCCAAGTTTAATCATTATTGGGCCGGTTGTAGCACTACGAGAAAAGTTAAATTGGTTTTCTCAACATTAATATTATCAGGTAAATAATCCTATTATTTACCTGCCTTATTGCAATAAAGCTCACTCTTTACTTTGTAAGTACCATACTGTCATTTCCATACGTGATTTAAAATTAAGTTTCTTAAAAATGCTTTTGATATGTACTTTCACTGTGCTTTCTACGATGTCCAAATCCTTAGCAATCAATTTATTGGATAATCCTTTGACTAATAGATTAAATATTTCATTTTCTCTAGGTGTCAATAAATTAACATCATGGATCTGTTTTGTCGTCGGCTCACCACCTTGTCGCATGTAATTAAGAATAATATGCGAAATTGCCTCATCCATGATGACTTTACCCATTGAAATATCTTTTAGCGCTTTTAAAAAATCTTCGGGTTCCATGTCTTTAAGTAAATAACCATCAGCACCCATTTTTAATGCTGTAATAATGTCTTCTTTAGCATCTGATACCGTAAACATGATGATACGACTTGAAATATTTTTTTCGCGCAAATAGCGTAAAATTTCTAATCCGCTTACATCAGACATATTAATATCGAGTAAAATAATATCAGGATCAAGTTTTTCAGCTAATTTTACCCCTTCTATGCCAGAGCCTGTCTCACCGACAATTTCAAAATGACTTATGGTATTAATTAATTGTTTAACACCATTTCTTAACATAGGGTGATCATCAATAAGCAGTATTGAACTATTTAATTGTTCCATGTATTACTCTTCTATTATTTTAAAAGGAATGGTCTTATTCGCTTTAAATGTTACCATAATTTGTGTCCCTTGGTGGGGTTGACTATTAATCGTTAAATTACCATTAAGTATCTCAACGCGGTCACGCATAATAATCAGTCCATAATGATTATCTTGCTTAATATCATTTGGTAAACCAACACCATTATCTTCAATGCAGACCGAAATAATTTGATTGTCATCGATTGTTAAACTTATCCTAGTATGTGAAGCTTGAGCATGTTTATAAATATTGTTCAAGGCTTCACGAATAAACTGTAATAAATGAAATGCGTATTTACTATTGATAATATTCAAAGGTAATAAATATTCTAACTGAATGTTAAATTGTAATTTTTGATTAAACTCTTCAATTAATTCAATTAAACTAGCATAAAAACCGGTTTGATTAAGTCGTAAACGGAAAGAAGTAATCAGCTCTCTTAATTGTGAATAGGTAATATTCACTTCTTTGCGCATAGTTGTAAGTAGATCAATGCTATTTTGTGAGGTTAGATCTGCTTGCATCTGTAAACAGCTAATATGTATTTTCAAGCAAGATAGTGACTGGGCTATCGAATCATGTAATTCTCTAGCCATAGCTGAACGCTCTTTCATTAATAAATATTGTTTTTGTTGTTCTATTTGCCTATCTAACATCATGGCAGTGGTCATCTGTTCAATAAGCCCAGTAATCAAATTTTCTTGTTCATTACTAAGTACTATATCGGTAGGTTGAATAGCAAATAAAATCCCATATTTTTCGCCATTGTCTTGAAGATACCAGTAGCGTTGGAAACTATTTTTTTTATGCGGTTTAGATGAGATCAAACAAGCATTACATTTTGGATTCTGACAATAGGGTAGTTTTTGTTGGTTGTCGTAGCTGATTTGTTGATAATGTTCGAGATCATCCGATTCATAAAAACGGATTTGAAATTGGGTTAATGGTACTAACTCTTCTAATTCACGCAAAATTATTAAAAAACGTTCACATAATGGCTCAGGAGTATGTAATTGTTTAGTTGCTTGATACTGAAATGAAACAATCTTGTTGGTTTGTTGTAATGCAGCTGTTTTTTCAGCAACGCGCTCTTCCAATATTAAATATTGTGACTCTATTTGTTCGGACATTTTATTAAAAGCTTGTCCTAAAAGATCAAACTCATTTTTTTTTGCCCTAATATTAAAACGTTTACTAAAATCATGTTGCGAAATAGCATTAGCCATATCAATAAGTTTTCGCCATGGAGCGAGAAGATAACACCGTAAATAATAGATTTGGATAATTAAAAACAGCACAATTATGACAATAAATAATTGTTGTAACCGAGAAATAGACTGAATTTGACTCTCTGTTTTTTGGTCTATCTTATGTACTAAATGATTAATGCGAGTAACATAGGAATCAATGTCATTTTTGATATCGTCAATCTTTTGCGCTTGCTGTATTTTAGGGGTAATTTGGTTTATCCATTCCTCTTGTAATTGGTTATACTCATCAAGTAAATCATAACGTTTAAACAGCGCTAAATATTGCTCAGAAGAAGGTATGTCGGTAAAGAGATTTAATCGGTAATCATCTTGTTGATTTAATGGAACCATTGCCAAAATTTGGTAGTTTTTCATTCTCAATAAACCTAATTGATTAATCATATATGCACTACCTTTAGTATCATTAGCTATCTGGATTGACATAGATAATGCGACTAAAGCAAGGGTTCCTAAAAAAAGCATTAATAGGGTTAAACGATTAATAATTGACGCATTTTTGCTAACTTTTTTTTTCGGCATATTGATACCCAACAGGTGATCACCATAAAATAGTTCAGATTGATAATAATTGATAATTATTGTAACGTGAAAATAGTATCACCCTGATCTTTTTTATAACTTTTTGCGATCTTTTGGAAAACAGCACTTGCAACAAAGGCTATTTTTGCGTAAAATTCACGCCCTATATGATTAATCAATGCAGACATATTTGTTAAATCAGTGATCGTCTGCTTTTTATTGCGGAGTTAAGTATGTACGCAGTTTTCCAAAGTGGTGGTAAACAACACCGAGTTAGCGAAGGACAAGTCGTTCGCTTGGAAAAAATTGAAGTCGAAACAGGTTCGGAAGTTGTTTTCGATAAAGTTTTAATGGTAGCAAATGGTGAAGACATCAAAGTTGGTGCTCCGTTTGTTGAAGGTGCAACAATTAAAGCAGAAATTGTTGAACACGGTCGTGGTGACAAAGTGAAAATTGTTAAATTCCGTCGTCGTAAACACTATCGTAAACAACAAGGTCACCGTCAGTGGTTCACTGATGTGAAGATCACTGCAATCGCTTAATAGGAGTATCGAACAATGGCACATAAGAAGGCTGGTGGTTCATCACGTAATGGTCGTGATTCCCAAAGTAAACGTTTAGGTGTAAAACGTTATGGTAGTCAAGAAGTTCTTGCTGGTAATATTTTAGTTCGTCAACGTGGAACTCAATTCCACCCAGGTACTAACGTAGGTTGTGGTCGCGATCATACCCTATTTGCTTTGATTGACGGACAAGTTAAGTTTGAAGTTAAAGGACCTAAAAATCGTCGTTATGTTAGTGTGGTTGCTAACAGCTAATTAACCTCGATTCAAAAGTTATAGAAGCCTCACAATATTGTGGGGCTTTTTTCATTTCTTGAATATTACATAAATTTATTCATTATGATAAAGCAACAAAATGTTAAATTAGGTTTTGCATTAGCTATGTTAACCGCAGTGATGTGGGGAATAGTGCCAGTTGCAATGAAATATGCATTGGTTGTTGTAGATCCATTGACATTAGCGTGGTCACGTTTAGGGATGTCAGCAATCGGAATTACCATTTGGTTAGCTTATAAAAAACAATTTCCTAATTTTGCGCTGTTTAAAAAGCGTCGTCGTTTTATCCTATTGATGATTGCTGGTTTCGGACTACTGGGTAATTTTGCGCTATTCGCTAGTGCTGTACAGTATCTATCTGCTACAACTTCCCAAGTTATTGGTCAAACTGGTATTGTTATATTTATGATTTCAAGTGCTTTTGTTTTTAAAGAGCGATTAAGACCTACTCAGATTATTGGTATTTTAATATTACTCACTGGGTTAGTATTATTTTTTAATAAAAATATTGCCGATCTATTTAACCATATGTCCTCATATGGTATAGGTGTTTGGCTTGGATTATTAGCGTCACTCTCTTGGGCGTGTTATGCTCTGGCGCAAAAAGTGTTATTACGTAAATTACGTGCAGAACAACTACTTTGGTTAATTTACCTAATCTGTACGGTCTTTTTATGGCCATTTGCTTCACCAAGTAAAATTGCTAATGCAGATGCAACCCAACTATTTGCGATTATCTTTTGTGGTTTGAATACGATTATTGCTTATGGGGCATTAGTGATGGCAATGGAGAGGTGGCAAGCAGCGCAAGTTAGTGCTTTGACAACACTAACCCCTCTGTTTTCGCTGATTTTTTCAGATCTGTTTGCTTTGATTTGGCCAGAAAAATTTGCTATGCAATATTTAAATATTTTAGGTTATATTGGCGCAATATCTGTCGTTGCTGGTGCTATGTTTGCCACAATTGGACATCATGTATGGCACCCAAGAAAAGGATGGCTAATTAACCGGAAAAAAGAGGAAAAGACATGAAATTTGTTGATGAAGCTTCAATCCGAGTTGAAGCCGGTGACGGCGGAAATGGTTGCGTAGGTTTTCGTCGTGAAAAATATATTCCAAAAGGGGGACCTGACGGAGGAGATGGTGGTGACGGCGGTGATGTGTTTTTTATTGCCGATGAAAATCTCAATACCTTAGTTGATTTTCAATTTGAAAAAAACTATCGCGCTGAGCGTGGACAAAATGGACAAGGTTCAGATTGTACTGGTAAACGTGGTCGTGATATCACCGTTAAAGTTCCAGTAGGGACACGAATCACCGATAAATATACCGGAGAAGTTATTGGTGATCTAACGCATCACCAACAAAAAGTATTGGTCGCAAAAGGTGGTTTTCATGGTTTAGGTAATGCACGCTTTAAATCATCGGTTAATCGAGCGCCAAGACAAAAAACTGACGGTACACCAGGTGAAAAGCGTGATGTCTTGTTAGAACTATTACTTCTGGCTGATGTTGGGATGTTAGGTTTACCTAATGCCGGTAAATCAACCTTTATTCGATCTGTTTCAGCAGCTAAACCAAAAGTTGCAGATTACCCATTTACGACTTTAGTTCCTAGTTTAGGCGTAGTAAGAATGGATAATGAACAAAGTTTTGTGGTGGCAGATATTCCCGGATTGATTGAAGGTGCTTCTGACGGTGCAGGTTTAGGTATTCGTTTCTTAAAACATCTAGAGCGCTGTCGTATTTTAGTGCATTTGGTTGATATTGCTCCGATAGACGGTTCCGATCCGATCGAAAATGCCAAAGTTATTATCCAAGAACTTAATCAATATAGCGAAAAATTAGCTAATAAACCACGTTGGTTAGTCTTTAATAAAATGGATGTATTAGGCGCAGACGAGAGTGCCAAACGAGCAGCCGAAATTGCTTTAGCTCTTGATTGGCAAGATAAATATTATGTTATCTCAGCAGTTAATCGTGAAGGAGTTAAAGCATTATGTTGGGATCTCATGGACTACATGAGTACTCATCCTCGTGAAGCAGAGCAAGAAGAGTCATCATCTGAAAAAGTTGAATTTATGTGGGATGATTATCATCAAAAAGCAATGGAAGAAGTATTTGACGATGATGATGACGATTTTGACGACTGGGATGAAAGCGATGAAGAGGGTGTCGAAATTATTTATCAAAAATAATTATCAATCAATTTTACCCACATCCAATTAAACATGATCTAGTCAAAATTCTTAAAAGTGCAGAGGCTACTTTGCACTTTCAAATCTTTTCTTATGTATATTAATCATTGGTCTTTCTTGCAAAGTTATTGAGGAAGAAAAATATTTTTTATTATTTTGCAAAAAGTCAAAATAACGCTTGCTTTTAATAATGAGAATGATTATCATTATTCTGTACTTTGTTGGAACGTCTCAAGACTTCTAAGAAAGTATGACATTGCTCACATTGCTTCCAATGTTTGCCAGCCTAGTATTTCTAAGCTGGCTTTTTTATTGATTAGGATCAACATGATCAGTCACTTCATTTAGAAATAATCAATCATGCTATAGCAACTATTATCCTTGGGTTAAGGTATCTTTCACACTATAAAAACGCATGTATCAATTTTAGCGTTATCATTGGTAAATTTTTTATATTGATCTTTTTTTTTGTAGTAAAAGCAATCTTTGCGTTAATCGTATCTTATTTATTGTTTTGAAAATCTTGGTTATTGGACAATTGATTATTAATATCAAACAAAATGAGTAATGCAGCATTACCACCAAACTCTTTAGTCGCTTGATGAAAGCAGATAATTTGTGGGTGTTGTGCTAGCCACATCGGCGTTTGTTTTTTTAAGATATTTTTACCATGACCATACATAATACAAGCACAGTGCGCTCTTTCACGTAAACACGCTGCAATAAGTGCAGCTATCTCTTTTTTGGCTTCAAGTAGTGTTAATCCGTGTAAATCTAAAAAAAATTCCGGCTCATAAAAGCCACGACGTAATTTTTTGATTTCATTAGGATCTGCATTTTCTCGACTGTAACGAATGGGATCTTCTTGCAATAATGGATGATAGTCATCAGAAAAATAAAACTCAGCATTAACTTTTTCATTTTGGTTTTTCTGAGATTCTATCGCTTTTTGAGAACGTTTTAATGGTTTATGGATAACAGTGTCTTGTTTGAGTTTTTTTGTATTACCAATACTACTTTTAAACAAGTTTATCTCATCATGGCTTAATTTAAATTTATCTGACATTGATTCTCACTCAGGGTAAACTTTATGTTTAAATTCACATAAATCTTCAATAACACAAGCCCCACATCTTGGTTTCCTTGCTATACAAGTATAACGTCCATGCAAAATTAACCAATGGTGGCAATTTATTTTATATTCATCAGGCACCACTTTAAGTAGTTTTTTTTCTACTTCTTCAACCGTTTTTCCTGGTGCAAATCCTGTTCGGTTGCTTACCCGAAATATGTGAGTATCAACGGCTATTGTTGGCCAACCATAGGCGGTATTTAAGACAACATTCGCTGTTTTTCTACCTACTCCGGGAAGTTCAATCAGTGATTCAAAATTTTCTGGTACTTCACCTTGATATTTATCTACCAATATTTGGCATGTCTTAATAATATTATCTGCCTTGCTATTATAAAGTCCTATTGTACGAATATAGTTTTTTAACTTATCTACTCCAAGCGCTAAAATTTGTTCAGCAGTATTGGCGACAGCAAATAAAGGCTTAGTTGCTTTATTAACACTAACATCAGTTGCTTGCGCCGAAAGTACGACGGCAATAAGTAACTCAAAAGGTGTTGTATAAACAAGTTCAGTTGTTGGATCTTTAATATGATCTTTTAATCGCGCTAAAATTTGAATACGAGTTGCTTGTTTCACAAAATAATGATTTTCAGAAGTATTGAGTCTGTTATTATATACTCTATTTAAAGATTTTATGCAGGCTAAATTAGATTATTTATATAAATTAGCTTTAAGTAACCTAATATAATTAACTTATTTTGTAAAAATAATCGATTTTGTACTCTATATTCTCTTCTGTTCCAAAGAGCATGATATTCATGCATCACCTGCTTTTTAGCAAGGTGTTTTTATGATAAGCTAGCCGACTAATTTTTGAATTTATAAACAGGATTTTGAATTTATATGTCGTTACCAATGATTGTCACCTTTGCTGTGTACATTTTAGGCATGATTGCAATTGGCTTTATTGCGTTTCGTGCAACGCAAAATTTTGGTGATTATATTTTGGGTGGACGTCGTATCGGTAGTGTTGTTACAGCGCTCTCAGCGGGAGCTTCCGACATGAGTGGTTGGCTGTTAATGGGGCTGCCAGGTGCGGTTTTTTTATTTGGTATCTCTCAAAGTTGGATTGCTGTTGGTTTAATTATAGGTGCTTATTTAAACTGGTTACTGATTGCAGGACGATTACGGGTTTTTACTGAAATAAATCATAATTCATTAACTTTACCCGATTATTTTGCTCGCCGTTTTGACGATAAAAGCTCATTATTACGCATTATATCAGCAGTTATTATCCTAATCTTTTTTACTATTTATTGTGCTTCAGGCGTAGTTGCTGGTGCCAAGCTATTTGAAAGTACTTTAGGGATGAGTTATGGCTGGGCGATGTTAGCAGGTGCAGGTGCAACTATTGCTTATACATTTATTGGCGGTTTTTTAGCAGTTAGTTGGACCGATACTATTCAAGCGAGCTTAATGATGTTTGCACTTATTTTAACCCCAATTATGGTAATGGTTAATGCTGGCGGGTTTAGTGATGCAATGGCTAATATTGAGTCTTTAAATCCTGATTATACCAATATATTTGCGCATATGGATTTTGTTGCCATTATTTCATTATTAGGTTGGGGGCTTGGTTATTTTGGTCAACCGCATATTTTAGCTCGGTTTATGGCGGCTGATTCTCACGAGGTAATGAAAAATGCACGTCGCATTAGTATGACATGGATGATTTTATGTTTACTCGGTGCAATTACAGTTGGTTTTTTTGGTATTGCTTTTTTTGCTAATCATCCAGATTTAGCTTATTTAATTGATAATAATAAGCATGAACGTATTTTTATTGAGTTATCTAAATTACTCTTTAATCCTTGGATTGCAGGTATACTACTTGCTGCTATTTTAGCAGCGGTAATGAGTACTTTGAGTTGTCAATTACTGGTTTGTTCAAGTGCTTTAACTGAGGATTTTTATCGTGCTTTTATTAGACCAAAAGCAAAGCAAAGAGAGCTTGTTTGGGTGGGGCGGATAATGGTGTTATTTGTTTCGCTAGTAGCCATTTTATTAGCAATTAATCCAGACAACAGTGTCCTTGATTTAGTCAGTCATGCATGGGCTGGGTTTGGTGCTGCGTTCGGTCCTATCGTTGTGTTTTCAGTTTTTTGGTCGCGAATGACGCGTAATGGTGCATTAGCAGGAATGATAGTTGGCGCGGTAACAGTATTACTTTGGATTAATTTTAACTGGTTTAATCTTTATTCACTAATTCCGGGATTTTTATTTGCTTCGATAGCAATCATTATTGTTAGTCTATGTGGTAAAAAACCCAATGAAATAGTGGAAGATCACTTCAAACAAGCGTATAACCGTTATCATACTAAAACAGAATAAACTTAACTAAAATAGAATATAAACGAAATAAAAATTTAATAGGTAAATATCATGACAAAAAATGTGATCAAACAACTGCAAGAACGTGGACTGATTGCTCAGCTTACAGATGAAAAAGCTCTAATTGAGTTGATTGAACAGAATCCTATTGCACTTTATTGTGGTTTTGATCCAACTGCCGATAGCTTGCATCTTGGTCATTTAGTCCCTTTACTTTGTTTAAAACGCTTTCAATTAGCTGGTCATAAACCAATAGCTTTAGTTGGTGGCGCAACAGGATTAATTGGAGATCCAAGTTTTAAAGCAGTCGAACGTAAATTGAATACGGAACAGACAGTTGTTGAGTGGAGCGAAAAAATCAAACAACAAGTTTCACCTTTTTTAGATTTTAATTGTGGAGAAAATGCTGCTATCGTTGCCAATAACTATGATTGGTTCAGCGGTATGAATGTATTAACTTTTTTACGTGATATTGGTAAGTATTTTTCGGTTAATGCCATGATTAATAAAGAGTCGGTGAAACAGCGTATTGATCGTGATGATGTTGGTATTTCGTTTACTGAATTTTCTTATAGCTTATTACAATCTTATGATTTTGCTTGTTTAAATAAGTCTCATGATGTTGTTTTACAAATCGGTGGTTCTGATCAATGGGGTAATATTACCGCAGGAATCGATCTAACTCGTCGTTTACATCAAAAACAAGTTTATGGTTTAACCGTGCCACTTATCACTAAATCAGATGGTACCAAATTTGGTAAAACTGAAAGTGGTGCTGTATGGCTCGATCCGAAAAAAACTAGCCCTTATAAATTCTATCAATTCTGGATTAATACCGCTGATGCAGATGTTTACCGCTTCTTAAAATTCTTTACCTTTATGCCGTTAAATGAAATTGATGCTTTAGAACAAGAAGATAAAAATAGTGGTGTTGCTCCTCGTGCGCAATATGTATTAGCTCAAGAAGTTACTCGGTTAGTACATGGAGAAGAAGGACTTACTGCAGCTAAACGAATTACCGATAGTTTATTCTCCGGTAAATTAAGCGACTTATCTGTAACAGATTTCGCTCAATTAGCCCAAGATGGTATGCCAACTGTCACTGTTTCAGGTGATGTAGACTTACAACAAGCTATCGTTAATGCTGAATTTGCGCCGTCGAGGGGGCAAGCTAGGACAATGATTGAATCGAATGCAATCTCAGTCAATGGTGAGCGTAATACCACAATTGATTACCGTTTTTCAGATAGTGATAAACTTTACAATCGCTATACATTACTTCGTCGTGGTAAAAAATATTACTGTTTACTCATTTGGAGTTAATTTATGAAGAACATTTTATCTATTCAGTCACATGTTGTATTTGGTCATGCCGGTAATAGTGCAGCTGAGTTCCCTATGCGTCGTTTAGGTGTAAATGTTTGGTCTCTAAATACAGTACAATTTTCAAACCACACTCAATATCGGCAATGGACAGGTACAGTTATGCCTGCATCTCATTTAGTTGAAATCGCAGACGGTATTAATGCTATAGATGAATTAAAGCGATGTGATGCGGTATTAAGTGGTTATATGGGATCACCTAAACAGGGCGATGCAATCATTGAAATAGTCAAAAAAGTAAAGGCTGCTAATCCTAATGCCCTTTATTTTTGTGATCCAGTGATGGGACATCCTGAAAAAGGGTGTTTTGTTGCACCAGGTGTGTCTGAGTTTTTGTGTCATACCGCTTTATTCATAGCCGATATGCTGGCACCTAATATTTTAGAGCTAGAAGAGCTAAATGGTAAGCAACGTATAAATAATGTTGCGCAAGCTGTTTTAGCATGCCGAGAACTTTGTAAAAAAGGACCTAAGGCCATTTTAGTTAAACATTTAAGTCGCGCTGGATACCATAAAGATCGCTTTGAGATGTTACTTGTGACCCCAGATCAAGCGTGGCATATCGATCGTCCGTTAGTTGATTTTGGTATAAGACAGCCTGTCGGTGTAGGCGATATGACCAGTGGACTATTTTTAGCTAATATTTTACTTGGAAAATCAATGGTAGAGGCTTTGGAACATACCACCGCAGCAGTTTATGCTGTGATGCTTGAAACCTTAAAACAAGGCGAGTATGAATTACAGATAGTGGCCGCACAAAAAGAAATAGAAAAACCGACACAGTGGTTTACTGCAAAAAAAATTGATTAATTATCAAAATATGTAAAAATGGAAGCAATTTAAGACTTATAAATATTATTGAGGGGATAATGGACAATATTTCGTTGGGTATGATGCTCTGCAATTTAAGAGAACAAAAAGGATTAACTCAAGATGATATTGCTAGTAAAATTCATGTTCGAAAAACGGTGATTGCAGATATAGAAAACGATCATATAGTTCAAACTCCTCTAGTCTATATAAAAGGTTATATCCGTTCTTATGCTGAGATTGTGGGTTTATCTACCGATGAATATCAGCCTCATATCGATGCACTGGCACAACAATATACCTCCCAACAAAAAAATTACATACAAAAATGTAAAAGAAAAAAAATTGGTAAAAAACTCTTACTCATCTGTTTACTTTTTATCATTGGTACTGCAGGTATAGCGTTTTATTTTATTAGCAAAGAAAATAAGACGAATTTTGTTGAAGTTAGTCATTACATTTCTCCATCATCATCTGATCATATTAATAGTTAGCAATTTTTCTTATTCTGATACAGACATTTGTCTTAAATCTTGTTAAGATTGCGGGCTAGATATTTTATGATAAAGTTAGGCATATTATGAGTCATCAAGGTTCACCGATTAAGAGGCGAGAATCTACCCGAATTTATGTCGGTGATGTGCCTATTGGCGGCGGCGCTCCAATTGCAGTCCAATCGATGACAAATACTCGAACAACCGATGTTGAAAAAACGGTTGCTCAAATTCAAGCTCTTGAGCGTGTTGGAGTCGATATTGTTCGAGTTTCAATACCAACGATGGATGCAGCTGAAGCTTTCAAATTTATTAAACAACAAGTAAAAGTACCGCTTATTGCCGATATTCATTTTGATTATCGTATTGCTTTAAAAGTTGCAGAATATGGGGTTGATTGTTTAAGAATTAACCCCGGTAATATTGGTAACGAATCGAGAATTCGTGCCGTAGTAGATTGTGCCAAAGATAAAAATATTCCGATTCGAATTGGTGTTAATTCAGGATCGCTTGAAAAAGATATACAAGAAAAATATGGTGAACCGACACCACAAGCGATTGTAGAGTCAGCCATGCGTCATGTAGACATTCTCGATCGGTTTAACTTTGAACAATTTAAGGTTAGTGTTAAAGCCTCTGATGTTTTTACGGCGGTTGATGCTTATAGATTGCTTGCTAAACAGATAAAACAACCGTTACACTTGGGGATCACTGAAGCTGGTGGTGTGCGTAGTGGCGCTATTAAATCTGCAATAGGATTGGGTTTGTTATTATCAGAAGGAATTGGTGATACTTTGCGGGTATCATTAGCCGCAGATCCGACCGAAGAGGTAAAAGTCGGGTTTGATATTTTAAAATCTTTGCGGATCCGCGCTCGAGGTATTAATTTTATTGCATGCCCAACTTGTTCTCGTCAAGAATTTGATGTGATTAGTACAGTAAATATTTTAGAGCAACGATTAGAAGATATTGTTACACCTATGGATGTATCGATTATAGGTTGTGTTGTAAATGGTCCTGGTGAAGCATTAGCCTCTACTATGGGGGTTGCCGGAGGTCATAATAAAAGTGGTTTTTATGAAGATGGTGTTCGTATCGGTCGTATTGATAACGAAAAGATGATTGATGAATTAGAGGCTAAAATTCGCACTAAAGCATTAATGTTGAAGAATCGAATCACCACCACAGAATTATAATTTATGAGATAGCGAATTGAACGAATGACAGAGAAAAAAATCCAATCTATACGGGGAATGAACGATTTACTCCCAACAGAAAGTGCGAGTTGGCAAAAGATTGAAAAAATCGTCAAAAGTGTCTTAAATAGTTATGGTTATAACGAAATTCGAACACCTATTGTAGAAGATACAGCTCTTTTTAAACGAGCGGTTGGTGAAGTAACCGATATTGTTGAAAAAGAGATGTATACCTTTAACGATCGTAACGATGAAAGTATCACATTACGTCCGGAAATTACGGCAGGTTGTGTTCGAGCAGGTATTGAACATGGTCTTTTTTATAATCAAGAACAACGTCTTTGGTATCTAGGACCTGCATTTAGGTATGAAAAGCCTCAAAAAGGACGTTATCGTCAATTTCATCAGTTCGGTGTAGAAGTATTTGGACTAGAAGGCCCCAATATTGATGCTGAACTTATTCTTTTGACTGCTCGTTTTTGGAAAGCGCTAGGAATTGAAAAACATACTTCACTCGAACTTAATTCTATTGGTTCATTAGAAGCAAGAGCAAATTACCGTAAGGCATTAGTTGATTTTCTTGAACAGCATAAAGATAAATTAGATGAAGACTGTTTACGTAGAATGTATACTAATCCATTACGTGTACTTGATTCAAAAAATCCGGTGGTACAAGAACTACTTAATCAGGCACCAAAACTGTTTGATTATTTAGATGCTGAATCGAAAGATCATTTTGAAGGTTTGTGCAAATTGTTGGATAATGCAGGAATAAAATATAATATTAATCAAAGATTAGTAAGAGGTTTAGATTATTATAATCGTACAGTCTTTGAATGGGTTACCAGTAGTTTAGGTGCTCAAGGTACAGTTTGTGGTGGTGGGCGTTATGATGGGCTTGTTAGTCAGCTTGGTGGTCAATCAACACCTGCCGTTGGTTTTGCAATGGGTGTTGAACGTTTAGTTTTATTGGTTCAGGCTGTTAATCCATTATTAAATTGTGATAATTCAATTGATATTTATATGATATCATCAGGTGATGAAAAAACGATCTCTGTTGCACAAGCTATGGCAGAGCTATTACGTGATGGATTACCTGATAAAAGAATTATGACTAATTATGGCTCTAACAATTTTAAGAAACAATTTGCTAAAGCAGATAAGTTAGGTGCTAAAATAGCGGTTATTATTGGGGAAGATGAACTAGTCAACCAATCAGTAACGATCAAAAATCTACAAACAGGCAAGCAAGTTCAAGTAGCACAAAAAGAGATTGCTCAAACTTGTTTGGCGATAATGTAAGTAAGGGAAACAGGAGAAAAACGTGAGTAATCAATTATCTAGTGAAGAGCAACTTGCCGGTTTAAAAGAGTTTCTTGCTAAAACATGGAAAATTATTGTTGCGGTTATTGTAATTGGATTATTAGCTTTTTGGGGTTGGCGCTATTGGCAATCTCATCAAGAACAGAAAATGCTTGAATCATCTGAACAGTATGAACAATTAGTTGCAAAGTTAGATACTAATAATCCTACTTCAGTTGATGAGTTAGTCGCGTTTGCTAAAGAGACGAGTAATATTTATAGTGTCTTTGCTAATCTTAGAGCGGCACAATTTTACGTTGAAGTACTGAAAAATTATTCAGGAGCTCAAGAGTTATTAGCAGATGGATTAAAGAAAACCGATGCAGAACCAATTCAAGCGATTATTAATATTCGTATCGCACGTTTACAACATCAACTAGAGCAATATCAAGATAGTTTAGATACTTTAACTAAAGTTACTGAGCCTACATGGGCGCCTATAGTTAATGATATTCGCGGTGATGTGCTAGTGAAAATGACTCGATACGCAGATGCTATTGATGCTTATAAAGTTGCGTTAGATTCGTCACCAACTCCAGATTCAGAAATAAATATCAAGATGAAATTGAATCAAGCTGAATATTTAAAAGCTAAACAACAAGTTGAACAACAAGAAGCACAAGCTGCTCAGGAAAATGCAGCTCCAGAGGCTCAGGCTAAAGACGAAGCCAAAACAGAAGAAAGTAAAAATTAATTTATCCTGCTATAAGGGTCTATAAAATGAAGTTATCAAAATGTCTTTTTACCGGTGTATTAATGTTTTCACTTGCTGGATGTTCTTTATTTGGTGGTGAAGAAGAAGTTGTACAGGTGGCTCCTTCACCAACGGTAAATAACCAATTTCCTATTCAACAAATATGGCAAAACAGTACATCAGGTAATACACTTATTTATTCGTTATTAGGTCCTATCAATTATGATAATGCCATTTATGTAGCAAGCCGTAGCGGACAAGTTAAAGCGATTGATTTATCAAGTGGTCATACATTGTGGGATATAAATTTATCTAAAAGTTCACTTTTCAGTAGTAAAACAGCCCTATTTTCTGGAGGCGTAAGCGCTGATGAAAAATATGTTTATGTGGGTAGTGAGCGTGCTGTTGTTTATGCATTAGAGCGTGATAACGGTAAAGTTGTATGGGAAAAATCAGTAAAAGGTGAAGTTCTTGCTCGTCCTGTCTCATCTGATGATAAATTAATCATCCATACCGCTAATGGTTTCTTGCAAGGGTTAAATCGTGATTCGGGTGAGGAGCTATGGGATATTTCACTTGAAGTCCCACCACTTTCACTAAGAGGTAATTCAACACCAACTATTGCGCATGATGCTGCGATTGTTGGTGATGATAATGGGCGAGTCGATGCTTACTACATTAATGATGGTCAACTAATTTGGCAACAACGTATTTCACAACCATCAGGCTCAACTGAAATAGCCAAATTAAATGATGTTGATTCAACGCCAGTAGTTGAAGGTAATCAGGTTTATGCTGTAGGTTATAATGGTAATGTTGTTGCTCTTGATTTAAGTAGTGGTCAAATTGTTTGGCGTAAACAATTAGGATCAACTCATAGTTTTGCAGTTGATACTGGTCGTTTATATGTCGTTGACCAAGATGATAATATTCAAGCCATAGCTAAAAACGGTGGTGAAGTAATTTGGAAACAATCAGACTTTTTACATCGCCAATTAACTGATCCAGTTATCTATCAAAATTATATTGTTGTCGGTGATTTTGAAGGTTATCTATACTGGTTAAATATTGAAAATGGTGAACTTGCTGCTAAATCTCAAGTAAGTAGTAGTGGATTAATATCTAGACCGTTAGTTGTAGACGATAAATTAATTGTTCAAGCAAAAAATGGTGATATTTACGCTTTTACAAAAAACTAAAATAATTAGAGAGTAAGCATGGTACCTGTAGTAGCATTAGTTGGCCGACCGAATGTTGGAAAGTCAACTTTATTCAATCGGTTAACTCGAACTCGAGACGCGTTAGTTGCTGATTTTCCCGGATTAACTCGTGATCGTAAATATGGACGCGCTGAAATTAAAGGTCATGAGTATATCGTCATAGATACCGGTGGTATAGATGGTACTGAAGAAGGGATTGAAAGCTTCATGGCCGATCAATCTCTACAAGCTATTGAAGAAGCCGATATAGTCCTTTTTTTAGTCGATGCAAGAGCTGGCGCAATGCCTGCCGATCATGCGATAGCTAAGCATCTACGTTCCCGTCAAAAAGCGACTTTCTTAGTTGCTAATAAAATTGATGGTATCGATGCTGATACTGCAATTTCTGACTTTTATGCATTAGGTTTAGGTGATATTCATCCTATTGCTGCGAGTCATGGTCGAGGTGTTAATTCGTTAATTGAAACGGTATTAGATCCTATTTTTCAATTTGAAAAAGTTGATGAAGTTAATTTGGATGATAACCATGATGAGCAATATCAAGATTTACCCGAATCTTATGATGATTTAGCGTTAGATGAAACGGAATCTTTGATTAACCAACCAATCAAAGTTGCTATAGTTGGTCGTCCTAATGTGGGTAAGTCAACACTAACTAACCGGATATTAGGCGAAGACCGAGTAGTAGTATATGATATGCCCGGCACCACGCGTGATAGTATCTATATACCAATGACGCGGGATGAACGTGAGTATATTTTAATTGATACCGCAGGAGTTCGTAAACGAGGTAAAGTTACTGAGACAGTTGAGAAATTCTCGGTAATAAAAACGTTACAAGCTATTGAAGATGCCAATGTAGTTATATTAGTTATTGACGCAAGAGAAGGGGTTTCTGATCAGGATTTATCCTTACTTGGTTTTATTATTAATAGTGGGCGCTCACTTGTAATAGCAGTAAATAAATGGGATGGTTTATCACAAGATATTAAAGAGCAAGTGAAAACTACGTTAGATGATCGACTTGATTTTATCGATTTTGCTCGTCTTCATTTTATTTCAGCACTACATGGTAGTGGTGTTGGTAATTTATTTGATTCAATCCAAGAAGCATATGATTGTGCTACGCGTCGCGTCAATACGGCATTATTAACTAAAATCATGCAAATGGCGCAAGATGATCACCAACCACCATTAGTCCGAGGTAGGCGTGTAAAATTAAAATATGCTCATGCCGGCGGTTATAATCCTCCTATTGTGGTTATTCATGGAAATCAAGTAGAAGATTTACCTGATTCCTACAAACGTTATTTGATGAATTATTTTAGGCGATCATTAAAGATTATGGGTTCTCCGATACGAATTCAATTTAAAGAAGGAGCTAACCCATTTGAAGGAAGAAAAAACAGTTTAACTGCTTCCCAGCAACGGAAACGTCGCCGCTTAATGAAACATGTTAGAGGACGTAAGTAGTTTATGCCAAACAAAAAGTTGGATAGTCATAATCAAGAAGGTTTATGTCCTAAATGTGACAATAAAATGGAGGTGGTTTCTCCTGAGCATTATTATTGTCAGCAATGTAAACAACATTATCTAGAACAGTTTATTTGTCCTATCTGTCAACAACAAGCTCAAATAATCAAAGGTTGTGGAGCAATTAATTATATTTGTCCAAACGACGGTTTAATATCGAGCAGTAAAGTTATATTTCACTATTTACCAGAATAAAGAAGTCTATTTATTAAAGCCATAAGAGGTTATTTCATGCGAATTATTTTATTAGGAGCACCTGGCGCGGGGAAAGGAACCCAAGCACAATTTATTATGCAAAAATATGGTATTCCTCAAATTTCAACCGGTGATATGTTACGTGCGGCAGTAAAAGCTGGAACGGCACTTGGTTTACAAGCCAAAGAATTAATGGATGCCGGTAAATTGGTTACCGATGAATTAGTTATTGCTTTAGTTAAAGAACGTATTGCCCAAAGTGATTGTGCTAATGGTTTTTTATTAGATGGTTTCCCTCGCACTGTTCCACAAGCGGATGCGATGAAAGCTGCAGGGATAAATGTTGATTATGTGCTTGAATTTGATGTACCGGATTCTGTTATCATTGATCGTATGAGTGGTCGCCGAGTTCATCCGGGTTCAGGGCGTGTTTATCATGTTCGTTATAATCCACCAAAAGTTGATGGTATTGATGATGTAACGGGTGAACCATTAACCACACGTAAAGATGATAATGAAGAGATCGTACGTAAACGTCTGGTTGAATATCATGATTTAACTAAGCCTTTAATTAACTATTATCAACATGAAGCGAAAGAAGGCAATACTAAGTATTTTTGTATCAATGGAACAAAAGCTGTGTCTGATGTAACAAAAGAGTTAGAGAATATTTTAGGTTAGTTCATTTCATATTATCCAAAATGGGGTAAGCGTTTACTTACCCTTTTGGATATTTCGTTATAGTGTGGCTTTCAATGCTTGTTCTAGATCAGCAATAATATCATCAATATGTTCAATACCGATGGATAGCCGGATCATTTCTTGACTGACTCCTGCCTTTTCTAACTCCTCAGCATTTAATTGACGATGAGTCGTGGTTGCCGGATGACAAGCAAGTGATCGGGTATCACCAATATTAACTAAGCGAATAATTAATTTTAAGGCGTCAATGAATTTAGCACCAGCTGATTTACCACCTTTAATTCCAAATGATAAAATCGCAGCAGGTAATCCTTTATCCATCTGTTTTACTGCTAAGTGATGTTCAGGATGATTAGGTAATCCGGCGTAATTTACCCAACTTACTTGTGGATGTGATTGAAGATATTGAGCAACTTTAAGTGCGTTTTGGCAGTGCCTTTCCATACGCAAAGATAACGTTTCGAGTCCTTGTAGCAAAAGAAAACTATTAAATGGTGAGAGAGCCGCCCCCATATTTCTTAAAGGAATGACTCGACAGCGAGCAATATATGCTGCATTACCAAAAGTTTCGGTATAAGAAACACCATGATAAGAAGGATCGGGTTGGTTTAGCATAGGATATTTGTCGGCATATTTTTGCCAAGGAAATTTACCCGAATCTACAATCATTCCCCCTAAACTACTGCCATGCCCACCTATATATTTGGTTAAAGAATGCACAACAATATCAGCGCCAAATTCAAAGGGACGGCAAAGTGCAGGGCTAGCAACGGTATTATCAACAATTAAAGGAATACCATGGCGGTGAGCAATATCTGCAAGTGCTGTTAAATCAACAATATTGCCTGCAGGATTACCGATACTTTCACAAAATAGTGCTTTAGTTTTATCATCGATAAGTTTTTCAAGAGCAATTAAATCATTATGAGGCGCAAAACGAGTCTTAATTCCAAAATTAGGTAATGTATGGGCCAGCAAATTATACGTACCACCGTAAAGTTTAGCGACTGAAACAATATTTTCACCGGCAAAAGTAATTGCTTGAATAGCATAAGTAATGGCCGCCATACCGGATGCAACGGCTAAAGCTCCTACGCCACCTTCAAGTTTAGCAACGCGAGTTTCAATTACGGCATTAGTGGGATTAGTGATACGAGTATAGATATTACCCGCTACTTTTAAGTCAAATAAATCTGCGCCATGTTGAGTATCATCAAATGCATAAGAAGTAGTTTGATAGATAGGTACAGCGACTGCATGCGTAGTCGATTCAGGTGTATAACCTGCGTGAATAGCAATTGTTTCCGGTTTCATGTTAGAGCCTCATAATTTATCATATAAGGCTCTATTTTTAGCTAAGAATAGTCGAAAAGTAAAGCATTATAAAACCATTCTCACAATATCAATTTCACCTAACTCTTTATATAAATTTTCGACTTGATCAATGTGTGTGGCATTAATCGTAATTGATACAGAGTGATAATTACCTTTACTACTTGGTTTAATAGACGGTGTATAGTCACCAGGCGCATGGCGTTGGATCACACTAATCACTTTATCAACCAATTCTGGTTTAGCTTCTCCCATTACTTTATAAGTAAAGGAGCATGGAAAATCCAATAATTCATTTAATTTTGTCTGTTGCATAATTTTATTGTTCTCATTTTAAAGACATATGTAAGAGGTAGTATTACCAAGACTAACTACAATATATAGGCATTTTGTCATACTTCAAGTAACTAACCGTTAAACATTACTTTTTAAAGCACATAATTTGATCTATGATATTAAACTTTAAGCAGAGTTGGGTTTTTAGCGTTTAATTCTCTATCAATATAAGCAATATAAGGTCAATGCAGTATGTTAGTTAATCCAGATCATAAGGAACCTTTTGGTACATTATTAGGTTATGCACCGGGAGGGGTTGCAATTTATTCATCTAATTATGATTCTTTAGATAAGCAACAATATCCAGATGATTCTTCATTTCGCAACTATTTGGAGCGTGAATATATGGGCTATAAATGGCAATGCGTTGAATTTGCTCGGCGATTTTTATATTTAAATCATGGTATTGTTTTCACTGATGTTGGTATGGCGCACGAGATTTTTTCATTACGTTTTTTACGACAAGCAATTAATGAAGCTATTTTACCCTTACAAGCATTTGCTAATGGCAGCAAAAAAAGGCCGGAGGTAGGAGCCTTACTAGTTTGGGATGATGGAGGCGTATTTAAACGGACAGGACATATAGCGATTATTACTGAAGTATTTGATGATAAAGTTCGCATAGTAGAACAAAATCTGATGCATACAAGATTACCGGCAGGTCAGCAATGGACAAGAGAGCTGGCAATGACCGTTTCCGATAGTGGTTATCTATTACATGATACCTTTGATGATACCACCATTTTAGGGTGGATGATTCAAACTGATGATACCGAATATAGCTTACCACAACCCCATGTTCCAAAAGCACTACTCACTATTCATAGTGCATATATTAATCATCAAAATCAATTTGCTAGTAAATGGTTAGATGAACAAGAGCCATTAGAAAAGGCTTACATATTAGCAACAGGCCATGCAGTTAATCATGATGACCAGTATCGTTATTTCACCATTTCTGAAAGCGCCCGACAAGAGTTAATCCGAGCGACCAATGAATTACACTTAATGTACATGTATGCAACCGATAAAGTTCTGAAAGATGATCACTTATTACATTATTTTAATATTCCTGAAATATTATGGCCAAGATTACGCTTGTCTTGGCAGCAACGCCGTTACCAAATGATTTCGGGACGATTAGATTTTTGTATGGATGAACGCGGTTTAAAAGTTTATGAATACAATGCTGACTCAGCTTCATGTCATACTGAAACCAGTATTATTCTGCAAAAATGGGCAATACAAGCAGGATTAACAGAAGGCACCAATCCTGGTGAAGATCTTCTAAACTCTCTTGCAAGTTGCTGGAAACATAGCGATGCTAAGCCTTTTGTCCATATCATGCAAGATAATGATAGTGAAGAAAACTATCATGCTCTTTTCATGCAAAAAGCATTAACACAAGCGGGTTTTAATAGCAAAATCTTATGTGGTTTAGATGCTCTTCATTGGGATAAACAAGGTCGTTTAGTGGATGATGAGGATCGTCAGGTTACCTGTGTATGGAAAACATGGGCGTGGGAAACAGTTTTAGAACAACTGCGTGAGGAGAGTGAAGCGCAAACCGCTGGATTACCCATTCGGACAGGTCATCCAGAAAACGCAGTAAGATTAATTGATGTATTATTGCGACCAGAAGTATCGGTTTTTGAACCGCTATGGACTGTTATCCCAAGTAATAAAGCTATTTTACCAGTATTGTGGTCTTTATTCCCTAATCATCGTTATCTATTAGAATCAACTTTTGAACTTAATGATAGTTTAATAAAAAAAGGTTATGCAATTAAACCTATTGCCGGGCGTCGTGGTAGTGATATTCAATTAGTGAGTAACCAGCAGATATTAGATCAAACGGTGGGAAAATTTGCTGAACAAGAGAATATTTACCAAGAATTGTGGTGTCTACCTAAAGTGGATAATCGTTATGTACAAATCTGCACTTTTACAGTAGGTGGGCATTATGGTGGTACTTGTTTACGTTCAGATCCTTCGTTAGTTATTAAAGGCGAAAGTGATATGCAACCTTTACGAGTTTTACCGGATGAACAATTTCTTAAATAGCTAAATATTGTAAAGATGTTTCAGGTTAGCTATATGTTTGAGTATAAAAACAAAATGAGTATTACATTAAAATAGTTAAAAAATGATTATGTTATAGGCATAATCATTTTTAATATTTTTTTGTTGTTTAAATTTCACTCAAATTTTTATCAAAAAATATGACTAAAAAGTCATAATATCTGTTTATCTACCAATTACATCAATTCATATTTCTGTTAAAATCAATCCAGTTATCTAAAAAGTATAAAACTGATAAGCAGGGATACCAAGGAATATATGGCAAATACATTACTAAGAAGTGGTGATATTAAGGATTTTAAAATACTCGGTCATGATGGTAAGGCGGCTTATTTAGTCGCTACCCAAATACGGGAAATGTTCAGAGTGAAATTAGGCAAACAATATGCCGATTTTCTAGCTATTCCCCAACGTAATGATCAAGGAAATATTGTTGATTGGTATATCCCTTTTGACTCAAATCAACCTGATGGGCAGTATGATATTATCCCTTGGACATCGGCCAGCGAAACAGAACAAAGTTCAGCACTGATTTTACTTAAAGAGTTTGAACAACAGGTTGTGAATCTGGGTAAAAAGTTAGCCGAAAACCCTAATTTAGAAGGTGATCAATTACTTTTTAGTCGTCTTATTTATGATCCAAAGTATGATGCCAATAGTCCCGAACCTAATTTGATGGCGATACGTTTTCCAAGTAATCAGTTTGTTTACATTGTTGATGGTAAACCGGTGATTACCTTTTGGGGATTTATTAACTCGCAAACCCCACAAGCCAGTTCACCATTTTATTGCTTAGAGCCAGTAACTAAACAACCAGCAACTCCTGTTATAGCCGAATCCCTTATAGCCAAAAAACCTTGGTGGCAACGTTGGTGGGTGTGGCTACTTGGTTTATTACCTTTGTTATTACTGTTGTTGGCAATATTTTGGTTACGAGGGTGTTTTGAAAAACCGCAAGTCTCAGTTAATCCAAATGTTTCATTAGATAATGGTCATACCAGTTTACCTGTTGCCGAAACTGAACAAAAAAATGAAAAAGATCCACAACCTAAAGAGGTTATTGTTGATAGAAATCTTGGCGTTATTAATGGGACAGCAGTCAATAGTACTACCACGAGTGATACTAATGGTGTAGCAACTAATGTTAATGAAAAAGATACCAATATAGCTAATACAGCTGATGTGGATAAAGATGCTAGTAATAATAATCAAAATATAGATGCTCAACTTAACGATGGCAAAGTAAATAATCCTGATGTCAATAATTCAGACACTCAAAACCAGCAACCGAATCCTGTGGATTTGAATAACAAAGACAATCCAGAACTACCAACAGGTACAGATAACAAAGATAATTCAGAACCACAAACTGGTACTGATAACAAAGATCAAACTTCGATACCAGTAAATAAAGATAGTAATACTAATGCAGCCTCTGATGCTAATAAACTAACTTTACCTAAAGATTCAATGCAACAAGGTTCTACAAAATTTCTTAATGGTCAATGGTCCGTAGGTGGTGGTATTCAAGATAAGGCAACCGGTAAACCATTACAGTTATCTTACAATTTTAATGAAGGAAATGGCGAAGTTACTGTCACACGCAGTGATGGTGTTAAATGTGTTGGTAAAGTTGACAGTGGTATTCAAAATGCCAATTTAAATATTGCTAGTAATACCGAAGCTATTTGTAGCGATAATACTAAATATCAATTACCAAAAATTCAGTGTACATCTGGCAAAAACAATCAAGCTAATTGTCAGGGAATTTATAATAACGGGATTTCGTTCCCAATTACTATGAAAAAACAATAGGGTTGTATATGCTTCCGGAAATACGCAACTATGGTCAAGAAGTTACTTTAATTATGAATAGTGGTATTCAATTTCTTGATTTTGCACTAAAAATAGATTGGAAAGATAATCAATGGCGTAATAAATTAAATGGTTGTTTTATCGATCCTTCAGAAAGTGGCGCTCTAATTAGACTGATTGAAGATGTTGATAACGGTAAATTTTTTGCTCCCGATAATCTATCTTTTGCGGTTAAGCCAACACAAGAAATCAGTGTAGATCAATCTTTGAAATTGTATGATGGTATTTGGTTACCGATTCCGGTGTTAAGATCAATACCACCTGAACGTTTTGATAAAGGCCCTCATAATTGGAGTCGAGTCCGGATTGTTAGTATTCCTGAAGGAGAAGATCCGGAAGGTAATACTCACCGCATTACCTTTGCATTTGATACTAAAATTTTTACTAATATGCAGGATGTTGCTTATCTAGCTCCAACCGATAACGATGTAAAAACCGGTTCGATATTTAGCTTAGCGCATCGTTCCGATCAAGTTTCATGGTTTTTAGAATTAAAATGGATAACCAGTTGGTTAATTGACTTATTCAAAGAATTAGCGCCACAACCAGAGCGCTTAAAAATGCATAAAGATGATATTAACCAAGAAATTAACCATAAAGCTTATTATGGTCATTATTTAAATATCATTCATTTACTGGCTGATTCATTACATATGCCAACCATTAAGATTGTCTCAAATAATAGAGATGATATTGTCAAATCGATTCCAGTGGATATGATTCTTGATGTTGGTAATTCCAGAACCTGCGGAATTTTGATTGAAGATCATGTTCAGGATAAAGATAGCTTAAATCGTCGATATGAGCTTGAAATCCGAGATTTGACGCAACCAGAGCAGATCTACAACGAACCTTTTGAAAGCAGAGTAGAGTTTGCACAAACCTTTTTTGGTAAGGAACATTTTTCATTACAGAGCGGACGGCGAGATACATTTCGTTGGCCAAGTATTGTTCGGGTTGGTAAAGAAGCAAGTCGCCTAGCCAGTCGAAGAGAAGGGAATGAAGGTGCAACCGGACTCTCTAGTCCAAAACGCTATTTGTGGGATCAAGATAAGTATGAACAAGGTTGGCGTTTTAATTCTCATTATGTAAAAAGTGATCATGAACCATTTGCCACTTCAGAACCTTTTTCCAGTTTAATTAATGAATATGGTGAAGCTCTACATATCCTAAGTAATGATATCGCTGAAGAGTATGATCGTAAAATGCCGGTTTTTCATCCAAAATATTCGCGTAGTTCTTTAATGACGTTTATGTTATGCGAAGTGCTAATGCATGCCTTAATGCAGATGAATAGCGTTGCTCAGCGCAATAAACTTGAACACGCCAAAACGCCGCGTAATTTACGCTCGATTATTTTAACCATTCCACCCGCGATGCCTAAACCAGAGCAAGCTATATTCAAGTCGTGTGTATACCAAGCAATTGGGTTAGTTTGGAAAAGTCTTGGTTGGGATAATTCGGATGATAATATTGATTTTAACAATCCGGAACAATTAAAAAGTGTTTGGCCGAATATTCCTGAGGTTCATGTTCAATGGGACGAAGCAACTTGTGGACAAGTTGTTTACCTGTTTAATGAAACCCAAAATAATTATAATGGACGCTCGGAAGAGTTTATTGCTTCAATGGTGCGTCCGGATAAAACTAATAAACAAAAATTAACCATTGCAACAGTAGATATTGGTGGTGGTACTACTGATTTAGTGATCAACGATTATGCACTTGATTATGGTACAAGTAATCAAGTAAATAGTAGTAATGCTTATATTGTGCCAACACAGCGTTTTCGGGATGGTTTTAAAGTTGCCGGTGATGATATTTTGCTTGATTTTATACAAGATACAGTGCTAACCGCATTAACTAATGGTTTAAAACAAGCTGGACTGGCTGATCCTAACCCTATTTTATCTACCATTATTGGTTCACAGCAGCTTTCTATTCAAGATGCAGTATTACGACAACAACTGACTTTACAATTATTCATGCCGATTGGTTTGCAGGTATTAAAAGAGTATGAACTCTACGACCCACTACATACGGAACAACATGTTTATAATGCGACTTTTAAGGAGTTATTACAACATCATGTAATGACTGATAATGTGCTTAATTTTATTAATGAACCAATTAGACGTGCATTAAATAACTCAGAATTTTCAGTTCTTGATTTGAGTATCGAAATTAACCTGAAACGTATTCATCATCTGTTTATTCGCGGTGACTATTACAATATTTGTAAAACATTTGATGCATTATCTGAGATTATTAGCTGTTATCAATGTGATGTGTTGCTATTAACAGGGCGCCCTTCACGGTTACCGGGAGTCCAAAGCTATTTCCGTTCTCGGTTATCAATTCCAGCTGGGCGTATTTTACCTCTGCATGGTTATTATACAGGTAGCTGGTACCCGTTCCATAAACAGGAACGAATTGATGATCCAAAAACCACTGCAGCAGTCGGTGCGATGCTTTGTTTCTTAAGTAAAAATCTACGGTTACCTAATTTCTATTTTAGATCATCTAATATAAATTTATATTCAACTGTTAAATTTATAGGATTATTGGATAATCTAAATATGATAAAAAAAGAAAATGTTTATTATCGCGACATTGACTTGGACGATCCCGATTATGATTTTCCAGAAATTGCTTTTGAAATTAGGGGAACAACTAGACTTGGTTTTAAACAACTGGAAATTGAACGTTGGCCGGCATCACCAATTTATACAATCACTATTGAGAATAGCGAAGTAGCTAAACGGCTTAGTGCTGATGGTGTCGTGCTTGAAGTGACATTAGGAATTAATAATAGACAAAAATCCGCCGAAAGTTTTTATATTAAAAATGTCAGTGCCTCGGATGGTCGTTCATGTAGTAAAAATCAGGATATTAAACTGAATTTAAATACGTTGGTTAATTCGGGCTTAATTAGTACGCAGTATTGGCTGGATAGTGGAATGATAAAACGATGAAAAATTTAAACGAACAACTTCCTAAATCTTGGGATCAGGTTTATCAAGCGTCAGCTAAAGCAATTACATGGGTAGAACAGACTCGCGCTTCATCAAAACGTTTACATAATGAGGCGGATGGTTTAATTCTTGAGTTACGACGTCTTCGTAATAGTGCAAAGCGATTAGGTGATGTATCAACTAAATCTGTTGCTGTAGGATTTTTTGGTTTATCACAAGCGGGTAAATCTTATCTTATCTCGGCATTAGCTGCTGGAGCAAATGGTAAACTTGAAACTGTGGTCGATAATGAAGTATTAGATTTTATCGATCATGTTAACCCAGTGGGGAGTGGTAAAGAAGCAACTGGTTTGGTAACACGCTTTAGTCGTATTGCCAAAGGTGGTATAGCTAATTATCCACTAGAGTTAAAATTATTCCAAGAAATTGAAATTATTAAAATTCTTATTAATGCCTATTTTAAAGATTTCGATCAACAAAAAGTAACCAATAACATAGAGTTTTCACAACTCAACCAATTGATTCAACGACTAGAAAATAAAAAACAAGCAGATAAAACCGGTGGTATTACTGAAGATGATATTGTGGATCTGTATGATTACTTATCTGAAAATTTTGGTAATTCCCTTGAAGGATTAAAAGGTGGTTATTGGGAAAAAGCTATACATTTACTCCCTTACCTTTCGATTGTAGAGCGCGGTGAGCTTTTAGCCGTTCTCTGGGGTGGAATTTCTGAACTGACCACAATTTACGTGCAATTAGCCACTACGTTATCCAACTTAAATCATGCTAATACTGTATATGCACCTCTAACGGTATTAATTAAAGACAATAATGGTACTAAGTCACAAATTGACAGTATTATGAATGTGGATATTCTTGAACGTCTAAACACTGATCGTGACTCCACTGTAACTATAACGCCACTAAATGGTGTGCCAACGTCTATCTCTTTAGCTCAATTGGCTTTTTTGACGGCAGAGTTAATTTTTCCATTAGTCAATAAAACGCGAGTAGCAACTTTTGAAAACGTCGATTTATTGGATTTTCCTGGTTATCGAGGTCGTTTAAATTTAATTTCTATTGCGGATGTTAAAGAGGGTAACCCCATTGCGCAACTTTTGTTGCGAGGTAAAGTCGCTTATCTTTTTGAAAAATACACTGATAGCCAAGAAATGAATGTTTTAGTTGTTTGTACCCCTTCAGACAAACAGTCAGATGTTAATGATGTTGGTCCGGTGCTTGAGCGCTGGATTGACAAAACCCAAGGTGAAACAGCTGAAAAAAGAGCCACCAAAAAAGCGGGATTATTGTGGGCAATCACGATGTTTGACAAGCGTATTGGTACCTCATTAACCCTATCAGAAGATAATCTCAAAAACAGTTGGGGTAAAGGTGGTTTACTTCAACAAACTATTTTGGAGCGTTTTGGTAGTTATGATTGGTTAACCAATTGGTCGAATAATCGTAAATTCAACAATGTTTTTCTGGTACGTAAACCTGGATTTGATGTACCGTTTTTAACGGTGGATCCTGCTACTCATCAAGAGCAATCTTATAATGATAGTTATCAAGAAAAGATGCTTATGCTGAAAAATACTTTTGTTAACAATGTGGATATTCAAGAGTATGTGAATGAACCCGAACTAACTTGGGATGCTATGTTAAAGTTGAATGACGGTGGCATTGAACGTATTAGTCAATATCTAGAACAAGTCGCTATCACCGAAGTAAAACAGCAACGTATTGTTGAGCAACTTAACGAGAAAATTGATTATATTATCAATATGCGTTTTGATACTTGGTATCAAGCTGATAGTGATGAAGAATTAGGCAAGAAAAAACAAATTATTGCCGATGTAATTAAAAAATTACAAGGTAAAGCTTTATTGCTGGGTGAATTGCTGAAAACGTTGGAACTGCCGGAGCAGACGGTTAGAGGGCTTTATCACTCAAATCAGGCAGATAGTGAAATAGCTAGCGATAGCCGAGACGATAATATAGGTGATTTAACCAATGATTTTGGGTTAAATACTGATTTTGAATTATTTTCGGATAATAATTCACCTTTAGATATTAAACCAACCACTACTTTACCTACTGAATCAAAATTTGCTAAGTCAGTATTTACCACATGGTTAGAATATTTGAGAAATATTGTATTGGATAAACACATTGTGCAGTTTTTTGGTTTAGAACAAAAAACGCTTTCTTTTGTGGTTGAAGAACTTATTACCGCCGCTAACCGCTTAAAGCTAGAAGCTAATTTAAGTGAGCGAATTTTAAAAAATGAAAATACTGGTAATAAACGTGATGATCTTGAGTCTCGACAACTCAGTACTATTCATACCTTGCTCGCTGATTTTATTGCCTGGCTAGGTTTTATCCAAGGGCAAGCAACTGAGATACCGATGAGTCGAGTTAATCAAGGTAAGCCAATATTTTCTTCACCAGTGAGTGAATTTACTAATCAATCATCCCACCCGTTGCCGAAACTGGATGATAAAACCAAGAACTATTCTCAGTATGCCATATTTGATTGGTTTATTGCTTTTGCTATCTTGGCTCAAGAAAATGTAGGTCATCATGCCGGACGTGAAATAAGTCAGGAACAAAATAGCCAACTAGGTGAGATTTTAAACGCTTATAAACAATCTCAAATAAATTAAGGTAGTTAGAAACTGGTTGGTAAGATTCTTAAAAAATAAATAGTGGGGTAGTTCCCCCTATAAATAGGTACTTTTCTTGTAACTGCTGATGAAATAGTACTTAGGTATAAATATAGAGGATATCATGGCATTACGAATTGAATTAGATGGCTTTAAACCTGGTATTGCTAAGTTTTTAGCTCAAAAATGGGATGGTAGTCCTGAAGTTGATATGCTTATCCAGCGCAATCAAGATAGTTATTATTTATCAGGTCTAAAGCAATGGGGGCCTGAAAAAACTTGGCATCCGGTAAATAATTTAAGTGTTGATAACCAGCAATTAACCGGAGAAGTTAGCGAGTGGTTAGTTGATTCGTTATTATCCCAAGATAATTCTGTCAGATTTTTTATCCAGATACGGGATAGACAAAATGAAAACTATATTGATGGCGGTGTTGCCAATATTACTGAGTCAGTATTAGCGTCTTCTGCATTAGATAATCCTTCGTCATCGACTGATAATAATCAAGTTGAGACAGAATCACAACCAGAATTATCGGTGGATCAGGTTATCAATACGACACCAGACCAATCTACTGCTGAGCAGGAAATTACGCTCGATCCGATTTTGCCTGATGAACAACTGGTAACGGAATCGACAATTAAGCCAGAGATAATTGAACCAATCAAAGCTAAAAGTAAACTGGGTTTAATCGTTGTTATTTTATTACTTTTAATTGGAATAGGTATTGCCTCATGGTACTTTTTATTTAACCAAAATCAGCAAAAAGAGACTTCTTCAGTACAAATTAGTAGCCAATGTAGCTTAAGTAATGCGACAGGTGATGATTTAAGTTTCATTCAACAGTGTTTACAAACAAAACCTGAAGCTGATGCAATTATTCAGTTAATAGCTGAAGCTAAAAAAGCTGATAAATGTAATATTGCTCAGCGGTTATATGCCAATCAAGCACAGCAAAATGCAAAAATTGCTATGCTTTATGCCAAAGAGTATGACGATAAGTATTATCAAGAAAATAATTGTTTTAAAACTGATAAGGAAACAGCTATTTATTGGTACGAAACTTCTTTAACCCATGATGCAAATAATACCTTAGCCAAAGAACGTTTATCTGAGTTACAAAAATAGTTAGGAATAGCATATGAAAAAATCAGTGATCTCAAATATATTTATCGCAGTAAGTTTGATTTGCCTTCCTTGGCTAAGTTTTGCAGCTGAACCGCTAAAACAAGAGGGAAAATCAACACTTTTTCAGCGAATTCTTAGTACACCAACTTGTGAGTTAAAAAAAAATATTACTGATACAACCGGTACGTCTGTCGCTGCCTTCTCGCGTTTTTATGTTTATGAACGTAAAAATGAGAATAATCAAGAATGGCTCAATGTTGGGCCTGATTCTTATGGAAAAACCGTTGGCTGGCTAAATGGCTCATGCGCTATTCCATGGAATATGCAAATGACACTGGTATTTACTAATCCGGTTGATCGTGATCCACTGTTATTTTTTAAAGATAAAGCATCGTTAACAAATATTATTGATGCTAGCCAACCAGAATCTTTGTTGAAACCGATCCGTGATGCTTTAAAAGCGGATAAACCAACTCCAGAAATTGTTGCCCAAGAACCAAAAGAGTATGTAGATTTTAAGAATAACTTTTATTTACTGCCGATTTTACAAGGTGAAGAGGTGATGAACGGACAAGGATATTATGAACGGGTTTTAGAAATTGCCTCAGTAAGTAAACAAGATGCACTAATTAAAAACAATGGCAAATCAACTGATCCCCAAACTGCAGATAAAGATGCTAACCAAGTTGCGCCATTTAAAGCGGCTATTGTGTTTGTGATTGATTCAACTATTTCTATGGATCCTTATATTTCACGAACTAAAGAAGCGGTTACCCGCGTTTATCAACATATAGAAAAAGAGAAGTTACAAAACCAAGTGAAATTCGGCTTGATATCTTTCCGTTCCAGTCTAAAAGCATCGGATAAACTCGAATATGTCACTAAGGTATTTGCTGATCCTAACCAAGTTAACTCTAAAGAAGATTTTAAAAATTTAAGTGCATCTTTAAAACAGGCTACTGTTTCTACAGCTTATTTTGCTGAAGATTCTTATGCTGGAATTTCGCAAGCATTAAATGATATTAATTGGAATAACTTTGGTGCGCGTTATATGATTTTAATCACGGATGCGAGTGCAATTCCTGGTGATGATAAACTTTCCAGTACTGGTATGGATGCTGCACAACTTCGATTAGAAGCACAACATAAAGGTGTGGCTATTTACGCTTTACATTTAAAAACGCCAAGTGGTGAGAAAGATCATCAAATTGCTGCCACTCAGTATTCTGACTTAACGTATAATGATTTCATCCATAAATCATTATATTATCCGGTTAATGCCGGCGATGTGAATGAGTTTGGTAAGAAAGTTGACTCGTTAGCGACAGCATTATCTGAACAAGTTAAGCTTGCCTATAAAGGGGAAGCATCGGTGGGTAATGTACTTAATGCCAAAGATGATAGTTCTGATATGTTAAAAGATGCTTTGTTATTAAGTAAAGCAATGCAACTGGCTTATTTAGGTGATACCAAAGGAACCAAAGCCCCAACAGTTTTCAAAGCGTGGATTGCTGATAAAGATTTTATTAAACCGACTATCCCTACCGCTGAACCTCGTATTTTATTGACTAAATCTCAACTAAGTGACTTGAGCGATGTGGTGAGTAAAATTGCTAATGCAGCGAATGATGGTTTGATTTCTGCCGATAATATGTTTTCACAACTTCGTTCCGTTGCTGCTGCTATGGGGCAAGATCCAAGTAAATTGAAATCAGATACAGTAACCAAAATTGCCGACTTAGGTTTGCTCGGTGAATATTTGGATAATATCCCCTATAAAAGTGATGTAACCGGCCTTGATCAGGATACCTGGAAAAGTATGAGTGGACTTGAACAAGAAAAATTTATTCGTAATTTAAATAGTAAAATCCGCTATTATCAAAAATGTAATGCGGATGTGGATCGCTGGATTTCGTTAGCTGAAGGAAGTGATCCACGTGAAAATGTTTATCCTATTCCTTTAGAAATGTTACCGTAAAACCAATGTTAACCATAAAGCAACTGGCCATTTCACGATCTACCGGCAAATCTTTATTTAAGGTTTGCCTGCCGGAGCTAATGGTTAAAGCTGGTGAGGTAGTGGTGATTAAAGGTGACAGTGGTAGTGGTAAAAGTACTCTTTTAGAAATGATTGGTATGATCCTCAAACCTGATGAGGTAGAGTGTTATAATCTCACTGTTGATGATCAAAATATAAATATAGCTTCACTAATTAATGATGATAATGTTGATCAACAGGCAAGAATTAGATCTCATTATTGTGGGTTTATGCTACAAACTGGTGGTTTACTCCCATTTCTGACTATTCGCGATAATGTTCTGTTGCCATTTAAGTTGTTACAACAAAAGGTTGATTGTGTACGACTTGACTATTTGGTGGACAAATTAAGTATTTCTCATTTACTCAGTAAATACCCTAAGCAGTTATCAATTGGTGAAAGGCAACGAGCCTCTTTTATTCGTTCAATTATTCATAAACCAGCCTTACTACTAGCTGATGAACCTACTTCAGCTCTTGATCCCTATAATGCCAATTTACTGTTTGATTTAATCATACAACAAGCACAACAAGATAATATCGCCGCAATAATCGTTACTCATGATTGGCAACGTATTGCTAATAAAGGGTTATTTACCTTATCTGCTCATTTAGCTTCCCCACAATCATCGGTATTTTTGCCACTACAAGGCAAGGCAGGTGAAGATGATTAAGGTTATAGCAAAATGGTTGCTTGTTACAAAGTTATCTTTAGCTGATTTATGGTATGACAAGAAGGTTTCATTTTGTATTATTGCTTCAATTATATCGGTAATTACACCGTTATTACTGTTATTTAGCTTAAAATATGGTGTGGTTTCGCAACTGCGCCAGCAATTACTTAGTGATCCACAAAATTTAGAAATTAAAGTAGTTGGTAATTTGCAACTTGATAATGCCAAGTTAGATTGGATAAAAAAACAGCCTGAAACAGCTTTTGTTATTCCACTTACTCGTTCATTAAATACTCAAGCAGATTTAATTAATGATTCTAGTCATTTTGTTAATAATGCCGAGATTATTCCAACTGATTCCCATGATCCTATCACCCATACCTTGCCTTCTCTTAAAAGTAACAATCAAATTTTGTTAAGTTCACTTGCCGCCGAAAAAATGCAAGCAACGATAGGTAGTTGGATAAAAATGGTTATTACACGGCAGCTTGATGGTAAACTTGAGAAGGGAATAACTCAACTAGAAGTAAAAGGGATTATACCTGAGAGCCGTTATAGTCGCGTGGCAGCTTTTGTCCCATTAGATTTGCTTATCGAAATGGAAAATTTTTATGACGGTTATCAAAGTGCAATTTTTCTGACTTCTACCGGTCAACTAAATCCACCAAAACATACCTCATTTGCCAGAGCGCGAATTTATGCTAATTCATTAGACGACGTGGCTCCATTGTCTTTTAAGTTACGTGAACAACATATTGAAACTCGTACTCAGGCAAATGCAATTGAAAATATGCAAGCTATTGATCGTGTACTTACATTTATTTTTAGTGTTATTGCTATTACCGCTATATTTGGATGTATTTTGTCATTCACTGGATCTTTTTTATCTAATATTGAACGTAAGCGTAAAGATATTGCTTTTATGCGGTTAATTGGCTTTCAATCACATGAAATTATGCTGTATTTAATTACCCAAGCTGTGATTTTAAGCTGTTTAGCATTTGTTATATCTTGTCTATTCTTCTTATTAGGAAATTATGTATTTAATATGGTGTTAGGTAAAAATTTAGTTTCACAACCAATCGTAAGTCAATTACAATTTTATCATCTTACTATTGCATTTTTACTGACCTTATTTATTTCAAGTATAGTGGTGATTATAGGAGGACGGCGTGCCGTTAAAATTCAACCAGCAGAGAGTTTGCGGGAAGTATAATCAGATAAAATATATTTTTTGCGGTTTGGTAATAAGTCTATCCCCATTATTAAGCTATGCTGAACCATGGGACAGCAAATTTTATAACCCAAAACCAGCCAAAGATGATGTTATTTTACCTATGCCTTGTGATGGTAGTTTGGTCATGAAAAAGGTTTTTACACCCACTAGTAAACCATTAGATGATGTTAAAGTTGTATTAGGTAGTAACCAAAAAGAGTTAGGTTTTGCTGAGTATGCGACCCCAAACTATATTTCTGGTAGTTTTTCTGATGCCGGGAATGAACGATATTTTCTAATTGGTAAATATGAACTGACTATTCTACAGTATCAAGCGGTAATGAATGACACTTGTCCGACCGCAAAAATTACACTTTCTTTCCCGATGACAGATGTAAGTTGGTTTGATGCCATTGCATTTACTGATAAATATAATCGTTGGTTAATTGAAAATCAGTCAAAAATTAAAACAAATAGTGTACCTAAAGGTTATGTGCGTTTACCTAATAACACCGAGTGGGAGTATGCAGCTCGAGGTGGATCTAAAGTGACCGAATCAGAATTTCGAGAAGCACGTTTCCCAATGGTTAATCCTGTAGAAAATTATGCGTGGTTTTCAGGCGCCAAATCGGCAAATGGCAAATTACAACTAATTGGAAAACTCGAACCTAATCCGCTTGATCTCTATGATATTTTGGGTAATGCCAGTGAAATGATGTTTGATTCTTTTAGAATGAATAAGCTTGATCGTTATCATGGTCAACTCGGTGGCATAACGGTTCGTGGTGGCAGTTATTTGACCTCTGAATCATCAACTAACTCTTCATTTCGTACAGAAAAGCCTTTTTATGATGATAAAGGTGCTTATAAAAGTAAAGATGTTGGATTTCGTTTAATTTATACCACAGAAATAATGAATTCTTCGGATCTTATTAAAGAGTTAGATAAAGAATGGAATGCACTTGGTGGTGATGCTGAATCATCAACAAATGGTAGTGTGGTTAATGAGTTAGAGAAAATAACTAAACAAGTAGAAGATGAAAAAACTAAAAAAGAGTTAAATCAATTAAATACGTTGTTACGTAGTGCAAATCAGGCGCGCGATGAACAGCGCGATCGCTCTATCCAATCAGCTCTACAATTAGGCGCTTTTTTATGTGCTAATGTTTCAGATCTTAATAGTAAGTATGAATACAATAATAATTTATATAATACGATGACCAATGAAGTTTGTGATGTCAAAGAATCTGAAAATGTGGATAATGATAATATGTGTTCGAAAGCGAAATTAAATAATTTAAAACAAGTGCTGGATGATTCAAAAAATGCCCGAGATTTTATTTTAAAATATTATTCGGATACTATTGTTAACACGGCTTCAAATTATGAAAAAAATACCATTAATGATCAAGCAAAAGCAACGCAATTTATTCTTGAAAATAGTGGTAAAGCAAATATGAGTGATTATTTAAAACTCTATTTCAAACATATTAATCAATATATTGAATCAGGAAATATTGAACGAACGATTTGGCTGAAAACTTGTAATGAAGTAAAAGGAAATAAATAATGAATAAAATTATGCTAATCATAGCACTATGTGTGTCACTGGTATTAACTGGTTGTCAGTCTTCATCAGGTGTTAATACTAAGGATGTTGATCCAGAATTAACTAAAAGCAATTCAGCACAATTTTTTAGTAAATCAGCATGGCAATCTTGCGCAGTAGGTGCCGGTGTGGGTGGTTTTGCATGCCTGTTACTAGGTGGAAAACCTGAAACATGTATTGCATCTGCGGTTGTGGGTTGCGGTGTCATGATGGGAGCAAACTACTATCTTGATTCAAAACGTGCTGAATATGCCAATGAAGAGATGCGTATTGATGCTTATATCCAAGATATTCAGAAAAATACGTTAGAAGTACAATCGGTAACACAAACAGCTAAAGGTGTGTTAGATAAAAATTTAGCCACACTTAAAGTTTTAAACAAACAAATCAAAAATTCTACTGTAGATACCAAACAAGCCCAAAATGATTTGACTCAAATTGATGCTAATATCGCTTATTTAAAGGATAAGTTAGCTCGCATGAAAGAGGTTGAAAAAGATTGGGTTTCGCTTTCAGCTAAAGAGAGGGAATCAGGGGTTAATGTATCGAAATTAGATAGAGAAATTGAACAATTAAATAAACAAATAGCAGGATTAGAAAAACAAATTAATCTTGTAATGCAACAACGTTCAGCAGTAAGGGTAGGCTAATTATGCAAAAAAGATATCTTATTTTACTTTGTCCGCTAATTTTATTAGCTGGTTGTTCAACAACACCTGAGCAGTGTGATCCTACCAATACGAATATAGGTATTGTGGATAAGATTAGTTGTAATTATTCAGGTAATTACCAAGCTAGGATTGATCAGAAAAAACAGATTTTAGACAATGAAACAAGAGCTAATCAACAGTTTAAAGAGATCTATGCAACCATAGAGAAACAAAAAAATGATACATCATTAAGTGTTAAACAAAAACAAGCTCAGATGCAAAAATTGAAAACAGATTTGACGAAGTTAACTAATGAAGTAAAACAAAAAGCTAAAGGTCGTGATGATTTACAGGCGCAAGTTAATGATATTGAGCAGCAACTTAAGAAAGTCAATACTTCAAATGGTTCTGAAGTTGAAAAACAAATAGAATTGGATAAGTTAAATAAAAAACTTCAACAATTACAGAAAGCATTAAATATTTAAAGATGTTGCAGTTGGAGAATATGTTTTAATAAAAAGCATAAAGTTTTATATAAAGGGAAACGCTAACCATGCAACGAATAACAAGAAATGTGATTGATCCTAATAATACTGACAAGATGTCTTTGTTGGATCAATATAATTTCTTGTTATCATTTTTGAAGCCACATTTAACTGAACGAACTTTTTCAATTTTACCGACCCCAAAATTGATTGAGAATAATCAATATGTTGCTTGGTATACACATCTTGAAGGTCAACCCATTTTACTGAGTAGTATAACCGATGATGCTCGTAAAAATCAGGTAGAAGAAACACTTAAAACACGGATTAATGATATTGAATTGGCGATTAATTCAATACCGTTAACGGATGAACAGCAAAATTTGGTTTTGTTTTGGTTACCTAGAATTAAAAGTTTAGGTAACCAAATTTATGTTATCAATGATGATCCCGTAATTGTAAATACTTTCGAAGAACCTGTGTTACCTAAACCGGCTATAGTGCCACCTGTCACTCCTAGAAAAACATTTTGGCGCTGGTGGCATTTTTTATTGTTAGCCTTGTTATTAGTTGGATTATTAGCTTTACTTTGGTATTTTTGGTGTCCATATGGAAAAGAAAAAACACCAGATTCTCTACCTATAGTAAACCAGCCCGTTGCAGAAGTAAAACCTGAGCCTGTACCGGTTATTGAGCAGCCAGAAGAGCCAAAAGCAGTTACAACTTCAGAATCTGCACCTATTCCAGAACCAGATCCTAACCTACAATCGCAACAACCCCCAGATCCTGAACCAAAAGTTATTAATCCTCCTAACTGTATTAGCAAAGAAGAGATGGCTAATAATTCTAATCCACCTAAAATGGCACTTATATTCGATAATTCATTATCGATGATTGCCACAATAGCTGAATCGCCAGCTGAAGTAGAACACTATTTTGAATATTTGGTTTATGGTCCTTCAAGTTATATGTCAAGACAAGAAAAAATAGCATATGAAAAAAAGATGACTCGTTTACCAAGCCGTTTATCAGCAAGTAAGAAGGTTGCATTATCCAGTATTGATCAAATACAGCAAGATATAGATATTTCTCTGGTGACACTTTCTACTTGTCCAGGGGCTGGTGTGACGTCATTTTTTAGTTATCCAAATCGAGATAAGTTAAAAAAGAAAATTAATCAACTTCAACCTATTCATGCTGAATATTTTAGTTATGCCAATCGTAGTGTTTTAAAGAGTAAAGCTGATATACCTAATAACTCAGATAAAGGAGGAACACCACTTTATAGTGGTTTAGAAAAAGCGAGTAAAATGCTTGATGGTGTTACACGTGATGATTATATTCTTATTATTAGTGATGGCGAAGATACTTGCTCAGAAAAAAATATTTGTACTTTAGCTAAATCGATAGCAAAACAGAAACCACGATTAAAAATTAATATCATCGATATAGCTGGCGAACATAAAATTGATTGTGTAGCTAAAATGACGGGAGGAAAGGTTTATATAGCTCAAAATCCAAAAGCTATGATTAAACAGATGAATAATGCGGTTGCAGATCTGAAAATTAACAGGCCGTTGTGTCAATGAGTTAGCTCAATAATAATTTATTCAGTGGGATAATTTTACAGCAAAACTAATATTATAATTTAGCTATAAAGTTATGCTGTTTTATAAGAAATAACAAATGTTAAATATTTAAAAAAGGAAGTTAGTAATGCAACGAATAACACGAATAGTGTTAGATGATAATGATGTAAATAAAATATCTTTATTGGATCAATATAACTTCTTATTATCTTTTTTAAAGCCTCATTTGACTGAACGAACTTTTTCGATTCTGCCCATACCCAAATTGATCGAAAACAATCAATATGTTGGTTGGTATACACACCTTGAAGGTCAACCTGTATTATTAGAGAGTTTAACTGATGAAGTGCGTAAAAAGCAGGTTGAAGAAACACTTAAAACACGTATTAATGATATTGAAATGACGATTAATTCAATACCATTAACGGATGAACAACAAAAATTAATTACGTCTTGGTTACCCAGAATTAAAAGCCTAGGTAACCAAATATATGTTATCAATGATGATCCAGTCATTGTGAATTCTTTCGAAGCGCCTGTGTTACCTAAACCGGCTGTAGTGCCACCGGTCACTCCTCAAAGAGCATTGTGGCGCTGGTGGCATTTTTTATTGTTAGCATTATTATTAATTGGATTATTGAGTTTACTTGGCTTGCTTTGGTATTTCTTTAGCCCATACGGGAAAGAAAAAGAACCTGAACCATTACCAGAAGTCATCCAACCCATTGAAGATAAGAAACCTGAAATTGTTCAGAAGATTGAACCTCCGCAAGAACAAAAAGTTGAACCGGTGGTTAGAGAAGAACCAAAGGTCGAACCAGATGTTGTTACGGTAACGGAACCAAAAATAGAACCAAAACCGGTTCCAGCTCCCAAAGAAGAGGCAAAACCACAAGTTAAGAATCCGCCTAACTGTATACCGCAACAAGAGATAATAAATAATCCAAATCCATCTAAAATGGTGTTGGTGTTTGATAATTCGTTATCCATGAATGTAACGCTTGCTGAGCCTCCGTCAGAGATTGAAAAATATAATTATTACCATTTTGAAGTCGGTTATCCAAGTTATATGTCCAGCAAGGATATAACTGCATTTGAAAAAAGAATGACTCGTTTACCTACCCGTTTGACGTCAAGTAAAAAAGTTGCATTATCCAGTATTGATAAGATTCAACAAAATATTGATATTTCACTTGTTACACTATCAACTTGTCCGGTTGCAGATACTACTCCATTTTTTAATTATGCTAATCGAGGTAATTTAAAACGTAAAATTAATGCGTTAACACCAACTAATTCTGCCAATTCGGGAACAGCACTCTATAGTGGTATAGAAAAAGCCAGTAAAATGCTTGATGGGGTAAATCGGGATGATTATATTCTGGTTATTAGCGATGGTGAGGATACTTGTGTAAATAAAAATATCTGTACGTTAGTTAATTATATTGCAAAACAAAAGCCGAAGTTAAAAATTAATATTGTTGATATAGCCGGTGAACATAAAATCGATTGTGTGGCCAATATGACTGGCGGTAAAGTGTATATTGCTCAAAGTCCCAATGATATGATTAAACAGATGAATAAAGCTGTTTCTGATATGAAATTAAATAGACCTGTTTGTAAATAAATTCACCTAACTAAAATCATTTAGTTAATTTGTTGATAGTTAATTTTATTTATAATCGGTGTCGGATTTATTAATAACAACCAGACATTATGTCTGGCTGTGTTTTATTAATTTAACTTTTAAAAAGCTCATTTAAAAATCTAAATTTGCAGCTTTAAGGGCATTTTCTTCAATGAATAATCGTCGTGGTTCAACTTCATCGCCCATTAGTGTGGTGAAAAGCTGATCTGCTTCAATAGCGTCTTTAATTGTCACTTGTAACATGCGGCGACTAGTTGGATCCATTGTTGTTTCCCATAACTGCTCTGGATTCATCTCCCCAAGACCTTTATAACGTTGGATTGTTAGTCCACGACGAGACTCTTTAATTAACCAATCTACCGCTTCTTCAAAAGAGCTTACCGGTTGATTGCGTTCACCTCGTTTAATGAAGGCACCCTCTTCAAGTAAATCTTGTAATTGTGCGCCTAAATGGCAAATATTACGGTATTCATTACTATGAATAAAAACTTGGTCTAAAGCATAATTAGTATCAACACCATGCGTTCTTACTTTAATGATAGGTACATATAATTGTGTCTTTTCATTATAATTGACTAAATAACGATAGCTACTGCCATGTTGTTCTTTGTTGGACAATTTAGTTACCATGGCTTTTGCCCAATCTTCAGCTTGTTGTTGATTACTTAGTATATTTTCGTCTAAAACTTGTTGATAAACTAATTCAGAAAGCAATGCTTTTGGATAACGTCGTTCCATTTTAGTAATGAGTTTTTCAACTTTTTGATATTCAGCAATGAGTTTTTCTAATGCTTGACCTGCTAGTGCTGGAGCATGATTATTTACATGTAATGATGCATCTTCAAGAGCCAATGCTATTTGAAATTGTGTCATGGCATCATCATCTTTAATGTATTGCTCTTGTTTACCTTTTTTAACTTTATAAAGTGGTGGTTGAGCAATATAAACATAACCACGCTCGACAATTTCAGGCATTTGACGATAAAAGAAGGTCAATAGCAAAGTTCGAATGTGCGAACCATCGACATCGGCATCAGTCATAATGATAATACTATGATAACGCATCTTATCAGGATTATATTCATCTCGACCTATACCACAACCGAGTGCTGTAATCAGCGTGGCAACTTCTTGAGAAGATAACATCTTATCAAAACGCGCTTTTTCAACATTTAAAATCTTACCTTTAAGCGGTAAAATTGCTTGGTTTCTGCGGTTGCGTCCCTGTTTTGCCGAACCTCCCGCAGAGTCCCCTTCCACTAGGTAGAGTTCAGATAAAGCAGGATCTTTTTCTTGGCAATCAGCAAGTTTACCTGGTAAACCACCTAAATCTAATGCACCTTTACGGCGAGTCATTTCGCGAGCTCTACGCGCAGCTTCACGAGCTCTAGCAGCATCAATTATTTTACCAACAACAATTTTGGCATCAGCAGGATTTTCAAGTAAATATTCAGTTAATTTTTCACCCATTACTGATTCAACAGCTGATTTAACTTCGGATGAAACTAATTTATCTTTGGTTTGAGATGAAAACTTAGGATCTGGCACTTTAACTGATACCACCGCAATTAGACCTTCACGGGCATCGTCACCTGTAGCACTTATTTTAGCTTTTTTACTATAACCTTCATTTTCCATGTAATTATTCAAGGTACGTGTCATCGCACCCCTGAATCCAGCTAGGTGAGTACCACCATCTCTTTGCGGAATATTATTGGTGAAACAATAGATGTTTTCTTGATATCCATCATTCCATTGCAACGCCACTTCTACACCAATATTGTCTTTTTCGGTACTGAAATAGAATATTTTGGGGTGAATTGGATTTTTGTTTTTATTTAAATATTCAACAAAGGCTTGAATACCACCTTCATAATGATAATGTTCACTTTTACCGGTACGTTCATCAAGTAATTTGATGGAAACACCAGAATTTAAAAAAGAGAGTTCACGTAAGCGTTTAGCTAATATTTCATAGACAAATTCAATATTGGTAAATGTTTGTGGACTAGGCCAAAAACGAACATAAGTTCCTGACTCGGTGGTTTCATCAATAACTTTTAAAGGTGCTTGAGGAACCCCTAAATGATAAATTTGTTTATGGACTTTTCCATCTCGATAAATAACTAACTCTAATTTGTCTGATAGGGCATTAACCACTGAAACACCAACCCCATGTAAGCCACCAGATACTTTATAAGAGTTGTCATCAAATTTACCGCCGGCATGAAGTACGGTCATAATGACTTCAGCCGCAGAGATGCCTTCTTCTTTGTGTATTCCCGTTGGGATACCGCGACCATCATCTCGAACAGAAACAGAGTTATCAGGGTGAATGATTACTTCAATATGGCTACAATAACCGGCTAATGCTTCGTCAATGGCATTATCAACTACTTCAAAAACCATATGGTGAAGCCCAGTTCCATCATCGGTATCACCAATATACATACCAGGACGTTTTCGGACGGCATCAAGCCCTTTAAGCACTTTAATGCTAGATGAATCATAAGAATTAGACATGGATTTCTCGACTTATTTAATTTCTGTTATCATTTTGTATATTTAGGAAATTATACCAGATTTTATGTAAAAAATCTTATCATTTTCATCGATCATATGGGTAATTTGGTCTTGACTAACTGCTGTGATAAAAACCTGTGAGTGTGCGGATTTTAACCGTTTAGCCAATAGACCTCGTTTTTCAAGATCTAATTCAGAAGCAAAATCATCAATTAAGTAAATACAAGATTGTGCTGTTTGTTTAGTATAGTATTCACCTTGCGATAAACGTAACGCACACATCAATAATTTTAGCTGACCTCGAGATAGCAGATCTTCAACAGGAATATTGTCGATACGTAATTTGATATCGGCTTTGTGTGGTCCTAGCGTGGTATAATTGATCAATTTATCACGTTCGTACTGTTTATGTAATATTTCGGCATAATTAAGGCCATATTCCCAGCCTTGGTAATAGGAGCAGTTAAGTTGATATTCCGGAAGAAAATCCTGACTAGTCTGTACAATTTCCGGAAAAATATGCTGTGTATAATCTTCCCTAAATTTACTTATCTTTTCCGCTATAGGGGCAAGTTCTTTATCCCAAGGTAACATCTGATTATAACTATTTGATTGTTTTAATAATGCATTGCGTTGTTTAAATAAACGCTTTAAGTTATGCCACAAAAATACAAATTCAGGATAATGATGAAAACACCCCCAATCAATGAAAGCGCGTCGATATTTAGGGCCACCTGTGAGTAAATCAAATCCTTCTGGTGTAATTAACTGAATAGGTAATAATTTTGCCAAATCGGTTAATCGGTATCCTTCGTCACCATCAATTTTAATGGTGTTATCATTATTACGGGTTTTGGCTAGTCCGATCGAACGTGATTGTTGATTTGCAGATTCAATTTTACTAAATAATACTAACTCAGGTTGTTCATGTTGAATGATACGATTGGATTGTATGTGTCTAAATGATCTACCATGCCCTAGCATATAGATTGCTTCAAGAAGACTGGTTTTTCCACTGCCATTATCACCTATAACAAAGTTGAAATGGTGAGATAGATGCAATTGAGCATATTCAATATTGCGAAAATGATGCACTTTAATGTGTGAAAGAGTCATATAAGCTAAGTAATATGTAATATGACCGGCCGAAGCCGGTTAATTGAATGAAATTTGATTATAATCGCATTGGCATGACGACATAAGAAGCAGATTGGTCATTAATATCTTCAATTTGAACACTTGATGTAGCATCAGTTAATAAAAGCTGTACGCTGTCACACCTTAAAGTATTTAATATATCTAATAAATAGGTAACATTAAAGCCAATTTCAAGCTCTGCTGATTCATATTTTACGTCAACGACTTCTTCGGCTTCTTCTTGTTCAGGGTTATTTGCTGTGATTTTTATTTGATTATTATGAACATAGAGTCTGATACCTCGGAATTTTTCATTGGATAAAATGGCGACGCGCGATAGCGCATTTCTTAATTCCTCACATGAAACTTCCAATGGTTTATCAGGATTTCGAGGTAGGACGCGTTTATAATCAGGGAATCGTCCATCAATCAATTTAGAGGTAAAAGTGAAATCACCAAGGTTTACACGTAAATTATTATTACCAATTTGTACATTGATGAGTTCGTCGTTGTCGCCCACTAATTTTGCCAGTTCAATTACTCCTTTTCTTGGCAGAATAACCGAACAGGAAGCAGGGAGATCTTGTCCAATTGGTTGTGCGCAAAAGGCCAATCGATGTCCATCTGTGGCAACAGTTTTCAATAAACCATCTTCGATTTCAAATAACATCCCATTTAAGTAATATCTGACATCTTGATTTGCCATTGAAAACTGAACAGCATCAATTAAGCGTTTAATGGTTTTTTGAGGTACAGAAAAATTGACATCACTTTGCCAATTTTCTAAATTTGGAAAGTCACTGGCTGGTAACGTTGATAATGAGAATTTACTCCGACCTGATTGAATTATTAACCGATTATCATCAACGGTTATCGAAATCTGCGCGTTGCTAGGTAAGTTACGGCAGATATCTAGAAATTTTTTAGCCGGTACTGTAGTTGCCCCTGCTTCTTGGGTTTCAATTAAAGGTAAATGCGAGATCATCTCTATTTCAAGATCTGTACCAGTCATTGATAACGTATTATCACTCACTTGCAGTAATAAATTACCCAAAATAGGTAATGTTGGACGACTACTGAGTGGAGCGCTAACCAGTTGCAAAGGTTTGATAAGTTTTTCACGATCAATAATAAATTTCATAGTTTTGATTCTTTTTTAAGTTGATAATGTTCGAATTAAATTGGAATAATCCTCTTTAATATCATTGCTCTCTTCTTTTAATTCTGCGATTTTTCGACATGCGTGCAATACAGTAGTATGATCTCTGCCTCCAAATCCATCACCAATTTCGGGAAGGCTTTTATTTGTTAGCTCTTTAGCTAAAGCCATAGCTACTTGACGAGGCCTTGCAACCGAACGTGAACGCCGTTTAGATAATAAATCTGAAACTTTAATTTTATAGTATTCGGCAACCGTTTTTTGGATATTCTCAATAGTAATTAATTTTTCTTGTAAGGCAAGTAAATCTTTTAATGCATCTTTTACAAAGTCAATAGTAATTGATTTACCCGTAAAATTAGCATTAGCAATCACGCGATTAAGGGCGCCTTCCAACTCACGGACATTAGAGCGTAAACGTTTAGCAATAAAAAAAGCCACTTCTTCAGGCAGTCTAATATTATTTTCTTCTGCTTTTTTCATCAAAATGGCAACACGAGTTTCAAGTTCTGGCGGCTCAATGGCAATAGTCAATCCCCAGCCAAAACGAGATTTTAAACGATCTTCAACACCATCAATCTCTTTAGGATAACGATCTGAGGTTAAAATAATTTGCTGATTCCCCTCAAGCAGTGAATTGAAAGTATGAAAAAATTCTTCTTGAGAGCGCTCTTTATTAGCAAAGAATTGGATATCATCAATGAGCAATGCATCGACAGAACGATAATAATTTTTAAATTCTTCAATAGCGTTATTTTGTAAGGCTTTTACCATGTCTTGAACAAATCGTTCAGAATGCATATAAACAACTTTAGCATTTGCTTTTACTACCATAATTTGGTTACCAACAGCATGGAGTAAATGGGTTTTACCTAAACCTGTTGAACCATATAAAAACAGTGGGTTATAAGCCTTACCTGGATTTTCAGCTACTTGTTTGGCCGCAGCAACAGCTAATTGGTTAGATTTACCCTCGACAAAACTATTAAACGTATGTTTGTGATTAATACCTGAATGGTAAGTATGATTATTATTACTTTCTTTAGTTGTTTTCCATGCCGGAACAATATCTGCTTTGGGTTGGCTGTTTTTTATTTTTTTATCAGTTGATAACGTTGAACCAACTTCTAGGCATAACTTTAGCGAATCATCATTAAAAAGTTTATTCAATAATTGAGTTATAGAGGTGAGATATTTATTTCTAACCCAATCAAGTACAAATCGATTAGGTGCATAAATATAGAGTTTATTATCAACCATTTCCGCTTGCAACGGGCGAATCCATAAATTGAATTCCGTTGTAGGAAGCTCTTCTTGTAATTGAGAAAGGCAATCTTGCCAAATAGCGGTAGGCACAGTAACTCCTCTAACTTTGATTACTAACAATGTGCTAATGATTATAAACTTTTTTGTGGATAATTTGTAGAGCCAAGGTGAGATATAATTTAGTTATTAACAAATACTAAAAAATAAAAAACTCGGTAGATACCGAGTTTTTTATACGAAATTAACTAAAAATTAGTGTGTTGTTTGGTTTACACGAACTTCTTGAATATTACGTGCTTTAACTTCGATTTCAACACGACGATCTGGTGCTAAACATGCTTTTAAATCAGCGCCACGAAGAGCGTTACATTTAGAACCAGTAACTGGTTGAGCTTTACCCATACCACGCGCACTGATTAAATCAGCAGGAACGCCTTTAGCCACTAAATATCTCATGACAGAGTGAGCACGTTGTTCAGATAATTTTTGGTTGTAACTTTCTGAACCGATACGGTCGGTATGACCAATAACGACGATAGCACTTTGAGTTGGATTGATTTTAACAAGTGTAGTTAATAAATTGTCTAATGCAATGCGACCTTCTTGTTTTAAGTCAGCTTTAGCATAAGCAAATAGAACATCTTCGTTAAGTACATAACGATTTTCTTGTGTTTTTACTTCAACTGGTGGTGGAGCTACATCAGGTGAACCTAAACGGTAAGTAATACCTAAACTTACTAAACCATTATCAGGTGAAGCTTTTGAATCAGTATGAATATGGTGAACATATTGATACTCTAAACGAGTAGTGAAATCTTCATTGATACGATAATCTAAACCTAACGCAGCAACTGGAGAAACATCAGTTTTAGTACCACCTTCGCGACGATATGCATCTTTATAATCGCCATTATTTCTCCATTTAGCGATAGTTACCATTGCACCACCGCGACCATAGATATCTAAATCGTCAGTAATAAATGATAGAGGGTAACTTAATTTACCGGTTAAAGAAACACCTTGTGCTGTAATTTTACTATTACCAGCTTTAGTATGATCAGCATGATTAGCAGACCAAGTTCTTTTATATTTAGCTGAACCTAACCAATCATAACCTAATTCGAATGCTAGGTAAGGATTTGCTTGGAAACCAACAAATGCACCGCCACCAAGATTACTACGATCAGATGTTTTGATACCTGTTCTATATCCATCTTCATCGTATAGACGAACTTTATTGGCATCTAGGTTATACATTTCTGACCAACCTAATTTAGCACCAATATAAAAAGTGTTGTCTTGGTATGCTGCATTTGCTGCAGTAGCAGTTAAACTTGCAACTGCAATTGCTAGAGCTAGAGTTGTTTTTTTCATTTTCTTGCCTCAACTTATATATTGTTATAGACGTTATTTAATTTTCTTTTAATTAAATTTGGCTTTAATTAAAAGAATAATTACTTATTTTTATTAATTATGCTGTACATAATCTAGCGGGATTATAGCATAATTTATATGCAAATCCAGATTTAATGGCACTTAATGTGAAAAATATTTAAATTTTATTTATGACGCGATAAAAGTCATTAATGGTATTGGATAATGTATTTGCCATTATAAAAAAATCCGCTTCGAGTCTTTTTTCAAATTCATCAGATCCAATATCTTCATTTTCATCAAGAATCACTGAGCCAAATTTAATCCGTTTAAAGGTCAAATCAGTATTAACAATAAAGCTAACTCCTCGTTCATCAATGATCTGAATTTTAGTTATCCATTTTCCAGATTCGAAATGTACCAAAATTTCATTGCTGGTGATATCTTGATTTTTGCAGCTAATAATAGCATTGCCTTCTATAGGATCTTTAAGCTCGGCTTGATCTCCTAAAATAAATGGAGGTAAATTGAGCTTTTCTTTGACCCAAGTGGTCATGATTTGTTCAAGTGGTTTGTCAATGGATAACGGTGTTAGTGCAAGTGAACCAAGCTGTTTACGTAAAATAGCTAATATATCTTCAGATTGTTTAAAACTAGCACAGTCAACAATAATCCGTTTGTTATGAGTATCAATCCATAACCAGTAATGATTATATTTACTAAATGCTCTTGGCATTAGATCAATCATGACTTCATCTTTTAACGTTGCTTTTTCATTTTTGCTAAGTTTTCTATTTAAAGTTTGTTCCTGTTTATCGATTTTTTCTAATAATGCTTGTTTAATCACAGGGGCTGGTAATATTTTAGTCTCTTTTTTTATGCGTAATAGTAGATGTCCTTGCATATCGACAATTAAGTCATCTTGGTTATGATCATCGTAGGGTGATACCCAACCCATTTTATTATTATCTAAATTGCTACAAGGTATAAATGGATGAGATTTTATCGCATTTTCGATTGCTTTTTTATTAAGCAATGTATCGTTATTTAGTTGGTAAATAATGGCATTTCTAAACCAAAGCATATTGGTGTTTTTCCTGTTTTTTATATGTGATAACCATTGTATCACGATGAATATTGCGTAATCACTACATCTAAATGTAGTGATAATATTATTAATTACTTCTCAAAATGGGCGTTATCATCATTAGAAATTATAAGATACACCCATATAAACAGAGGTAACCGCACTATTGCTGACCATAGGGCTATCAGCTGCATCTCCGGTTAATTTATCAATATGAACACCACCATAAGTAGCAAAGTTGTCGGTTAATTTATATTGCGCGCCCAATTCGGCATAAGGGGTAAATGAACTGTCAGCATTATGATAACGTAATTTCGAACGAGATGACTCTTTATGGGAAATACCATAATAGTAATTATTGTGATTGCTATTAGCCCAGTTAATACCAAAGGTAGGAACAATAATAAGATCGCCTTCTACAACCGGTAGACTATAGTCAGCGTTGATTAAAAGGCTATTACTTTCATCTAAAACATCGGCACCGATATTACTGGAAAAGCTCCCCCAATTGGTATCAATGTTATATTCAATTTCAGCTAATAAAGTTGAGTAACGTTTATCTAATTTTTTTAATTGATGATTATCTGAATCATGAGGTTTAAATTCATTAGCTAAATAACGGCCACCAATAGAGATACTTTGATTATCGCTATTATAAATATAGTAACCAGCTGATAAATCATCAATAAAAAATGACCCATTATCATAATCAATATGTGGGATAGGATAGAAATTTGAGCTGTAACTTTTATAAGGTGAGTCTGTCCATCCAACTCCAACACCTAAGGAAGTGGGATCGGCTGAGGCACTTAATGAGTATCCTAAAGTAAATAGTGATAAAATAGAGGTGATACAAATTGTGTTTTTCATTTTCTTTATACTCTTTTATAAGCGTTTCCTAATCTTAATTTTATGCCCAAATAAGTGAGTGAGACAAGAAAAACACATTTACCATGCTCAATTTTCATCTGGGTAAAAATGTCGTCACAAAATCTATACATTAATTGTACATTGTAACAAGCCAATTTCTTGAATAATAATGCCACATTTTATCGTGTTTGAATATGGATTAGTGAGATAACTTATGAGTAAACCAACTTTAGAAATGATTAACAGTCGTCCTGATGATGCAGTATTACTTGCAGACGAAGCCAAATATTGTTCTTTTGGTGATACGGTGCATTATGTTGAACCACCTAAAATCTTTGATGGTTGTGAAGGTAGTTACATGTATGATAAAGAAGGTAAAGCCTTTTTAGACCTACAAATGTGGTATTCAGCGTGTAACTTTGGTTATGCTAATGAACGATTAAATAATGTACTTAAAAAGCAGATTGATACCTTACCACAATGTGCGAGTCAATATTTACATCCAACCAAAATAGAATTAGCTAAAACCATTGCACAAGGTATGAAACAGCGATTTGGATATGATGGACGAGTCCATTTTAATGTTGGTGGTTCACAATGTATTGAAGATTCTCTCAAAGTGGTTCGTAATGCCACTAATGGTAAATCACTAATGTTTGCTTTCCAAGGTGGCTATCACGGTAGAACACTCGGCGCATCTTCAATTACATCAAGTTATCGTTATCGTCGTCGTTATGGACACTTTGGCGATCGTGCCATGTTTGTTCCATTCCCTTATCCTTTCCGTAGACCAAAAGGCATGACGGCTGAAGAGTATGGAGAGCATTTAGTGGCTGAATTTGCACGCTTATTTGAAACTGAATATCACGGTGTTTGGGATCCAAAAGTTGGGCAAGCAGAATATGCAGCATTTTACGCAGAACCTTTACAGGCAACTGGTGGTTATATTGTTCCTCCGCGTAATTACTTTAAAGGTCTTAAAAAAGTCTTAGATCAATATGGTATTTTATTAGTGGTTGATGAGATCCAAATGGGCTTTTATCGTACCGGTAAACTGTGGTCTATTGAACACTTTGATGTTAAACCTGATGTGGTTGTCTTTGCCAAAGCATTGACTAATGGATTAAATCCATTAGGTGGTTTATGGGCGCGTGAAGAGTTAATTAATCCACAAGTATTCCCAGTTGGATCTACTCACTCAACATTTGCTTCAAACCCACTCGGTACGGCTGTTGGTCTAGAAGTATTAAAAATGACCTCAGAAACTGATTATGAAAAAATGGTAATGGATAGTGGTGCTTATTTCCTTGAAGGATTAAAAACGCTAGAGAAGAAACATAAAGAAATCGGTGAAGTTGACGGTTTAGGTTTAGCGCTTAGAGCAGAAATTTGTACTGAGGATGGCTTCACCGCTAATAAAGCATTAGTGGATAAAATGGTTGATATCGGTATGTCAGGTGATCTTGATTGGAAAGGTAACAAAATGGGCTTAGTACTTGATATCGGTGGTTATTATAAAAATGTAATTACATTTGCACCATCGTTACACATTTCACGTCAAGAAATAGATCAAGGTATTGAACTACTCGATCAATTAATTACACGTGCAAAAAAAGAACTTTAATATTCAATTCATAATTTCTAATCTGCCCGTCAACGTTTTGTTGACGGGATTGCTATATCAAAATCAATCATATATACATACTTATGAAATACATCAATCAGTTAGAACCTACTGAACTAATAGATATTTTTTTAACTCATCCACCAGAACACTTTGCTGCATGGTTAAGTAAAGATGAAGTGCCTGCTTTTTCAGCTAAATTTGATTTATTAACAACAGCTGATGATGATTTCAAAAATAAAATCCAGAAACTACCGTTTTTTAACAGGTGGCAGCATTGGTTCAAACCCAAAACTTGTTTTGTTGGTACCACTGTTTCTGAATATGCTTTACTTAATGATCATGTTGATGCCAACCAATTAGCCCAAAACCTTAAAACCGCTTATGCTAAGCAATATCCTTTTTTGATTGTTAAAGATCTACCATTAGCATCGCCTTTGCTTAGCGAAAAAGATAATGTCTATTCCTCACAACTTATTACCTCATTAAAAGATCGAGGCTTTTTAGAAGTAGAAGGGCAAGCATTAGCTTGGGTGCCTATCGATTTTACAAGTATTGATGATTTACTTACTCGTTTTTCCTACAGTCGTCGTAAAAATTTTAGGCGAAAATTAAGATCACGGGAAAAAGTACAGATCAATGTTTTAAATTGTGGTGATGACTGTTTTTTTAATCAAGCGGTCATAGATGAATATTACCAGTATTACCTTAATGTTTATCAGCAAAGTGAAGTTCATTTTGATTTATTAACTAAACCATTTTTTACACAGCTGTTGCAAAATAAAACGATAAAATCACCTATTTTTACTTATCATCAAGATGATCTGTTTATTGGTTTTAACCTCTGTTTTATCGTAAATAACATGTTAATTGATAAATATATAGGCATGATTTATCCTAAAGCGAGAGAGTTAAATCTCTATTATGTGAGCTGGTTTGTTAATCTGGAATATGCCTTACAACAAGGATTTACCCATTATATTGCTGGTTGGACAGATCCTGAAGTGAAAGCATCGTTAGGAGCAAGTTTTACATTTACTAAACATTTAGTTTATATTCGTAATCCGCTATTAAGAGGAATATTACGTAAACTAATTGGACATTTCGAAAGTGACAAGGAGAAAGTAGCATGAGATATCCTGTTATACTCAATTTTGATCAGAGTGTAGGCGAGATTAATAATGCTAAAAAAATTGATGTTACAAAATGGCAAGATACGATTCGCTTTGGTTGCTCTGAAAAAAAGTTTCGGCAATTTAGAGACATATTACAACATACACTAACCGAAAATTACGGCACGGTATTAATGGGTAGTGGCGATTATCACCATATTTCCTTATTACTTATAGAACGTCTGGCTCAGCAATACTCGGCAGATAACCCTATTGAAGTAGTAATATTTGATAATCACCCAGATAATATGCGGTATTTATTTGGTATTCATTGTGGTTCATGGGTCAGCTATGTCACACGTTTACCTTTTGTCAGTCATGTACATGTATTAGGTATCACTTCTCATGATATTGGTATAACCCATTTTTGGGAGAATAGGTGGAAACCGCTTTTTCACAAAAAACTCACATATTGGAGTTTAAATGTCAATGTTTCCTGGGCAGAAAAAATTGGTTTGGGGCATGCCTTTCGGCATTTTGCATCACCAGATGATTTGATCGCCAATTTTTTATCAGAACAATATCATAGTACTCAACCAGTATATCTATCGATTGATAAAGACGTGCTAAGTGAAGAAGTTATTCACACTAATTGGGATCAGGGGCAATTACAAACCTATCATCTCCTTGACACAATTACCTCAATAAAATCAAGAATTATTGGTAGCGATATTACTGGGGAGTTATCAATATGGCAATCATCTAACTGGTTTAAGCGTTTCTTAAGTTCCTTAGATAAACAACCTGCGATATCGCCAGCTAATCTTAGTAACTGGCAACAAGAACAACATCAACTTAATATGACACTACTGAAAGCATTGATGTAGTATGAGATAAAATGATTGTAAAAAAGTTTCAGGAAAGGTGGGCGTTTTAGTATAAAATCGACCACCTAAGCGGCTAAACAAATGATGTGAATCAAGGTTAAACAGTAGAATTTTGTTTGGTAAGTTTCGCTTCAGCAACAGCTAAAAATAAAATACCTGAGATAATTAATATTGCTCCAATTAATTTATACAAAGTAATCGGTTCATGGAATAACCAAATAGAAACAATCATTACAGTAACAATTTCGAAATGCGATGCGGCAAAAGCTGGTCCAACTGGCGCTTTTTTTAGCAGCGTCATCCAAGTAAAAAAAGTTAAAATATAACCCGCAATGGAGATGTATATCCAAGGATTAGTAAAAACTCTCATCAACCAATCGACACTCATGGCTAAAGGTTGGGCATGGATAGCGGTTAATTTGAAACTACATTGAGCTATAGTATCAAAAAGCAGTAATACTGAAAATCCGATTAAATAAAATCTCGCCATATTAAGACATCCCTACAAAAATTACCCCAGAGGTAATTAACAACATACCGATGATACGATACATGGTTAATAGTTCCTTGAACAAAATGCGACCAACCAACATAATTGTAATAATATTAAATGAAGCCAGTAATACACCTTGAGAAAGGGGAACTAAAGTTAAAAATGCTAGCCACAACAAGAACTCAACAATATAAGCAATAATACCTACCCAGATCCAAATATTTTTTGATAAATCTAACCAGTAATACCAACCATCTCGATTATTGGGCGAAATAGCAGCAAATTTGAAGGCGACTTGTCCTAATGTATCAAAACAGATATTGCTGACCCAAAGTAAAATAACTAATGGCGACATGATACTTTTATCCTTCTTCTGCAATTTTATTGAAAAAAGACACCGACTCCTTAATTACCTCTCGCCGTTGACTATCAATAGTCACTAAGTGGTAGCTATCATTTAATACAATAAGTTTTTTCGGTCCAGAAACTTGTTTTTCGACCAATTTAGCATTAGTTTCAATATTGGCGATATCATCATTACCTGAATGGATGATTAAACAAGGAGAGGTTACTTTAGGTAACTGTTTACGTACCTGTTTGGCTAATAACTGCATCTCTGCTAAAGCTGGGAACGGATTACCAGCAAGTCCAGCTGCGCCACTATCACCACTGAGCATACTCTCAGATACCACCGCTCGAATACGTTCATCTTTGAGTCCATAAGGTGGTTTTTCGATAAAAGAGACTTTTTGAAAAATGCCGAGTTTTTTAAAATAAACCAATAAAAAAAAGAACTTCTTCGCCCAAAATGGCATGCTCCAACCATCATAATAAAATGTTGGAGCAAACACACCTACCCCTTTGATTTGCAAAGGCCTATCTGCAGCAAGCTGCAATGCAAGCAGAGCGCCCATTGATAATCCGGCAACAAAAAGATTATCAACATGTTTGGCTAAATAATCCGCACCATCTTGGACACTTTTATACCAATCTTGCCAGGTTGTTTTACATAGATCTTCTTCAGTACCACAATGACCTGCTAATTGTACTGCATAGACGGTAAATCCTGCTTTGTGTAAACCATTAGCAAGAATACGCATTTCATTTGGCGTACCTGTCAGCCCATGGATTAATAGCACGCCATTTTTATTTCCTTCTAGGAAATAAGATAAATCTTGAATTGAACTCATTACCCTTCCTTTATTTTATCATCATGACAGGAATAAGCGCGTGTTGAGCCTGTTTTAATGCTTTGGTTACATCAGCAAAACCATTAATTGCGCAATGTTCAATTTGATTTTTCTCACAATAATTAATGAGTTTATCCTTAGCAAAAACAAAATCGACATTATGAGAGACACAATAGTCAGAGGTACCGTCACCAACATAAAGTATTTGATTAAAATGTTGCTGTTTCTTGACATGATTACACTTACAATTACCACTTTGCTTAATACAGTTCTTATTAGCATAAGGAAATTCAAGGCGCCAACTGCGATTATTATCATGCATTAACTTATTAGCAAAAATCGGTAAATGCTCCATACCATGACGTTTTAAAATAAATTGGATAGCATAATCTAACCCGTCACTGACAATATGCACAGGGATATGATTTTTCTCAGTATAATCAATAAATGATTTGAATGTTGGGTCAATTTTGATTTGTGACAAAGCATGATTGAGTTCATCAAGACTGGCATCCATTAAGGCAATTTGTTTACTCATACACTCTTGAGAACCAATTTTGCCGTTAACCCATAACTCTTCAAGTTCATCACAGCCATCTTGACCAAAATGACTGAGTAAAGTATCAGTCACATCTTTCACACTAATGGTACCATCAAAGTCACACAAAACAATCGGGGTTTGGTGTTGAGTATAAGATGGATTAAAAAGATGGTTTGCAATCGATGAAAAAGTATTCATTTCTTAAAAAATAACCAATTTATAGATAATGGCACAAATTCTCTCACAGAGTGACTTCAAATATTGTAGGCTCTTTGTATATATTTTGTAACGGCAATAAAATTGTCTGTATAATGAGGTATCACGAATTACAAAACACAGTAATGAGTACATAAAATGAGTGAACGAATACTAATCATCGAAGATGACCAGCGACTAGCCAATCTAATTCAAGTTTATCTTATACGCCAAGGGTACACGGTTGACTGGCATAATAGTGGTGACGGCGCAGAAGAAAAAATTCAGAAATTGAATCCTGATCTGGTTATTTTAGATGTCATGTTACCGGAAAAATCAGGTTTTGACATTTGTCGTGATATCCGCGGATGGTTTAATAACTATATTCTCATCATGACCGCCAGTGAAGATAATATTGATGAAATTGTTGGTTTAGAATTAGGCGCTGATGATTATTTGGCAAAACCCGTCGAACCACGATTACTTCTTGCCCGAATTCGTGCTTTGTTACGGCGAAAACAGATAGAATCAGACAAAGAAAGTAGTAAAGAGATACTTATTTCACCAAGTAACAAAGCCATTGTTTTTGATAATCTAGTGATTGATAGCGAAAATCGCAAAGTATTATTAGAAGATCAAGAAATTGATTTAACTACTGCCGAGTTTGATCTCTTATGGCTACTTGCCAATAATGCAGGTAAGATCTTATCGCGAGATGATATTTTTTCACAGGTACGAGGAATCGACTTCGATGGTAGTGATCGCTCAATTGATGCTCGTATTTCCCGACTTCGTCGTAAACTACTTGATGATCCGGATAATCCGTCACGAATCAAAACCGTGCGAGGTAAAGGCTACTTATTTTTGCGAGAAGGGGATAACCATTGAGCCATTTACTAGCCAAGCCACTATTTTTTAACCGTCGTATTATATTCTATTTAGTCATTTTACTCTCTTTACAGTGTATTATTGCCTATGGTGCTTTATTGGTCTTTGATTCTTTACCTTCATCATTAACCGATATGCCTGATGATCATATTGTATTTCGCGAATCTCAGCGAGGAACAGTAAACTTAATACGCATGCAAATCAACGAACACAAAGATCGCCCACTTGAACAAGTGGTAGAAGAGTTACAACCCTATTTTGGTTATCCAATAGAAGTACTTCCGTCTAACACATCATTGCCTGATTCAGTTCAAAAAGAGTTAGTGAAACTTGGTTTTTCTTATGATAGCGACAATGAGGTGGTATACATCGACTTAAATGATGGTCATTTATTGCAATTAGGTCCCATTTTGATGCGAGATATCTTGGAATCTAATACCATGTCCTTAAGTGTTTTTCTCATTATTTGGGCATTGTTTAGTGCGATTATCTTCTTTATTCTGATCTATTTTGCCTTTAGTGCCGTATGGAAAGATTTGGTCAATATTCGACAAACAGCCGAACAACTTGGACAAGGAAACTTGCATGCACGAACAGAAAATGTAAAAGGATGGTTATTTAAACCACTAGCAAATGTCTTAAATAATATGGGGACACATATTGAACATTTAGTCAGTACCAACCAGACTATCTCTCATGCAATGGCGCATGAGTTACGCACACCACTGGCAAGAATGCGATTTGAGCTAAGCATGCTAGAAGAATCGCAAGATGAACAAGAAAAATTACTTTTGCAAAAAGGCATGAGTGATGACATAAACGAATTAGAAACCCTCATCAGTGCCAGCTTAAATTACTTCAAAATGCAACAAAGTAATATCGAATTGAATTTGACCACGGTATCTTTAAAAGAGTGGAGTGAAAAAATTTGCCAATCTTTAGAACTATTTAAACCGCCAGAATTTGAATTGATCTGTAACAGCCAAGATGTTAATGCCCTAATAGATACCAATTTAGTTGAAACAATTGTTAAAAATTTATTACTAAATGCATTTAAATATGCCACACATAAAGCGGTATTGAATATTACTAAACAACATAATAGTGTGGTAATTGAAATTGATGATGATGGTGCAGGTATCCCTTTTAATTCGCGTGAAAAGATTTTTATGCCTTTTGCCAGACTTGATACCAGCCGTACCCGCTCAACTGGTGGTTACGGGCTGGGTTTAGCCTATGTAAAACTAATGGCAGAGTTTCACAATGGTAAAGCTTTTGTCGTCACAAGTCCCCTTGGTGGAGCAAGGTTTGTAGTTTCACTAAAAGCAGAAGATGAATAAAAGCTAATCTGATAGCGACAGATAAAATTTGTAAAAAATATTCCGGAGTAATATCCGTTTTAGTAAAAAAATAATGATGCCTATCTAAATAAATAGCTTACCCATTTCGAAACAAATAAAAATTTGTTATATTCTTTGCCCAACACGGCAAAATGACAAACTATTTTCTAGAATTCGTCATTGATAAACATACAATTAGAGGTTTTTTATGAGCGGTTCATTACCGACAGAGACAGAGACTCGTCCAACTAACTTTATTCGTCAAATTATTGATGCGGATCTACAAGCGGGAAAATATAAAACAACTCATACACGATTCCCTCCAGAGCCAAATGGTTATTTACATATTGGTCATGCTAAATCGATATGTTTAAATTTTGGTATTGCTAAAGATTATCATGGCAAATGTAATTTACGCTTTGATGATACTAATCCGGCTAAAGAAGATGTTGAATATGTTGAATCGATAAAACAAGATGTACAATGGTTAGGTTTTCAGTGGGATGGTGAAATATGTTATTCATCAGATTATTTTGATCAACTTTATAGTTATGCTATTGAATTGATTACTAAAGGTTTAGCTTATGTTGATGAACTTAGCGCTGATGAAATTCGTGAATATCGAGGAACCTTAACGCAAGCTGGTAAAAATAGTCCTTATCGAGATCGTAGTATAGATGAAAATCTGTCACTATTTAAACAAATGAAAGAAGGTAAATTTGCCGAAGGAAAAGCATGTTTACGAGCAAAAATCGATATGGCTTCGCCATTTATGGTTATGCGCGATCCTGTTTTATATCGCATCAAATTTGCTGAACATCACCAAACGGGTAACAAATGGTGTATCTACCCGATGTATGATTTCACTCACTGCATATCGGATGCCATTGAAAATATTACGCACTCACTTTGTACTCTTGAATTTCAAGATAATCGTCGTTTATATGATTGGGTTTTAGATAATATTACGATTGACGCGCGTCCACATCAGTACGAATTTTCAAGATTAAACTTAGAATATGCAATAACATCAAAACGCAAATTAAACTTATTAGTCTCTGAAAAAATTGTCGATGGCTGGGACGATCCACGCATGCCGACCGTATCAGGTTTACGCCGTCGAGGTTATACACCCGCTTCTATTCGTGATTTTTGTCAAAGAATTGGTATTACTAAACAAGAAAATACCGTCGAAATGAGTACACTTGAATTTTGTATTCGCGAAGATCTTAACCAAAACGCACCACGCGCAATGGCAGTACTCGATCCGGTAAAAGTGGTCATTGAAAACTTTTCAGAAACGCTTGATGAAATACTAAGTATGCCAAATCATCCAAACCGTCCTGAACTCGGTCATCGGGAAGTCACTTTTACCCGTGAGATTTATATTGATCGTGCGGATTTCCGTGAAGAAGCGAATAAAAACTACAAACGTTTAGTTTTAGGCAAAGAAGTACGTTTACGTAATGCTTATGTTATTCGTGCCGATCGAGTTGAAAAAGATGCACAAGGTAATATTCTAACTATCTATTGTACCTACGATCCGGCAACGCTTAATAAAAATCCTGAAGATGGACGCAAAATTAAAGGTGTTATTCATTGGGTTTCAGCTAAATTTGCTAAACCGGCAGAGATCCGTTTATATGATCGCTTATTTAATACTCCAAATCCTGGCTCAGCAGAGGACTTTTTATCAACGATTAATCCTACCTCATTAATTATAAAGCAAGGGTTTGTTGAACCGAGTTTACAAAATGCGATTGCAGAACAGGCTTATCAGTTTGAACGTGAAGGTTACTTCTGTTTAGACAGTAAGTATGCAACGGAAGACAACTTAGTGTTTAACCGCACAGTTGGTCTAAGAGATAGTTGGAATGAAGCGCCAACAAAATAAAAATTATCGCCGACCAACGTCGGCGAATCTTTTTTTAACACTTTTTATTACTGTGTTTTTTTAATCTCATTGATAAGTTTTAACGCTAAGATAATTAAGAACACAGCGCCTGCAATTAAACAAATCCAAATTATCCATTTAGGAAAATAGGAAGAATCATCATTAATTTGTGTTAATGCTTTTTCCCCCGCCAGTTCAACTTTCTCACCAATATACGCTTGTGGTAAATCAATTGCTGATTGTGAATTTGAAAGTAATTCTTGTTCTGACAGTGAAGCTGAAGTTGCCTTAATCGAACCCCAAGCTAAAACAAAAGGTCCATTATTACTACTATTAAAGATAATACTCATCCGGTCACGAAAAGCAGTGATCTTTGGTGCTTCATCAAAACTGGCATTGATAGCTTTGATTTGGAGTTGTTTGATATTTAAACCTTCACTATGTAAAGTAATTCGTTGGGGTTCATCACCTTCATCAACTCTACGGATAATATAATCATTCAGTTTGCGCCATGTTGTATTATCACGACTTGTCTTAAAGTAAATGCTAAGCGGTAATACTGAACGAGTATTAGCAAGTTGAATCGATAATTCTTTCACTGGTTGCGCAGAAGGTAAATCATAAATCGCTTCTATATCAGTTGAATCTGTTAGCTTGAAATCGATGGGAAACAATGCGACTTGTGAACGATTATTTTTAGTCGTAAATTCAACAGTTTTAATATTAGGTACTGGCTTTTGTTTTGCTTTTAATACGATAATCCAATAGCGAGCGCGGTTGTTATAATATGAAGGAATATCAATTGTATTTAGTTTAAGTGATTGATTATTATTGTTATCAGTAAGTGACATAAGTGGTACATTATCCACTACTAATTGCCAATCTTTTAAATCATTACTACACATTAAATTAGCGGTAGCTTGCCAATTTTGATTTGTGGTTGCATCAAAATTAATCGATAAATTATTTATTGCTTGTTTTAACTCAATATTATCTGGGATTTGCAATAAATAAGTTGAACTATTTCCGTCTTTATTGATTGTTTTATCGAGGTTAATTTGGACATCTTTACTATTGATATTAATATTGTATCTCTCAAGATCTTGTTCAGAACTGTCATCTGGATTAACTTTTCGACTTTCGTCTAATGAATAGATCGTTGCTGGAAATGTTTCACTCTGATCATTTTGTTGATAAACATTGACTAAAGAGAAGGGTACTGGTTGTCCTTTTTGGTTAAATACTCTAACGTCATTTAATTGACTAGAAATGGTTTGTGTATAAACATCTTTGGTCAGATCTATTCGATAATACATACTTGAATCATCAATTAAATTGATTTTTGCACCATAAGCATAATCAAGAGAGGTCTCTGTGGCTTGGCTTGCTGTACTGATCAACAATAGCAAACATAGAAATGCTTTTTTCATAATATTAAAATCCAAATTTAACCTAGATATAATTTATACAATTATATAACTAAGTTCAACTACAGCATTTTAAGAGATATTACGTAGGATTTAACA
>NZ_LZGM01000117.1 GCF_001690195.1 Gilliamella sp. wkB108 | reverse complement strand
AAGTTATTAATAAAAAATGACACTTAAAAAAATTCTACTAATAAACTTATTGAATAATAGCAAATTTTTCCTGCTATAAAGATAGCGATTAGAAATTAAAAAACTGAATATGCAGTAATTTTTATCAATTTTTAGCACTTTTTTGCAAAAAATGCGGAAAAAGAGATGTTTTTAACAGAAATACCTTGAGAATCATCCTTAAAATCTTATATATATACTGTAAGTTGTTTAAATATTCTTTTATAAACAACTTTGTGTCTAAACGCTTTTAAAAAGTAGAAAAAGGACAAAACATCTAGGAGCACCTCGAGATCTCAATACTCTCTAAATTATATCGTTACATCTGCCAATTAAGTAAGCGTTAAACAATGATATTTAATTTTTACCAACTTATAAAATAAAGGATATTATCATGAAACGTTTTAATAAATCTTCTATTGCATTAGCTGTATTACTATCTTTACCTGTTGCTAATCTTTATGCAGCAGAGTCTTTATCAGCAACTGAAAGCAGTCGTTTAGTACCAATGAAAGAAATTTCTGTCACAGGTAATTATTTACAAGCGCAAAATGCTGCTAACGATATTTCAAGAGAGGCTGATTTAGCAGGTGCTAAATATTATCATATTAAAGCGATTGAAAATGCCACAACCGGAGATTCATCAGATCGTGCTATAGTTTATGCGGATATTTATCAATCCAATGCACCAACCGCAGTAAAAACAGATGAAACAACTTATAACGGCGTTGTTGCATACGAACGAAATAAAGCCCTATATTATCTACCATTTGAAGTTGCTAAATTCAAAGGCAACTATAACAATGTTTCTGAAATTACCAATACTGCAAGTAAATTAGCTGCAGAAAGAAATGCTTATGCATTTTATATTTACTCTATTGCCCCTGATGATATAAAAAATCAAGCACAAGATATCGAAGTAGCTTTCTATAAAAAAGATGCTCCTACTAGAGATTATATAGTTCAAACCGCCACTAGTGACCAAGATGCCTACGAAATCAGTAGTGATGCATTCAAAATCATGACTCCATATGAAACCATCGTTTTCCATGGTGCATTTAATAATACAACTGAAATTAGTGCTGCTGCGCAAAAACATGCTATTGCTAATAATGCACATTTTTACTATGTTAAAGAAGTTGCCGCTAACGCAGCAGGCACCGCGCAAACTGTTTATGTAAATTTATATAAATAGTCTTTTCTCCCTTTCATGGTTTTCCACGTGTAAAGTTGATACTTAAACACGTGGAAATATCATGTTCTGATAAATAACCGCAGTTAGGTCAAGTTAATAAAATAAAGCAGGTTGTATTTGAATCTAAGATCTAAACTTCAAACGCTTATAGTCATATAAAGAAAATGCATTTATGGATTAGAGCTTGATATTAGAATTGGAATTGGAATTAATTTGTTATCAATTTTGACAATGGCTGGGGTACAAGGATTCGAACCTTGGAATGGCGGAATCAGAATCCGCTGCCTTACCGCTTGGCTATACCCCAACATAAACAAGGAAGATATCTGGTACGGGTAGTGAGATTTGAACTCGCACACCTTTCGGAACTAGAACCTGAATCTAGCGCGTCTACCAATTCCGCCATACCCGCGTAGAATATTGGAAAAGCTATATGCTAAAAAATAATACAGATTGAACTAAGATATCATCAAATATGCAGATTGGAATGGCTGGGGTACCAGGATTCGAACCTGGGCGTGGCGGGATCAAAACCCGCTGCCTTACCGCTTGGCTATACCCCATTAGAGTATGGATATTAAGATTAAATGGTGCGGGTGGAGAGACTTGAACTCACACACCTTGCGGCGCCAGAACCTAAATCTGGTGCGTCTACCAATTTCGCCACACCCGCAATGTATACTTCCGGTAAAAGTACAACTTAATCTTAATGGTGGCTACGACGGGACTCGAACCTGTGACCCCATCATTATGAGTGATGTGCTCTAACCAACTGAGCTACGTAGCCATTTCATTCGCAACGTCATAACCAACACTGCGAGGCGCATTATGCTTGTGTTACGCCAAATCGTCAACCCTTTTTTTTGCATATTTTAAAAAAAAATCGCGATTGATTAAGATGCAATCAAATCCAGTTTAATAACACTTCAATTCGCTGTTTCTGTAATTCAATCTGTATCAATTTACCTGTAAACCCTTTAGCAATAATATCTTGAACATTGACTGTTTGAGTTATTTTATAGGCTTCTTCAAGATATTGAGCTTGCAAATATGTTTCACTTTCAGCAAACGCCCGACTGGCTATAATCAATTGTTTAAGATGCTGAGGGTTACGCCATACATCAATCTTATTGAATAAGTCGAGTATTTGTTGAGCCGTAAGTTGTTTGACATTTTCTACTTGTTTGTGGTGTTGCTGAACCATAACAGCCATTTTGCTAAAATGATTGGGTGTTTTAATTTTTCTGCATAGAGATTCAACCGCAGTTTGAGTTAATATCTCTCCACACAATACACCAAAACGAATGGTTAAATCATCCGTCAATAAAACTGAGCGCTTTAGCGCTGCAATAATATTTGCTGTTAAGCTCAATTCAGGAAATAAATAAGTTAGCGCCCCACATTGTTCAAGAACTTGAAAGTAGATTTGCGGATTTTGAGTTGATAATGCCTTTTCAGTCTCTTTCCAGATGCGTTCAGAAGTGAGATAACTAACCTCACCTGCTACTACCATTTGCTGCATCAAAGACATGGTCTCTTTGGCAATAACAAAACCTAACTGATGATAACGTGCAGCAAAACGGGCAATACGTAAAATCCGAAGTGGATCTTCCCGAAAAGCTAGTGAGACATGTCGAAGAATTTTATGATTAAGATCATCAAGTCCATGATAGGGATCAATAATATTCCCTTTATCATCCATAGCCATAGCATTGATAGTAAGATCGCGTCGAATAAGATCTTGCTCTAAGGTGATTTCTTTTCCAAAGTCACAAATAAAACCAGTATAACCTTTGCCAGATTTCCGCTCGGTACGTGCTAATGCATATTCTTCATTGGTAACGGGATGTAAAAATACAGGAAAATCTTTACCTACTTGTTGATAACCTAAGGATATCAACTCATCAGGTGTAGCGCCAACAACGACCCAATCATGATCAACGACAGGCAGTTGTAATAATCTATCCCGAACGCTACCCCCTACAAGATAGATTTTACTCATTTAACGCATCCAATTACTTCTGCGCCGTCTTGGTATGATAATCGGTAACAGCAGACCTAAAAGGAAGCCACCACCAGCAACAAGACCACCATAAGTAAACCAAGTCATAATCAGATCGCGACGTTTATCATCCACTTGATTTAACATAGATTCGATTTGTTTACTCTGCTCTTTTACTTGTTCTTCTAATTGACTATTTTTAGTTTGGAGGGTTTGAACTGATTGCTCTGCTGTTTTTAATTTTTGAGCATAATCATTAATCTCATTTTGGTGATACTGATCAGCATTATCAACTTTATCTTTATATTCAGCTAACTGAGCTTCAAGTGAAGGGAATATCTCTTTATAGCTCGGTTTTTCATTTAGTTTGTTTGTCTCAATCCATGCCACAATACCGTCACTAGTTTGAATACGTGTAAATCTGCCATCTGCGTTTTTTTCAAGTTCAGTAACTTTGTCACCCGTTTTAACTGAGTAAGAGTAAGCATACTGACTACCTGGTCCTCGTCGCAAATGAACATCAACATCATCTGTTACATATTTATCAATAGCGTGAACATTAAAAGCAATCGTAAAAAAAGAAAGTAATGTAATAAAATTTTGTTTTTTCATGAAATTTCAATTAATCGCCCATAAATGCCCACATAATAGCACAAAAAGTCTACTTTTCGCATAATCATTTTAAAATATCTATCTATAAAGTTATTTTTATTAAAAATAATCTTCAAAAATGAAATCGATTACATTTAATGAGATCTTTATCACAAAACAGTGAATTAATGATATTCATTTTAATAAATTGTCATTATCTTATAGTAGTTAATGGATAAATTCTTGGAGACATTATGAACTACCGACTAAGTAATAGTAATATAGATATTCTTCTACGTACTCAACCTTATGCTGAACTCTGCTATTTTGGTAAACGATTACAAAGCCTGCAACCTGAAGCCATTGAGATGTTAGTTCCTGCCGTACCAAATTCTCGAATCGATATAGATGTACCATTTACCCTTTGTCCTGAAGAAGGTCGAGGTAATTTTAGTACACCAGGACTTGAAGGCCATCGAAATGGTAAAGACTGGTCACCTATTTTTATCACTAAAGAAGTTATCAAAAAAGAAAACGATATCACAATTATTAGTGAAGACGCTATTGCTAAACTGCGTTTAACCTCTCATCTGATTTTAGATGATAGTGGAGTTTTACAATGTCAAAATAGCCTAACAAATTTAGGCGAAGAACCTTATCAAGTTAATCGTTTTTCAATTACCTTACCTGTACCGGAACGCGCTCAAGAATTAATGGCATTCAGTGGTCGTTGGATCAAAGAGTTTTATCCACACAGAACCAAAATTGAACATTGTGGTTATTTACAAGAAAATCGTCGTGGTCGTACATCGCATGAATACTTCCCTGGAATGATTGTCGGCACAGAAGGCTTTAAAGAACAAACAGGTGAAGTGTGGGGAATTCATCTAGCTTGGAGTGGTAATCACCGTATTCAAATTGCCGTGAAAAGCAATGGTAAGCGTTTTATTCAAGCAGAAGCATTATACCTTGCTGGCGAAATATCTTTAGCAAAAGGCGAAACGCTTAGTACACCTTGGTTATACACAACTTATAGCGATCAAGGCTTAAATAAAATGAGCCAACATTTTCATCAATATCTACGAAATAATATTATTCATTTTCCAAATAATAACATTCGTCCTGTTCACCTTAATACATGGGAAGGGATCTTTTGGGATCACAATCCTGAATATATTATGCAAATGGCTACTAAAGCTGCACAAATTGGTGTTGAACGTTTTATTATTGATGACGGCTGGTTTGGACGACGTGATGATGATTATCAAGGATTGGGAGATTGGTATCTTGATGAGCGCAAATACCCGAACGGATTAGAGCCAATTATTAAGCATGTCAAAGATCTTGGTATGGAGTTTGGCATTTGGGTAGAACCTGAGATGATCAACAAAAATTCAGATCTTTATCGCTCTCATCCAGATTGGTTACTTGAGTTACCTGGCTATCAACAACCACCTGGACGACATCAATTCTTACTTGATCTACAAAATCCAGCGGTATTTGAATACTTATTAGAACGATTAACATGGTTACTTGGAAGCTACGATATTGATTATATCAAATGGGATATGAACCGAGAAATTTGCCAAGGAGGTCATGACGGTAATCCAGCGGTTATGGGGCAAACTCAAGCTGTTTATAAATTAATGGATATTTTACATGATAAATTCCCTAAGGTTGAAATTGAATCATGTTCATCTGGAGGTGGTCGTATTGATTATGAAATTCTCAAAAGAACACAACGCTTTTGGGCATCAGATTCAAATGATGCATTAGATCGTCAAACTATCCAACGAGGTATGAGTTACTTCTTCCCTCCTGAAGTCATGGGCGCTCATATTGGTGGTGCTTTATGTCATACTACTTTTCGTGACCTACATATGAATCTACGGGGCTTGACTGCATTATTTGGTCATATGGGCGTTGAACTTGATCCTGTTAAAGAATCAGAAAAGGAACAACAAGCTTTTGCACATTACATTCGTCTGCATAAACAGTTACGCCCATTATTACACAGTGGTAACAGCGTACGTTTAGATGTAGATGATAGTCCTGCTATGCAAAGTTATGGCGTTGTCAGCCAAGACCAAAATGAAGCAGCGTTTATCGTCGCGCAATTAATTTTACCAACTTACGCTTTAAGTGGTAACTTACGCTTAGCTGGTTTACTGGCTGATAAACAATACCGTATAGAAGTGCTTGATTTACCTGATAACATTGATCCAAAAGTCAACGGACATGCGATGAAATCACTACCTAAATGGATGACTCAAACTGCGGTTCTTTCAGGTGATTGGTTAATGAATGTAGGATTACCTCTTCCAGTTTTAGATCCTGCAACGGCAATGCTAATAAAGCTCACGGCTAAATAATCAAAATTGACATTGTCAATCTGCAATTTGTCATTAAAAAACAGAGGAATAAAGTTATATACTTATTCCTCTTATTAAGATATTTATACTGAAACGATTCAAAGGTCAATACAATGATTGGCAAATGAATTTTTTTATCTTATTATGATTATTTGATCCAAATATTCAGTGTATTACAAACTGAGTCAACCTGAAGATGTGGATAATAGATAACATTTTATGTGTGGCTCTCCGTTCTATGAACCTCCTTAATTTCCAGTAGCCAGCTGGTGCTGCATATAAAAGAAATTCATATTTATACATTATTTAAAGACAAACAATTTTATTTATAGTAATTAATTAAAAGGTATTTTTATGGCTACAATCAAAGATGTTGCACGTTTAGCAAAAGTCTCAGTTGCAACAGTTTCTCGCGTTATCAATAACGCAAACAATGTGAGTGATAAAACTCGTCATACCGTAAAACATACCATGGAAAAATTAAACTATTATCCCGATGCCAATGCGCGTGCTTTATCTCAACAAAACTCTAACACAATAGGAATAGTCGTAGCTGATGTATCCGACCCATTTTTTGGTGCGATGGTTAGTACAGTTGAAAAAGTTGCATACCGTACCGGTCACTTTTTATTAATCGGTAATGGATATCATAATGAAGAACAAGAATATAATGCAATTACACAATTGATAGAGCATCGCTGTTCATCGCTTGTCGTACACGCTAAAATACTCTCTGATAACACCCTAAAAAAATTAATGCAACAAGTGCCAGGCATGGTACTGATCAACCGCATAATAAAAGGACTCGAAAAGCGTTGTATAGCTTTAGATGATCGCTATGGATCATATTTAGCGGTTAAGCACTTAATCCAAAATGGTCATACTCGAATTGGTTATTTATGCTCCAACCATGAAATTTCAGATTCATCGGATCGTCTGCAAGGTTATAGAGATGCTTTAGCTGAGCATCATATAAAAATTGATGAAAATCTTATCGCTTTTTCTTCGCCTAATGAAATAGGTGGAGAACAAGCGATGATGTACTTACTGGAACGAAATCGTCAAATCACAGCAATTGCTTGTTATAATGATTCTATGGCGGCTGGTGCAATGTCAGTGCTTTATGATAATGATATAAAAATCCCAGCAGACGTTTCAATCATAGGTTTTGATGATTTATTACTTGCTCGATATTTACACCCAAAGCTCACTACTGTGCGCTATCCTTTGCAAACTATGGCTGAGCAAGCGGCTGAATTGGCTTTAACTCTAGCTAAAGGTGAAACCGCTCCAAGGAATTTAATTAATATTTTCGTACCAACGCTAACTAAACGTTACTCAGTAAATTGTATCGAATGATTGATTATCATATTATCTATTCTCAACAGCTACAGTTAAAAAAGTAAAAGCAAAATCTTGGTATTTTACTTTTACAACGAATACATGGCTGATTAGTTACTTGCAATAATAAATAAATCTTGTAAAGAAGTTTCAGGTTAACTATACGTTAGCGTATAAAAAACATATGTAATCGAATACTATAATTAATAAAATTACTTAGAACAATTAAATTTAAATACATTATGTATACGATTACACAAATGTTAACTGGATCACTGTTTTTAATTAGAACCTCTCTATAATAAAAAACAATCAAATGATGATTAATCAACTGATATTAACGCGAAATCGACCGTAATTAGCATAAAATGGTGACCATATGTATCCTTCTTTTAATGAAATCATAAACCGACATGATTGGAATAATTTATCTGTTTTAAGTATCAATCGACTAACTACCCACCCGAAATTTCATAGCTGGCGAAATAAACAAGATGCCAAAAACAATACCCATTCAGATAGCATTATATCTCTAAATGGTGATTGGTTTTTTAGTTATTTTAATAATCCTAATAGTGTACCTGAGTCTTGGTTACAAAAAGAGATAGATACAACCACAATCCCAGTACCTTCAAATTGGCAACTTCATGGTTATGATGCGCCGGTTTATACCAATATTCGTTATCCATTTCCCTATAATCCACCTTTTGTACCTGATGATAATCCAACTGGTTGTTATTCTCGTTACATAAATCTTACCGAAGAATGGCTTGCTAAAGGTGATACTCGAATTATATTAGACGGCGTAAGTTCCGCTTTTCATATTTGGTGTAATGGACAATGGGTAGGTTATTCGCAAGATAGCCGAATTGCAGCAGAATTTGACCTAACTCCTTTTTTAAAAGCTGGTGATAACCGAATTGCCATTCTGGTATTGAAATGGTGTGACGGTAGCTATCTTGAAGATCAAGATATGTGGCGATTAAGTGGGATTTTTCGTAACGTTTCACTACTTAATAAACCGAAATCACATCTACGTGATGTTCAAATTCAAACCTCTCTTGATGCTTGTTACCATAATGCCACATTATCACTAAAAATTGATGTAACTGATACTAATGATATGGATCAACTTAATGTAGGAATCGAATTATGGCAACAAAACAATTTAATTGTGGAACATGTTCAAGCAATTGGTAGTGAAGCAGTAGATGAAAAAGGCGGTTATCATGACCGTTTATCTTGCCATATTCCCGTTGCAGCACCACAATTATGGAGTGCAGAGATCCCAAATCTTTATCGTGTGGTTGTCAGTTTATATAATAAAAATACAGGATTAATAGAATCCGAAGCTTATAATATTGGTTTTCGTTGTGTTGAGATCAAACATGGTCAACTTTGTGTAAACGGAAAACCATTACTTATCAGAGGAACCAATCGCCACGAATTTTATCCAGATCAAGGGTATGCAGTAACCGAAAATGCAATGCTTCATGATATAAAATTGATTAAACAGCACAATTTTAATGCCGTTCGTTGTAGCCATTATCCGAACGATCCTCGTTGGTATGAACTATGTGATCAATATGGACTTTATTTAATTGATGAAGCTAATATTGAATCTCATGGTATGTTTCCTATGTCCCGACTATCTGATGATCCTAAATGGTTAGCTGCTTATAGTGAACGGGTAACCCGAATGGTACAACGTGATCGTAATCATACCTCAATTATCATTTGGTCACTCGGTAACGAATCAGGTCATGGCGCTACACATGATGCACTGTATACTTGGATAAAAAGTAATGATCCTACCCGTATGGTGCAATACGAAGGTGGTGGTGCAAATACCGCCGCGACAGATATTATATGTCCTATGTATGCACGCACTGAACAAGATCAACCTCATCCAAAAGTACCAAAATGGGCAATTAAAAAATGGATATCTATGCCAGATGAAAATCGCCCACTAATTTTATGTGAATATGCCCATGCCATGGGAAACAGTTTGGGGACTTTTTATAAATATTGGCAAGCTTTTAGACAATATCCAAGACTACAAGGCGGATTTATTTGGGAATGGGCAGATCATGGGATCCGTTGTCAAACATCATCAGGTGAAAGCTACTGGGCTTATGGTGGTGATTTTGGTGAAATATATCATGACAGGCAATTTTGTTTAGACGGTTTAGTATTTCCGGATCGCAAGCCACATCCTAGTTTAATTGAAGCCAAAAAAGTTCAACAACCATTTCAGTTTAAGCTGATTAGTCAGCAACCATTAGCCATTGAAATAACTAACGAATATTTATTCCGCCATACAGATAATGAAATTCTACAATGGGAATTATTAATCGACGGTGAAAAACAGTTAAGTGGAAAAATTACACTTGATATCAAACCTAATACCACGATAAAAATGGTATTACTTGATAATCTGCCTGATAATCTTAATTGCGAAAATCTACATCTTACCGTTAAAGTGGTACAAAATGAGGCAACAAGTTGGTCTGATGCTAGTCATTTAGTCGCTTGGGAACAATGGCGATTATCCAATTCATTTATATCCCCACTTGCATTCAGTCAAGTTAAAAGCGAGCTTACATTAACTGAAGATTCGGAACACTATATTGTTAGTTATCAAAACCAAATGTGGCAATTTAATAAAACAACAGGACAACTTTGCCAATGGTCAAAAGCAGATAAGCCATTATTGGTTGCTCCTTTTGCAGATCAATTTATTCGCGCTCCGATAGATAATGATATTGGAATCAGTGGAGATTTTGATAGCAATAATAATCCATTTGCTTGGGTAGAACAGTGGAAAGCCTCTGGCTACTATGATCTAGCTCATCAATGTCTAGGTATACAAGCAACGCCGTCCGGAGATCAGATTATAATTGAAGCATTACATGGTTACTTTGTAAAAGGTAAAAAAGTCATTCAAAGTAAATGGTTACATCAATTTAATTGTGAAGGAACTTTAATCTTATCGGTACAAGTCGATATTGCTAATGATATGCCAGCACCTGCCCGTATTGGCTTAACTTATCAACTAAAACAGATCCCTGAGCAAGTAAAATGGCTTGGTCTTGGACCACATGAAAACTATCCTGATCGAAAAAGTTCGGCTATATTTGGTTTATGGGCGTTACCATTTTCTGAACTCTATACGCCATATATCTATCCATGTGAAAATGGTCTACGCTGTGATGTACAAAAGCTACAACTCAATGAAATGATCATCACTGGTCATCAATTTAAATTTAATATCAATCAATTTGGCACTAAACAATTGACCGAAAAAACACATCGTCATTTGTTAGAGCCTCAATTGAGTGCTTATGTAAGTATCGATGCTTATCATATGGGTATTGGAGGAGATGACTCTTGGACACCTAATGTCCATCCTGAGTTTTTATTAACAGACAAACATTATGCTTATCAATTAAGCTTTAAAGCTGAGTAGTCAAGCTACAATTGAAACAATTTTCATGATAAATGGAGTACAAGATTAATTCTTGTACTCCTTTAATTTATGTAAGGATAAATAGAACGATGACTAGTGTTTAAAAAACACATTGATATAAAGCTGTGTGAAAATATAGTTGTAAACTATTCATGTAAAAAAAGAGATTACTTTTTATTTAAGGTGATAAAAAAATCAATGTTCTATGTTGTTGCCATCAAATAAATTATCTAAATCCTCAATGAATTGCTGATCGGGTAAATGGTAAAAAATACCATTTTGAGGCATTCCACGTAAAAAAAGATAAAAAACACCACCAAAATGTTCTTGATATTGATAGTTGGCTAAACGACTTTTTAAAAAACGATGCAAAGCGATTGAATAAAGTTGATATTGCAGATCATAACGATGTTCACACATCACTTGATTTAATGCTTCATGACTATAATTGTCAACCGTATCTCCTAACCAATTTGACTTATAATCAACAATATAATATTTACCTGCAAACTCAAACACCAAATCAATAAATCCTTTTAACATTCCTTGAACTGTTTCAAAATCTAACTCGGGACACTGTTTGGATAAACTATCATATTTTTTACAAAGCTCATCCAATTGTTCACTAGTCACGGCTTTACGTATAGGGAGATAAAATTGCAATTCATTGATACAGTTACCTTTTAATATGTTCGATAAAGTTAAATCATATGGATTGAGTTTAGCCGTTAATACTTGTTGCAACCATGCCGTTAATATATCTATCCAAGCTGAATCCAAATTAAGTTTATTAACCATATCACTGCATAACTCGTTAATATTATCCAAAGAAACTGTTTCCATTATTTTATGCAATAGCGTCCCTACATGCGCACCTTTAGGAAAATGATGAATATCATATTGTAAATTAGTGACTTGATTGATTGCTGATTGTGACTGTTCCTCATCCCAATCATTAATAATATCGGAATTTAGTGGTATGACTGTATTATGTTTTTGTAATTCAGTATAACTAGTTACCCGCCAACTATTAGCAAGCTTTCGATGAAAAACATTAGCTGATAAAGTTTGATTTAGTGATACTGGTGGAATATATAACTTATTTATAATAGGTAACTCAATCTCAATTAAATTTGCTATTTTGCCAATATTACTTAATTCGTTTTTTAACAAATGATTAATTGCTGACTGACTTTTTTTCAGAAATGCCAAACCAATACTACAGTGATAAATAGAGCGAGTCATAGCCACATATAATAAACGTAAATCTTCAGCCAGTCGTTCATTCTCAATCTGTTGTTTAATCTCGTCGGTTAATAACCAAGCATAGGTTGGTTGATAATCATCATCCTTATTGTGATAAAACTGGGTATCGCTTGAACGATACTGTGATATAAATGGCAACCAAACTAATGGAAATTCTAGGCCTTTTGATTTATGTATCGTAATAATTTTAACCAAATTTTCATCACTTTCTAAGCGTTGTTCATGATTCTCTAGATTAAGATCGGGATTTACAATCTGTTTAGTCAACCAACGAATTAAAGCATGAGGACTATCTAACTCATCAGCAGCTTCTTGTAACAACTCCCCTAAATGCATTAAGTTGGTTAATATCCTTTCACCACCTTGACGCGCCAAAATATTTTCAGCTAAATGACGTTTTTTCATCATTCGGCGTAACATAACTAATACACCATAATATTGCCAAACAACTTGATATTGCTTAAACTCTTCGACTAACGTTTCCCATTTATCTTGATCATCAGTGATCTGCTCTAGCTCAGTCATAGTCAGACCTAATAGTGAAGTCATCAATGCTAAACGTAATGAAGTTTCATTTTCAGGCATTAATACCGCTTGCAGTAAACAAAGTACATCTTTCGCCTCTATTGAGGTAAAAACGCTATTATGGTTAGATAAATAGACACTTTTAACGTTACACTCTGCCAATTTTTGTTGGATAATTTCAGCTTCTCGCCCTGTACGAACTAAAATAGCTATATCTGCAGAAGTAACAGGACGTTGTTCGTTCTGATTATGAATTAATAATGAGGGATTAGAAAGCCAAGTAACAATTTGTCTGGCACAACAATTTGCCATATGTTCTTGATAATCAGCAACAGTTGCTATCTCTTTAGGTAACAAATAAGCCGTTAATGCATCAACTTCCTGCTGATTAATACTTAATGATTTTTGTTGATTTTTATCAGCAAAATTCATCGGCAAAAAAGGAATATTCTCAAATATAAATGGCTTTTCATGGTAGGCGAAAAGTTGATTAACAGCCGTAACCATTGATGCCGATGAACGCCAATTAACATCCATCGTAAAATGATTTTCACCCACTGATTGTTTAGCTTTTAAATAGGTGAAAATATCTGCCCCACGGAAACTATAAATAGCTTGTTTCGGATCACCAATAAATAACAAACCACTATCTTGATTTTGATACCGATAGATACGATCGAAAATTTGATACTGAACAGGATCAGTATCTTGAAATTCATCAATCAAAGTAACACAATATTTTGTAGCGATACTGTTAGCTAAACGTTTCCCCGTACTTGCACGCAAGGCTCGATTAAGTTGCGAGAGTAAATCATCAAAACTCATTTCACCCCGTTTGATTTTTTCGTAATAAATACCTTTTTTAACTAGGGCAACAATGTCCATTAAAATTAGGCTACGTAAATCAAGTGGTTCAGCAAATAAATCTTCAATTGATTCAAAAAGAGTATGAGTAGGTGGTAATTTGCCTTTATTTGTTTTCGCGATTAACACGGATTGACTAAATTTTTTAAGCTCACTAGGTAGTTCAAAAGTTTGCGTCTCTTTTTCTGCCCATTTAGTGACTTTAGCCAGCCAATCAGGAAAATAACGACTATTATAAGATTGCTTACTTACGCCTGAATTAGTAATAATGTCAGCGATTTCATCAACATTATTTAACCACGCTTTTTTAACCGCTTCGATCTTCTGAAAATTATGCTGATAAAAAGCATCTATAGTAGTGACAATATCAGGATTTAACTCTACTTGGTTATTTACCTCTAGCTTTAAATAAGGGGTAAGATCGGCAAGTAATAAGGTAGGATCTTGCCAAGAGGCAAGCACTAAATAAGCCAGTTTTTTATCTAGTGGTATAAAATAATGACGCCAAAAATCTTGTACAACTTGTAAATTGAGTTGATATTCGTCAGCGACCAAAGTTTGTTCAAAAAGCACACCTGATTCAAAAGCATGGCTGGTAAGTATACGTTGACAAAAGCTATGAATTGTATAAATCGCAGCATCATCCATAGATTGCTGCGCTTCGGTTAATTTTTGAATAGCTACTTTATGATCGTCTATTAGCTCAATTAATTGCTGATATATGGGATCGTCATGTTTACCTTGCAATAATCCAAATTTTAACTCTTGAATATTTTGTCTAATGCGTGAACGAAGCTCTTGTGTTGCAGCTTTTGTAAAGGTAACAACTAAAATTTGACTAACATCGAGAGGTTTAGGATAACTATTTTTCCCAATACCCAACAATAATCTAAGATAAATAAAGGCAAGTGAATAAGTTTTACCTGTCCCTGCCGAGGCTTCAATTAACGTTCGACCAGTTAAAGGTAAATCAAAAAGATTAAGTTTTTTCACCCCGCCTGATGAAACCATTCAAGCTTTCCTACAACATCGGAGGATAAATCAATACATGCAATTGCAGCTGTAGCAAACATAGGAGGAGATACATCAGGACAAAGCTCATTCACTAAATATCCAACTAATGGAAGATGTGATACCACTATTACGCTTTTTATATTACTCATTAGTGACTCTATTAGTCGATTTACTACTTGAGCAGGATCACCGCCCGGTACAAGCGCTTTATTCGTTTCAACCTGAAAAATAGAAGCATGTGATGACAATTGCTCCAATGTTTGCTGAGCGCGTATATAAGGGCTAACTAATCCTAAGTCAAATTGGAAATTTTGCTGTCGAAGCCAAAGCCCTGCTTTACTGGCTTGTTCACAACCATATTTAGTAAGGGAACGACTAGAATCAGATGAAGCAGAAAAGCCTGCTTCACCATGTCTCATAATACAAACTTTCATTAAATAATTATTAACGTAATTTTAATTGGAAGATCATACATTCAGCACCGCAACAAAAAGTAAATTTTGCGATTAATTTAAAACCATCATTTACTTTTTCAATGCTACTATTAATTTCGCAAGGTTCAGTTTCGACATCTTTTGCAGCTTGCGTTAATGATGCTAATTTAGCTTGAGCTTCTGATTCAGTAGCAAAAACGCGTTCATATTCAGCGCTACAATCTTCATTATCAATGATAGTCCCTACATCTACGCAACAACATGCAGGAGTTTCATTTGCCTTACATTTGTTTAAAGAATCTGCCATAACTTTACCTCTATTTACCGATTAATTTATCTTATAGTATACCCTTAATCATATCTAAGGGCAAAATTCTAAACTATTTTGTTTTTATATTTCCTTCCATTTTTATTAAGTAAATTATCAGAATTAATCACATTCCTTTCTTGTTAAAAACAAGAGATTTCAAATCAAGATAAAAGTACAAAATTCACCATACAAAACTTAATCTATTCCGTTTAAATTTAATTTATTAACTTAAAATAGCTTTGCTATATAATGAATTGACTTTTCTGACTTTGGTAATTATTTTTTTATGTCTTCCTATAATCACGTTCGTAAAATAGCCATTTTAGTTGCTGCTACCTTTTTCATGGAAAACTTAGATGCAACAGTAATAACTACTGCGATGCCTGATATGGCGAAATCATTCTTGGTTAATCCACAAGATCTGTCTATCGGAATTAGTGCCTATATGCTAGCTTTAGCGATAGGATTACCTGCCAGTGGTTGGTTAGCCAATCGTTTTACTGCAAAACGTATTTTCATTATTTCAATTATTTTATTTATGCTAGCCTCACTACTATGCGCCCTTTCAAATAATCTCACCACCTTCACCTTAGCAAGATTATTACAAGGATTAAGTGGATCGTTAATGGTGCCAGTTGGTCGAACTGTGGTATTAAGTCGAACAGAAAAAAAACACCTAGTTAATACAATATCAATTTTAGTCTGGCCAGGGTTAATTGCACCAGTAATGGGGCCGGTGATCGGTGGTTTTTTTGCACAATATCTCTCATGGCATTGGATTTTTTTACTTAATATCCCGCTTGGGATTATAGCGATGTTTTTTGCTTTACGACTTCTACCTAAAGAGCTACCACAAAAACATTTATTTGATTGGATTGGTTTTATCTGTTCTGGTACTGGTTTATTGCTTTTTGTTTATGGATTAGAAATGATCTCGCACTCACAAAAAAGTCTCTGGTTAAGTTTATTAATAACATTTATCGGTTGTGGCATTATTACTGTGGCTATTTACCATTTACAGCATACACCAAACCCATTAGTACGTTTGCATGCTTTTTCCAAACGTACATTTAAAACGACATTTTTAGGTGGTTCACTATTTCGAATTGCACTTTGTAGCGCACCATTTATTTTACCCCTTATGTTTCAAGTTGCATTTGGTTGGTCTCCAATTAAAGCTGGTACATTATTACTTTCGTTGTTCGCTGGTAATATCATTATAAAATTAATCACTACACCCTTGATTCATAAATTTGGATTTCGCAATATTCTAATTATTAATGGGCTACTGGTCTCAATCAGTTTTATTTTATGTGCCTTTTTCACCAAGCAGACACCGATTGTCTGGATTATCATCACACTCTTTTTTTCTGGTGGAGTCCGTTCAATACAATTTACCACTTTAAATACAATGGGATTTTCTGAAATAGAAAAAAATGAAGTTCAAAGCGCCAACATTCTATCAACGATTGCTCAGCAAATTAATAATGTATTAGGTATTGTCTTAGGTGCATTGTTTCTATTCATTTCAGCGCTTTATCATGGACATAATAAAACTGCATTAACAATTGAAGATTTTAAACTGGCATTGCTAATTATTGCCAGCTTGACAATTTTAGCTTTAATCGATTTTATTACCTTACCAAAAGGTGTTGGTGATCATGTTCGTGAACAAAACAGAGGGTAAAAATCCTACGCATTTATAAAAAAGAAAAATTAAAATTGGCGATTTGTTAGATAACTATTTGCACGTGTTAATAAAACAGCGGTAATACTGGAAGTATGTTAAATAAGGCTTGCTAGTTATTGTCTGTCTGACAATTTTAGCTTTAGACAAGTCTATTACTTTATCACGAGGCGTTTTAGATCATGACTATGAGCAAAACAGAGGGTAAAAAATTCCTCTGCCGATATAGCAGAGGAACAGACTTAAAATTGTGGAGCAGAAGAACGACCACTTCCGGCTGGTCGACCACGTTTTTTAGGCATAGGACTAGTGCCTGTTTCAGATTTATTACTTCTACGACCACGTTTAGATTCAGACGAACCTGTTACTAAACTCATTTTCATAGGTTGATTAAGTACTCTAACCTTTTCAAAATGTTTTAATATGTCTTTTGGCATCCCTTTGGGCAATTCAACTGTTGAATAGGTTTCATAGAGTTTAATATTACCAATATAACGGCTACTAATATCCGCTTCATTAGCGATAGCACCAACGATATGACGAACTTCAATACCATTTTCTTTACCAACCTCGATACGATACATATCCATTTCACCAACATCACGACGCTCACGGCGTTTAGGTGTTTCTCGGTTATCTCCTCGTAATCTTCGTTCGCCACTGCGACTATCACGATCACGTGATTCCCGTGACGGTTTGAATACTGGATCGGGAGGAAGAATTAAAGGTCGTTCTCCTTGTGCCAACTTTAATAAGCCAGTCGCAATAGTTTCCAGATCGGCACCACAATTTGCCTGTATTTGTGCTAACAATGTTTGATATTGATCTAAATCACTGCTTTCTAGTTGCTTTTGAACTTGCTCAGTAAATTTAGCTAAACGACGTTTTTCCAACAACTCTTTTGAAGGTAACCCAACTTCAGGTATTGGTTTTTTAATTGTTTGCTCAATATTTTTAAGCAGACGGCGTTCACGGCTATCGACAAACAAAATAGCACGACCAGCACGACCAGCTCGCCCAGTTCGACCGATACGATGAACATAAGATTCTGAATCTAACGTAATATCATAATTAATAACTAAACTAATACGTTCGACATCTAAACCACGCGCAGCCACATCGGTAGCAATTAAGATATCTAATCGACCATTACGTAGACGATCTAAAGTTTGTTCTCGTAATTGTTGGGTCATATCACCATTTAAGGCTGCACAACTATAACCATGCTTTTCAAGTACTTCAGCTACATCTAGAGTTGCAGTTTTAGTGCGGACAAAAATAATAGCTGCATCAAAATCTTCTGCTTCTAGAAAACGGATAACCGCTTCATTTTTCCGCATACCTCGTACCAACCAGTAGCTCTGATCAATATCTGGTGCCGTTTGATTGGTCGCTTTAATCTGAACTTCTTTAGGGTTATGCATAAATCGTTTAGTAATACGACGGATTGGTGCTGGCATAGTTGCTGAAAATAAAGCAGTTTGATGATCGTCGGGAATCGTGGCCATAATACTCTCAACATCATCAATAAAGCCCATTCTTAACATTTCATCCGCTTCATCAAGCACTAAACCTTTTAAATTAGAAAGATCTAATGTTTTACGATTTAAGTGATCAAGTAAACGACCCGGCGTACCCACCACAATTTGAGGACCTTGCTTCAAAGCCCGGAGTTGTACATCATAACGTTGTCCACCATAAAGCGGTAATACTTTTAACCCTTTCATATATTTTGAATATTCGCTACATGCGTCAGCAACCTGAATAGCTAGTTCACGTGTTGGAGCTAAAACTAAAAGCTGTGGAGCTTTTAAATTTATATCAATATTCATTAAAAATGGAATTGAAAACGCAGCTGTTTTTCCACTACCTGTTTGTGCCATACCCAGTACATCATTTCCTGCTAATAATAGAGGAATACATTCAGACTGGATTGGTGATGGTTTGCTAAAACCAAGATCATTTAGAGCATTAAGAATTTCCTCGGATAAACCAAGGTCCATAAAAGAAACTTCTGTTGTCATGTAAACTCGCTTATAAAAACTAAATGTATATAAACTTTATTATTCGAATTGCAATACTATTGATATCCGTCACTAGCATGAATGAATTATTACTAAGTATAACTTAGTAACTTATTTTATTTTTTTGCTTTTCAAATGAAAGAAAGTGTATATGAATATAATGCCAGCTCACTAAATTGAAAATTTACAACTCACCCCAATAACTAACTGCCGAAATTGAGTTAATTGAAAATAAGATATGAAAATTACGTAGATACAGAAACCTGCTCTTGATTAATCACATCAAAGATAAAATCAACTAACTATATTTTTCCAATAATTGGAGAATATATTATCGGCAAATCAGAACTACGCTATAACAATATTTTCACTTTTAAAACTGGCATGACCCTTGTTACTTTTCCTCAAGTAACTTCATTTCGTAAAGTGCCTGTTGATGTTCAACAAAGTTATAAATATTATTAGCTAAAGCATATTTAAATAACATTTTGGCACGCTCTATGTCACCTTTATTTTGGTAGTATTTACCTAAATAAAAGTACGTTTCACAAAGGCGTTCGGCTAACTGCCGATTACTTTCAACACCTTTTTGAAGATTCTGCATTAATTTAGACTCACTAACCTTGCCTAAATAAAATGCGATAATATCAGCGCTATAAATCGTTTTATCATTCATTAGATTATAACGTTTTTCTAGCATTTTTAAGGCGGCTTTTTTATTTGTTTCTTTCTCAATCAAATAAAGCCATAAAATTCTAATAGGTTCATTCACATCATATTGATAAAACTTCAGAGCATCTTGTTCAGCTGATTGGTAATGTCCTGTACGATATGATGCAATTGCCCGATTTAAATAAGCATAAGCATAAGCACCATCAAGTTCTAATGTTGTATTAAATGACATAAAAGCAGCATCAAAATCACCTTCTCTTAATGCATAAGTTCCTAAGAAATTATACACATCAGGAATTTCAGGATTAAAACTCAATAGATGAGAAAAATCACTTTGTGCAAAAGCTTTAAAACCTAAAGAATCATAAACGATACCACGTTCAAATATAAGTTGCATACGGGTTAACGTATCAATATCTTTACGTGATAATTGCTGGCTGATCTGAGCAATTTTCAATTCATCTTCATATGAAACTTGTTCAGGAACAGCAAGCAAAGGCAGAGAACTAGAACAACCTGATAACAGAATAACAGCTAATAAAAAGCATACAACCCTCAGGTTGAATAGTCTCATTTTGAACTCCTAGTGAATAACATCTTATTCCGCAGTAGAAGCAAATTCAGTAGCAGATTCTACTGCATCTTTCATACTTAAACGAATTCGACCTTGGCGATCAATTTCGAGTACTTTAACATTTACTTCTTGCCCAACTTTCAGGTAATCAGCAACTTTTTCAACACGATGATCAGCTATTTGAGAAACGTGAACAAGTCCCTCTTTTCCACCAATAATAGAAACAAATGCACCGAAATCAACTATTCTTGTTACTTTACCTTGATAAATTTTACCAATTTCTACATCAGCAACTAAATTATTAATACGATTCATAGCATCTTTAGCTTTATTACCGTCAGATGCTGCAATTTTTACTGTACCATCGTCAGTAATTTCAATCGTTGTTCCTGTTTCTTCAGTTAATGCACGAATAGTTGCGCCACCTTTACCAATGATATCACGAATTTTTTCAGGGTTTACATTCATAGTGTACATACGTGGTGCAAATTCTGAAATTTCTTGACGTGGCTTATTAATCGCTTGTTCCATAACACCTAAAATATGTAAACGTGCGCTTTTAGCTTGATTTAATGCCACTTGCATTATTTCTTTGGTAATACCTTCAATCTTAATATCCATTTGCAATGCACTTACACCTTCACGAGTACCTGCAACCTTGAAGTCCATATCACCAAGATGATCTTCATCACCTAAAATATCAGATAATACAACAAAATCATCACCTTCCTTTACCAGTCCCATTGCAATACCCGCAACGGATGACTTAATTGGTACACCGGCATCCATAAGCGCAAGCGAAGCTCCACAAACCGACGCCATTGAAGATGATCCATTAGATTCTGTAATTTCAGATACTACACGAACAGTATATGGAAACTCTTCGCGACTAGGCATTACTGCAGCAACACCACGCTTAGCTAGACGACCATGACCAATTTCACGGCGTTTTGGTGAGCCAACCATACCTGTTTCACCCACAGAATATGGAGGAAAATTATAATGCAATAAAAATCGTTCAGTATATTCACCAGTTAACTCATCAATAATTTGTGCATCACGTTCAGTACCTAATGTTGCGGTAACTAATGCTTGAGTTTCACCTCGAGTAAATAACGCACTACCATGTGTTCTTGGCAATAGACCTGTACGGATATCAAGCGCTCGGATCATATCTTTTTCACGACCATCAATACGTGGTTCCCCTGCAATAACACGCTTACGTACAATCTGACTTTCCAATGCTACAATCATGTTGATCACTTCATTTTCATCAAGTTCTTCATCTTGTGCTTTTAAGGTAGTTAAAACTTCATCTTTGATTAAATCGATCTGTTCATAACGTGCAGTTTTTTCAGTGATACGATAAGCTTCGCCTAAACGGTCTTTAGCCAATTCAGTAACGGCATTATATAATGCTTCATTTTTGGCTGGTGCAACCCAATCCCATTTTTGACAATTTGATTTAGCTACAAATTCATTAATATTATCAATCACAACTTGTTGTTGTTCATGACCTAATACTACCGCAGCCAACATCTGATCTTCTGTTAATAGATCGGCTTCAGATTCTACCATTAATACAGCGCTTTTAGTACCAGCAACAACTAAATCTAAACGACTATTGGCAAGCTCTTTGACTGATGGATTTAGTACAAACTCTCCATTTATAAATCCTACTCGCGCAGCCCCAATTGGTCCGTGGAATGGAACACCTGATAAACAAAGAGCAGCCGAAGCACCAATCATTGCAACAATATCTGGACTAACATCAGGATTTACAGACACTACCGTTGCAATAATTTGGATTTCATTAACGAATCCTTCAGGAAATAGTGGGCGTAACGGGCGATCGATTAAACGGGCAATTAGTGTCTCGCCTTCACTTGGGCGTCCTTCTCGTTTAAAAAAACCACCAGGAATACGACCGGCAGCATAGCTACGCTCTTGATAATTGACTGTTAAAGGGAAAAAGTCTTGACCTTCTTTAACCTTTTTATTAGCAACTACGGTTACAAATACCGAAGTATCATCCATATTAACCATAACAGCTGCAGTGGCTTGACGAGCCATAACACCCGTTTTTAGTGTTACTTTATGACGACCATATTGAAATTCTTGATTTACCGGATTAAACAAAATAATCTCCTCTTGTTATTAAATATGTTGAAGTTTGCTATTTCGACAGAAAGCCGTTTTTAAACTGAACTCATTGATAATCACTTCAACAATGTGGGGGTACTCAACAAAAGATTATTTCACTGTCACGACTAATGACAAATCTATAATTTATAGAGCTCTCATTAGTCGCGCGAAACATGAGATACAATCTTTTATTTTGTCGACTTACTTATAAACTATTAATTTACTTTTTTTCGAACTCATTATTATATCAGAGACCTGATTTTTCACAACGAAAAAGAGGCCTAAGCCCCTTTTCAAGTAGATTAATAATTAGCGACGTAAACCTAGTCTCTGAATTAATTGGTTATAACGTTCAATATCTTTACGACGTAAATAATCTAATAATTTACGACGACTAGATACCATGCGTAATAAACCACGACGGCTATGATGATCTTTTTTATGCTCAGAAAAATGACTTTGTAAATCATTAATACGAGCAGTTAAAAGTGCAACTTGAACTTCAGTTGAACCTGTATCATTTGTACCGCGACCATATTCAGCGACAATTTTCGCTTTTGCTTCTACAGTTAGAGACATAATAAACCTCTTAAAATAAAAATTAAAAATGAAGTGACCAATCTCTAATTCAGACACTCCTCGGCATTCATACAATATATGATGAATTGGGCGCAATTATACTGGAATTTACTAAAATAGCAATTTGATTTATCTCATAATACAAGACTTACTTAAGCTGAAAGCCATATTCTTCCTGAATCAATTTTTTTAATGCCTCAATATAATTCTGTGCTGACATGCTTAATTGAGCTTTTTGCGATGTGATCCAACCAATTAGTATTTTTTCTTCAACATCTAACGGAATAGATAAAATATCAGAGCCATTTAAATCAGTACTCAAAACCCCGGTACTAATGGTAAAACCATTCAATCCATGAAGTAAATTGAATAGTGTAGCTCGGTCACTAACATGAATACTCTTTTTATGGTAAACAGTACTTAAAATCTCTTCTGAGAAATAAAACGAATTATATTCCCCTTGTTCAAAAGATAAATAAGGGTAATCTTCCAAATCATTTAACGTTAGCGATTTCATTGATGCTAAAGGATGATTGGTACTAATAAATACATGAGGATGAGCTTCAAATAACGGATTAAAGGTTAACCGATGCTCTTTAAGCAAGCGTAAAATCACTTTCTGATTAAAATCAGTTAAATATAAAATACCTACTTCGCTACGTAAATTAGCTACATCGGTAATAATATCGTAAGTTTTGGTTTCTCTTAGAGTAAATTCATATTCATCAGTATGGTTTTTTTTTATAAGATTCACAAATGCGTTTACGGCAAAAGCATAATGTTGTGTAGAAATACTGCATAACTGTTTGGAAGGTTCTTTTTTAGAATAGTGTTGTTCTAATAACTCTGCTTGATCTAAAACCTGCTTAGCATATCCAAGAAACTCAACACCATCAGTCGAAAGCGAAACGCCTTTAGAAGTCCGTACAAAAATCTCAATACCAAATTCTGCCTCGAGATCTTTTACCGCTGTAGACAAACTAGGTTGAGTAATATATAAATTTTTAGCAGCTTCATTAATCGAACCTGAGCGGGCAATCTCTAAAATATAACGTAGCTGTTGAAGTTTCATACTAATGGCTAAATTACTTAAATAGTGTTGTAATTATCTAATAAATTATTATTTCATCCAACAAAATAAATAACGATCTACATGTTTAAAAAAAATTCTCATAAATCAACTTAATACTCATAATAGTAGATACAGTAATTAACATAGGTCTAATCAATTTACGACCTTTGGCAATAACCATCTTAGCACCAAGCCTAGCGCCAATAAATTGACCAACTAACATAACCAGTCCAATTGCCCAAACAACCTCTCCCCCAACAATAAAAAAAAGTAACCCAGCAAAATTGGAAGTGAAATTTAATACTTTCGTGTGAGCTGTTGCTTTAGTTAAATTAAAGCCTGCAAGGGTAATATAGGCTAAAGCATAAAACGAACCCGCACCTGGACCAAAAAAACCGTCATAAAAACCGATAGTCAAAGCGGGAATGAGGGCAAATTGTAATATGGATAAACGACTTTTACGATCATTTTCACCTATGGTAGGCGAGAGTAAAAAATAGAGACCAACACTAATGGTTAATATTGGTAATAATAATTTTAAAAAATCAGCTTTAATATGCATTACACATAAAGTGCCTAAACCTGAACCAATAAAAGCAAATACAATCGCCCATTTTTGTTGTTTCAGATCAACCATTCGTTGGCGAATAAAATAGAGACTGGCGGAGAATGATCCTCCACAACTTTGCAACTTATTAGTCGCTAACGCACTCGCTGGTGGTAATCCCACAGCCAGCAAAGCTGGTACCGTTAATAATCCACCGCCTCCAGCAATTGAATCAATAAAACCGGCCAAAGTAGCAATGGCAAAAAGTAAAACTAACAGTTCATAATTCATAACTGATTTACATCACCACATTGCGCACGATAACGCAGATAATGATCCATAATAACAATAGCTACCATTGCTTCGGCTATTGGCACCGCTCTAATTCCAACACAAGGATCATGCCGTCCATGTGTAGAAACATCTACCGATTCACCATAAATATTAATTGATTTACCGGTTATTTCAATGCTTGGTGTTGGTTTTAGCGCAATGCTAGCTAAAATAGTTTGACCTGAACTAATTCCACCTAAAATACCGCCGGCATGGTTAGATAAAAAACCTTGTTTAGATATCTCGTCACGATTTTCACTACCACGTTTATTAATAACAGCAAAACCATCACCAATCTCAACACCCTTTACTGCGTTAATACTCATAAGTGCATGAGCAAGTTCTGCATCTAATTTATCAAAAACAGGTTCACCAAGTCCTACAGGTACATTTTCAGCAACTATACAGACCTTCGCTCCGATGGAATCCCCTTCTTTTTTCAATGATCGCAATAGTTGATCAAGCGCTTCTATTTTACTTTCATCAGCACAAAAAAATGGATTTTTTTCAACTTGCTCCCAATCTTTAAGTTGGCACTCTATCTCTCCCATTTGAGCTAAATAGCCACGAATAGAGATACCGAGTTTTTCTTGTAAATACTTTTTAGCAATTGCACCAGCAGCAACTCGCATCGCTGTCTCACGTGCAGATGAACGCCCACCACCCCGATAATCACGAATACCATATTTTTTTTGATAAGTATAATCGGCATGGCTTGGTCGAAAAACATCTTTGATTTGGCTATAATCTTGCGAACGCTGATCGGTATTTTCAATTAACAAACCGATACTGGTACCTGTGGTAACTCCTTCAAAAACTCCTGATAATATTTTTACCTGATCAGCTTCACGGCGTTGGGTTGTATAACGTGAAGATCCTGGGCGACGGCGATCAAGATCACGTTGCATATCTGATTCTGTCAAAGCAAGACCTGGAGGAACTCCATCAACAATACAACCTAATGCAATACCATGAGATTCACCAAATGTAGTAACTTTAAATAGGTTACCAATTGAATTTCCAGACATATATTTCGTTCCAATTATTGAAAACTATTCATAAAAAAGTGTCGATATTTAACAAGTTCTTCGCAGGTTATAGAAAATACTCCAAGACCACCACGCTTAAATTCGATCCAATTAAAAGGTACATCAGGATACTGTTCTTGTAAACTCACCCAACTATTACCCACTTCACAAACTAACACACCTTGAGGGGTCAAATAGTCTACAGCATCAATTAAAATTCGTTTTACTAAATCTAATCCATCAACTCCAGCTTCCAACGCCAATTTTGGCTCATATAGAAATTCATCAGGCAGATCACTCATATCTTCATTATCAACATATGGTGGATTTGAAACAATCAAATCATATTGTTTTTTTTCTAAATCATTAAATAGATCAGATAATATTGGGGTAACTTGAAATGCCATTTCATGCAGGTCTATATTAGTTTGAGCAACGTCAAGAGCATCTAAAGAAATATCGGTAATATCAACTTGCGCATCGGGAAAAGCATAAGCACAGGCTATACCTATACAACCACTACCTGTACATAAATCCAAAATATTTTTTGGGTTAGATGACAATAACTGTTTGAAATGATTTTCAATTAATTCACCAATGGGTGAACGAGGAATTAATACACGTTCATCCACATAATAACTCTGTCCACAAAACCAAGCTTGATTAGTTAAATATGGTGTTGGAACACGGTCTTTAATACGTTTTTGGATAATATCAAACAATTGATGTTTTTCATCATTGGTCAGGTTAGCTAAATAAAATTCAGGGGGAATAAACAATGATAGTCCAAGTGTAGCTAAAATAAGTTGCTTAGCTTCATCAATAGGATTATCGGTACCATGCCCTAAATAAATATCTGATAGACTAAATTGCGAAGTTGTCCAGCGAATAAAATCCTGAACTGTTCGTAAGTTTTCCATAATAACTCCAAATGATCGAGGAGAGGCAGGTACTACGCATCATTTATAGCGACTTATCTAAAGAAGGTATTGCCAAAATAACACCCAACGTTAATCTTAACAACATTTTTAGAACCTAACGGCTCTGAGTCTTTGAAGATTCAATATAAATGGCGGTGAGGAAGTCCGCAATAAATATACATCGACCAATACCAATACGCTACTCACTCGATACCATAATTAAAATCATAATAACAGATTTAATAAACAAATATGTTAATTGGACTAGATATTATCAAAATAATTTAATTTTTCCAATTGATAATATAATTTAAAACCACCTCACATAACAATGATATCCAATAGTAAAAAACTGATAATGTAATGAGACCACATTACAGTTCGTTTAATATAGAATGAACTAATATGATTAATCCCTATCAAATAAACGAGCTACAAAAAAGTCGATAGTAAAATTTAAAAATATGACTCAAAAAAATGAGCCATTTTTGAAGGGATTATTTTGCTAAAAAATAATTCAGATTGCTAAAAGAGATTAGCTATCTGAATCAGCATTGCTCATATTATTGACTAAATAATCTAAACGTTAAAATTATTCAGGTTTAGCAGGAAATATAACTTTAATATCTGATGTATCAACACGAGTGAGTAAAATGCGATATTTTTTCCACTGTTTTAGCTGTTCCTCTTCATTAGATTCTTGCATATCTAAATCAATGATATCTTGAAGGACAGCTATTTTTTCATTGGCTTTAGTTATTAATGCATTTTTCATAGTTTGATTTTGCGAGATAATTTGCTCATCAGATAAAACAATAGGTTCTGATTCAACAATTTTTAATTCACCATCAATTATTTTTAATGACTTACCGTCTTTATTGGCTTTAATAGCCATTTCCGCATATTCTTCGTTTGTAAATGTCATATTAATACCCTCTTACCGTCCATCTAATTAGCGTTGCACCAGGATTCGCCTCTGTGTACGAACATAGTATGAATGAATTGCAATTTATATTACCACACGCAAATCTGACCCATCCCCAAGGTCCACCATTTGAATATAGATCAACACTAACTCCATAGTTTTTTGTTTTCATTGGTTTTAATAGATTGATCGCCATAAATTTAATCTTTTGAATTTCATCTGTACCCGATAAAATCACACTTGATTGCTCAATAAACCCATTTGAATACACATTATACCAACTATCACCATTTTGATATGATTCAATAATGTAAATCGGTTCAGTACCTGCTATTTTGGGTTTTAAATCAAAATTAACTTGATTACCCACCTTGTAAATAGGTGCATTATTTGCACCAGTTTTTACGGCTGGTAACGCTCCTACAGTATCAGCGTTGGTGTTGTTTGTTGTCATAAACTCACACCATTGATTCCAGATATTTAGCCTACCTGACCGTGTTTTTACGCGGTTGCTGAGCAAATCTAATGCAATTTGAGCTGATTCGGATTTACTGTCTCCAGATTGAATTATTTCAGCAAAATCAAATGGCTTATTTCCAATGGTTGAATTATCAACGAAACCAAAACCATTTAATTGGAACGAATCGACGTCAGATAATAGATTTCTATTACCGATACCATGTTTTTTCAAATCTACAGTTGAAGCCCAGTTTTTGGCATCTAATGCAGATTGTTTAGCTTCTGTTGCTGATGTTTGCGCGCCTGTTTCTGCGGTTTTGGCTGATGTTGCGCTATTACCTGCATTTTTTGCTGATTGACTGGCTGAATCAGCAAATTTAGCGGCATTATCAGCACTGGTCTTAGCACTACTTTCACTGTTTTTTGCTGATTGACTGGCATTATTTGATAATTCAGCGTTTTTGATTGTAATTTCTGAAAAATTTTTACCTTTTTCGACTAGTTTTATTAATTCATCTTGAATTGAATATTGCGATTTTATTGTCACAATGCGACCGTCTGGTGCCGTTAATGTAACCTCGCCTTGACCTGTTAATACTGTTTGCCAACCCTCCATTTGTTGTTGATAGTAATTTAGCATCTCGGATATTAGCAATGCTAAATGTTCAACTGAAACATTAGGAGCAGTCGGGATCTCATAATTAACACCAGTTTTAGTCACTCCCGCGTATTTATTGGCTAATGTTAATTGTGTGTCAGATTGAACTGATGCTATTTCACAAATTTCTATTGTATCTTTTGTTTTTAGTATCAGCATTTGACCTGCACAAATCCCAATTAAAGGATTTGTCCATTTTGTACCAACGCCTGTTACTGTTTTACTGCCATTTGTTAGATTTACTGAACCTGTTGTATACCAAGACATATGTTTCCTCGAATTTAAGCGTAAAAAAACCATTACATAAGCGGTTTTTAAAATATCTATTAATTTTTAATCAGTAATAAAAATAATGTTTCGTGAGATGTAAAAACACCTCTAACTAGACTTGTTCCTATTACTATGTTCTCTTCTTTTTCCGTTGTTTAATGTTGAATGTAGGTAACGATAGATATTCTTTTATAGTTAATTTAGTGTTGACGATGAGTTATATAAAAAGTTAATTTTGTACGTTATGCCACAATTAATTCACAATCCGTACCAACCAGATAAACAAAATAGATACTGATTTTTGAATGTTATAAAAAAAGAGGATGTTAAATGGTGGGGGGTGGGGAATCGAACTCACAACAAATTAATCAAAAGTGACAAATATTTAGAGTTGAAAATAATTTGACTTATTAAAAAACAATGAAATGACAGGCTATCTATTCCTAATTAATGTGTATCTATTCATTACTTTTAGTTCATTTGGCATAACTTTCAGTACAAATCTATCTCACGACAATATCAACCATCAAATATTAGTTTATGATCAACAGAACTTACTAATTTTTTACAACATGATCACAATAAACTACACAATACCAATTTATATCAGAATGACGCCCGAAAATTAAGAGGTCTAATTACCGTACCATTACTACATTATCAATAGCGATGGCGATCATAATTATGTATTCTATCAAATTCAGAAAAAACTATATGATGTAGCAGATTTTGTGATGTTAGGTAATGCGGTAGAGTATGTGAAATTGAAAATTGATAGTATGAATTGATTATTCGCCGGTTGCGGTTGGTTCTACTGTTGTGTTTGGCATCGTCATTTTTGATGCTGCGAGAAACATCTCATCCCCCTGCTCGTCCGTTAAATTAAATAGCCGTTGCGCGGTCATAACAGGGAACGATGTACGGCTAAACTCTGATGCGGTCTCCCATGCTGTTTTTAAAATTATATTTTCATCTGATTTATCATCCAAATTATTAACATAATCATTAATCCAGTCATACATAGTTCTACCTGCATACATTGTAACCCTCAAAAATGCTAACATCTGAAATCTACTAATTTCCGTAGGAACCTTATTTTCGATTGCCGCGCGTTGTTCATCCTCTTATTGTTTTCGTCTCTTGTTCGGATATTTCAATTAATCCATTCCCTATAAAATCATATTGAGAGTCATCACCATCATATGAGAAAATTTGATTTTTATCTGTTTTATAATATTTCATTTGTACTCCTATTATATTGAATTACTCAGGTTTAGAGGGAAATACAACATTAATATCTGAGGTATCAGCACGAGTAACTAAAATTCGATATTTTTTCCATTGTTTTAATTGTTCCTCTTCATTAGATTCTTGCATATCTAAATCAATGATATCTTGTAAAATAGCTATTTTTTCGTTAGCTTCGTTTAATAGTGAATTTTTCATTACTTGATTTTGTGAGATAATTTGCTCATCAGATAAAGCAATAGGCTCTGATTCAACAATTTTTAATTCACCATCAATTATTTTTAATGACTTACCGTCTTTATTGGCTTTAATAGCCATTTCCGCATATTCTTCATTTGTATATGTCATATTAATACCCTCTTGCCGTCCAACGAACCCAACATTCACCAGCAATACTAGAATACGATGCGAGCCAAAACGCGGTGGTATATGATTCTGCCTGTGCGTACTCTGTTTGCGCCCATGGACCGCTATTAAATTTATCGATGCTAACTCCATAATTTTTCGTTTTCATTGGTTTTAATAAATTAATAAATGTTCCGCAAACAGAATTTACAGCGGTTGTCTTTATATTAATCGTTCCTGATTGCTCAATAAAACCATTTGAATACACTTTATACCAGCTATCGCCATTCTGATAGGATTCGACAATATAAGTCCTGTTGCCAATTTCGTTTAATTTGTTTTGTATCGCTGAAACATCAGTAATGACTGATTGTCCATTTACTGTTGGTGTTTGTGAGAAATCAACTTGATTACCTATCTTGTAAATAGGTGCATTATTATCACTTGTTTTTACGGCTGGTAACGCGCCAACAATATCGGCAGAGGCGTTCGCAGTTGTAATTGCCTCATACCATGCCTGTTTACCATCATTTTTGGTATCAGTACGATAATAAATTTTTGGGGTTCTTCCATTAATAACCGATAACTGCTCAACCTTCCAATGCGGGCTATCGCTTGGTAATACGAGTAGGGATGAAGCGCAGCCTTCACCTGTAAATGGTAAATTAGGAATTTTAGCGGTATTCGTCCCATAAAAACCACTATTTAGATGTTCATCCAGATTTTGAGCGGTAGTACCAGTTGGCGCACCGATGCCGTAATCACCTGTTTTCAATATTGATTTACCACCAATGGTCACATCACTGGTATTTTCAAAACGCCAAGCGTTACTACTGGACTCGTTACGAAATCGTGATGTCCATTTTCCGTCACTATTTTTATTAAAAATAGAAAATGAACCGTCTAAATGGATTCGCAACATCCACTCCTCATTTTTATTATTTTTCAGTGATACTGCTGACGAATCACTATTACTGATAGTGAGATTGCCTGACATCGTATCACCTGATTTTTTAACAAGTTCGGAAAAGTCTACTGTTGAAACCCAGTTTTTGGCATCTAATGCAGATTGTTTAGCTTCTGTTGCTGATGTTTGTGCGCCTGTTTCTGCGGTTTTGGCTGAGGTTGCGCTATTACCTGCATTTTTAGCCGATTGACTGGCTGAATCAGCAAATTTAGCGGCATTATCAGCGCTGGTCTTAGCACTGCTTTCGCTATCTTTTGCTGATTGACTGGCATTATTTGATAATTCAGCGTTTTGAATTGCAATTTCTGAAAAATTTTTACCTTTTTCGACTAGTTTTATTAATTCATTTTGAATTGAATATTGCGATTTTATTGTCACAATGCGACCGTCTGGTGCCGTTAATGTAACCTCACCTTGACCGGTTAATACTGTTTGCCAACCCTCCATTTGTTGTTGATAGTAATTTAGCATCTCGGATATTCGCAATGCTAAATGTTCAACTGAAACATTAGGAGCAGTCGGGATCTCATAATTAACGCCGGTTTTAGTCACTCCCTCGTATTTATTGGCTAATGTTAATTGTGTGTCAGATTGAACCGATGCTATTTCACAAATTTCTATTGTATCTGTTGTTTTTAGTATCAGCATTTGACCTGCACAAATCCCAATTAAAGGATTTGTCCATTTTGTGCCAACGCCTGTTACTGTTTTACTGCCATTTGTTAGATTTACTAAACCTGTTGTATACCAAGACATAAAATTTCCTTGAATTTTAATATGAAAAAACTTAAATAGTTATGATTAATCAATAAAACCCTCTGAATTATTCATTAATAATAATAAATTATTAATATTGAAATTAAGATAAATTGACCCTGAGATTCCTTGATTATCAATGAGCGATATATCAATTCTAGAACCGTTTTCAAAAGGAGGGATTGGAACACACAAGTTTTTCATGGAATTATTTTGGTTTATATCAAATGGATATTGATTGTTAAATAAAAAACACACACCTTTACGATCACCAAATTCAAACCTCTTAATTACATCCTTAAATTTAAGGTAGAAAGCAATATCAATATCATCAACAAAACAAAGAGTTTGCCAGTTCCCGTTGCCTTTGACACTCATCAAATATTGGTTATTATTTTCACTGTCCAATGTAACTATTTTTTTTAGCATTTTTGCTGACAAAATATTACCGTGGATCTGATTGACATTTAAAGTACCACGTATAGAGCAATTTTCATTAATTATAACATTATTAAGTTCACCTGATGTGGCTTTCAATTTTCCTGAAATATCGGCATTAACAGCTTTTAATTTTCCTTCGTTTTTTGACAATTGCCAACCTGAAACGCCTTCTTTAAAATTATCTGATTGAATAACATTACCAATTTTTGCGTTAGTGATAGATCCATTTCCAATAGCTGTATCTTTAATAATAACTTGATCACCATTAGTTGTGAAAATAACATTGGGGGTTCCACCTGCTCTATTCATAATTGAGAATCTATCTTGGAGAAAAATCACATTAGATTGAGTACCGGCAGATGTTTGTTCAACACCCATTGTCATGCCCGCAACATACTGTTGCCCTTTATTATCAACCTCAACTTTCATGGTTCGTTGCGCGGAGACTTTCCCATCCAAATTATTTACAGTCTTACTAACATCTGAAATTGATGTTGAGACATCTCCTACCTGTGTTGTAATGTTCTGAATTGATTGAGCCATAGCAGAGTTTTGCTCAGATGTAGTCTGCTTGAGTTCTGCTAAGTTACTATTTACATCACCAACTTTACTGGTAAGAGATTGAATGGATTTAGTAGTTGCAACGTTTTGCTCGGCGGTGGTTTGTTTTAATTCAGTTAAATTACTACTTACTGTGCCATATTTAGAATTAAGCTCTTTTAATGCAATAGCTGTCGCTTCTTTTTCAGTTAATAAAACCGAGTTGGTCTCTTTAATTTCTGCTGATAAGTTGCCATTTTCAAGTCTACGTTGCCTTGTTTCGGTATCAATTGCTAACGCATTTTCAATAATTGATTTTGCGTTTTCAATTGAACTAATAGTCGTTTTATCTACGGAATCAATGAGGGAATGCCAAGCATCAGTCTCTTTTATTTCCTCAAAAATATGATCGGTTAAATCATTGGTATTAGTACTAGAAATACCTCTTACCCATTCAGTCCAATCACTAACATTACCGATTTTATCGACTAACCGCGCTCGATAGAAAAACGTTTGACCTACCACTAGCCCTGTTTGTGAATAGTTACAACTTGGATAGGTGACATTAGTTAAGGACAACACATTTTCTTCATTTTCATGAGAAGAGTATTGGATTTCTGTATGACTGGTATCTCCACTGCCAATAGGAAATAACCAATTTAAATCAATGCCAAATACAACATTGTCTGTAGCATTGAAATTTACAGGTTTATCTGGTTTTCCTAATTTACCCTTGATATTTGTTGATTGAGAGTATCCCCAAGACGATGAAGTATCAACAGTATTAATCGCACGTACACGAACATCATAATTACCTGAATAAATACCATCAATGGTGAAACTTGTACCATTTGTGTGACCTATGTTGATCCAAGATGAGTTATCTTTTCTCCATTGCGCGACGTAATTTGTAGCTCCCTCAACAGCATCCCAAGTTACATTTAATGAAGCAACCGATAACCCTTGCGATATATAACTATTTTCTGAAATTATGATATTTTTAGGTGTAGTGACTGAACTTTGTGGTATTACTGTAATCGGTTTTGGCTCTATTCTTATCCCTTCATCAATGTATTTGAATTTATCGGGATCATGTTGAATAGCTGTTATTGTGAATTGCCCATTACCATTTGCTGATATTGATGTCACTCTAAAATATTGAATCGCAATATTATCACTATCTATGCACCAAACTGCACCTACAGCAGGTTCAACTTTGTAATTGGCTGAAACCGTAATTGTTTTTTTATCTGCACTAATGGATTTTATTGTTCTACTCTGTGCTGTTCCGTCAGGTAAATTGATAACCAGACGATCACCTGCATCATAATCCACTTCCCGATCTAATGTTATTTTTCGTCCTGCAACCTCATGAATACGTCCGCCGTTCTCCTTGCCTGAACGAGAGGGATCAGCAATACCAATAATTCTAGCCGGTAAAGGAATATAACCATCTAAACCAACCGAAAATGTAACAATGCCATCTTTTGCATTCGAAAGTAAAGCCCAACGCCCGCGCCTGTGTGCTTCTGCCTGAGAAGTACAACCAATCGCTGTTAATTTCATGACATTCACATCATATCGACGCATTAAATCATGATCCCAAACAGGCTCTACATCATCATTATAGTGATTATTAGGATCAGAATAGGATACTAAACAAGAGGTATAACGATTTTTATAAGAACCGCCAGAATAAGCAAAATCGCCAATTACATTTGATGGATGATAAATAAAATCAGGTTCATCTTGTGGCATATCTGCCGTTAAACATATTTGATCGTTACCCCAAAAAATAATGCCACGGAATGAAGCAACCAAATCTTTAAGTACTGTATAAGCGTCTTCTTGACTTTGTATATATTCATTACATGTAAATCTTGGCTCTTTACCTCCTTGACCATCTGATACCATTTGATCACAATATTGGCCTAATTGGTAAATTGACCATTTGTCCAACATGGCAGAACCAATTCTTAGTCCCATTCCTGCTATTTCATCTCGCATTAAATAATGAGCTATCCAGGCTGGATTATTCGTATAAGCCATTTTAAAACCACCTGTCCAAACACCTAAATAGGTACGGTTTATAGGATCGTAATTATCAGGAACAGGAATAGCTTTACCTTTTAACAAACAGCTTATTTTAGGTACAGAACCATTAAATTGACTTGCATCTAATTCGATATAAAGTAATGCGGTATTTGGATATCGCATTTTGCTATCTATCACTTCAGCATAGGAAGATACACCAAAGGCATTAATTAATTTACTCGATTTTGAATCAGGTGTTAATCGTCTGACGCGTATAGTCCAACCGTCTATCGCATTAGGTAAATTAATTCGGTGATCTCGTTGATACTCAGAGGTGGTTTTACCGTCAAATTTACCATTTACAACGGTTTCAAAAGCACTTCCATCTGTTGATAAATCAATAGAATATTGAGTTACAGTACCAACTGTATCGCCGTTATCTTTATATTGAACATGAGTTGGTAAGCTCAATTTAATTCTGATAGCATCAAGATCTAAATTAGAAAATGAACGTACCCATGGTTTGTCTTTTTTCACCACAAAATTAGCTCTTAATTCATTGCTAATTTCTGGTATACCTTGAATATAATCCTGAGGTTGGGAACCATTGCGAAATTCCCATTTGACACCTGTAAAATTATAAGAACCATCTTGATTAATTAACGGAGTGTTATCAATAAAAATATTTTGACCGGTTAAATCGCCTTGCACTTCTCCTTCACTTAATGCCAAAAGTACTTTGAGTTTAGCTGTTGAAAGCAAATTATCAGGTTGCTCATACGGATTGTGTTGCTTTTTTTTACCGCCTTTTTGACCTTCTATTAATTGCATAATTCACCTATTGTTGATCTTCTGAATAAATACCGGCATTAATCACGGCACCACCTATTTCACGCTCACCCAATAAAATTGGTACAGGATAACCAATCGCATTGGTATTAATCGGACCACCAAACCCATAGTTAGGTTTATTTTCTGTGCTTGATGACGTACCTACATTAAATTTAGGTTGAGGTGTAAGTAACTGAACTACGCCGCCAAGCATCATACTGATACCAATACCGGTTAAAATGGATGTTGCAGACATTGTGCCAGCAGTCATTGCTACACCCCATGCAGTTAGTGACATACCTGCTGTGAAAAATGCTGCCACCAAAGCAACGGCTCCTATGATGATTTGTAACATTCCATTTCTTTTAGAACCTTGCGTTACAGGCATGATCATATAATTTTCACCATTAGCATTAATATCGAATTCATCTATTCCGATATTTTTACCGTCAACAAAAAAAGCAAACTTGATACCCTTCATATGTGCCGAACACATGTATTTTTCAAAACCCTTTATCGTTGCGCATAACGCTCTTATAAGCTCTTTAATATTTTGCACATCATATTGATGATTTTTACCGAACTGTTTAGCCATGGCACCTTTAAACGTTAAATTACTTAGCATCAAATAACTCCTTATGTCTTACTATACGAACAGTTCTATCTCGAAAATATTTACCATAAGGTGTTCGTGAAGATAATTGACCATATAAATGGTGTAAAATGAGATTATCACCAACATAAATACCTGCATGATTGGTCACCGGTGCGCTAATACGCATCATAATTATATCCCCTACTTTCATTTCATCGAGGTTGACTTCAATAAATCCTTCAGAACGCCAATTATCATCATAAAGATCTTCCTTACCACTTTCCCACCATTCACTCGAGACAGAATAGTTTTTTAAACTAATGCCATGTTCTCGCTGGTAATAGTCCATGATTAAAGACCAACAATCAGCATGACCTAACAACCACTGGCGCCCGGTATAATCTCGATTTATTCGTGGTGAGATTGTACAAAAATCACCATCAGGATATGACATGATCCCCCATTCAATACCTGAGTAGTCACATTGAATACGATCAAACTCAGAGGGTATTAGTTTTGGTACATCCGGGTGAGAATGTATAATCATGATAATTTCACCCTGCTTTTCGGCTTCTAATTGTTCATCAGAAGAGATTAAGAAGTGTTCTGTCGGATTCTCTGATATGTTTTTACATGGTATATATTTTTGGGTTTTACCAGTATCAACAATCAAACCGCACGCCTCATTAGGATATTGGCTTTCAACATGTTTTTTAATTGAATCTAATAACTTTTGTCGCATATTATTTGCCTTGTAGATTAGCAGCAGGGAAACCACCATAAGGAAGAGGATTTTTGCCATATCTGGCTTTGCAATCTTTTAGCAGTCCCCCGCATTCGTCTTTAGCTGGGTCATCAGTTGGTAAACCTTCTTTGGTAAAATATTTATTACCGGCATAATCACAACCAGTACCACTTCGATACCAACCACGCATACACCATGTACAAACAGTGGTTATTTGCCTGGTCGGTAACTGTAGATTTTGAATATCAAAAGGTGAACATAATTCAAATTCAACCATCGTTTTATTTTCTAATGATTTATTATTGATAAAAAATAACTGAACTCGTTCTTGAGTCGGATCCGCTTGAGGATTACCATTTATCCAATTAGAAGAATCAAGGTATTTCGCCATTGTTGTATGAATTTTAACTTTAGCTTGAACTAAATCATCATAATCGAGGCAAAGTTTGGTGACTCTGTTATCTATATTTCCAACCGATAATTTTGGTGTAGGCTGAGCGCCTGTACTACTAAGTTCTATATCTTTGATTTCATAAGGATACGGTAGATATTCTTTACCCTGCCATTTAATAGACGGTAAATTTTCAGCAATGAATGAGTTCCAACCTTCCGGAGAAATATTAAGGGCATGAAATCTGAGTATCTCGTCAAGTCCAAACTTGGTTCCATCAACTTCTATAAGTTGTATTAATTGATTACCTTCAAGCGATTGTAAATCTTGTGTAATTGACATTTTTCTATCTCCACAAACAAAAAAACCACCTTAAGGTGGTTATTAAACGAATATTGTTATAATTAAGGTGAATAAGCTTGGATAAAAGTGAAGTTTAACTTTACCAGTTTATTTGTGATAAATTCAGACTTAATCGATTGGTTTTGAACTCTGTATAATTTATCTTCCCCCCAAGGATTTACCCATTTGAAAGATTTAATAATATGGTTATTCAAAAATTGTCTTAACTTAGCTACTTCATCAGAATTTCCCGTAAAAGATAACTCCCATGTTTCACTAGAATTATTGATTCCAGATGACCAAATCTGGGAATAACCATCATTAAATTTAGATTCGTTGGTACTCACTTGTTCACTTCCAGATGGAGAACTTTGTATTTTCCATTTAAATCTATCGACTGTCATATTCTCCCCTATTAATATAATTGTTTAAATTTTGATAGGTATATATAGTGTTTAATAACACTTAGGTTAGGTGTTTAATAAGAAATTCTTTTCTTTGATAAAAGAACTCATTGAAAAAAGTGCTTTATGATAGAAAATTAGAGGCTGTTATTATTTGTATTACTTTTCAAACCTTAAATAAAAAACATTCACTGAAAATCAATAAAAGATTTCATTATCTCATTGTTTTCATAACGTTATATAATTCTCCTCCTGGAGAAACGGATTTTTTAAATGTTTCATTTAGCTGTTTTTGAATAATAGCGCCAATCTGATTTTGAGCCGATTGGGCATTTACATTATCTGAATCAACCGAAGATTGGTTTTCTGATAGCATATTTACAGCAACATTAGCGTTAACATTTAAGTCATTAAATGACCGATTTGCCTGCCGATTAATTGCAACAGGAGTTGTATTTCCTACATCAACATAACCATCTTTATCAAAGGTATTTTCCTTGTCATTCATAAGAGCATAGAGATAATTAGTCCCTAAACGTTTTGTCGCCTCTTTAGTAAAGACAAATTCACCTTTATGTACAATTCCAGCAGGTTTATATTTATTGCCATAACCTGTAAAACCTCCTGGCTTATCGTTATATCCGACACCACCTCCAAGAGCATAACCTTGAATATAACCACCATCATAAGCACCTATATTCATCCACTTGAATACTGACCGAAAAGCCTGAAATATCACTAATTTCTGTATAATTTCAATAATATTGGCAATAATTGATTTGGTAAAATCCTTAAAATTTAACTTACCGGTATTAATAAATGTCAAAAGCATTCCTGTTAGTTGATTCATTGTATTGTTTGCGAAATCCTTTACCATGCCGGAGACATCTTGAGCTTTATTAAGAAATTCTTCTATACCTATTTTCAACCAATCCAACCAGTTGCCCTGATTCTTTTCTTCCTGCTCCCAACTTTGTTGTAATAGTTGTTTAGCTTCGGTATATCTTTTTGTAATATCAGTAAGTACTAATGGATCATGAACACCTTCTTTTTCTTTTTCTTCTTTTTGTTCAAGTGCTACTAATTGTGCTTTTCTATTTTCATTATTCAATGCTGCTTGGTTAACAGAATTATCAGTGTTGAATCTATCTATATACACTTGAAGAGTTTGGAGAGATTTTCCAACTATTGTTTTTGGATCATTGGTATCAGATTGAGATTGACTTGTCTTATTGACATTAGTGTCTGACCCCCAATTTTTTATCCAGTTAAATATCGAACTTAAGGCTTTAAACACTAATAATTTCTTTATGATTTCAAGGATATTTGTAATAATTGATTTGGCAAAATCCTTAAAATTTAACTTACCTGTATTAATAAACTTTAATAGCATACTGGTTAGATTTTTCATTGTATTATTTGCAAAATCTTTTACCATACCTGAGAGATCTTGAGCTTTTTTAAGATATTCTTCTATACCTGCTTTCAGCCAATCTAATAAATTGCCTTGTTTCTTATCTTCATGTTCCCAACTTTCCATTAATTTTTGTTTGGCAACTGTGTACTCTTTTGTAATATCAGCAAGTACCAATAGATCATTAACACCCTCTTTTGCTTTTTTTTCTTCTTGCTCAAGTTTTGTTAATTGTGCTTTTCTTTTAGCATTTTTGGATGCTGCTTGGTTAACAGAATTATCAACTTTAAATTTATCAATGTATACTTGAAGGTTTTTGAGTGTATTATCTACTAATACTTTTGAATTATTACTACTCAATTGATTTCGTTGAGATCTATTTAAAATTGCATAAACATTGGTAATTTTTATTAAGTTCTCTGTAATAGATTTTATTAACCTCGTTATATCAGTCATGCTTTTATTGTAACTATTAAAATTAGAGGATAATGTGTTATTTGTTGCCATATATTTACCTATAAATAATCAAGCCCCAGATATGGGTGGTAATTTTCTGAAATATATTTAGTTAATTAATTTTTCATAACGTATTTGTATGATTGAATAATTAATTCTTTCACTTATAAGCGATAACGATTTTGCATCATTTCACAATTAATAAGTGTTTTTAATTAAATATCAGTAGAATAGAAATAAAAAAATTGTTCTCTTATATAAATATAAA
>NZ_LZGM01000116.1 GCF_001690195.1 Gilliamella sp. wkB108 | reverse complement strand
AGGTGAGGAGTTAACGGAAGATGAAAAGAAAGAATTAGAGTACTTTGAAAAATTAGATAAAAAACGTGATCTGGTTTTGCTAGAAACTTGTTATGCAGGTAATATATCAAGTTCAGCTTGTCAAGGATTACTACAAGAAGCATGGCAAATGCAAAATGAATATGCCGAAGAAGCTGCAAGAACTATAAAATATAGTGATGTTTACAGAGAAGATTCGAATAACCTTGATAATATATTATTAGGATTAGACAGGGATTCGGTAAGTTATTGGAAAGACATTGAAGCAATATCAAAAGTAAGTGGTAGACCTTTGCTTGAAGTTAAAAAGGAATATAGGTGGGCTTTAATAGCGGATTCTGTATCGAAATCTTTAGCTGCAGCGATGGGTTATAACGCTAATGCTGGAAAGGGGATTGATGTTACTAAAACCAAAAAATTAGCAGCAGAAACACAGCAAGAATTAATAAATGAAATTAATAAATTTAGTTCAAAAAATCAAGCAGCGAAAAATGCAACGATGGTAGGTGCATATGATCCTATAACAGGCAATAGAGTAATTGGTTATAGTACTGCAAATATAACAGCAGAAGCATTACATCCTGAAACAGTAAAGTATATTGAACAGCAATTAGGTGTTAAAATCGGAGAATTTACAAGTTTTTGTAAAAATAAAGCAGGGGCATGCGCTGAAGTTTCTGGAGCTGATAAATTAATTCGAATGGGTTCTAAGCCAGAAAATATAAGATTTACAGATGCTTTGAGACCTCGAGATGTTTGGGGTAAAGATAAGATACCTTCTGACGCTATTATTCCACCATGTCAAAACTGTCAAATTACTTGGCCAAAAGGGAAAAAATAAAAATGAATATATTGAATATAAATTGGAAACCAGAGTTTGGAATAATTTTCACATGGTTTGCTATGGACAAAAATGGCAAATTAGCTGTAATGATAAATAATTGTTATGGTAATTTACCAAGATGTCTATTATCTATTGAAAATGTTGAGATATTACTTGATCAATTAAATGAATATATATGGGAGGAATCTTCCATTTATTCAGTATATCCAAAAAATAAAAAAGGTGATTTAAAGTTAGATTTGTATTCCTATTGGCGTCATAAAAATAATCTTAATAAAGAAACTATTTTAAATGAATTAAAAAATGACTTTAATGATTCCGGTCATTATAGTGAAGCTAATCTAGTAATAAATAAAGGTTTTTTTGAATATCAAGCAATTGAAGGTAGTTTTGAAGGTGAAGATTATCCTGTTGGTTTTAATGGTAATACTAAAATGGGCGATTATTTTAGATATTTAATTCCAACAATATATGCATCAATTGAAGATTTTCCTGAAGAATTACGTCATGGAATAGCCGTTTCTGACATGGTTGATTTTACCACTGATAGATTGCTTGATAATGATAAAATCAACGAATATTTCCCTAGAATATATCAGAAATAAATGATAAACCCTACATTTGTAGGGTTTTATTTTTTTAAATTTAATTTAATGCCGGAAAGGGAATTCATGAATTAAATCACAAAGCAACATCTGGTGCATTTCTTACAACCGATCCAAATAAAACCACAACAATTCTAGGTACATATATGGATGATACTCAATATATTATAAAAGAACTAAATTTAGAAAAATCTACTGACTTTGGTGCTAGAAAAGGAGGATTTAATTTACTTAACACACCAGATGAGTATTATAAAAACCCAACGCAATTTTGGAATGAATATAATAAGCCGTGGTTAGATAATGCGATAAAACGAGGAGATAATATTATTTTGGCAACTAAACCAATTGATACAAAACTTTATCGTTTAAATATAGATACTGGTCTAAAAGAATTAACAGGTTTTGGTAGAGAATATCATTATTTGCTTGAGAATGGTTATAAATATAATAGTAAAACAAATCAAATGTATAAGGTTAAATAGCATGAATAGATATTTGCAAGTATTTATTGAGGTATTTTCTTCGATTATTTATAAATATAAATTTGAAGTTAAAAGCATTGATGACGTAACAATTTTACTTTCTAAAAAGGATTTTCAATTAGAATTTGTTATGTGGAGGGAAACAACTGATATATTTTATAACATAATTATATCAAAAACTAAGATTGAAAAATTTTCAATAAGTAATTTTATTATTAGTAATATGAACGAACAAGATAGGAATATAGGAGTAACAATTGATTCGAATGATACACCTTTTCAACGAAATATTAGAGCATTAAAATATTTTTCTAATTTATTTTCTCGTTCTTTCTCGGGAATGTTAGAAGGTGATAAAAAGTGGTTAGAAGATTATAAAAATTCACCTTATTTTGAAGAGCCTAGGATAATTGATAGATAAACTATTTTTTCACTATTGATTTTAGAGTATTAAATTTTGCTAATTAAAAAATAAATTTGGATTATTAAATAATGGTTCTGGTATGACAATGGCTTCTCAAAAAACTAAAGCAGCTTATGACTTTGCAGAGAAAGCATCCGGTGCTTTAAGGAGTAAATAGTATGGATAGTGAAATAGTAAAACGATGGATTGAGGCGGGAAAAATATTAGGCGTGAATCCAACAGCAAATATCCTTTGTCCTGTTTGTCAGCAAAGTTTTTTAAAAGTACAAGATGTAGAAATTGAAACTGACCCTTTACAAATTGAAAGGCATATGAGTTGCGATATATGCGGAGCTTACAATGCTCTAAGAATGACTGTAAAGTGACTATATAATCCCCCGCCTTAACCAGCGGGGTTCTTCTTACCTATTTTTAGAACTGCATCGCAAGTTCAATAATTAACTTGTTCTGCTCAACTTTAATGACCACCGGTAGCCCGGCATAAAAGCCTATCTGCTCCAGCCAGCGCCCCTTAATGGTCAGTTGTGGTTTGGGGTTGGGTTTTGTGCCTTGTGGTGCAGGTATTTTGCTTGTTACTGCTGAGTTACTTGTTGTTTTATCTGTCCTATTTAACCAGCAGTTTAATCTGCTTCTTGCCTTAAAAAGGCATCCAAAAATATCTTCATCATGGTTTTTCTTCTTCCGGTAATGTATTAATATCCTGAAATAACTTTAAAAATTCCCGGTTTTCAAATTTTATTTTAATCGTTTTGATAAGATTAAACGGTATAGACTCCTGAATTATTTTTACATCATTAAAGCACACAAATCACCCACTCGGTGATATCGGAAGGCGAATTAATCGTTCGTGATAAAGAGGGGCAAAAACAAGATATCAATGAACTAAGTCATGATACCGATAATGCGCATCAAAAACTCAAGCCAATTTTTGACAAAGAGAAAGAGCAACGAAAACAAGATATCGTAACGGGGCTGAAAGATTTAGCAGCACAAGTAAAACAACTGGAGAAAGACCTTAACAAGGATGCGGGTAAGGACTCAACTAAAGGCAAGATGGGTAATGACTTTAGTAAAGGAGTAGATTCAGCGGTAGCGATAGTGACAGGGATTATCACAGGCGATATAACAGGCGGATTAGCAGGAGCAGGAGCGCCATGGGTTGCCGAACAGATAAAACTCCACACAGGTCATTCGGAAAATGGGGAATGGAAAACAGATAGTCCGGTAGCGAATTTAGTGGCACATGCAATACTGGGAGCAGTAGTAGCGGAGCTACAAGGTCACTCAGGAGTAGTAGGCGGAGCGAGTGCAGTCTCAGGGGAGATAGCAGCCCCAATTATCCAAAAAGCCTTATATGGAGATAGAGATGTAAAAGACCTAACGGAAGAAGAAAAAGATAACATCAGTGCCTTAACTCAGCTAGCGGTAGGACTCACCATAGCAAGTATGGGAGGGGATGAAAGTGATATAGCAACAGGAGTGAATAGTAGTAAAAATGCGGTTGAGAATAATGGATTAGCAAGAGGAGTAATTAAAGGGTTAGAAAAAGGTTATGAATCGTGTATGAAAATTGCATCATGTCGAAATGCATTAATGCAATTAGGTCTCAATTTTGGTTTAACTAATGCACAAATAGAAGAAGCCATGAAGGTTGGACAAACACGAGATATTAACCAAATTAAAGAATTAACTCCTGAACAGATAGCTTGGCTAGATGCACAAATAATAGCAAATAAAGGTTTGTCACATATCATGTTTGGTGATAAGACCTTTGGTGATAGAATTTATAACGAATCATTAGATGATAACGATAAAAACAATGAAATATTAGGAGGTTCAGGAGCCATTGCAGCAGGCGGAGCTCCAGGATTACCACCAGATGATGACGAAAACAAAAATAGCAATAAAAATAATAAAAATTCTCAGCAACCTTCTGAAGCAGGAAAGGGAAATGTTGATTCAAAAAATAGTGAAAAAATTAAAACTACGTGGCATGAAGGAAGTAATAATACTCCTGAAGAATCACTACAAAAACATTTTGAAAAACATGGTAAAGAAGTTAATGCTGAAACTGCAGAACAGTATCTAAACAAAGCTAAAGCTTTTTCTGAAAACTTGAAAGGAGCTAGAGTTGTAGAGAATGTTGGTAAATATACCGAAGGTGTTACAAGATACTACAAAAATGGTAAATATATTGATATAGCCCCAGACAAAAGAATTATATCATTTGGTAAACAATAAGGAGAAATTGTATGTGGCATGATTTAAAATTAGACAAAGTGAGTGGAATAGATAAGCTGGTTGCTGAGTTTACTATCTGGATGATTGGTGTGTTGCCATACGCAAAAATGAAAGTAAAAGTGAGTGAAACACAAGATGGTTTATATACAGGAAAAACAGATATTGCAATAAAAAGAAAATTTGATGGGTATCCAGAGTGGGCAGGGGGCATAGGAAATACAATTGAAGATGCGTTAGAGAAAACGATAAAAAATTTTAATGAGATGTTACAAGAAGATGGTATAGAAAAACTAACACCTGAAGATATTGAATACTCGGAATGGTCTGATTTTTAGTATTCACTGAATTAAGCCCCCCAGCCTAAAAACTGGGATTTCTTATATCTGCGATCTGTCTCGTAGAACTAGTTAATTTATTTACTGATTATGCGTTCTACATCGCAAGCTCGACAATCAACTTCCCTTTTTTAGCGGTGATGGTGACAGGTTGCCCGGTGGTAAATCCGACCGCTTCTAACCAGTTGCCTTTAAGGTGAAGTGCAGGCTGTTTGCTGTAGTTAGCGTGAATCGGTTTTGCTTTGGGTTCGTGGTGGATGCTGATGTAGCCCACAGAGTAATGATGTTACGAGGTGGCTCGCAGGGATTTACTGGCGGATTAGCAGGGGCTGGAGCGCCATGGGTTGCCGAACAGATAAAACTCCACACAGGTCATTCGGAAAATGGGGAATGGAAAACAGATAGTCCGGTAGCGAATTTAGTAGCACATACAATACTGGGCGCCGTAGTTGCGGAATTACAAGGTCACTCAGGAGTAGTAGGTGGAGCGAGTGCAGTCTCAGGGGAGATAGCAGCCCCAATTATCCAAAAAGCCTTATATGGAGATAGAGATGTAAAAGACCTAACGGAAGAAGAAAAAGAGAACATCAGTGCCTTAACTCAGCTAGCGGTAGGACTCACCATAGCAAGTATGGGAGGAGATGAAAGTGATATAACAACAGGAGTGAATAGTAGTAAAAATGCGGTTGAGAATAACTTATTAAGTAACAAACGAGGAGTTGAAAAACTTAATGAAGAAAGCAGAAAACTTTGGGAAAAAATCAAAGATATTGTAGGTTATGATGAAGTAGATAAATTACAAGAACAATATAACGATTGTAAAACAGATGAATGTAGAAATAATGTTTACAATGAATATATGCAAAAAGAACAAGAAGCGGGGCAAAAATTAGTAGAGCTATATAAATCAGGTGGTTTATCAGAAGATGAATATTTTCAATTGGTCTCATGGTATTCTGATGCAATGCGTGACGGGATAATGGAAGGTCAAATTGATAATCGTTGGAATCATTCATTTGGCAGTTGGGATATTTATGATGCATCAGGTTGGGATTTTACACAAACAGGCCTAGTTAATAATCCTTATTTAAGTGAAATAAGGGGATTAGTTTTACTTAATAAATGGCGTTCTGAAGGTTTATCAGAATCAGAAATACAAGAGAAATTTATTAATGATGCTATTCTTGGTTCATTTGCATCAGCACCAAATGTAAATCAAATAATACATAAAATCCGGAATGAAGGTTTGAGTTATGAAGATGCCTTGATGTTAGCTTCTAATGCTCTATATGGTAAAATCATAAGTGAAGCAATGAATGGAAAGGTACTTCCACCGAAAGGGAATAAAAATTCAGAAAATCATAACATTAAAGAGGAAAGTGCCGGGAAGGGGACTACGGGAACAACATCTAATGGATATAAGGCTTCAAATGGAGCAGATAATACAATAGCTAAGACTGATTTAGATCATCCTATTGTTCAATCTCGTATTAATATAAAGACTGGTGATATTGAATCTGGTTGGATTCATGTACAAAATCGCCATTTCTCGGGTAAAACGAATGCTAGTCAATTTACAATTAGTGAAACAGATGTTAAGGCTATTCTAAATAGTTCTGATACAGTTAAAATACCAATTAGTAATACTAGATCTTCGTATAACAAAGTCTCTGGTCAGACAGATACTCTTTATGAGAGAGTTATTAGATTAGATAAATATATAGGTATAGATAAATTTAGCGGTAAACCAACAAATACTATGACGATACTTACTGATAAAAAAGGCAATTTAGTAACCGTAACACCAGGAAGAATAAAATGACTGATGATCAATTAATGGAAAAATTCAATAAGATGGAACAAGAAATTGTGATTCCTTACTTAAAAAAAATTTTTAATAAAGTGGATTCAGCATGTTGTTTATATCAAATGATAGAACAGGGTGAAGATATATATACTTATCTTATTAATGGTGAATGTGTTATTACTCTTGAAATTTCTCGGGTTGATAATTCAATTATAAATGGCGGAATTATCACTGTTGAAGAATATGCAAAAATGAAGAAAGGTAAACAATATAATCATTATTTAAAAGAGCTCTTAAAGCTATCCCAGCGGAACGATTTCCAGATTTAGTTTTATTGTAATAAAAGATCCCTATCACACAATGTGTACAGGGATCTATTTATCTCTTTCTAGATTTGCATCGCAAGTTCAATAATTAACTTGCCCTGCTCAATCTTAATGATAACAGGGCAGCACACATAAAAGCCTATCTGCTATAGCCACTTGCCTTTAATGGTGAGTTAGGGTCAGGAGGTGGGTTTTGTGCCTTGAGGCATCTAACCGACGGTATAAAATCGCTCATTAAGTTGTGGTGCTGGTGCTTAGCATGCGCCTGATTACTGATTCAAATCCAACTGACGAGTATTTTACTACTTTATAACTCTACCATGTTTATAACTCCCGTCACATATTGAAACTATTGTAAAGAAGTTTCAGGTCAGCTATATGTTTGAATATGGAATTCTTCCGTCAAGATAAGATGAAGAGTGACTATGCATCGGTGAATGAGCAATCAGGTATATTTGCAGGAGAAGGTGGATATGATATCACGGTAGGCAATCATACCGAGTTAACTGGTGCGGTGATAGCTTCAGAGGCAGAGGATAAAACCCGTAATCGTTTAGAAACAGGAACGATAGGCTTTAGTGATATTAAAAACAAGGCGGAATATAATGTAAGCAGTATTTCGGTGTCAGGAGGAGCGAGTTATGGCAATCAAGGAGATAGTGGCGGACCGAACAAGTTAACACCGACAAGCAACAAGCCATCGGTGTATGAACATGGAGATAAATCATCCAATATCACCCACTCAGCGATATAGGAAGGCGAATTAATCGTTCGTGATAAAGAGGGGCAAAAACAAGATATCAATGAACTAAGTCATGATACCGATAATGCGCATCAAAAACTCAAACCAATTTTTGACAAAGAGAAAGAGCAACGAAAACAAGATATCGTAACGGGGTTGAAAGATTTAGCCGCACAAGTAAAACAACTGGAGAAAGACCTTAACAAGGATGCGGGTAAGGACTCAACTAAAGGCAAGATGGGTAATGACTTTAGTAAAGGTGTAGACTCAGCGGTAGCGATAGTGACAGGGATTATCACAGGCGATATAACCGGCGGATTAGCAGGAGCAAGCGCACCATGGATAGCAACAGAGATAAAAAAACAAGCAGGTGATAATGAGACAGCGAGATTAGTGGCACATACAATACTAGGAGCGGTGGTAGCGGAGCTACAAGGTCACTCAGGAGTAGTAGGTGGAGCGAGTGCAGTCACAGGGGAGATAGCAGCCCCAATTATCCAAAAAGCCTTATATGGAGATAGAGATGTAAAAGACCTAACGGAAGAAGAAAAAGATAACATCAGTGCCTTAACTCAGCTAGCGGTAGGACTCACCATAGCAAGTATGGG
>NZ_LZGM01000115.1 GCF_001690195.1 Gilliamella sp. wkB108 | reverse complement strand
GTATATTTATTTGAAACATAATTTTTGATTGATGAATAGCGACGGTACAAACTGATATCATCTAATTTGCCAATAAAAACATCAAACTCTTTATTAGATAAATAGTGATTAGTTTCTGGAAAGTATATAAAATAAAACACGCCGTCTAAGTAAAAGTCTGGAAATAAATTTTCAAACCCATCATCATCATCAAACCCATCGGCTACAATTTGTGGTTTACCACAATAAGAATGGCTAGTTGCCATATAATTTTTTAATTGCTGATTAACATAGATACAGTCAACCATTAAATTGTTATTCTTAATCATTATTGGCATATAGGCCTCAGTTTCATCTGAAGC
>NZ_LZGM01000114.1 GCF_001690195.1 Gilliamella sp. wkB108 | reverse complement strand
ATTTATTTCCAGACTTTTACTTAGACGGCGTGTTTTATTTTATATACTTTCCAGAAACTAATCACTATTTATCTAATAAAGAGTTTGATGTTTTTATTGGCAAATTAGATGATATCAGTTTGTACCGTCGCTATTCATCAATCAAAAATTATGTTTCAAATAAATATACGCTTATCATGGCAAATCAGGACTATGAATACCGTTTTAAAGAGTCACAAATTTATCTACGGATGGCAAGTCGAGAAAGCGCTGAGAGTTTTATTGGTTTAGATATTATCGATTCAAAAGGGAAGATTACTTTTTATGATAAAACGGCATTAGCAAAGCGATTAAACAAATCGACCATCAAACGAAATATAAAGTCATATATTCAGCATGAAAAAGTACCACTTTATGATGAGCCTAATGATAGCCATCCAACTGATATGTATTTGGTTCAAAATGATTTTGTTAAAATTGTGGATGTGATTTGGAATAAAGAGGAACTAAAAAGAAGTGAATATCCTGATATCTGGTTTAAGGTAAGTTATAAAAGTAAAGATCAAGGTGAAATGGTGAAATGGATTAATGGGAAAGCCTTTACCATCTGGTGATATTTATCCTAACTAATAATAACACTAAGATTTTTATGAAGGGTGACACGAATTGAAAAATTTTGTGTTATTGATATCAAATTTATTCAGTAAATTGACTGAAGAGTTTTAGTATGCAAAAAATAATATGGTTAATATTCACGTTAATCATCAGTACTGTTTGCTATGCAAAGCAGCCTTGCTCAAATAAAACATCATTAAGAAATTATCATTTTAACCTTAATGCTCAATCTTATAAATTTACTTCTTATTTTTGTGATGAGAAGGAGAGTGAAGTTTTTATAAAACCCGGTATATTGGAAGTACATGGAAAAAATATCAATAAATCCCTTAAAAAGGTAATTGGAATTAGAGGTATGGTATACATAAATTTTTTTAGATGGAATAATAAACCGGCATTTTATTATTCTAATACCGCTTCAGATGATACCGAGGCCTATATACCAATAATCATTAAAAATAACAATTTAATGGTTGACTGTATCTATATTAATCAACAATTAAAAAATTATTTGGCAACTAGCCATTCTTATTGTGGTGAACCACAAATTGTAGCCGATGGGTTTGATGATGATGATGGGTTTGAAAATTTATTTCCAGACTTTTACTTAGATGGCGTATTTTACTATATATTTTTTTCAAAAACTAATCACTATTTATCTAATAAAGAGTTTGATGTTTTTATTGGCAAATTAGATGATATCAGTTTTTACCGTCGCTATTCATCAATAAATGATTATGCTTTCAAATATAAAGTTATCATGGCTAATAAGGACAAAGAATACCATTTTAAAGAGTCACAAATTTATCAACGGATGGCAAGTCGAGAAAGCGCTGAGAGTTTTATCGGTTTAGATATTATCGATTCAAAAGGGAAGATTACTTTTTATGATAAAACAGCATTAGCGAAACGATTAGACAAATCGACCATCAAACGAAATATCAAGTCATATATTCAGCAAGAAAAAGTACCACTTTATGATGAGCCTAATGATAGCCATCCAACGGATATGTATTTGGTAAAAAATGATTTTGTTAAAATTCTGGATGTGATTTGGAATAAAGAGAAGCTAAAAAAAAGTGAATATCCTGATATCTGGTATAAGGTAAGTTATAAAAATAAAGAGCAAGATGAAATAGTTAAATGGATTGAGGGTGTGGCATTTAATAGCATGTGGGGTACAAACGCAACAGAATAAATATTAGCATTTTCGACAGGAGCATTTGATTGAGGAGTTTTAATATGCAAAAAATAGTATTATTAATATTCATGCTAATCATCAGTACTGTTTGCTATGCAAAGCAACCTTGTTCAAATAAAACATTTGTAGAAAATTATCACTTTAACCTTAATGCTAAACCTTATAAATTTACTTCTTACTTTTGTGATGAGAAGGAGAGTGAAGTTTTTATAAAACCCGGCATATTGGAAGTACATGGAAAAAATATTAATAAATCCCTTAAAAATGTAATTGGAATTAGAGGTATGGTATACATTGATTTTTCTAGATGGAATAATAAACCGGCATTTTATTATTCTAATACAGCTTCTGATAATACTGATGCTTATATACCAATAATGATTAAGGATAATAATTTGATGGTTGACTGTATCTATGTTAATCAACAATTAAAAAATTATATGGTGACAAACCATTCTTATTGTGGTGAACCACAAATTGTAGCCGATGGGTTTGATGATGATGGGTTTGAAAATTTATTTCCAGACTTTTACTTATACGGTGTATTTTACTATATATTCTTCCCAGAAACTAATCACTATTTATCTAATAAAGAGTTTGATGTGTTTATTGGCAAATTAGATGATATCAGTTTGTACCGTCGCTATTCATCAATCAAAAATTATGTTTCGAATAAATATAC
>NZ_LZGM01000113.1 GCF_001690195.1 Gilliamella sp. wkB108 | reverse complement strand
GTCACTAAGATTTTTATTTTTATCAACCAGAATAGTTATATATCTTCCTGATACCTCAACAACTTCACCAATTCTAAGCACTGCTTCATCTTCAATAAAAAATTCATTCATAGTTATAACCTAAATAATTTCTAATATTGAGCAAAACTTTCCTAAATCCATATCCTCATCTTTTAAATAAACAATTTCTACATTTGCAAAATCTTTAAATTTATCATTATAAAATTTAGTACTGCTTTCGTTATAGGCAAATATCATTAATTTGAGTGTCGTATTTCGTAAAGCCTTTTTAGTTAATAATTCAATATGTTCATCTGCAAAAGAAAATCCAAAAACTATTAATAATGTTCCTTCTTTATCCAATTCGTTAGAATAGGTTCTTAACAAATCATAATAAATGTTTTCTAAGACAGTTTCTTTAAATTTCTCTTTACGAGGAAGAACTAATGCATGTTGATTAATCCAATCTTTTTGGTTTTGGCTATCTTCAAATCGAATTGGTTTTATTGGAGGAATTTTATAATAGACATCATCACTCTCTTTTTTCCATGAAAGAGAACCATGTAATTTAATCAAGTTTATAGTTGGTAATTCGACGCTATAATTATAAAAGTTTCCAGTGTTATAAATCGATCGATAAAAACTTTTAGAATCATAAATATATTCATTATAGATATTTTTTCTATGGGTAAAACCATCATTTAAAATTAAATTTTGTCTATATGTTGCTGCATCTTCT
>NZ_LZGM01000112.1 GCF_001690195.1 Gilliamella sp. wkB108 | reverse complement strand
TAAACTTTTATCCAGAGAATCAATAAGATTACTTTTATAAAGAATAAAAGGATAGAAACTTTAGCTTATCTTTTAAAAAAAAATGCCAACATTTTCTTACTTGTCCCTTAACCTATCACTATTATTCGTTCACAATCTTAGACACATTTTCCCTTTTAGTCCATTTTCACAAGCTTGTCGATACAATTGTTTAGCTTTGATTTCGCTTTTTGGAACCCCTATTCCTTCTTTATACATAAGACTTAAATTATATTGGGCTTCCGGTAAATTTTGTTTGGCCGCTTTTTCATACCAATATTTTGCCTTAGTATAATCTTGCGTGACTCCAAAGCCATTAAAATACAATTCCCCCATACTTAATTGTGCATCTGCATCACCTTGTAGGGCTGCTTTTTTATACCACTCCTTAGCTTTTGCATAGTCCTGATTAACGATCAAACCTTGTACGTAAATCACACCTAAATTATATTGAGCATATGCATTCCCTTGTTTAGCAGATTTTTCTAACCATCCTTTAGCATTAGCCTTATTTTTTCCTGCCACTTCCTCATTATAATACATCATGGCTAAATTATTTTGAGCTTGAACACAACCTTGATTAGCGGATTTTTCAAACAACTCCATAGCTTTAGCAACATTTTTTTCTGTCCCAGACCCATTATAATACATCAAACCTAAATTAAATTGACTATCGTTTTGCTATTTCAACTCATTCTTTGTAATAGTGAAAATGAATCTTCATTTAGGAACCAACTTCGTTTTCATCAGTCAATTAACTTAACGGTACAACTTTTATAAAGTTTTAAAAGGATTATCATTATTCAGGCATAACTGAAAAGCTGTCCTGTATTTTTAATAATTCTTGATTCGCTGCTTTCCATGATATTTTTTGCTCACAATATAATCTTTAACTATCAACCTAATATTATTATAAATCTATCCAAGTACTGTTTTTGTATAACCTAATGTAAAAGCTTCTTCATTTTTTTACTTTGATTGAATCTTACTTTCATTTTTACTTATCATTTTA
>NZ_LZGM01000111.1 GCF_001690195.1 Gilliamella sp. wkB108 | reverse complement strand
GGTTTAATCGGGTGACTCGGCAAGTCTATATTCAGCGCCCCAAATATTGTGGCGGTACGGTCGTGTTTAAGTGGGAACATATTATGCCCGCTAATTTTAGCAACTCAGACTCAGATATGGGTGGTACCAATATGGTAAATCTGATGAGCTTTCACCCATATAAAACAGGCTTTCCGGTTGCTCAATCGGTGGGGATTGGTAAAAATACCTATAATTCGCAAGATTATAAAGATGAATGGGAATTTATTCGCCGTTATATGGAGGAAGGCCCGGATAACCTACCCAAACCTTGGCTCAGTACGCATCTACCGATGCCTTTACATGGTTTAAGTGGACATATAAAACCGATGATCCATGCTGCAAAAAATGCCCCAACATTCTGGATGTACATTTTATTGATACCGGTATTTTTAATATTATTACCGTTTTACACGATAGGGTACTTTATTTCGGAATGTTTATGCTGGCAACCACGCTGGCCAAAAGTCATTCGTCAAGCTGGTCGAAAAGGGAAAACCGTACCGAAAGAAACCACCTTATCAGACTATCCACCCAGTGTACAACAAGCGATTTTAGATAATCGTATCGAATGGGGTGTGCGAGATGATAAAACCGGAAAATTGATTGATTATGGTAATTCTTAATATGATAGCAAAAAGGTGAACAATCCGGAGCAAATTATTAAGGACAGTTTGAAATGTATATCGGTGAATTTTTATTGTGGTTTGGCAGTTCAATTAAAGCATCAACGCGCAAAAAGTTAGAAAAAGATTATTTTGATGGCGATATGAAGCTTAGCGAAGTGCAAAAAGACTATACCAAAGAATCAGTTAGTAATAACCCACGCCCAATAGGTCCTTATTATGCCTATAACGATCGTTATTTAGAAATACGTGGTGGTATGTTTGAAAATTTCCGTGGGATTGTTACTTGGATTAGTTTATTTATATTTTTTATTCCGGCTTCTGGTGTTTTTTTTGCATTAAAAACTGCTTTTAGATTATATACTAATCAATGGGATAGCAATAAGATTGGATCTGGTATTTTCGCTATGATTTTTTTTTCAATTATATTTTTAGTTTCATTATATTTATGTGTTCGTTACTTTCGTTATGTTTATCGTTTAGAGTTATTTACTCTGCGCCATATTCGGGTGAGGTTTAATCGGGTGACTCGGCAAGTCTATATTCAGCGCCCCAAATATTGTGGCGGTACGGTCGTGTTTAAGTGGGAACATATTATGCCCGCTAATTTTAGCAACTCAGACTCAGATATGGGTGGTACCAATATGGTAAATCTGATGAGCTTTCACCCATATAAAACAGGCTTTCCGGTTGCTCAATCGGTGGGGATTGGTAAAAA
>NZ_LZGM01000110.1 GCF_001690195.1 Gilliamella sp. wkB108 | reverse complement strand
TCATAGAATGGTACATTGGGTTTGATCCCCATAGCACGAATTTCCAATCTTTTTGCAAAATCTAAAGGATTGATAGTATCCGTTATGAAGCTCCCTAATAGATAGAGAAATAAAAAAAATATAAATATGACTAACACTATTTTTTTAATCATTTTATTGAGTCCAATCGCTTCCGTGTTAGCTAAAAAATCGTAGTAATATTGTCACTAACAAACTTAATTTGTCGCCAATCTTTAGTTACCGTTTACTTCTCTGGCTCTAAACTATCAATTGCTTTGTATTTTTTACTGGTATCAATTTGCAGCGTTTTATAACGCTCATCTTCTTCAAAATCCGCTAGCACAATGTGTCGATTCCCTTCATAAGTCACTTCTGTTATATTGCCATTTTTATCAAGATGTACATTTTTATTTTCGCCAACATTAGGAATATAAATAATATTAGTTTTTTCCCCTTGTTGGTTAAACAGGCTTCTTTCGGAAAAGTATTCACTACCTCTAGGGTAATATTTTTCTATA
>NZ_LZGM01000109.1 GCF_001690195.1 Gilliamella sp. wkB108 | reverse complement strand
TAGTAATATATATGAATTCTATTATTTAATGAAAAGTAATAATAACTAAGGTTGATAATTTAAATATAGTAATATGATTATATCGAGTTATTTAAAGTACTATTTTAGATATTTTGTCGTCTATGTTTCCTATATTTTGCGGGTTCTATGTTCTTCTTTTTTAAAAAATTTGTTTCAAATTTTTTTTATTTTGCGAGCTTATTTTAATTTCTTATCAACAAATTCCATATCATTTTTAAACCAAACATTACATTTGATAATGAATTTAAATAATAATCCAATATCTAATGTATCAAGATGTTTAAAGTTAAAATTTTTTTTATCTACTTTTATTTTATTTCTTAGTGTGTTAATGAGTATTAATAAAGTAAATGCGTTAACTGCCATTACTGCCAGAGAAGTAATAGGAAGCCTGCCTTATATCACTTTTGATGAAGGGCAAACAAAGGTAACAAAATTATCTTCTTTATTAGTTATGAGAAACCCTGATGGAAGAACTTTTATACCTGAAAATGATGTAACTATACTTTTTCCAAATTCAATAGTTGATTCATCAAATCCTAGAAATCCGATTGAAGTACCCGCTGGCACTCGATGGCAAGATATAGGCACTTTTGTACCGTTAAGTTCTGGAAATGACTATAATTCAATGATAGATTTGAATTCAGTGTTAGGTTATAATTGGCAAGATCCAGATGGTGATAATAATTTCAAAGCAACTGGTACTATATCATTATTTTGGCAAGATAGTTCAGGCGCGGATATTTCTAATTTTGTAAAAATGCATCAAGATTGGCAATTAGATCCATGTGATTCCCCCTATCGATTGACAATAGCTGTTACAAATAGTGATTTTTCAACTCAATATGGCATACCGAGAGAAGTAAAAGGTAATGTGGGAAGTAGCCATACATACTATTTACGACCGAAAATCACAACTCCTTATGTTTGTTATGCTCGTCCACCAGATGTTTCCAATGATTCTACTTCGGGTAGTGGTCTGCCCGATTTAAATGGTTCAGCATGGGTAGCCGGAAAAGGTTTTAAACCGCAAGATATATATTACCCACCGAAAAATTTTCCAACAATTGGCGGAGAAGGCTTATTTTTTGATTTAATTATAGCTGGGCTAACAGCCCAACAAGTACTAGAGGGTTATGATAATGGAATCTTATCTGGGGTTAATTTTGAGGATAACAATCCACCTAAGGATGGAAGAGAGAATTTAAACACTAGAACTGTTGGTGATGATGGATTAATTCACACTGTAGGAACCTCTAACTTGATGGCAAAACTTAGTATAGCTCCTAATCAAGACATAAATACCGGCAATAAATTGAGAATAACCATATCGTCAAATACTGGTGTGGTTACCTTACCTATAATTACACGAGGTAGTGCTTTTTATATTGATTATAAAGCTACAAATACTCGACTTTATTCTTTCAAAATAAAAAAATGGTTTTTTGTTGCGGATAGAATCTGTGAGGATCTTTATAAGAAACCACTTTATATATATGCACCAATGACCTACACCTATTATCATGAACCAGCGATATCAGATCTCACCAATGCAAATGGTTTTACGTGGAATGGAGGTATACCCGGTCGTAATATTAATAATTATCGTCGAGAGATTACATCTTATAGTTCATATGTTTTTGAAAATCATCGTAATCCCTGGAGACCTAGAGAATATTGGGGAGTAAATCTAATAAATGGTGGATTGTTTAGTGAATGGGGGAATATAACCGAAGCTACCCGCCCGAATTCAGGTTTTGGGCAAGGTGGTAATTACCTTACTAACAATGAATATGAGAAGACACCTAAGAGGGATAACAAGGGTAAAATAGTTAAGGACAAGAAGGGTAATATTATCTACGAGTATAAGTACTATACTGTTGCAAGTTATGATGGCCGTATTTCAAAAAGTTCAGAAGCAAAACATATTTGTATGTTTTTTGGAGCAACCTATTAGTCAAATATAATTAAGCTAATGAAGAACTCTAGGTCTGAACAAATTAGTATGACAAATATTAATTAATAATATGTTAAAATCAACCAATAAAACACAACTAAGAAGGAATTATTTTTATGGCAATTGAAATGGCCACGATCGATAAAATTAAACGGCAGATAGCAGAAAACCCAATTATAATTTATATGAAAGGATCACCTAAATTACCTAGTTGTGGCTTTTCGGCGCAGGCGGTGCAGGTTTTATCTCAATGTGGTGAACCTTTTGCTTATGTCGATATTTTACAAAATCCTGATATTCGTGCTGAATTGCCAAAATTTGCTCATTGGCCAACATTTCCACAGTTATGGGTTGAAGGTGAGTTGGTTGGAGGTTGTGATATTATGTTAGAAATGTTTCAAACTGGTGAATTACAAACTTTAATTAAAGCAACTGCCGAAAAACATAAAGCATAAATCTGTTAATATCATAGTAAATACAGTAAGAGAGTCCGTAAAACTCTCTTGTGAGTTTACTTTCTCTAATTTGGCTACTCATTACTTGTTAAAGCTAATGGCCAACCACCTAATCGCTTGAAGCGATTAACAATCTCACAAAATAGAATTGCTGTTTTTTCAGTATCGTAAAGTGCTGAGTGAGCTTGCTTTAAATCAAATGGGATTTGTGCGACTTCACAAGCTTTGGCCAGCACAGTTTGACCAAAGACTAAGCCACTTAGTGATGCGGTATCAAAGGTAGCAAAAGGGTGGAAGGGATTGCGTTTAATTCCTGCTCGCTCTGCTGCTGTCATTAAAAAACTGTGATCAAAATGAGCATTATGTGCCACAATAACGGCACGATTACAATCATTGGCTTTAATACCTGTTCGTACTGTTTTAAATATCTCTTCCAAGGCGATTTTTTCATCAACCGCACCTCGTAATGGATTAGTCGGATCAATACCATTGAAAGCTAAAGCGGTAGGTTCTAAAATCGCGTTTTCAAAAGGGTTAACATTAAACTGTATAGATTGCTCAGGTTCAAGCCATCCAGCACTATCCATTGTTAGGGTAATAGCTGCAATTTCTAAAATAGCGTTGAGCTTTGGATCAAAGCCCGAAGTTTCAATATCAATGACGACTGGGTAAAATCCCCGAAAGCGTTCACTTAATTTAGCGTTTGGCACAATAACTTTTCTTATCTATAAAAATGAGGCTCATTATGCCAGTTTTTATTCTGTTCGCCTAGTTTTACCTTTTCTTTATTTAAAGTATATAAGAGGCTTACATTATATAAGTCAATTTAAATTAATTAAGTTCATTGATGTGATTTTTGTTTGAAATATTTAATTTCTCTGATCCACTGATTATTCAAACGTTTTTAAATGTTTAGGTACATGTTTTAAGCGATATTCTATAGCTTGTTATATTTGTTTTGCGATACCGATTTGATTCCATATAATTAAGCTATTATAAGTAATGGTTTCTTATTTCTCATTAAATCAAATTATCAAGTAATTTAAAGAGTTTAATCACTTGATAATCATATTATTAATAAATATTGGTGAACTACTTTTTAATATTAGTATTGTTGCTGACTCTCGATAATTTAATCGTAATAGGGTTAGTCCTCGTTTTCAGCCATAAATCGATCGGCATCGTCAACCATTGATTTAACTCCAACAAAATAAGGTGTACGTTGATGTAATTGTTGTGGTTCAATGTCCAAAATTCTTCTTAATCCATCTGTAGCCTTTCCACCTGCTTGCTCAGCTAAAAAAGCAATAGGATTGGCCTCATAAAGAAGGCGTAATTTCCCATTTGGATATTGCGCTGTATTCGGATAAATATAGATCCCACCTTTTAATAGATTACGATGAAAATCAGATACCAACGATCCAATATAACGAGAGGAATAAGGTCGATTGGTTGTTTCATCCTCTTCTTGACAATATTTGATATATTTTTTTACACCTTTAGGGAATTTTGCGTAATAACCTTCATTTATTGAATAAGTTGTTCCTGTTTTGGGATACTGTACATTTTCGTGCGATAAACAAAAAACACCTATAGAAGGATCATAAGTAAAAGCATGAACACCACAACCAGTAGTATAAACCAGCATAGTCGATGAACCATAGATAATATAGCCAGCAGCGACTTGTTTATGACCTGGCTGCATAAAATCTTGTTCTGTAACAGGTGTCCCAATTGCGGTAATACGATGATAGATCGAAAAAATAGTACCAACTGAGACATTAACATCAATGTTTGATGAACCGTCCAATGGATCCATTAATACAACATATTTTCCTTCAGTTGCGCGATCTTTACCAAAAATAACTAAATTATCTTCTTCTTCTGATGCGATACCTGCAACTACTCCACGTGCTTCAAGTGCTGCTTTGAGAGTTTCATTTGCAAAAGCATCAAGTTTCATCTGTTTTTCACCCTGAATATTAGCAACACCATTTTCGCCCAAAATATCGATTAATCCAGCTTTATTAATATCACGATTAATAATTTTAGCACCGAGTTTTATAGCAGAAATTAAAGCTGTTAATTCCCCTGTAGCATGAGGAAATTCATTTTGTTTTTCAATAATAAATTCACCGAGAGTTTTCATTGTTTTATAAATCCTTTATATGATTGTTGTGGTTAAGGCAATAGTGATATGAAGTGTATAAACTAAGTTCTTTTATGGCTCTTAATAATACAATATACGTGAGATAATTTAATAAAGCGACTATAATTATAGCCAGTTGAATTAGTTTTTTTCGTGAAATAAGTTTACCTATTTTACAATAATCTTTTTCGTAAAGATGTTTCAGGTTAACTATACGTTTGAGTATAAATTAGAGGAGTAAGGGTGAGCAATGCGTAATATTGAACTTGAACAAATTATTAATGATGAATTACAAATCACGCGTTATCATGACTATGCACCTAATGGTTTGCAAGTACAAGGTCGCCAAGAAATAAAAAGGATTGTTACCGGTGTGACTGCTTGTCAACTTTTATTAGATAAAGCGGTAGAGTTGCAAGCCGATGCGGTACTTGTTCATCATGGTTATTTTTGGAAAAATGAACCACAAACTATAACGGGAATAAAGTATCATCGGATTAAAACCCTATTATCCCACGATATCAACTTATTGAGCTATCATTTGCCATTAGATGGACATCCTGTTTTAGGTAATAATATTCAACTTGCTAATTTATTTAATATCTCAGTGGATAAACGAGAAGATATTACAGATCTACTTTTTAAAGGAACACTTACTGAACCATTGACCGCTTTACAATTTAAACAAAAATTGGAAAAGTTGTTGCATAACCAGCAACGTAAAGTACTTTTTAGTGGTGATAATGCACCTGAAGTCATTAAACGTATTGCTTGGTGTAGTGGTGGGGGGCAAGATTTTTTGGAGAGTGCAGCTGAACTTGGATTTGATGCTTTTTTTACTGGTGAAGTTTCAGAACGGACTATTCATATCGCACGGGAGTATGGCATTAATTTTTATGCTGCAGGTCATCATGCAACGGAACGCTATGGTATTGAGAAACTTGGAGAGTGGTTATCTTTACAATATGACTTAGAAATTATTTTCGTAGATATTGATAATCCTGCATAACAAAAGTTGAATTTAATTAAGAAATATCGCATACTTAACGGCAGATTTTTAATTCATTTGAATTATTTTATAAATAGATAATATGAGAGGTCTTTTTATGTTTACAGGAAGTCTGGTCGCACTGGTTACTCCTATGGATATTAAAGGAAATGTGGACCACGTAAGCTTAAAAAAATTGGTCGAATATCATATTGCCAGTGGTACATCTGGTATTGTTTCTGTTGGTACAACAGGTGAATCAGCGACGCTAGATCATCAAGAACATATTGATGTCATTAAACGAACAATTGATTATGCCGATGGACGTATTAATATCATTGCTGGAACAGGAGCCAATGCAACTAAAGAAGCTATTGAATTAACACATCGAGTTGAAAATATTGGTGTGGTTGGTTGTTTAACTGTTGCTCCCTATTATAATAAACCAACTCAGGAAGGTATGTATCAACATTTTAAAGCCATAGCTGAAAATACGGCTTTACCTCAAATCCTCTATAATGTACCAGGTCGTACCAGCAGTGACATTAAACCTGAAACAGTTGGTCGATTATCAAAAATTAAAAATATCGTTGCATTAAAAGATGCAACTGGTGATTTATCCCGAGTTTATAAAACGCGTAAATTGGTCGGTAATGATTTTAAATTATTGAGTGGTGATGATTCTACTTTCTTAGATTTTATGATCTTGGGGGGTGATGGCGTGATTTCCGTTACTGCTAATGTAGCAGCAAAACAAGTAGCCACCGTCTGTGAACTTGTTACTAAAAATCAGATTCAAGAAGCTCGAACTATTAACGATAATTTATTGGCTTTGCACAATAATTTATTTATTGAGCCAAATCCAACGCCGGCAAAATGGGCTTGTGCTAGATTAGGCTTAATTGAAAGTGCAACAATCCGTTTACCACTGGTTTCGTTGACAGATGCTTCAATTCCAGCAGTTGAGAAAGCATTAAAAGATGCTAATTTACTGTGATTTATTTTCGTATAACTATTAATTTATAAGCAGATATCTATGTTTAATAAAACTGTATGTAAAAGCTCGCTCATAAAAAAAACTGTTATTTTGACGGTCCTCTCTTCTATTTTTCTTGTTGGATGTAGTAATGATCAAAATTATAAACGAGAGGTTGATGGTAATGATGATTATTTAACCTCAGCAGCATTAAAGCCTTTAGTGATCCCAGAAGGTATTGCTATACCAGCAGAAGTGGCTGATTTTTATGTCTATACTGCAGAAACGGAAGGAGCTTTGGGTAAAAACGTTGATATTCGTCCACCAATCATACCGATTCCAACTGTTGCTGATGCTTATGCAAGTTATAGTAATGGAGTAGTTACTTTAAATGCGCCAGCAAATAGTGGTGTATGGAGTAATATTCCAAATACTTTGAGTAGAAATAATATTCCTATCAGTAGTAGTGATAACAACACCATTCAAACGGCAAATGCGTTTATTGTGAATGAAAATGAACAATCAACTGTTCAAGCTTCGTTTGTGATTCGCCGACAACTATTTGGTGATACAGAAACCATTACAGTTGGATTGAATTCACTAACTCGTGGAGCGCAGGACATATCATCTAATCCTATTGAAGTACAACGCAGTGTTGTTGGTTTATTTAATGCGATTATGGATGATGCAGCTCCACCATCTGCTCGTATGCCTCCGGTAAAAGAAAAGAAAGACGAGGAAGAGAAACAAGACACTGATAAAAAATCAGAATAAGTAAAGGATCTAAAAAGAAGATCTTAAAAAATATAAATATTAATTGAAACTAGTTTTGTTGATTTTAAAGTTCAGCAAACGCCTAATTAAAAGATGATAAAAAATGAGTTTTACTAATTCAATTTTAAGTCACAAGAAAAAGGGTAAAATGTTGATATTTAAGCTCTCTACAAACTTTAGCATAAAAAATAACAATGAGTTTTGAACCTAAGGAGCGTGAAGCTCCTTAATTATTTATTAGTAATTTGAAATAAGGCTATAGATATGAAAAAGTTGGCTGAACTTTATCGTGGTAAAGCTAAAACAGTTTACACCACAGACAATCCTGATCTATTAATATTAGAGTTTCGTAATGATACTTCCGCCTTTGACGGTCTACGTATTGAACAGTTAGAACGCAAAGGCATGGTAAATAATAAATTTAACTATTTTATTATGACCAAATTACATGATGCTGGGATCCCCACACAAGTTGAAGCCTTATTATCCGATAATGAAGTAATAGTAAAAAAACTTGAAATGGTGCCAGTTGAATGTGTGGTTCGTAATCGTGCTGCAGGATCTTTAGTAAAACGTTTAGGTATTGAAGAGGGAAAGATCCTCAATCCACCTACGTTTGAATTATTTTTGAAAAATGATGCATTACATGATCCAATGGTTAATGACTCTCATTGTAAAACTTTCGGTTGGGTTACTGATGAACAGTTGGCTAAAATGAAAAAACTCAGTTATAAAATTAATACGGTTTTAAGTAAGCTGTTTGATAAAGCCGGTTTTATTTTAGTTGATTATAAACTTGAGTTTGGATTATCTAACGGTGAAATTACTTTGGGAGATGAGTTTTCGCCAGATGGTTGCCGTTTATGGGAAAAAGACACCTTGAAAAAAATGGACAAAGATCGTTTTCGTCAAGGATTAGGTGGCGTGATTGAAGCGTACGAAGAAGTCGCTAAGCGTATTGGTGTGCAATTATAATGTTTGCCCAGTTTGACATCTCTTTTTTTGTTTTATTAGGTCTGGCAGCACTGTGTTATTTAACTCACAATAACACAGTGACATTTGCGGTACTTCTTCTTTTGCTTTTTAAGTTGACACCCCTTTCGAACTATTTCCCTTTTCTGAATCAATATGGGCTGACTATCGGTATTGTGGTTTTAACCGCGGCAATGATGGTGCCTCTCGCCGACGGATCATTAAATATTAAAGATATCGTGAAATCCTTTACTACTTGGCAATCACTAACAGCAATATTTGTTGGCATATTGGTTTCATGGCTTGGTACTCGAGGTATATCATTAATCGGCGCACATCCAACTATCATCAATGGTTTAATTGTTGGTACCTTGATCGGTGTAGCCTTTTTTAAAGGGATCCCTGTCGGACCGCTTATCGCTGCGGGTATATTGTCACTTTTAATTGGAAAAAGTTAATTTATGCAAAGTACTGATAGCAGCAGAAAGCTATGGGTATTATATGATGATGCAACCGCTTTATGGACTAAGTTAATTAAGATTGCTAGCCAACATCAAGGTGATTGGATCACAGTAACACAGCAAATTAATTTATCTAATGATCTTTTGCAAATTATACCGCCTAATAAAACTAAATTATTATTAGGTCAAGAATATCGACATGCCATTTTTGATGCAACTCAAGGCTTTAATCTTGATGCATTAGCAAGACTGATCGGTACCTTGGTAAAAGGTAGTGTACTCATTTTAGTCTTACCTGCGGATTTTACACATTGGAGAGATCAAGATAGTCTACGTTGGAACGAAAATCCTTATCCAATTGCCGTCCCCAATTTTGTAGCCCACTTGAAGCAAATATTATCTGAGTTCAATTTCACAACTGAATATCAATTCCCTCATCTCAATGAACCATTAGATGATTTGCAAGAACAAAAAAACACCTTGAACCAAATCTTACAGAGTGATAAACAGATCAATGTGTTGATCGCTAAACGAGGTCGTGGTAAGTCAGCCTTAGCCGGACAGTTTACTCATTACCATCATTGTATTGTGACCGCACCACAAAAAAATTCGCTGAAAACTTTTTTTCGGTTTGCTAAATCAGACACTCAGTTTTATGCACCAGATGAGTTACTTGAGGTCAACATTAAAGCGTTTCCTGACTATCTCATTATTGATGAAGCCGCTATGATTCCACTTTCGATGCTTCAACAATTACTACAATTAGCCCTAACCAAAAATTGTCGTGTTTTATTAACAACCACTGTTGAAGGGTACGAAGGAACAGGGCAGGGTTTTTTATTAAAATTGCTCTATCATCACTCTTGCAATTTCTTTTATTTGGAAAAACCTATTCGCTGGCATGCTAATGACTTGCTTGAACAGTTCAGCGACCGTTTATTGCTAAACGGTATACAAACCAATGATACAGTATCTCTAAATTCAAACCAAACTATCGATTGTTCGCAAGTTGATCGTCATGATACTAAGGCGCTAAAGCAGATCTATTATTTATTAAAAATTGCCCATTATCAAACAACGTTAGTTGATTTAAGACGTCTGTTAGATGCACAAAATTTAATGGTCTGGCAAGCTCAAACAAAAAATCAACGTATTGCTGCAGCAATAACAATTAATGAAGGCAATTTAGCTGATAATCTAATAGAAGAGGTTTGGAAAGGGACACGTAGACCTAAAGGAAATTTAGTTGCCCAATCATTGGTTGCGCATGCCGGCGAAAAATTAGCCTCTAAATTACAATCGGTGCGAATTAATCGTATTGCCGTGATTGAAGTTTATCGTCGGCAACATATTGCTAAGCAATTAGTTCAATCCATTTTTACTGAAGCAGCTCAACAAAACAAAGATTTTTTATCAGTAAGCTTTGCCTTTAGTGAAGATAATTACCGGTTTTGGACTGCATGTGGTTTTATTTTAGTTCACATTGCAAGCCATAAAGAAGCTTGTAGTGGTAGCTATTCAGTAATGTTTATTAAACCCATTACTCAACAAGCCAAATTGTTAGTCAATCAATTGCAGACTAAATTACAACGCAATTGGTATTGGTTAAAAGAGATTATTGATTTACCATTTAACAATATCTTATCAATAGATCACAATCAATCTTTATCCAAATTAGATTTGGAAGAGTTGCGCGGATTTTGTTACTACTATCGATCGTATGAGTCAACTTATGCTGCACTTAATCGATTAAATCGCTGTAATCATGCTAAGTCAAATGGTATAAATTTACCTATATTAACGGTACTATTAAATAATCAACATAGCGAATCACAAATTATGCAAACATATCATTTAAACGGTAGAAATGCGCTAATGCAAGCACTGAAACGAGAATTAATAGATTGGTTTGATCGTCTAAATAGTGATTTTCTAAGTAAATTTGATGATTAAAAGCTATTGATAAACCATGTTATCATATAAGTGTATTGATAAGATTAATCATATTAATATGAAGAGGGATCATAAGTGGATTTAAAGGATATTAAAAACATAAAGCAAGTTAACTACTCTCAAACTATAAAAAATCAGTCAAAGAATGGGTTACATTACTTTATTCAAGGTTGGTCATTAGCTTTTAATCCGGGAATAAAGCGATTTGTATTTTTACCATTGATCGCCAATATGGTAATAATGTCAGCTTTATTTTATTGGTTTTTTACGGTGATTTCAGGCCTGACTAATTGGGGATTATCTTATATACCTAGTTGGCTTCAGTGGCTTGGTTATATTATTAGTTTTATAATTGTACTAACACTTGTGATCTTATTTTGCTATTTCTTTAGTACCGTAGCCAATATGATTGCAGCACCGTTTAATGGTCTCTTAGCTGAACAAGTAGAAGCTTATTTAACTGGCATTCCTGCTATTGATACCTCTTGGATGAGTTTGATTAAGGATTTACCGAGAGTATTATTTCGTGAACTACAAAAGTTAATTAATTACCTATTGTGGTCAATTCCGATATTACTAACGTATTTCATTCCCATAATTGGTCAATTTGTGACACCTGTTGTCTGGTTCCTGTTTACTGCATGGCAAGTAAATATACAATATGCCGATTATGCATTTGATAATCATAAAATTGACTTTCATCATATGCGGCAATTACTTAAACAAGATAAAGCCGATAACTTAATTTATGGTATATTAGTTAGCCTATTTACAATGGTACCACTGTTGAACCTAATTATTATGCCTATTGCCGTTTGTGGATCAACTGCAATGTGGGTTGATCGTTATCGACATCAAGCAATATTAAGTCGGTAATCATTAACAGTTTGGACAAATGTTAAGGATGATTATGAGGGGGATTTGCTGGCCAATCATCATCCTCATCATCATTATAAGGGATAGGTTTTATCCCTTTCTTTTTTTCAAGATAGGATTTGTAGTTCAGCTTGTTAAGCGCTTTAATCGTATTAATGAAAATTCCAATAAGAATAATAAGAATTATCCACCAGTAATCTTTAAACCACTCCATTTAATGCCTCCCCCAAAGGTATTTTTACTGTTGCCCATCATTGTTAGGTACTAACTGTAATATATTCTTACATGATTAAAAAGATAAATTCTTTTTTAACATTGTATGGTGAATACAAAAAATAATTATAAATTGGTTGGTTTAACTTTCAGTCATAAGTAATAGCTTTTCTAAAATTAATTGATAAATTTCTTTTAGTTTAATAATATCCTGACAACTGACATTTTCGTTTACTTTATGAATGGTTTTATTTAATACGCCAAATTCAATGACTTGACATCCTAATTTTGCTATAAATCGTCCATCAGAGGTTCCCCCACTGGTCGATAATTGTGTGTCAATTTGAGTGAGTTCTTTTATTGCATGGGCTGTAGCTTCTGTCAGTTCCCCTTGTGGTGTCAAAAATGGTTGACCAGAAAGCCGCCAATTTAAGGTGTATTGTAAATTGTATTTTTGTAGTATCTGCTCAACTCGTGCTTTAATTATCGTATCACTCAGCTCACTACTATAGCGAAAGTTGAATTGTACTGCTAAATCTCCTGGAATGACATTTTCAGCGCCAGTACCACCATTAATATTAGCAATTTGCATCGTTGTTTGCGGAAAATACTCATTACCCTTATCCCAAATTGTTGTGACAAGTTCATTTAAAGCTGGGGCAAAACGATGTATAGGATTCTCTGCTAGATGTGGGTAAGCAACATGACCTTGAATACCATGTACGACTAAATTTGCTGTAAGAGAGCCTCGTCGGCCATTTTTTATCTGATCACCAAGCTTAATATTACTGGATGGTTCACCAACAATACAATAATCAATCCTTTCTTGGCGTTTAAGTAGCATATCCACTACTTTCACGGTACCATCGCTAGCATCAGCTTCTTCATCTGATGTGATTAAAAACGCTACCCGGCCGGTATGATCAGGGTAAGTTTTTACAAAGTCTTCTGTGGCACATACCATTGCGGCTACACCACTTTTCATGTCGGCAGCACCTCGTCCATAAAGCAATCCATTTTGGTCAATAGTTGGTTCATAAGGTGGATATAACCATTTATTTTCATCGCCAGCGGGTACCACATCTGTATGACCGGCAAACATTAAGGTAGTTGTAACAGGGTCACCATGATAAGCCCATAGATTTTTAGTTCGCCCAAAACATAGTGTTTCAATAACAAAACCAAGTGGTTTTAACCGTTCAATAATAATATTTTGGCAGTTTTTATCATCGGGACTTACCGATTTTTCGGCGATTAATGCTTTGGTTAAGTCAATTACAGATTCAGTCATAATACTTCTCGATTTTATTTTTTTGAGGTGATAAATTGGGCATAACTCTCGTCAGAAAATCCTAACAAAGCTCGTTTACCTTCGATCAATAAAGGGCGTTTTATAATAGAGGGATTAGCTAATATAATTTTAATTGCAGAATCTTCATTATTAATTGCAGCGCGCACAGATTCATCGAGTTTTCTCCAAGTACTGCCACGAGTATTGAGTAAACATTGCCAATCGACTAAATGCAAAAAAGATCGTATAAGATCAGCTGAAATACCATCAGTTTTATAATTATGAAACTGATATTGAACCTGATGTTCATCAAGCCAAGCAAAGGCTTTTTTCATTGTATCGCAATTTTTAATGCCATAAATAATATACATAAAAATCCATTCCAACTTAAAAAGTAGTAATTGATTATAACAGTTAATTATTAAAGTCAGCAATTAGGTGTTAAATAGGAATGCTAAACGGAAGCTGTTATGCTTTTTTAAGGTCAACTTTCGTTGTTATAAAAGATAAATGGTAAAAATCATTCTGAAGCTCAGTTCACGTAAACATAGATTATGTGTAGTTTTCTTATACACATCAGTGCTACATCCATAAAATATTCCATTTTCATCCATGATTGGTTTATTAGTAGAGTATATGACGGTTTACGTTCCTTCCTACGGCAAAAAACATCTCTTTAGATCAGCAAACAAAAAATTGTTGTAGAACATTCACCAGAATATTTCTACAAATTTGAAGAGTTAATCAAATTAGTAATTTCAATATTTAATTCTAGCTTAGCGAAATGTTAACAAATGATATGTTGAGGTTTTTTTATCATCAGAATTGACTGATTTTTTTGCGGATAATGAGTAGGTTAAGTCAATTACAGATTCAGTTATCACAATTTTCGATTTTATTGTGTGTAGTGATAAATTGGGTATCACTCTAGTTAGACAATGTCAATATAGTATATCTAGTATTGATTGGTAAAGGCTTTTTAAGTTATAGATGGGTTAGTCTCATAATCTTTATGGAGTATTACTATTTTTATTTAGAGCCTTTTAATAACGGAATTGTTGATAGGTATCGCTCAAAATTTTAAAAACGGGATTTACCAGGATTGTTTAAAAAATATTCATGTGTTTTCTATAGTTATCCTTTGTTAAGGCATATTTACAAAATATCTGTTTTAATTGTTTTATTGGATGAGTATACTTTTAAATAATATTAATTGTAATATTGATAAATATACCTTTATTTGATTTTTAGCAATATTCTGCATTGGTTTTAGTTATAAATTTATTTTTAGTTAAGGCTATGCGAAGTTTTTATTAAAAATACACGTTTTAAGAATGGAACTCTACTTAACTGTAAAATTTATTCTTTATTGAAAGAAAAGGAAATAGGTAAAATTAAACTATGAAAACAGTTCTACATTCACATGTTCTATCATTTTATCTAAATTATAGCATTCAATACCGTAATTCATCTTTTTCAAGCATCTGTAATTTATTTTTAAAAAAGATAAATTTTTTGACCAAAAATCTTAAATCAGCTATCGCTTTTGGTCTGATTTTGTTTTTATTGCCTATCACAGCCAATGCAATATCCATTGCAACAACCGTAAACAAAATTATTGGTAATCCTCCTTATATAGAATTAAATGGTTACACAATAAAGGACTTAAAACATTTATTAAGTATTAAAGTGGGTAATGATATTTATATTAGTGATAGTTCGGGTAATATGTTCAAAGATAAAGGTGACGGTACCTATGAGAAAGTCTATATAATTACCCTGCCAAATATTGGGGATACCTTCTCGACGGTTCAAACAGTCGTTCCACCAGATACCCAAGTATATAAATTAGATGATATTAGCGTTATACCTTTATCAGCAAAAAAGGATGATGATGGTGATGTAGTCATTTCAATAAAAGGCAAAATGGAGGGTAAATGGTTAGATAACAATGGTGACGTTATTAGAGAAAAAGCGCCGGGTATTAGTGACTTGACTAAACCATTAAACATTTGTCGAACCCCTTATACGTTGACGCTCTCCTCATCAGTTAATCCACAAATAGATACACTATACGGTTTACCTAATACGTTTTTGTATGGTAATGGTACGGCTAAATTTAAAATAGATGTGTTACAACAACCCGCTATCTGTTTTGCGAGACCTAATTTGCTGCATGGAACTGGAATTTACGTAGGACCTACTAATATGTGGGATTCTTCAATGGGTTTTAAAACACAACCGACTTACGCTGAAAATTTTCCTACCATGGCATCCGATCAACAATATTTTGATATATTTATCACAGGTGTGAAAAATCCATTAAATTGGCAACCGGTAAGTGTTGGTAATATAACAGCCTCATTTAGTAACATTACCACCGGAAGTGTTAGAGTGACATTAAGTGGACCTAATGCAGATACCCTTGCACAGGGCGGCAAAGCAGATACATTTACTAATCCAACTCAAATAGTGTTAGAAGGAAAGGATGCAAACGGAAAAACTATTGTAAGTTATGGTTTTGTTCTAAGAAAATGGTTTGTTAATCGTAAAAAACTTTTTGATACGGCAGGTAGTATAGAGATGTGGTGTTTTGGTTTAGGTGATTATAGAGTACCGGGTATGTTGGATGTAACCAATGCGGTTCACAGTAATGTTCCAATAGTACCTCAACATCCAAATCCACTTGGCCGTAATAATTATTATCGACGTATAGGTGGTGGTTTGTTTAGCGAATGGGGGAATGTAGGACAAACTTATGATCAGACTGGTTGGGTTACTAATGGTTATTGGGTCAGTGATATGGTTGGTGATTATCAACTTATGATAGAAGGAGCCGGAGGTGTTATAAACTTTCGTAGACCTGAAGTAGATAAAGCTTATGGCGCATGTGTTAGTAAAAATTAGTTTAGTTACAGATTAACTTAGCGTTTGATATTAGTTAATCGAAGTTAATTCGCTATTTTTATAACTGGTATAACTAATATATACAAAGGATTAATATTTCAATTTGTTGCCAGAAAGGAAACGTTGGTGGCAAATTGTATAATTTTATGCAAAAACTCTAATACAACTTGTTTCTCCTTGATCAACAAAGAGGATTGTATATAGACGGATCATCAATATAATTTTTATCTCAGCATCTTTATTATAATTAGATAAAGTTCTGTTTATTATGTTGTAGCCAGATGAGGCTATGAATATTAAGTAAACGTCTCCTATTCACTAAAAGCACGAAAGATCGCAACAGAATAGTCGTAATATTACTGGTTTGGAATTACGAAATTGGAATTTAATCCGTTACTTCTCAACTCAAGCAAACGCTTTTTTCATTGTGTCGCAATTTTTAATGCCATAAATAATATACATAAAATCCATTCTAACTTAAAACAGTAATAATTGATTATAACAGTTAATTATTAAAGTCAGCAATTAGGTGTTAAATAGGAATGCTAAACGAAAGCTGTTATGCTTTTTTAAGGTCAACTTTCGTTGTTATAAAAGATAAATGATAAAAATCATTCTGAAGCTCAGTTCATATAAATATAGATTATGTGTGGATTCTTTATACACATCAGTGCTACATCCATAAAATATTCCATTTTCATCCATAATTGGTTTATTAGTAGAAGCTATGACGGTTTACGTTCCTTCCTACGGCAAAAAACATCTCTTTATTAGCGAAATGTTAACAAATGATATGTTGAGGTTTTTCTATCATCAGAACTGACTAATTTTTTGGCGGATAATGATTTGGTTAAGTCAATTATAGATTCAGTTATTAGTAATTTTTCGATCTTTGATAGGTATAGCCCAAAATTTTAAAAACGGGATTTACTAGGGTACATTAAAAAAATATTTATGTATTTTTTATAGTTATCTTTTGTTAAGACATATTTACAAAATATCTGTTTCAATTGTTTTATTGGATGAGTATACTTTTAATTAACTTTAATTGTAATATTGATAAATATACCTACATTTGATTTTTAGCAATATTCGGTATTGGTTTTAATTATTAATTTATTTTTAGTTAAGGCTATGCGAAGTTTTAAAAAAATACACGTCTGAAGAATGGAACTCTACTTAACCGTATAATTTTAATCTTTTTTATTCTTAATTGAAAGAAAAGGAAATAGGTAAAATTAAACAATGAAAACAGTTCTACATTCACATGTTCTATCATTTTATTTAAATTATAGTATTCAATACCGTTATTCATCTTTTTCAGGTATCTGTAATTTATTTTTGAAAAAGCCCAATTTTTTGTTCAAAAATCTCAAATCAGTTATCACTTTTAGTTTGATTTTGTTTTTATTGCCTATCACAGCTAATGCAATATCTACAGCAACAACCGTAAACAAAATTATTGGTAATCCTCCTTATATAGAATTAAATGGTTACACAATAAAAGACTTAAAACATTTATTAAGTATTAAAGTGGGTAATGATATTTATATTAGTGATAGTTCGGGTAATATGTTCAAAGATAAAGGTGACGGTACCTATGAGAAAGTCTATGTAATTACCCTACCCAATATTGGAGATACCTTCTCGACGGTTAAAACTGTCGTTCCACCAGATACCCAAGTATATAAATTAGATGATATTAGCGTTATACCTTTATCAGCAAAAAAGGATGATGATGGTGATGTAGTCATTTCAATAAAAGGCAAAATGGAGGGTAAATGGTTAGATAACAATGGTGACGTTATTAGAGAAAAAGCACCAGGTATTAGTGACTTGACTAAACCATTAAACATTTGTCGAACCCCTTATACGTTGACGCTCTCCTCATCAGTTAATCCACAAATAAATACACTATACGGTTTACCTAATACGTTTTTGTATGGTAATGGTACGGCTAAATTTAAAATAGATGTATTACAACAACCCGCTATCTGTTTTGCGAGACCTAATTTGGCGGAAGGAAAAGGGATTTACGCAGGACCTGTTAATATGTGGGATTCTTCAATGGGTTTTAAAACACAACCGACTTACGCTGAAAATTTTCCTACCATGGCATCCGATCAACAATATTTTGATATATTTATCACAGGTGTGAAAAATCCATTAAATTG
>NZ_LZGM01000108.1 GCF_001690195.1 Gilliamella sp. wkB108 | reverse complement strand
TCTGGTACCGGCGCGGTTTCTGGCTGAGTCGTTGTGGCTGGTGCAACGGTTTCTGGTTTTGCCTCTGGTACCGGAGCTGTTTCTGGCTGAGCCGTTGTGGCTGGTACAACGGTTTCTGGTTTTGCCTCTGGTACCGGAGCTGTTTCTGGCTGAGTCGTTGTGGCTGGTGCAACAGTTTCCGGTTTTGCCTCTGGAGCCGGCGCGGTTTCTGGCTGAGCCGTTGTTGCTGGTGCAACAGTTTCAGGTTTTGCTTCTGGTACTGGCGCGGTTTCTGATTGAGTCGTTGTAGCTGGTGCAACAGTTTCCGGTTTTGCCTCTGGTACCGGCGCGGTTTCTGGCTGAGTCGTTGTTGCTGGTGCAACAGTTTCCGGTTTCGCCTCTAGAGCCGGCGTGGTTTCTGGCTGAGTCGTTGTTGCTGGTGCAACAGGTTCAGGTTTCACCTCTGGTATCGGCGTGGTTTCTGGCTGAGTCGTTGTGGCTGGTGCAACAGTTTCAGATTTCGCCTCTAGTACCGGCGCGGTTTCTGGCTGAGTCGTTGTGGCTGGCGCAACAGTTTCAGGTTTTGCTTCTGGTACTGGCGCGGTCTCTGATTGAGTCGTTGTGGCTGGTGCAACAGGTTCAGGTTTCACCTCTGGAACCGGTGCGGTTTCTGATTGAGTCGTTGTGGCTGGCGCAACAGTTTCAGATTTCGCCTCTAGTACCGGCGCGGTTTCTGATTGAGGATTTGATACTGGTTCAGTTTTAGGCTTAGATTTATTGTCTAAATTACTAAGATATACTGCTACTCGTGCATAATCATTGGCAAAATTCTCACCAGATGTCCTATCTAGCGCTGGTCCATTAATAAAATACTTACGATTTACAATAACAAGAGGCACAGAGTCGGGTTGCATCTCATTAATTGCATCAACTTGTTGAGCCATAAAGGCTTTTGCCAAAAAACTATCTACAGTTTTATCATACGTTTCTCCATTTACACCTAACGTTTCAAAAACGGCTTTAATATCCTCTAAAGATTTAATTTTGCGATCTTTTTGTACGGCTGTATAAAGTGCTTCTGATACCTCATCTTGCATATTTAAGACATTAGCAACAGCCCAAGCTTGTGATAAATCCAAACCTAAGGAACCATAATCAATTATATGATAACGCTTAAAGGTTACCCCTTCTGGCATAGCTTTACTTAGCACTTGAGAAAAATGATATTGTGTTTCGAATCTAAAACTGCTAGGACTATTAAATGAGAAGAACTCAATAACTTCTTTATTTGGTGATGGATAAGTTGGTAATGCGAAGTATTGTTTCCCAACTTCAATCGGCGCGGGTGCATTGCTTTCAGTTGCTACTTGTGCTGCATTATTTGGTTCATCAGCCAAACAATTTATAGAAAATAACAATGCACTTATAGCAAAAAATGTCTTCTTCATATATCCTTTCTCCCTATTCTTTAATAATCCCGCGTGCTTTTAAGAGGGCGGTTTTAAAATCTTCTTCGTAATCTTTTTTTAGTCCCGGAATAGCTTCATTTTTATCTGAATCACGCATTTTTAAATGATAAATTAAAATTTCATCACTTAAATCTTTTAATTCACCTTCGAAACCTGCTTCTTGACCTAATTTAATCAAAAATTGTAATAAGTTGAGATCAGACTCTTTTTCCCAAGCAGTTTGTAACAACTCCATTAACTCATCAATTCGATGACATTTCATAATTAATACCTTTTTTTAAATCTTCAACGCAATTGAAGATGATGATATAAAGTTTAATTTAGAGTTTACTCCAACCTAGAGCTTTTGGGGAGTAAAATATAATCCACTAAACCCCTTTCCCAACTTACAAAAACAAAGCAATAATAAATAATTAATTTTTTGAATATATACTTTTTTAAAAAATATAACCTATTACATTCACTATAAAATAAACAAACAACCCTACATAATCTAAACAATCGTGATTGTATTTTAAATGCTCTATCCTGCAAATTAAAATAATTTTGGTATATAGTAATGTTATTTTGTATTTTCGCAATGTAAAAGAGAAATAATTTATGGAAAAGCTATCTATTACAGCTATCGTTTTAGCTGGAGGCTTAAGCTCTCGCATGAATGGTAATGATAAAGGTTTATTATTATTAAACAATAAACCACTTTTTCAACATGTAATTGATAGTGTTAAACATCAGGTTGATTCAATTATGATTAATTGTAATCGAAATCTTGATCAATACCGCCTCGCTGGTTATCCCATATTTTCCGATGATTTCAAGGGTTATCTAGGCCCACTTTCAGGTATCTATAGTGGACTGCTACGCAGTACAACTCATTGGAACTTATTTGTGAGTTGTGACACCCCCTTTTTACCCAGTAATTTAATTACTCGTTTATCAATGTACACCACATCCAATACCGCTATTTACCCTTTTGATGGTAAACATGACCACCCGACAATTCTCCTTATCAATAAAAGGGTTATCCAACAACTTAAAGCTTACTTAGAACAAGGTGATCGAAAATTAATGCTATTTTTACAACAAATCGATGCAATTCCGGTTGATTGTAGTGATCTCTCATCCTGTTTTATTAATATTAATACCCCAGAAATTCTTAATAAAATTAATCAAATAAAAAATAAAAACTAATATCATTATATAGATTCAATAGTATTTGATTTTTACACGACATAATCTCAATAGCAGCTATATGGTGGTATTATTATCACTATTAGTAATGCTTTGTATCTGAACATAAAATATGATTAAAGCCACTTTTGAAATTGCTTAGCAAAACTATTTATCTCTTCCTCTTTAGTTGCCCAGGAAGTACAAAATCGTAAACAGGTATGCTGTGAATCAGTTTGCCCGAGACAATCCACTACATAATGATCTTGAATTTTTTTAGCCAGTTTATTAGGAAAATTAACAAAAAGTTGATTACTTTGTGGTTTGGCTAAAAAGGTTAATTTAGCCTTTTCAAAAATCATTTTTAGTTTATTGGCCATATGATTACTATGTTGACCTAGTGTTAAGTAAAGGTTATTTTGCATTAACGCATTCATTTGTACAGCAACAATCCAACTTTTAGCTAATATTGCACCTTTTTGCTTCATACTAAACCGGAAATCCTTATTTAGTTTAGTATTATTAAAAATCACGGTCTCACCAGCAAAAGCACCAACTTTAGTCCCACCGATATAAAATACATCGGTATACTTTGCTAAATCAGGAAAGGTTATATTATTTTCTTGTGCCGCTAATGCCATAGCTAAACGCGCACCATCTAAATAGAGATATAAATCATTTTTTTGACAAAATTGATATAACTTTTTAAGTTCTTGTTGAGTATATATAGTACCAAGCTCTGTAGTATTTGAAATATACACGAGCTTTGGTTGTACCATGTGTTCATCACTATGAAAGGTTAAAATTGGTTTAATCAGTTCTGGGGTTAATTTCCCATCGGTTGTTGTTGCTGTTAAAACTTTATGGCCGGTTGCTTCAATTGCGCCTGTTTCATGGACATTCACATGCCCACTATCGGCCGCAATAACGGCTTGATAAGGTTTTAAAATATGTGAAATTACTGTTAAATTGGTAATCGTTCCACCTGGCATGAAATGAATATCGGCGTTAGGTGACTTTAATTGTTTTCTTATATTTTCTTTGGCGTTATTACAATATTCATCGAAGCCATAACCAGTTAATTTTTGATTAGCTGTTTCACAAAATACTTTCAGTAATTCAGGGTGAGCGGTTTCATTGTAATCATTAGTAAAATTGTACATATTTATACCTTTATCTCTTATAATGAATATCATCATAATATAATCAATTATAAATAATGAGTATCTTATTTTGATGCTTTTAAGAGTTAACCATAATGATTAATAATAAACTACTTGCCTTCAGTGGTTACAGTAATAGTGGTAAAACAACACTACTTAAAACAATTATTCCACTACTATGTGAGCAAAACTTTAAAGTAGCGATGTTAAAACATGCCCATCATGATATTGAAATAGATATACCGGGTAAAGATAGCTATGAACTACGAAAAGCTGGCGCATTACAAACAATTATTGCATGTGATAAGCGTTATGCCATGATTTGTGAAACCCCGAATGAACCTGCCGACTTGAAATCATTGGTGAATAAATTTACCAATATAGATCTGGTGTTAGTGGAAGGATTTAAAGATGAAAAAATCCCTAAAATCATCTGTCATAGAAGCGAGACTAAAAAACCGCTTTTCATTGATGAATTTACAATTGCTGTGGCTTCTAATATAAAATTGGAAACGGCAGTTCCTCAATTAAATATCGATAAACCAAATCAAATTGTTGAGTTTATAAAAAATTATTTATTTAATAAATAATATATCGTATCTTGATTACTTACTTTTTACATTTACTTAACCAATATGAAACTACTATCAAAGAAGACTTTAAAAATAACTGCAAAAGTAATTATTGCACTTATGCTATTGTCGATTTTGTCAGTTTTAATTATGCGCTGGGTTAATCCATTTGGTTCGATGTTAATGTTAGAAAGAAAAATCAGCAATTGGAGTATTACCCAACAACGGATCTGGAAAGATTGGGATGAAATTTCGGATAATATAAAAGTTGCAGTTATTGCTTCAGAAGATCAAAACTTCCCAAACCATTGGGGATTCGATTTTGAAGCTATTAATAGAGCCATTAAGTATAATAAAAAAAATAAGAAACTACGTGGCGCTAGCACAATTTCTCAACAAGTCGCTAAGAATATTTTTTTATGGCCAGCGCGTAGTTGGGTACGTAAGGGATTTGAATCTTGGTTTACTATCTGGATCGAACTTATGTGGTCAAAAAAGCGTACCCTTGAAATCTATCTTAATAGTGTAGAATGGGGAGAGGGTATCTTTGGTATTGAAGCCGCATCGCAATACTACTTTAATGTCAGCGCCGATCAGCTAACAACTTATCAGGCAAGCTTACTGGCCGCCACTTTACCTAATCCAAGAAAATGGAATCCCGCCAAACCCAATTCTTATATAGGAACTAAAGCAGAATGGATCCGTACTCAAATGCAAAATTTGGGTAACAAAACTTATTTAGAGCAACTGAAATAACTGTTGCTAGTTATTAAATTAACGTGGTAATAAATTCTGGTACAATCTTACTTGCTGGCCCATATATTTTAGTTTGAAACAAACTTTGTCCTAGACTTGGTTCTAAATTAAGCTCAACCGTTTTCGCGCTAACTTGATTTGCTATTTTAACAAAGCCTGCTGCTGGATATACATTTCCCGATGTACCAATTGAAATAAAGAGATCCGCTTGTTCAAGCGCATCATAAATTTCGTCCATTTGTAACGGTACTTCACCAAACCAAACAATATGAGGGCGAAGTAATCTATTTTGATTATAGTCAATATCATTATAACAATCGATAATTTGCCCTGTTTGTTCATTACGAACCTTTAGCAATTCACCATGCATGTGAATAATATTCTTTGAACCCGCCTGTTCATGCAAGTTATCCACATTTTGTGTTACAATTAATACATTATCTGATCCTAACTTTTGTTCTAACTCAGCTAACGCATAATGAGCAGCATTTGGACGTACTTTAGGATCTTGCAATTTATTGCGCAACATATTATAAAATTTATGCACGCCAATAGGATCTCGACTATATCCTTCATAGGTCGCCACATCATTTACATCATATCCTTCCCATAAACCATTTTGAGCGCGAAAGGTAGATAATCCTGATTCAGCTGAAATGCCTGCACCAGTTAAAATTACTATTTTGGGTATTGCCATAATGGGTATTCACCTTTTCTTAAAACATCCATAAAAGAAGATAAAAATAGAAAAATAGTGTTTTAAAACCTATGTTACTTTTAATAATAAAACCATTTTTCTAAAACGATAAATCTATTATTGACTATATTCTGTTACAAACATTTGTAAAGCTGGTTTACTCAATTTTTGATATTTACTATATGCAGTCGCAACCTTTGATCTGATGCTAGACTTTGATTCATTTTTTAACCAAGCATCAATCATCGCATATATACTATAAGCTTCCGGAGCCATAAGTTGTGTCGTCAAAATAAGCGGGGTAATACCTAATCGAGATAATGCCGGTGAAAAATATTTCTGACTTTTACAAGCAAACACAGCTGCGTAACGAGATTTTTGTTGCTCTTGCTTCTCCTTTGATAAGGTTTCCCAACGCCAACTATCTGGTAAATATTTACTCCATGACCATTCCATTAAATAATCATGGCCAATATAAATAACCAGATCAGCCTTTCCTCCAGCATTTATTTTTACTTTACCAACCTCAAAAGTTTGTATATCTTTAGCTGCTGAATAAGTGAGAAAATCCTTAACTGTATCACCAATGTATTTACCATTATATGCTTGGGCAACTATATAGACATCTTGATTTTGATGTTTGTAAATTATTTCTTCTAATATTTTATCGTCATCTGGTTTATTGATCTGGACAACTTGCCACTCTTTTTGTTTTGCAAAATAAGTTTTAAAACCAAAACCAGCTCCCCAATAAAGATTGTTTTTAGGATCTTGACCATTACCAATTGCTTTTGGAACAGGAGCTATTGCTTGATATTTATTATCACATAATGCAACCAGTACATGAATCACTTTTGTTTCAGCCAAACATGAAAAAGAAAATAGCAAGAAGATAATTGGCATAAAAAAGAAAAATTTACTTGTTTTATTTATCAGAACTTTGTTTTTCATCCACATAATATTTCACAACCAATTAATTTTTATATATTATTTTTAATTAATCTAACCACATATTTTATTTCGCTAATAATATCGCGACAGATCACACTTTTTTACAAATTAAATCATGTTTTCTCACAAATGTTTACTTTTTTCATAAAAAAGGGATCTAGACTTTAAGCGCGAAGTGTAAATTGTAATTAAAATAAAGGATGATAACTAAAAAGTGGCTTATCCATAAAACAATATATTTTCCTATATATTATATAGTATTAAGGATAATACGGCTTATTGAACTAATGTTGATAAAGATAGTTAACGATGTTGAAAAAAATTAAGGCTTATATGTATGTAGTTATTTTAGCAATGTATTAATTTGCTTAAATTAAATATGGTTTTTACTCAATTGACTGAAAATAACTTTACATGTTTTAAAATAAAATTAACAATAAAAAAGTTTTTCACCACAAATATAAATTTTTAAGGGATTAATGATATGAAAACAATCGGTTTAATTGGTGGTATGAGTTGGGAAAGTACAGTTACTTATTATCAAGTTATTAACCAAATTGTTGCTAAATCACTGGGTGGTTTGCATTCAGCAAAAAGTATTTTATATAGTGTCGATTTTCAAGAGATAGAAAGTTGTCAAGCTAATAACCAATGGGATAAAAGTGCCACAATTTTAATTGATGCTGCCAAAAGATTAGCGTTGGCTGGTGCAGATTTTATCGTAATCTGTACAAATACTATGCATAAAGTTGCAGATCAAATTCAAAAAGCCATTACGATTCCAATTATTCATATTGCGGATGTCACCGCTAAGCATTTACTGAATCAAAATATTAAATCTGTTGCATTATTGGGTACTAAATATACTATGGAGCAAGATTTTTATAAATCAAAACTGATCGACAAAGGCTTAAATGTAATCATCCCCGATGAACAAGATAGAATTGTAATTAATAACATTATTTATGATGAACTTTGTAGGGGTGTAATTAAATCGTCATCTAAACAAGCCTATCTTACTATTATTGAAAAACTAGTTAAACAAGGTGCGGAAGGCGTTATTTTAGGCTGTACTGAAATCGGATTATTAATTACACAACAAGATTGTAGTATTCCTTTTTTTGATACAGCTTTTTTACATGCTCAAGAAGCAGCAATGTTATCAATCAGTTAATAGAGTTTATTCTTTTTTATTAATATACTCTAATATATCTCCAGGTTGGCAATCTAAATGTTCACAGATTGCCTCCAATGTAGCTAGCCTGAATCCTTTAACTTTTCCTTGTTTAAGTAATGACAGATTTTGTTCAGTAATACCTATTGCTAAGGCTAAATCTTTTGACTTAACCTTACGCTTAGCCAGCATCACATCTAAGTTTATAATAATCGGCATACTCAACTCCTTTTATATAAATTGTTTATTTTCTTCTGCAATTTGGCATGCTTTTTTCAAAATTTGACCAATAAGCATAATACTGATAGCCGGAAACAATGTCATAACATCATCGCCAGTAAATGAAAAAGAAATATAACGTTCTGCAGGATCTCTATTAAAAGTTAAAATAAAAGTTAATAATGGTTCAGACAAAATACCAAATATTGACCATATAACTAACATTTTCCCAAAAATATAACAATGATTAGACGACTTTTCTGAAAAATATTCAGATTGACTGTAGTTTAAAAAGAGTAATCTAAGTTGATAAAAAGCATAAGCTAAAATGAGTATCGATAAGGTATCGATCAATGTGGCCAACGTCGCTTGCCATAGGGATAATGTTTTAGGATCTACATCATCAAGCGCCCCGGAAATAAAGAAAGAGTATCCTCCAGAATCAAGTCCAATATTGGTAATATCGAAAAAATAAAACAGTAATGGGGATAAAGAGCCAATTAACATAGCTAAAATAGGAATAGCCGTTAACAATGCCATAAATTTACAATATAGATTTAATCGAGAGTAACTTTTAGTCATATCTGTGTTCATATTCATTTCCTTTCTTTTTATAAAAACTGAACACAGTTTATTCCTATTAAAAAATAAAAACAATAATTAATTAAAATAAAACGATAATAAATTATTTTATTATATTAACTTTAGTTGCTATATATTTTTTATATCATCAATTTAATATAATTAAAATCCTAATCTTAGTTAAGATAATTTAAGCTTATGCTTTCATGCTAAAAAATACATTATCTCTTATATTTTCAATGAATTAACTTGTCATATGATAAATTATAATATGAGCAGATTTGATAATAAAAAAAGCCTTACTTTTACGTAAGGCTTTGGGGTTTAGGAGTTAACAAGAAAAATAATTTATGCTTCAATTGCAACACGCAATTTTTTCATCGCATTTTTTTCTAACTGACGAATACGTTCAGCAGAAACACTGTATTTATCAGCTAAAACCTGTAGTGTTGATTTACTATCATCAGAATCTAACCAACGTGCTTTGATAATATCTTGGCTACGTTCATCTAATTGTGATAGTGCATCATGTAACTTATCTGTTGCATCTGTTTCCCAATTATCATTTTCAATTGATTTAGAAAAATCAGAATTATTATCTTCTAAATATAAAGCAGGTGCGACAACAGCATTATCATCATCATCGCTATCTACATCAAATGACATATCTTGTGCAGACATACGTGATTCCATTTCAAGGACATCTTTACGACTTACACCTAATTCGTCTGCCACCATATCTACTTCAGCATTATTAAACCAACCTAAGCGTTGTTTATTTTTTCTTAGATTAAAAAATAACTTCCTTTGAGCTTTAGTCGTTGCAACTTTAACAATACGCCAGTTTTTTAATACATATTCATGTATTTCAGCTTTTATCCAGTGAACAGCAAATGAAACTAGACGTACACCTAATTCTGGATTAAAACGACGCACTGCTTTCATTAAGCCGATATTACCTTCTTGGATCAAGTCAGCTTGTGGTAAACCATAGCCTGAATATCCTCGTGCAATGTGTGCTACAAATCGTAAGTGAGACAATATTAATTGTCGTGCTGCATCAACATCATCATTATAATAAAGTTTTTCGCCTAAAGATTGTTCTTCCTCTGCAGTTAACATCGGATAAGTATTAATCATGCGAAGATATGACTCAATATTTCCTTGTGGGATTAAAGCAACTGCTTGCATTTTCATTTCAGTACTCATTTAATTCCCCTTAAATTAAACTCATTTTGTTGCAATTTAAGTAACTGCAACAATTTAAAACTTACTGAGCATTTTAGTTATAGAGTTAGACCATTAAAAAGTGATTTAGTTCACACTTTTTAATTTTATTTGTAAATATAATATTATATTAAAAAAAATAATCTATTTATATATCATTAAATAGTTAAGCAATTCGCGCTATTTCTAAATATTTCTTTGTAGCAACTAATGCCGAAAGCCAGCCGATGATCATTGACAATAGAACAATCAGTATACTTTCGTCCCATAACAGTCCTTTAAGTGTAAACATTGTTCCAAAAATAGCTGAAACATTCAATATGATTGAATCTATTTGTAGGATAAATACTTCCGATAAAACTAAAGCTAAAATGGCACTGACAAAACCTATAAAAATACCATTATATAAAAAAGGACGTAATATAAAACCTTCAGTTGCACCTATCAATTGCATAACAACAATAGTCTGTCTACGTGCAAAGATATTCAATCTAATGCTATTACCAATAACAAGTGAAACAGCAATTATCATAAAGATAGAAATAACCCATACAATAGATTTTACCATATCAGTCAATGCGGTTAAGCGTGTAAACCAACTATCATCCAAATGAACATCATCAACTCCGTCAATTTTAGTTAGTTTTGTTTGTAACCCGTGTAGTATATCGGTTCGTTTCGCATTCTCTTTAGGAATAATAATTGCCACTGCTGGTAATGGATTTTCTTCTAACAAATCCAATGCACTTCCAAAACCTGACCACGATTTAAATTCTTCTTTAGTTTCGTCTCGAGAAAGATAATCCACCCTATCAATTTCGGAATAAGATTTAAATTTATTGATCAGTTCATTAGTCTGCTCGGGAGTTAATGTTTTATTGATATAAACAGTTAAATTAGGTGTAGGATCCCATTGCTGGGTAGCTTGATTAGCATTTTTCCACAACAAATAACCAATGGTTGGCAAAGTAATTGATATTGCGATAACAAAGATTGTTAATAATGACGCTAAAATATGCTGGCTAAAATTATTAAATACATTGTACCAAGCATAACCTATTTGCCTTTTCCAACGACCTAAAAAGCTGTTTCCATTTATAGTTTTTGATTTAGTCTGTTTGACATTAGAGTAGTTCATTAATTTTTATTCCTCTAAACGCCCTTGATTTAAATGCAGTATACGATGATGCTTGCGACGTATAAGAGCCATATTATGAGTTGCCATCAATACTGTTACACCAGCTTGATTAAATTCTTCAAATAGCTTTAGAATATCTTTAGAAAGTTTATCATCTAAATTACCTGTCGGTTCGTCTGCAAGCAATACACTTGGATGATTAACTATCGCACGCGCTATCCCTACACGTTGTTGTTCGCCACCTGATAACTGAATCGGGTAAAATTTCATTTTATCGATTAATCCCACTTTATCAAGTGAAGCTGAAACGCGCCGACGAATTTCCTCGGCGGGTTTACCTAAAATAATTAATGGAATTGCAACGTTATCATAAACAGTATGATCCATAAGCAGTTGATGATCTTGAAAAATCATACCAATTGAACGACGTAGAAAAGGCATATCTTGTTTGCGTAACCGCGAAACATCGATATTATCTAGCAAAATTTTACCATCATTGGCTTTTTCTAAACCACAAATTAAACGTAATAGCGTACTTTTACCTGCGCCTGAATGCCCTGTTAAAAAAGCCATTTCACCAGATTGCAAAGTAAAACTTATATTTTGTAAAGCAGGTTTACCACCGGAGTAGACTTTACTTACTCGCTGAAATTGGATCATGCTTTCTCTCTATTCTTCTATTTCATCAAACAGTGCATTGATAAAATCATCGGCAACAAAAGGTCTTAAGTCTTCAATTTTTTCACCTACACCGATATAACGAATAGGGATTTGAAACTGATCAGCAATACTAAAAATAATGCCCCCTTTTGCTGTGCCATCTAATTTTGTTAATGCTAATCCTGTTACACCAACTGCCTCATTAAATAATTTAGTTTGACTTATGGCATTTTGACCAGTACTGGCATCAATCGTTAACATAATTTCATGAGGCGCGGTTTCATCTTGTTTTTTAATTACGCGGACAATTTTTTTCAATTCATCCATTAAATGAGATTTATTTTGTAAACGACCCGCTGTATCTGCAATTAAAATATCTATCTTTTTTGCCTTAGCAGCTTGAATGGCATCAAAAATGACAGAAGCTGAATCAGCATTGGTATGCTGTGCGATGACAGGAATATGGTTACGTTCACCCCAAACTTGTAATTGCTCAACGGCTGCTGCCCGGAAAGTATCACCCGCAGCAAGCATCACTGATTTTCCTTGTTGTTGAAATTGACGAGCTAATTTACCAATTGTGGTGGTTTTACCGACACCATTAACGCCAACCATTAAGATAACAAAAGGATGATGAGTTTGAATATCTAAAGGTTTATCGACATTTGCTAAAATAGTTTTCATCTCTTGTTTCAAAAGTTCATGTAATGCATCAGCATCTTTTAACTCTTTTCTTGACGCTTGCTGAGTCAATGTCTCAATAATTTTTTGGGTTGTATCAAAGCCAACATCGGCAATTAGTAATTGCTCTTCTAATTCTTCAAACAGCGCATCATCAATCTTTTTTCCTTTAAATAAACTTAGGAAACCAGATCCAATATTTTGTTTGGTTTTGAAAAGCCCCTTTTTCAAACGAGAGAAAAATCCCTCTTTCTTTTGTTCAGACATAAATAAATTATCCTATGATCGAATCTAAAGATCATTTTATCTTATTTTATAATAAAGCCCAATGGATAGAATAAAAGAGAATACTATTATTAATCGAGTTGTTTGAATAATTGTATAAAAATATTGAGTCACGATTATTTTTAAATTAATTCGTTTATCTAACATTAGCCATTACCAATTTTACAATAAAATTAATAACACTAACCAAGTCGATTTTTTATGGTTTTTTACCCATACTTTTCAAAAAAATCTGTTGTTGTTTAAATAGTTCATATAGATTTATTTCTTGATAATCTAGGTGATATTGCTTAGCAATTTGTTGAATGATAAATGTTAAATTTTGATAGTGTCGATGACTAAATCCGGGATAAATATGATGAGTTAAATGTAGATTAAGTCCGCCAAGCCAATATTCTAAAATGGGTGATTTCAATCGCCAATTAAGTGTCGTATTAAATACATGTTGTGTTGGACCATGTGGCATACAATGATTTGCCGGCGCTTGGTAAAAAGTGGCTTTTGCCCAGTGAGAGCCAAGAATTAAAATGACAAAAATCAGTGATGCAAAGAATTGACTTAAACAATAAGTAAATAAAATAAACCACAAACTAAATTGAGGACAAATAACATAAGGAATAATAATTGCTATACTGACATGTAAAAATTTAATAATCAAAAATGCCATCCAACCACGAAATCCATTGTGACTAAATTTATTTTTATTAAATTTAAGTCCAAGCCTATCTTGCCAGTCAAAACACCAAATAATAGTAGGGAAGGTCATACCAGCGACAAATGGCCAATAATAGTGTTGGTAACGCATAAACCAATGATGAACTTGAAAAGGTGTTTGTCTAAGTACTCCATTATAATCAATATCAAGATCGTAGTATTCAATATTGGTATAAGGGTGATGTTGTATCACATGACGGATTCGCCAACATTCAGGATCTATACCTAAAGGGATGGTAATAATTCGATTAAGCCATATATTTGCTTTAGCGGTTTTGAAAAAGACTTGATGAGATGCATCATGTACAACATTAATCGCCAAAAGTAATGCCGATGTAATAAATAAAAAGTAGCATAAAAAGAATAAATAACCGGATTGTTGATGAAGTGCAACAACATAAAAAACGACATTAAATGTTAATAATAAAACAAGTTTTAAAAACATCCCCATATCGGCATAACGATGATCATTAGCTTTAAGTAAATAGTTTTTAGCAGCAGAATTTAACGCTTCACGTAGCGATTGATCTTGTTCATTGCAAAAAAGTAGTGTAACTGATTTATTATGCATTAATTTAGTTCCGCATACTGATATTATTCACTTGGTTCTCTATTATTTTTCAAATAATTTGTTGTTCGACATAACACAAAATAACTAATCTTTCGATTGGTACGTTAATATTTTTTAGCTAACGGTTAAAAATCCTTAGTCATGCTGGATAATAACTTTCCTTTTTTCACTCCAAAAATCTTGTTCTATTCATATTTAATGAAAAGCGCCTTCTTTAATCTTAAAATATCGAAGCTTACTTTGCATTGTATTTCCCCATAAGCCACAAAACAAAAGTAATTGTACCATGTACAGCAATTAACCACATAAACAGTAACCAATAAAACGCTGACCATTTCAGAAAGACAATAAAAAACAATGGAATAAACCAACAAAGCATAAACCATGTAATGATCCCCCAGCGTTTCCCTTCTGCAATCCCCCCCAATGCAATACTTCCTAAGACTAAACAACTGAATAAAAGATATTGTGTGATGCTAACATTATGATAACCGTAGCCATAATCAAAGATATAACTTAATACCAAAGCAAACAAAAATAACCCACCGGTGACTAATAATAAATTGGATATATGATAAGTAGCAGCTCGTTGTTTATAAGAGATATTTAATAATTTCATAAAAGGCAACATGCTTGCCCAAAATGGATTTTGTGACATGCGACCATAGCTACCATATTCAATTGTTTTATTGGTTGGACTCGATTCAAAAGTACCAAAAATCTTATCCCAAAAGATAAAAGATCCTGAGAAGTTATGGTTGGAGTAATATTTATCTTTAAGATGATGAACTTTATGGTGATTAGGCGTCACTATAATATTTTCTAAAATACCTAATTTAGGTGTAATAGCATTATGATTAAAAAACTGTATTGAATAATGAAAGATTGAAACTGCAATAAAAATAGGTGTAGGCACACCAATGACAGCAAGTACTGCAAAAAAAGGAATAGATGTTAATGATGAGTACCAAGAATTTCGGATAGCTAACGATAAATTAAAATGTTCACCTTGATGATGTACTATATGAATCGCCCACAGAAAAGGGATCTTGTGATGAAGACGATGTTCCCAATAAAATCCAAAATCCCAAGCAAACAAGGTAAATATCCAAGTCAAAATAATCGGAACATGAACAAATAAATTAAAGCTAAAATGTGTATAAACAAAATGGTAACATACTAACTCAAGCCCACGGAATAACCATAGCATCAGATGTCCGGAGTTTAAATTAAAGATAACATCTGACCAGTTAATTGTTACTTTCTTAATATATTGTAAAACGAAAGCTTCTACAGCAACCAATATTATCATAATGACAAAAGGTAAAATTAATTCAATCATAATAACAATTCCTGATGTTCTGTTTTTTTATCACAAGGCGACAAAAACAATAGCGAACAAACCATCCGACAAAAAGTGCCAAAATAACACCACCAATAAAATCAATGAAAAGATGTCTACGCAGTTGAATAACCGAAAAAACAATAGCAATTCCCCATAAAATCAATAATAGACTTCTTATAGGGTGAGTTGCTTCTAAGCATCCCCAAATTACAATAAATGTTAAAGTAACATGCAATGAAGGAAAACAATTCACCGGGACATCAACACTGATGAGCTTTTCAAGTAACCAAGAACTTATAAAAGTTGCTGTTGTATCAACAGGGCAAATCACGGTTGTTGGAAAAATAAGATAAAATAGACCGGCAAGACATCCACTGACAATAAAACACACACACATCCAGGCTACACGCTTATAAGGAGCAATAAAAAAACACCACGGAATAATCAAAAAAAACGAAAGATAAAACCAAATCGCATGAGGTGTAAAAGCTATCCATTCATCAATAATTGATGGTGAAAGCAAGGTAGGTTCACCTTGTAGATGAGCTGTGCCACTATAAATTATACCGACAATCAACCAACCCACTATTAAATAAACGAATCGCATAAAGATATATTTCATTATGTACCTCTAATACGAATTATTCGTCGCCTTTTTTGTGTAAACTGGTAAGGGATATTGTTAACTGGAGTTAGTTTCCAGTGCAATAGATTAATATTAACCCCTTGATGAGTAAAATGAGTAATTAATGCTTTTTGACATTGTATTAATTTTTGCTCAGAACAACACCCAATTAACTCAATAAAATGGTTAGTATGTTGAATAAGTCGATAGTCACTGGTTAATGGTAATGTATTTGCAATAATACGACTGCAATAATCAGCAAAAATAGTTAACGGTTTACCATGATGATCGGACAAAACTAACTGATCATCATGACGACCTTCAATATGCGATATTGCCATACCTTGCCGACCACATTGGCATGTGGTTTTACTACGAACTAAAATATCATCTAATTGATAGCGTACTATGGGTTGGGTTTCACGAGTAAAATCAGTAATAATTGGCATAAAACGGTCTTCATCTAACCACAAGGGTTCAATATAAATAAACTCTTCATTTAAATGTAGTGTCCCATATTGACACGTCGCCGCTAAAAATCCCTCTGTTGCTTGGTATACTTCAGCAAATTTATTAAATGCTTGTTCAATAAGTTGCCTATCTTGTTTTTCAAGAACTTCAGCTACCGAGATAACGAGTACCGGCGTAACGGTTAATGAACCATTAAGTTTTTCCTGAGCCAAAGCGCGAAGAACTTGTGCCGGCGCAACAATAATAGTCGGTTGGTATTGATTAAGCGATAAAATTTGTTGCTGAAAATTATCAAATAGTCCAAAAAATCGAAATGTTAATCTATTGCTATTAGTACTATGATAAAGATGATTATCAGCTCTTAAAAATAAAGCTATACGCTCTTTGGTTAATATTCCTCGTGGTAACATTTTTGCAAGAATAACGCCAGCCCAAAGTTGTTGCTCTTTAGGGCTTACCACAAAAAGGGCTCGTTGTCCTGAGGTACCAGAGGATAACCCGACGCTAAATTTACTTTTTTTAGCGGAAAAATCTCGCTGAATTTCACTTTGTTGAGCTAAAGCAAATAATTCCTGACAACTAAGATGAGCAGTATTCATTTGATCGAAATTTTGCATCATGATTTGTTTATTCATTAATGGCCAAAATTTGAAAGGTTGATCAATAAATTGTTTGAAATAAGGGCTTTTGCTTAAAACACGATGCTTAAATTTTTCTAATTGTTTTTCTTGATAATTTTCAAGCGCAATCCGATTTTTAAATCTTAACTGTTTTGTTCGCCAATAATACCAGAGTATTTTCAATAACCTCATTCTTCACCCTCATGACTTAAATAAATCGTAACATCAGGATGATAAGAAAGTTGATGTATCTGTTTAAGAGTTTGATAATATGATTTTGAATCAGACATAATCAAGTGTGCCAACCGAGAAGGCTTTTTCAACTCTTTATAATTCGCTTTAACCCATGCAGCATCACTTGCAAGTAATGTCCAGCCACAATCAGTTAAAATAAATGCTCCAATATGACCTACAGCATGACCCGGTAATGGAACAAGAATAATTTGTTTTTTACTATGCGGTAAAATATAACCAAAAGTAAATGGAGCCAATTCAGGCGCTAATTCACATTTTTCAAACTGCTCTAAAAAACTAACTCGTTTTTCAAAATCAATTGGAAGAAGATCCGGTACAAACCCTTGCCTAAGCGCATTAAATCCACGTAAATATTTGACTGTTTGCCAACCTTCTTGGGAACAAATAAATTTGCTATGGATAAAATCTTTTAAACCAGCAATATGATCGCCATGAAAATGCGATATTATGATGTTTTGAATACTGGCAAGATCAATACCCAATGAATCAAATTGCTCTTTTAAAGACTCGCCTTTATTGAGATAAACAGGTGTGGTTTTTTGATAGAGTTTAAAGATCCCTGTTTGTGTGTATTGGTTAAAATAATCGGCATAACCAGTATCCCATAGCCAGCGATATCCATCAATTTCAATAAGCCAAGCTCGTGCAGGAAACTGACACACCTTAAGACCTGCACCACGCATAGCCATACAAGCAATATGTGTGCAATAACCAGCTTTAAAAGTTGTAATTTTTGCCATATTAAACCATGCCATTTTGTTGTAGCCAATTGGCTGTAATATCAATGCTTTCGTTTAAATTGTATTTTGGTTTATAGCCTAAATGTTTAATAGCATGTTCTTGACTCAATGTCATATCAAAATATAGCGTACCAATACTATAGCGCGTTAATGTGGGTTCTTTGTTTGTTAATTTCGCTAAACCTTCGAGCATGGTAGCCACACCATATAAAAATTGATAAGGCAAAGTACGGATTTTATAATTGATATGTAACCGATCACTTAGCAATGCTTTCAATAAATCTTTAAGATGACAAGGTTGTTGATTAGTTATATTGAATATATCACCTGATTTTATGTTTTGATTTATGGAAGCGAGATATAAAGCATAAACTACATTAAGAACAAAAGTGAGGTCGATATAACTTTGTCCCCCACCGGGTAAATAAAGACTCCCTTTCGTTCGTTTTAATAAAGCTAGTATTCGAGGGATGATCACCCGATCATGTGGACCAAAAATACCTCGAGGTCTTAATATTAAATAAATTGTATCAGGATAACTTTTTACACATTCTTGAATACATTTTTCTGCTTCATATTTTGTTATTACATAATTATTAGCAAAATGTTTAGCACGATAATGCTCAGTAATATTTTGATGAGATCTAAAATCGAAATAGATTGAAGGTGTTGATACATGAACAAAACGTTTAATACCGAGCTTTCCACAACAAACCGCCAATCGAGAAGTTACAAGAACATTTATTTGATAAAACCATGAGTATTTACCCCAAGGTGAAGATAGTGCTGCACAATGCCAAACAGTATCACAATCACTGAGTAAGAAATTGTAATCAACATCCGTTGCGGTAACTAAATCAAGTTCAGTAAATTTCGCTCCAAGTTTAACTAAATGTTTGCCAACCTCTTTATTACGCCCTGTGGCATGGACACAATGACCTTCTTTTAACAACCATTCGACCGCATTACGACCTAAACCGCTTGTTGCTCCGGTAACTAAAAATCTCATGGTAATAAAATCATCCCTCCCAAAGTAAGTCCTGCTGCTGTGCCAATTAACATCGCCGGATCATCAGGTTTAAATCGTTGAGTTATTATGGCTTCATGTAAGGCGCTAGGAATAGATGCCGCCACTTGATTACCTCTAAATCGATAAATATCAATCAATCTATCGTTTGATATTTTTAGCCGTTTACGCATATGTTCTAGAGATAAATGACTCGCTTGATGAGGGATCACCGTTACAATATCTTCCAATGTTAAATTAGCTTGCATTAACAAACGATGTAAATACGACTCTATTAACAAAGAGGCTAATTTGAAAAGTTGTTTTCCCTGCATATGGAAAAGAAAATCACTTTCATTCATCGCTGTTTTTACATTACACCTAGTTCCACCAGCGCGAATTTCACAAAGCTCGATGCCTTCAGGATATGTTTCAAATAAACAAGAAAGAATACCACTAGTACCATTACCTTTTTCAACAATTGCACAAGCCGCCCCGTCGCCAAAAATCAAAGACGATTCCTCATCTTGCCAATCTAAACCGCGTGAAGCCAGATCAGCAGACACAATTGCAATTCGTTTATAAGTACCACTATTTAATAAACCGGCTGCGACTTGCAATGCACAGATAAAACTAACACAACTACAATTAATATCGAAAGTGGTTAAAGTTTTGGGCAGCATACTGGCTTTTAAAATATGTGCAGCATTATACGGTAAGGCTTGAACAGGTATTGCGCAAGAAGAAATTAATAAATCGATTGATTGAGGATTGATACTACTACGAACTAAAGCATCATTAATTGCTTGTGCTGCTAAATCCGCTTGATTAAGATCTTCATTTGCATAATAACGGTAGAGAATACCAGAACGTTTAAAAGAGTAACCAGCGGGTTTATTAAGTTTTTTATCTAACGCTAAAGCCTCGATTTTTTCAGATGGTAATGCAACACCGGTTGAAATAACCTTAATAGGTATTAGTGTATTATTTGGCAATACATTATTTTTTAACAAAATAGATGCCCTTGATCCATTCAAAATAGTTATTTACTGTTCAAGTATAATACAGCCATTAACTTTGTACTAGCTCAAACCTAATCTGACAGTTACCTATTTTTATTAGGTGTCTCTCAGGTTAAATTTGGTTCAGGTTTTTCTCTTCCCAGATTTTTCCATCAAATCATGTTCCTATTGATGTTCTTCCACTGCGCCTTTTCTCTGATGCGTTCGTTCATTATTGTAATAATGCAACTTATTGTTCAGCTCTCTTTGGCGTGCTTCTAAATCTCAATAGCGCTTTTACGGAGTGTTACCATATAAAATTCATAAAAAATTGTCTTATGAAAACGTTCACAGATCCCATTGGTTTGTGGCGAAATAACTTTTGAAATGTATTTCTATAACCTAAATAACCGGTGTAAATATCCCCCTAAATTATCAGCTTCAACAATTCCTCTTGTCAATTTATCACGAGCAGATTGCATATTATTTCCCTTTTCTATATTTAATAATCTTGGTATTAGATAAATACTGGAAAAATCGATCGAGGGTACTGTAACTCATCCCACATTATTAGTCATTTTATATAGTATCAACTCATGATGACATTGAACTTATTATAGGAAATAAGTTTAATTAGGCATCCTCAAAGTAATCACTATCAATTTGCTTAACTTCATAAGCCTGCCTTGTTGAAACCCCAACATTGTGATCTATCATTAACTCAGCTAATTGACTACCGTTAATTAAAATAATTTTAGAATCTAAGTGTTTTACATACTCAATTGCTTCACAGCTAAAATTAGAAGTAGTAATAAACACGCCTTTTCTAGCTCTTTCGCCCTGTAGGGCCCCTACAAATTTCTGTATTTCAGGTCGGCCAACAGTGCCTTCCCACTTTTTAGCTTGTAAATAAATCATGTCCAGCCCAAGCTTGTCTTCGCGAATGATCCCATCAATGCCACCATCTTTGGCTATGCGTGTTGCCTCCCCGGCATCACGGCGAGAACCGCCATAACCTAAAGCTAGCATAACGTCCACAACTAACCGTTCAAAAAAAGCAGGTGAACAATTTTTAACCGCGCTAAGCACTTCGGTGGCAAGTGCATCTCGAATTCTTTGATAGGATAAATCCATTAGTTCTGTCGGAGTACTTTCAGATTCAACTTTAATTTGATTGGCTTGGCTTGAACTAGAATGCGATGATTGTTTAAATGATAAAAATTCAGGTATATGCATTAAGTCTTCGTTCGTGATTCGTGTAGGCTTATTTTTTAAAAACTTTAATCCTAATTCACTTATTTGCCAAATTCCTCGTTTAGAGTTATCAACCAAGCCTGCTTTTTTCAAATAGGTTTTAGCCCAACCAACTCGATTTTCAATAATTGGTTGATTACTATTAGGGAGTAATTGATTTGCCTCATCAGGTGTTAAGTTAAATAGCTGAATCAAATGGTCATATGTTTGCCTGGCAGTATGAACTTTGCCATCGGATAGCCATTCTAAAAGCGGTAGCATAAGCGTTTGATAATCAGGAATAGCCATTTATTTCTCCTTAATATAATGGATTATTTTTTAAACTTATCACAATCATGTAGGTTAGTTTTAGCCAATCCAACTCCTTTATATTCATGCAAAAAACACTTTAGCAAACTATGGTATAACGTTACAAAAACGTTATGATCCGAGTTGAACCTAACAGCCAAAGTTTGTAGTAATGGTCAAACCAAAGCTTATTGAAAAAACTAACTTAGTAAAATTCTATACTAACGACATCGCCTTACAGATCATTTGTTCGTGAAAAAATAAACTGTTTTAAAAACTGTTCAATACGAATATTCAGCTTAAATAACGATATTGTGATGCCGTCTTGTTTTTCAAAGTAGGCCTTCGCTTTTGCTTTATCTACCGTTTCTTTTAATGCATCGAATCGGCCAAAATCATTAAGATTTTTCTCATTTACACTATCGCTCAATAACGTTAAGAGCAGTTTTTTATCTAAACCAAGTGCATCAACCACCACATTAACTTGTGCATTTTCAGCATTATCTTTGTAAGTATTGATATAATCCCTAAAAGTATAACTATCAATTAACTGCGCATCACCGCGTTGTAAATCATGTAAAAAGAGTTTAGCGTACTTTTGCTCACTTTGGGTGAGCGATGCAAATGACTTATGTAGCTCATTTAAGGTGGTTTCAATACTCGCCACATCTTGATTATTATTTAGCTCTTTTAAATATTTATCAAAGCGACTATTCATATAGTTAGCATCGATTTTACCGGTATCGATTTCTGTTAAATAACCATTAACATCAAAAGGTACATCACCACCGCTCACCCCAATACGTTCACCTTTTCCTACTAACTCTTTATAACGCAGAGCGAGACTCAAGTATGTTTGTTCGTCGATAACTACGGTTACCTCATACTTTTTACCTTTTTCATCAAAGGAATAGATCGACTGTTTCCAGTCAAAGCCTTGTATTTTAGCCGCTTCTAAGTGTTGATTAAATAGATTAAATAATTTAGCAAATTTAGCACAAGCATCGATATCATCTGGCAGTTTTTCAAAATTATCAATGCCCGCGTTAATAAACAGCTCACTAATATCGGCCACTAATTTATTCATGGCTTCAAGGTTACTTGCCAACTTATCAACAAATAGGCCAATCGGCTTATCACCAGAATAGAGTTTTACAGCATCGTTGATGTGCCGCTCCATGGTGTGTGGGTAGCGGTAATAACGAATGATGCCATGAGGTTTATCAGGCCCAAACAAACGATTAGTACGCGAGAACGCCTGAATAATATTTTGGTATTGTAACACCTTATCTAAATATAAAGTATTGAGCCACTTAGAATCAAAACCGGTAAGCATTTGGTCTACCACAATCAGTAAATCTAATTGTTTTGCAGGCTCAGTATGAATGCGTTCATAAGGTTTTTTATGAGCAAGGCGTGCCGCTAAATCTTTTTTAAAGGCAGCGTGGCGGGCAAAATCAAAATCATGACCATAGCGTGCATTATAGTCGGACATAATTTCCTCTAAGCCATCACCTTTAAAAGTTGGACCGCGGTCATCATCACCATTATTATCAATATGTGGATCAAATAAGGCGGACACTTTCAGTTCCGGTTTAACTGCTTTTAAGCGCCGATAATAATCAATGGCTTCGGCAATGCTGTCTGTAGCAAAAATAGCATGAAACTTACTGCCTTGACTGAGCACATTCCATTTATCTAAGATGTCACTGACAACCTTTTCTTGATGCGCTTCGGTTAAATATTGGCTTTTCGGTATATAGTCTTCAATGCCTTTGTGGTATTTACCCGTAGCATCTTGATAGCCAGCCATCGGCACATCATTCATAAAATAATTAAATTTTTTCTTTTTTACCGGATCATTTATGGCTTCAATAACAGTGGTGGCTTTAGCTTGTTCAAGTGCCACCTTTTCCCTCAAGTCGCTATATCTAAACGTCGAAACTTTATAAGGGTCAAAACCCAGTACGTTGCCATCGCGTATACCATCAGCAATACTATAACGATGCAGTTCATTGCCAAACACGTCAGCGGTAGTATTGCGATTAATTTTGTTTTCTTCATGAATCGGCGTGCCGGTAAAACCAAAAAAGAGGGCTCTAGGGAAGGTTTTTTTTATTCTTACCAACATACCTTCTTTATTTTCTTTACCACCACTCATCGTTGAACGGTGAGCCTCGTCAATAATAAATACCAAACGCTTGGCTCGGATTTTTTCAATATCAGCTGAGTTTGTGGCAGTGCCTTCATCGTCTACCGCTTCAAAAATATTACTCATTTTTTGGATGGAGCTAACTATTAAGGTGTCAGCAGAGTTACTACTTTTTAATTTGGTAATGAGCATATTGGTATCTTCCGTAGCTTGAACGTCTTCACCTTCATTGGCAAAATTACGATACTCTGCAAGGGATTGCGTACCGAGTTCAATACGATCCATTAAAAAAATCACTTTATCGGCATCTTTGGATTGGGCAATTAACTGTGCCGATTTAAAACTGGTCATGGTTTTACCTGACCCCGTGGTATGCCACACATAGCCACCGAGGCGATCTGGATTATTAGCTACATTACCGAGTTGTTGCCAATTGGTTTTAGCTACTTTATCTGATATTGCATTGGCAGCATAATACTGATAACTACGCATCACTTTAAGGGTGCCATCGGTATCGTCGGCGACAGTGTAAAAGCCAATCAACTGGTGTGCCATAGGAATAGACAGTAAAGTCGAAGCAATGTCTTTCCAATAATTTATGGGTTCATTATTAAAGTCGGCCCAGTTAAATTGATAATTAGGATTAAACTTGCCATCTGGCCCAGGGTTGGCAAAGTATTTGGTCTCCTCTGGCGCCATCGCCACAAATACTTGGATAAGCGAAAACAGGCCGCTAAATATCCCTTCTTTACTGTACTTTTCAATTTGGTTGACGGCTTGGCTAACCGGAATACCACTGCGCTTTAGCTCAACGTGGATCACCGGCATCCCATTGATAAGTAGCATAACATCACCACGGCGGTCATTACGCAAAGGGCTACCACGTTCAAATTTGGGTTGCTGCACAATTTGGTAACGACTTTGACCGGCGGCAATTTCTTGGCGATCATAAATTTTTAAGCTGACTTCTTTACCTAGATGCAAGGTATCAGCTGGGTTATCACGCTTAATGGCGACGGTTTTACCATTTATTAAACCGTTTAGCTTGAGTGGGGTTTTAAGTTCTTTGATTTGCTCAATGATTTGCTGCATTTCGGTATTGGTTAATGGCACATCGTTTAGGCGATCTTGCTGGCGGTTATTTTCAAACAAAATAGAGGCCCAGTTTTGTAGTAATTCCGCCTCAGTTTTGTTTTTAAGTATCTCAGGTTCCCACCCTTTTTGGGTGAGTACATCTATAAAGGCCTGCTCAAATTGTGCTTCAGTTTTAAAGGTTATCATCGTTTCTCCTTAAACAAACATTTTGCTCAAGCAGGCTTGCTTGATGTTTTTGAGTTTGGTAATTTGTTGCTGGTGTTGGTTGATCAAATTGTCAAGTTTTTGGAAGTAATTACCGATTGCTATTTGTTCTTGTTTCTTTGGAATAAATACTTTTTTTGATTCCATAGCCGTTTTTGTAATATGGATCATTGTAGAGCCATTAGACCCTGATAATATCTTTGCTCTGTCATAGTCAAGAAGATGTAATAAAAACAACTTGTCAATATTTTCAGAAATTTCTAACTTCCAGATATGATAATGATAGATGACTTTATCACCGTTCCAGATATGTGGGCCAAAACTGGCAGACCACGTATAAAGTAAGTCGCCATAGTCAGCGTAATATTTATCACCAAGTTCCATATCTGAGTAGTACCACGAGGAATTGGTATAAAAATTACCAACCCTTAAAACAGGGTACTTTCCTTTATCTTGGAGCTCTTCTTGGCTATAAGCTCGACCATTAAGAAAAGTAACTTCGTCACTTAACTCAATTTCCCCCCACTCCCCACTAAACCCTTTAAAACGAATTTCTGGCATAGTTTTGCCTTGTTTAGGGAACATTTTTTCGAGCATGGCTTTTTTAATGTTACAAAGCTTATCATGCTTATTTTGGTGTTGGTTGATTAGGGTGTCGAGTTTTTGGAAGTAGTTGCCAATTTGGGTTTGTTCTTTTTTATTTATTGGGCTGTTTAAAGAATATTCCCATAAATCACTAATTGCTATATTGGCTTGGTTTGCATTACCTCTCTGAATATCTTCAATAAATTTAGCATATTGCTTTCTCAATAGTTGATTATAAAGAAATCGACTATCATTATTAATTAAAGGGGTTACTTTTACTAAATTTTGATTTAGAAGATAATCTTCACTTTTTGTAAAAAAAATAGCTCTACCTACTGCAGATTCTCTCATTTCAGCTTTTGAACCAACTGTCGTAATTACAATATCTCCATTATTAATTACATATTTTGAATATAAACTTGCTTCAGTCCTACTTATGTATATTTTATTTGATGATTCTGAAAGGTTATTTTGAGTTAAATCTGAAACTCTAATAATTCTTATTCCATAACTTTGATAATCACTTGATTTAAAAGCGAAACCTTTGGTATACGAAATACTAGCGCCTAACGTTGTTGACTTCCACTCTTCATGAAACCCCTTAAACCGAATTGCTGGCACTTTTTTATCCGCACTCATATTATTCACCCTTTAACAAACTAGCGAGTTCAGCCAAGCCTTGCATATCAAACTCATTACCAGTAAGTTCGCTCAGCATCTGCGCTAGCTCTTGCTCGGTGGTTTTGATGTCATTGGCCACTTGCGAGTAAGTAACTGCGTATTTATCAGCCAGAGATTGCACTTGATTAGTCAACTGGCTAATCACTGCGTTTGGCAATGTTGCCAGTTCACTGCATAGTGGGGTGATCCATTTAAGGTACAGTAAATTGTTCACCTGTTCATCAGTTAACGCTTCAATGGTGGCTTTAGTTTTTAGGTGCAATGCTGTAGCTGCCTCTTTAGCGGCTTTTTTCAGTGTTTTTTCTTCGTCAATTAGCCGACTAGTTTGAATCATTTTGTACTCATAGCTATCTTCAGTAAACTTGATTTTGCTGTCTTTTTGTTCTTTCAAGAATATTTTAGCTACTTTGCTCACTTCAGCATTAGCAAAACCATCTTGGCTGTCTTTAATGGTATCTTGCTCTTTTTCTTCCTCAGTAAGTGATTCTAATATCTCTTCTAGTGTGCTGGCGATTTCTGCTAAGCGAGTTTCCTTTTCAGCTAATGCTTGTAACGCATCATTCAAATAAGTCTGTTGCACTAAATCAAACGGTAATATGTGGCCTCGCCAACCTTCTTGCACTTCTGTGTCTTGACCGTTTTTCTTCTTAATCACCATATTTGGGTCAACTTGTTTAGTGGCGGCAAACCCTTCCGTTTGCATCATTTCTAAATCAGCGCCGATGATTTGCCATTGATCACTTAAAAATTGATAAGCTTGATATTTGTCGATTAGGTTGATTGACGTTAAACGGTTAAATAATTCCGTACTTAATGCCGATTCACACTGATTACGTTTAACACTCTGCCAATTTTCAATCAATTGCGTATTTAAATGTGCATCAAAACCATTAAAAGCTTGATTGTAGGCGTCAATAAATGCCAACACTTGTGGATGCTTGGCAATCGTTCGGTTAACGTCTTTTTTATCTATAGCTAGCTCGCTATAAGCCGCTGATTTGGCTGTAAACAGCGTGCTACGCAGCTCTGGAAAGGTTTGCCAATAGTGCTGTAATTCAGCAATTTCACTGTTAGGAATACCACCCAGCATAGTGGCATGTAAATCCCAGCTTTGTGGCGCTTCCGCAGAGTCCACATAGCGAGGAATATTAAGATTATAGTCATTATCACGCAAGGTCTGTTTGCTAACCAGTTGTGAGAACTTGTCGATACTTTCACGGTTAATTACCGCATCCGTAATACGTTTGATATCACTGGTTTGCAGTTTGTTATTTTTACCTTCTTTAATAAAGTGTTTCGAGGCATCAATCACCAATACGTCAGTATTTTGGCGTTTTTGTTTAAGTACCAAAATTACCGTAGGAATACCAGTACCAAAAAAGATATTTGCCGGTAAACCGATAATCGTATCAATATGGTTCTGCTCAATAAGTTGCTTACGAATCTCGCCTTCTTCCCCCCCTCGGAATAAAACACCATGAGGCAGCACAATCGTCATAATACCATCAGGTTTTAAATGGTATAGGTCATGCAATAAAAAAGCGAAATCGGCTTTGGTTTTGGGGGCAAGCCCAAAACGAGAATAGCGCGGATCGTTCTCTTTAAAGCTCGGATCCCAGTTTTGGGAATAAGGTGGATTCGATACGACTGCATCAACATGCAAAGCATGATATGTGCCTTGTGGGTCACTGTCATCAAAATAAGGCCAATCATCTTCCAAGGTGTCGCCATTACGAGTTTTTATGTTGCTGGCTTTAATACCACGCATAACCAAATTCATACGGGTTAAATTATAAGTGTTGGCTTTTAACTCTTGAGCATAATAGGTAATACAGTCTTTATTTTTGGCATATTTCTGGAACGCCTCACCGATATTTATTAATAGTGAACCAGATCCCGATGTTGGGTCGTAAATTTCAATCGTGTTTTTATGTTTTAATTCATGAGCAATGATGTTTGACATCAGTACTGAAACTTCATGCGGCGTGTAAAATTCACCGGCTTTTTTACCCGCATTAGCCGCAAATTTTCCAAGCAAATATTCGTAAATGTAACCTAGCACATCGTATCCTTGATTGGCATTCATCGGGATACTTTTAATCAAGTCCAGTAAATCGCTGATGGCTTTGGTGCGTTTCCCGGCACTTTCACCGAGTTTACTTAAACCCGTTTCTAAGGTGGTAAAAATACCTTCAAAGAGCTTTTTATAGGTTGGTGAAATTAAACGGCTAAACGCTGATAGTGCATCACGCACATTAGATTCGTCAAATTCATATTTCGGATCAATCCAAGTTGAAAACAGGTTATCATAGGCAATAAAGTAACCTAAGTTACTTTGCACAAATTTAACCGTATCTGTATCTTTTTCAGTCAGAGATTTAATATCGTCCGCTGTCATGCCTTCTTTAGAGACAAATTGTACTAACTGATCACTTAAATATTTATAAAAGATAAAACCAAGTATGTAATCTTTATATTCATTAGCTTCTATTTTAGAACGCATTTGGTTTGCCGATTCCCAAATCTTAGCGGCCAATTGTTGTTTATTCATTTTTACCCTGTTTTATAACGTTACCGAAATCAGACACCATCTAACAATTATCTATACAATATAAATTTTGATAATTTTTATCAAAATGGACTCAAGTGTTTTTAATTGAATCGCTTAGGTGCCATAATGCCTATGCTTAATGTTTTACCTTGCTAGCCGAGCTAGCCCATACACCTAATTGACTTATTTTGAGTATAATCATACAGGTGAATACCTCAAAAATCTATAAACGTTATCGTTAGCCATATACCATAAATAAGTTATGCTCTATGTCGCTATTATCGTTTTTTTCTAAATTATTGTTTGAACTTTTTACATGGTTATTTATTAGTTAAGATATCACTTGAACTCGTTTGTTTAATTTTCTCTTTATTCTTGCTCATTATTCTTATTTCCTAAACACTTCCCGCAAATGCCATTCAATAAACCGATCATGCAAATAATCTTCTTTTGAACGAGGTAGTAGGATGTTTTTACCTTCAAAATCCCAGAACAATTTTTCAACCATTTGATGACCATTAACTCCATTTGATATTTTAATTTTTAAACTACTATCAAGCCCCATCGCACCCATATCAAAAGCCGAATAATGTAATGAACAAAGTGCTAAACCATTATTGACAAGGCACGGTTCACCATGTTGTTTCCATTTAACATGAGCGGCTTCAAGGCCGATTGCAATTGCGTCATGTCTTAAATCAAAACCACAAATGGCACATTGGTAGTTATAAGCACGCAAAACCAATTGTCTAAACTTAGGATCACGCTGGCGATTAAATTCAGTTAGACCAAAATCAAGCTGATTAATTAAGTTATCCTGCACACTTTCGGGGAAGTATTGACTTAAAATTTGTTCAGCTAATTGATCGATAATTAAAGGATGTTTTTTTAGATAGTGGTAGGTTTGTTCATCAAAGCCGTCGCAAACCTGACAAGAGGCAAGCTGCTTACTTGTTGGTTCTTTGCTTGGCTTTTCAAGATTAATACAATTTTCAGTATTAATTAATTGCCAAAAACCATCGCTTTTTAAACGCCAGAAAGGCATATTAGGGTAATAATGAGTACGTTGTGGTCCAAAACGTGTTAGTAAATCAAGCAGTGGCGCTTCAATTTCAGCTTCATAATCAAATAGCCGTTTATGACCTTGCTTATATTGTGATAAGACATAAAGCAATAGTAATGGTTTATGAGGAGCACGCTGATCTCCCTTTTTCCAAATGGTGATATCGGTGATTTTCTGTAAATAAGTTTAGAAATTTAGTAGCAAGTCTTAAATTTTTATAATCATCATGCACTCTACCTTTTAGCAGAGTGCATGGTAATAGTCTTTATATAAATATTAAAAAGCGAGCAAAGTTCACTATTGTTTTTGTTTTGGCGATGCTAACCAAGCAACGATAATGAGCAGAATAAAAGCAGTACCTAGCATGCTAAAATAATCAATAGTTGATAACATATAAGCTTGAGTATTCACTATATTTTCTAATTTGGCGTAGCTTTCAACTGATTGCCCACCTAATTGATTTAGGGCATATTGTGTGGTTGGATCATAAGGCGTTATGCTTTCGCTAAGGTAAGCATGATGTAAACTAGCATTCCTCGTCCAAATCCATGAGGTTAATGACGCTGAAAAGCTACCGCCTAAGGTACGTAAAAAAGCCGCTAAGCCTGAGGCTTCAGCAATTTGATGCTGCTTAATATTGGATAAAATAATAGACATTACCGGCATAAAAAATAGTGCCACGCCAAGCCCCATAAAGAGCTGAACAAAAGCGATATGCTGATAATTGACTTGCGTGTTAAATCCCGCTCGCATAAAGCAACTAATACCAATAGCGGTAAACGCTAAACTAGCCAATAAACGCATATCAAAATAATGTGCGTAGCGCCCTAAAAAAGGCGTTAATAAAATAGGAATAAAACCAATCGGAGCTGCAGCCAAACCGGCCCAAGTGGCGGTATAACCCATTTGGGTTTGTAACCATTGCGGTAACAGCAAGTTAATACCAAAAAAGCCAGAATAACCACATATCAATAAAAAACAACCAATGCTAAAGTTTCTATTAATAAACAGTTTTAAGTTAACAATAGGGTTGGCATCGGTTAATTCCCAAATGATAAAAAAGGCAATACCAATAACGGCAATCACCGAACCAAATATAATAAAGTTTGATTCAAACCAATCCAGATCATTACCCTTATCTAATACAATTTGTAGCGCGCCAACACCAATCACCAAACTGATTAATCCAATATAATCAATAGGTAGACGTGAAGTTGTTTGTGGTTTAGCTTTCATCTGTTGATAAGCAAAAACAGCCGCAAAAAGGCCAAAAGGGATATTGATAAAAAATATCCATGGCCAGGTATAATTATACGAAATCCAACCGCCCAATATTGGTCCAGCAACAGGAGCAACAACGGTGACAATACTTAAAATAGCCAGTGCCATCCCCCGCTTAGCAGGTGGATAAATGGCTAATAACAGCGATTGTGCAATTGGATAGAGTGGCCCCGCCACAGCACCTTGTAGGCAACGAAAAATAATCAGTTCGGTCATACTGGTGGCGATACCACATAAGAAAGAAGTAATAACAAATAACAGCACCACACTAATAAATAATTTAACTTCGCCGACTCGTCTTGATAACCAGCCAGTAAGTGGCAGTGTGATGGCATTACATACTGCAAACGAGGTAATAACCCAAGTTCCTTGTTCAGAACTGACGCCCAGATTTCCTGCAATCGTGGGTAATGCCACATTCGCGATTGTGGTATCAAGCACCTGCATAAAGCTGGCAAGCGAAATAGCGATTGTGGCTAAAACAAGGTTTGCAGGTCTAAATAAAGCTTGTTGTGAATTCATCATTATTTATCTGTATTCGCGTTTTGGGCAATAATCTGCTTAATCATGTTTTTGGCTGCAACCAATTGTTGATGATAAATATCGGTTGAGAATACCGGTGTAGCCGGTGATTGCTGTGTCAGAACCGCCCCATCTTGGTTATGTAAATCAACTTCCACATCCATTGATAAGCCAATTCGTAGCGGATGCTGTTGCAGTTCTTTAGGATCTAATTGGATTTTAACTGGCACGCGTTGTACTATTTTAATCCAATTACCCGTGGCATTTTGAGCCGGAAGTAAAGCAAAAGCACTGCCTGTACCCGCACCTAAACTTGCAATTTTGCCATGATATACCACATCACTATAGATATCTGCTTTTAAAGTAACCGGTTGGCCAATACGCATGTATTGCAATTGGGTTTCTTTAAAATTGGCTTCAACCCATACTTGATCAAGTGGGATAACCGCCATTAATGGTTTACTTTTTTCGACATGTTGCCCAACTTGAACAGAACGTTTAGCGATATAACCTGAAACTGGCGCAATTAAATCACTTCTTAACCAGTTTAAGTAAGCTTGTTCTAGTTGCGCCGATGCGGTAACAATATCCGGATGGGTTTCTATCTTGGTATTATCAATTAACACCTTATTACTTTGCAGTTGTTGTAAGATGCTATTAAAATTAGCCTGTGCTTCTTGGAGTGTCGCCCGTGAATGTGTTAGCTCTTCATGAGATATGGCACCTTGTGCAATCAGTTTTTTACGGCGCTCATAATCTTGTTCAGCCTTCTCTAAGGTTGCTTGACTACTATTAAGCTGCGCTTGATAGCTATCGACAGTGCGATATAAGCTCCGCACTTTTCTTACACTATTAGCTAAATTCGCTTTAGCTTGTTGCAGCGCTATCTCGGTATCATTAGGATCGAGTGCCACAAGGATCTGCCCTTGCTTGACCAAATCCCCATCATCGGCAGTTATACTCACTACCGAACCGTCAATCAACGGCGTGATTTGCACAATATTACCATTTACATAAGCATCGTCAGTGCTTTCATACCATCGTCCATAAAACCAATACCACGCGAGGATGATTAAACCACTTAATAAAATAATCACCAGTAAAATAGTGAGCGTTTTTTTGCGTTGTTGCGTCATTTTTTGTTTATCTTTTATTTGTGCTGTTGTCATTGAGTTCGTCTATGTTGTTATGTTCAAAGTTGTTGGCTAAATAGCTGTTAGTGAGTAACATTTTTTTAAGCAATGCTTCTAATTGCATTATTTCTGCATGACTTAATTGGCTGGTTAATTGATTAAAGCATTGACCAAAATTGAGAGGATTTTTTACTTATTTGTTCACCTTGTTGAGTAAATACGATATTAATTTGCCGTCTATCTTGTTTACCTCGGATGCGAATAAAAAACCTGGTTGTTCTACGATCGAGCCAACGCCTTATTGCTGCATTATCAATAGGTAATGCTTGACTAAGTGCCATCGGTGTTATCAAATTTCTAAAAACAATATGAAGTAATGTTTTATATTACGCGGATGTCAGTCCATAAGGCATGGCATTTTGATCAATGATTTTATCTTTACAGTTATTGGCAAAATGCAGCAATTGACCTCAAATGCCCCCTTTGGCAATAATTTCTGAGATGTCATACATAATCTTCAATGCAGAAAAATTATGGAAGCGACAATTTAATTGACCTGCCAATATTTGTCAAGTTAACGATATGTTAAGTGATAGTAAACGCAATAATTTGAATTTTAAAAATATTTAACACTTGTAAGGAAATTGTTTATCGTTTGGTAATGTTCTATGGTTTGATGGGTTACCGGCATGCTGACTCATTAGTTTCCATAACCATCTTCAAAAAAGGCTTAGGGCATAAAAAACCAGCTTTAAGCAGGTCTTAGAACTTGGTGATTGGACCCGGACGCGGAATCGAAGATACAGCATAAAGCCTTGAGATTATTAAATTGGGGGATTTAGGTAGAAGATGTATCCGAGGCTGTATCCGTATATCATATAAGTCGAATTCGAGTTATATGATTCATATCTGAAAACCTATCGCTCTTTTGTTGATTACGAAAAAGTAATTTATTTATAAAATAAATTGCCCTCCGAGATTAGCAACAGTACATTTGAATTTTGAATAAAAATAGGATTGACGCATTTATCTATATTTAACATAATTGTAATAACCTATTTTAACAGAAACTTACTTTAGAAATAAATATCAGATATTTTTATCTATAAATGTATTTTAATCGAGTAGGAAGACCACAAATATGGAAAAAGTAAAATCAATCGTTTACAGATGCTTAACAAATGCGGATTTCTTCAATATAAATAAACCACCAGGCATGGAGTCTGGAGGGGGGGGGCAAGCTTACATAGATTTTCCAACAAGCACAGTTAGTCTAGAACAATGGAGTAATTTTTTTTCAGGAGTAAATGAAGTAAAGATACAGCAAGAAACACAAGGTCCAAGTTGGACTTTTCCAATTTACAGTCTAAAATTAGATAAAGCAAACGATTTAGCTAGTCAAGAACTGAAAATATATCAAAGGAGACCTCAGTCGGTCAGCATAACTAGTCAAAAACTTTTGTCTTCTCGTTCAAACCGAGTTAGAGCTTGGCATCCGGATGCTGGCTTTCCAGTTCCGATTGATAACACGGATAGAACACAGTGTCCTGCTGGATTAATAGTTTATCTTGTTACAACAGATGCACATAAAGTTTGGGCGGGCTGGTTTTTGAATGACGGAACAACTCTCCTACCAATAAAAGGAATACCTCCTAAATCGATTAACTCCATGTTTTTGAGTATTGAAGGCAATAGTGGAATAATAAATTTTAGAGATAACGATAACATATATATAAATTCAGCAGACAAAAACTACCCTCTTCAGTCTCATGGGGAAGAAACTTATATTTCAGCAATATCTAATCCAATTAACGATGAATCAAACTTTATAGATACTCTATTCAACAATGATAGTAGTTCTAGAAATGTCTTCACCAAAGAATATTTAAATATGATAAGGGTTAGAAATAAGTCCCTTGTTAATAATTTAAAACGTGTTTACGACAATACGTGTCAAATTACAGGAAAAGAATTTGCTTTTCAAAAAAAAGATGGTATCGATTACACAGAAGCCCATCATCTTATCCCTTTAGGTGAAGGAGGGTCTGATGAAATAAGTAATCTTATTGTTGTAAACCCACTTATACATAGAATGCTCCATCATGCAGAAGTTGAAGGGATAGACTTGAAAAATATAAAAGTAGATAGCAATGGATATGGACATTTGACTATAAAAATCAATAAAAAACAATATACAATTACTTGGTCACCTGAACATTTAGCTTCAATCCACAGATAATGAGCCATATTAATATGGCTCTTTTTTCTATTTCGTCTGAGATTTATTTTTGAAGGTATATGAGATATTCAGTTAACTCATTTTTCAAACGACTGTTATTACTTTTAAAACGCTTATGTATAAAACTATCAATATAGATATCTCCAAAATTTGATAATAATGTTTGGAAATCTTCAATAGATAATAATCCATCCTCACTATAACTAATTAAAAAATTGTTACAATTCATATTTTCAACGATATCTTTCATTGATTGCCTTATTTTTGTTTTAGTACAAAAATTTGAATATTGATCTCTCCATGGTCTTAAACCACTAATCCCAATAGCTTCAGGCTCATCGCCTCGAGCTAGTGTTTCTAAAATGTGATAATTAGCTGCATATTGCCTTTTCATATAAGGAGGATCTATATAGCACAAATCACACTGAATATTACTAGCAATTTTTTCAGCATACCCCTGCATGACAATATGATTATCAATATCCTCTTTCAAAAATAAATTAGAACATTCCAACCGAATAGCAGATAATGCTCTTCCATTCAATTTAGCCATATAATGACCATACGTTCCAGCTATGTTTGCAACATCATTAGACGCCATAATCAAATCATGTTGTAATAAACTATACTCATAGTTACTTAAAAGTTCTTCTTTCCAAAATATATTAATTATATATCTTATCCCATCAATCTTTTTCGCATTTTCAGGATGAAAATAATTACGGGATTTCCCCATATTAGAAGGAGTACCTTCAACCGAAAACTCTTTCCAAAAGTAGCCTTGAATTGGTTTTATATTATTCAAAAAATTAATCACATTTTCATAAGGTGATTTGTTTGAATCTAACTCATACTTATTTGAGATATAATTTATTAATTTATTAAATTCAGGTTGCTTTGAGAATTTAAGATTAACTATTGAGTGATGGTATGAATATGTCATAAGATCATTTGCAATAACTCTATATTCTCTTTTTCTAAGCTCACTAGATACAACACCAGTTCCCGACATTAAATCACATACAGTTCCTCCCTCCATACATAATTCAGATATTTTATTAATTACTTTATCAACTATTTTTACTTTAGAACCTATATATCGATATCCCATAATTATTCCTTAATTCCGAAAACATCATTAGCACTTATATTCTTTAACACCTTGACAGCTATCAGTTCTTGCGCTTTATCTAAAGCTTTAAAAATAGCCTGATAATTTTCAAAATCCAATCCATAAAGTTTAGCCACTAATTTTTCAATACGAGCATCTAAATTTGGAGAAATAAGCTTATTTTTTTTAAGATTATCCTTTAAACAATTAGATAATTCGTATATTGAACATATGTCTTCATAATGTAATTTATTCAAATCAGGAATGGGAACATTAATAATTTGCTTTTGAGTTAAATAAGGATGACTCTTCCACTCAATTTCTCCATTTGACATAGATATGAAAAAGAAAATTGCTCTGGAATTCAATATTGCTAATAGAAACTCTAGAGGGATTTTTTTTTCAAATTCCCTTTTAAGCTTAAATATATATACTACTTGATTAGTATAGCTTGAAGTATAATCAATCGAAGCCGAAATGCCTATACCAGTCTTTCGCACAACAATCTTATCTCCATTATAAATTGTCGCTTTTTTATAATTCACACCTGAGTTCGATATGTCTATCCAGAAATTATGATTAATTTTATAACGATTAATATCCTCACCAACTATAATAGAATAGAAATCTTTATCAAATGTTTTGTGTATAATCACTTTTGAAATTAAGGTATCAATAGACCTTTTTTCCCCACAGATTTTACATGTAAAATCTAATCCTTTAGGAAGTGGACTCCATAATTCACAAGATGAACATTTGATTATTTTCCCTTTTTTAGATAACTCTACACCTCGATGATTATCTAAATAATCACCAAGTTTATTCTTATTTGATGCTATTTTTTGGTATGTTTTTTCTAAAGTTGAGTCAATATCTAGATTAAATAAATAATCGGGTTCTACATTAAAACGAGAAAAGGCCACCTTATGTAGGTATTTTTTCTCAACAGCACTTAAAGTAGTAGTACCATTAATTACATTATTTCTCTCCTCAGTAGGTAAACGAAAACAATCAATCTCATAAGGTTCATTGAAGTTTGTTCTTTTTTGAAAGATTACTACAGCACAAGCACGATTAATATCTTTAAATATTTTTTCACCAAATCGCCCTATAAATAAAATTTTAGTATTATCTAACAAAAGTTTCCGCAATTGAGCTCGATCATGAGAAAAAAGTGAATCAGGAATAATCAAACCAGCAACACCATTTTCTTTTAATAATGAAATAGATAATTCAATAAATAAGTCTGATGTATCGTATCGCCCATACAACATTTTAAAATCTTCTTTGTTAATCCACTTTTTATAATTTGATACATCAGCGCCCCAGGGTGGATTAGCAATTATAAGATCAAACCCATTACCATTACCTAAGCTATTATTAATTTTATCCCAACCTATAAATCTATTAGTGTTAAACGGACATAAGGCATTTGTGTGAAACCCATAAAATTTTTTTGTCAAATTTTTTTTGGCTTGTTTTAGAGCAAAATTATCTATATCAATACCAACATATTTACAATCTATTTTTTTATTTATTAATGAGGTTTTGATAGACTGGAGTAAAATGCCTTCACCACATGCAGGATCGAGAACATAACAATTAGTTACCTTGGTGCATGATATATTTACATCAAAATAATTTGTAATTTTATTGGAAACATATTCTGCAAGATATTTAGGAGTGTATACCACTCCATTTTTTCTTCTCTTATCAACTTCTTTTATTGATTTTTCTAACAAGTCTCGAATTACCTCTGAACGATTTTTTCCATTAACAACTTTTTCTAAATCATAAAAAAGTTTATGAGGCAAAGAAACAGACACTTGAATTTTTTTTGATTTCTCACCCATCAAAAACACCTATATGTTTGAAAAAATTGTATTTATAATTTTTGTCATAAATGACAATTAATATAATTATCTCATAAAGGAAAAATTATTTCTACTCAATTTAATAAACTTATCTTTATTTTAAAATAACTCTATTCTCAAAAAAGAAAATATAATTTTTACTAAAGCTCAATGATAACGAATTCATAATTAATACCATCAATACCAATTTTTTCTAAGCATTGTTTTACTTGCTCGTTTGTTGTGGATAACTCAAGCCATTCACCAACTAGCTCTCCTTCGTTATATTTACCTAAATCGGTGATAAAAACTTAAATCGAACTCGAACCCACCACAGTAGATTCCAGACATGGCGATGCATGAGGTAATGTTTGCATTGTAAATATCCCCTAAAATAATACAGCAAACAAGTAGAAAATTCTCTATGATAAAAGCAAAAGAGGATTTGTATATGAAAAAAATGACTGAACACCAAATTGTATCTATTTTAAAAGAAGCTGAAGCCGGCATTCCGGTTAAAGAGCTTTGCCGAAAATATGCCATAGGTAACTCAACTTTTTATAAATGGCGAGAAAAATACGGCGGTATGGAAACCTCGGATATCAAGCGATTAAAGGAATTAGAAGCAGAAAATCGTAAGCTTAAACAAATGTTTGCCGAATTGAGTTTAAAATCACAGTTGCAGGAAGAAATCATAAAAAAGCTGTAGTGCCAACTGAGGCTCGTAAGGCATGGGCAAAGGAATTACAAACCACTGAATGCCTTACTATAGCCCTGAGTTGTGCCATTGTTGGCTTAAGTCGCTGTGCTTATTATTATCAACCTAAGTTACAGGATGATTCGATGATTATTTCAATACTCAATACGATTACCGACCAACATTTACGTTGGGGTTTTCCTAAATGTTTTAACCGCATCAAAAAGTTTGGTTATAAATGGAATCATAAACGAGTATATCGGGTTTATTGTGAATTAAAACTGAATATCAGGATAAAGCAGAAAAAACGTATTCCACCACGAAGTCCGGAAAAGTTATCCGTTGCAGATAAACAAGGTAAATGTTGGTCAATGGATTTTATGAGTGACAGCAGTTAAAATCAACGGAGATTTAGGACTTTCAATGTTATTGATGACTTTAACCGAGAGGCATTAGGTATTGATATAGCGGTGTGTTTACTAGCCAGAAGAGTGACCCGTTATCTCGACAAACTGGCTGAGTATTATGGTTATCCATTAAAAGTAAGAGTAGATAATGGACCAGAATTTACCGGAAACGTATTCAATAACTGGGCTGACGCACACGGCATAACTATAGATTACATCAATCCGGGTAGTCCTTATCAAAATGGTTATATTGAACGATTTAATCGTACTTATCGAACAGAAGTATTGGATTTATATCTTTTTAACAACCTGAAACAAGTAAGGAAAATAACGGAGGAGAGGTTAACCATTTATAATACCGAAAGACCCCATAAGACATTAAATAATATGACGCCGATTGAATATAAAACACTAAAACACCCAGAGTAATTTTCTACGTGAATTGTGTACTAAGAATGGGGTATTTACAAAAGTAATTTCAAAATATTTTGAAAATAAAAAAATAGAAAAAGATAGTTTTATTAAAAAATTAAAAAATGTTTTTTTTGTGCGAGTTAAAGTTCCTAAAAATATAGATTTGAATCATTATTTCGAGGTGATGAATACTCGAGGTGAGCAACTGGAACTTCATCAGATAGTAAAGGCTAAATTGTTAAGTGCACTAAAAAGTAAAGAAGATAAAAATATAGCATCAATGATTTGGGAAAAATGTTCCGATATGAATTCATATGTACAGATGAATTTTTCTGTTGATGTACGTAATGCTATATTTACGGAAAATTGGGATGAGCTTTCTACTCAAGTGATTAATTTTGATTCGTTAAAAAAGAAAGCATCTATAGGGAATGACTCTATAAGTAATAAAACCTTACTTGACATGATAAATAAGAATAAGTTGGGTGATATTAATAATGCAAAAGAAGATGAAGAAAAAGAACGTTTTGAATCAATAATTTCATTTCCCAATTTTTTGTTACAGGTAAATGTAGCTCTTAAAAAATCCATGGAAGAAGATGCAAACCTAAATGATAATAACTTTCTCAAAAATTTAACTTGGACATGGTCAAATACTGAAAATGCCAAAAACTACCTTTTTCACCTGTTAAAATGCCGAGTACTATTTGATCAATATATTATAAAACGTGAATTTATTGGGGATTACAAAGATATTGGGAAATGGTCTCTACAACGTTTAAAAAAATATAAAGATAATAATAATTATGATAAAGCTGAATATGTAGGTACTTTTAACAGTAAAGAAGAGCTTAATAAACAATTTAGGACACTTCAATCTTGTTTGCGGATAACCTACACATCACCAAAAACGATGCATTGGATCTCAATAGTTATGTCAGAATTACTGAAAGAACAAAAACCTATTCTTATTAATCTTATTAATTTATTAGAGAATTATTGTAATGAAAAGATAGTTGAATCTGATTATAAAAATATGAGTGGGTTTGCATTTGAGCGAATCATATTTTCTTACCTCGATTATTTACTTTATCGGGATGGCTATACATATAATAAAAATCAATATATATCACCTCTTCAAGATAATTGGCAGTTTCAATTCAGAAACTCAATCGAACATTTCCATCCACAAAATCCAACAGAAGTTGAAACTTGGGATGAAAAGTCTTTAAACCGATTTGGTAATCTAGCCTTAATAACAATTTCTGGCAATTCTAAATTTTCAAACTTACCACCAATAGGTAAAATCAATTCATATCCTAGTATAATTAATCAAAGCTTAAAATTAAAAATTATGGATGAGTTAACTAAGTGTAGTAATGACGGGTGGACGGAAGAAAAAGCAAAGGCCCATGAGAAAGAAATGTTTAAGATTTTGGAGAACAATTTATAGGAAAATATGGTACTAATGTCGTGGATAGATCTGTATACTTAATTTTAGGTATTTAATGCAGTACATATATTTTTTTAAAAATATTTAGTCATCATAATGGTT
>NZ_LZGM01000107.1 GCF_001690195.1 Gilliamella sp. wkB108 | reverse complement strand
AAAAATACCTAATTAATAACACAAAGCGATGAGAACGCCAGCGTTCGACAAATTCGTCCGGAACGAATTTGAACAACACGAAGAGTTGGCTCCGAAGGAGTGAGGCACAGGAAGTGCCGAATAATCAGCTCACGACCCACCACTTTTCTCCCTCATAGTTTAAGCAACAAAAATACCTAATTAATAACACAAAGCGATGAGAACGCCAGCGTTCGACAAATTCGTCCGGAACGAATTTGAACAACACGAAGAGTTGGCTCCGAAGGAGTGAGGCACAGGAAGTGCCGAATAATCAGCTCACGACCCACCACTTTTCTCCCTCATAGTTTAAGCAACAAAAATACCTAATTAATAACACAAAGCGATGAGAACGCCAGCGTTCGACAAATTCGTCCGGAACGAATTTGAACAACACGAAGAGTTGGCTCCGAAGGAGTGAGGCACAGGAAGTGCCGAATAATCAGCTCACGACCCACCACTTTTCTCCCTCATAGTTTAAGCAACAAAAATACCTAATTAATAACACAAAGCGATGAGAACGCCAGCGTTCGACAAATTCGTCCGGAACGAATTTGAACAACACGAAGAGTTGGCTCCGAAGGAGTGAGGCACAGGAAGTGCCGAATAATCAGCTCACGACCCACCACTTTTCTCCCTCATAGTTTAAGCAACAAAAATACCTAATTAATAACACAAAGCGATGAGAACGCCAGCGTTCGACAAATTCGTCCGGAACGAATTTGAACAACACGAAGAGTTGGCTCCGAAGGAGTGAGGCACAGGAAGTGCCGAATAATCAGCTCACGACCCACCACTTTTCTCCCTCATAGTTTAAGCAACAAAAATACCTAATTAATAACACAAAGCGATGAGAACGCCAGCGTTCGACAAATTCGTCCGGAACGAATTTGAACAACACGAAGAGTTGGCTCCGAAGGAGTGAGGCACAGGAAGTGCCGAATAATCAGCTCACGACCCACCACTTTTCTCCCTCATAGTTTAAGCAACAAAAATACCTAATTAATAACACAAAGCGATGAGAACGCCAGCGTTCGACAAATTCGTCCGGAACGAATTTGAACAACACGAAGAGTTGGCTCCGAAGGAGTGAGGCACAGGAAGTGCCGAATAATCAGCTCACGACCCACCACTTTTCTCCCTCATAGTTTAAGCAACAAAAATACCTAATTAATAACACAAAGCGATGAGAACGCCAGCGTTCGACAAATTCGTCCGGAACGAATTTGAACAACACGAAGAGTTGGCTCCGAAGGAGTGAGGCACAGGAAGTGCCGAATAATCAGCTCACGACCCACCACTTTTCTCCCTCATAGTTTAAGCAACAAAAATACCTAATTAATAACACAAAGCGATGAGAACGCCAGCGTTCGACAAATTCGTCCGGAACGAATTTGAACAACACGAAGAGTTGGCTCCGAAGGAGTGAGGCACAGGAAGTGCCGAATAATCTGCTCACGACCCACCACTTTTCTCCCTCATAGTTTAAGCAACAAAAATACCTAATTAATTACACAAAAAGCGATAAACAGACTCAAATCCTATTAAATCATTGTAATATAGATGATAACCATTAGAGAGGTTGTGTAAGCAATAATGAATTCTTACCATGAAATGGTTAAATAGATTAAAATTGTAAATTTAGATAGCAATAAAAAAAGGGAAATTAATCCCTTTTTAGAATATTTAGTGCATTTTTGCTGCTAATTCGATGATTTTCATCGTCACTTCAAATGATTTATGAAACGATGAAAGAGGCAAAAATTCATAACAAGAGTGGAAGTTATGTGCGCCAGTAAAATAATTAGGTGTAGTGAGTCCTCTAGCTGAAAGTGCAGAACCATCTGTCCCACCACGCATAGCAATCGTATTTGGCTGAATATTCAATTGTTCAAATGATTGATAAATTAAATCAATTGAACGCCGATCATTCCCTAAATAGTTAGCAATATTGCTATATGTATCAGTAATTTTGCACTCAATTTTAGCGCGAGGGTACTTACGACTTATAAAATCGACCACTTGTTGGATATAACTTTTACGAGCCTCGTATTTGGCAAGATCAAAGTCGCGAATGTTCATCTTCAACGTTGTGGTACTTTGATTACCCACAATATCATTAAACCAGAAATAACCCTCTTTCCCTTCAGTATGTTCTGGTGTTTCAAAGCTATCAAAGCAGTTAATAATATCGTTTGCTACACGGATCGGATTAATTAAAACATTTTTTGCTGACATTGGATGTGCTGATACGCCCGCAATTTCAATGGTAGCAGAGCCTGCATTAAATGTTTCATAAACGACTTCACCTAGCTCACAACAATCTATGGTATAGGCAAAATCCGGCTTAAAGCGATTTAAATCTAACTTTTTGGCGCCATTAAGCCCCACCTCTTCATCGGGTACAAAAGCGACATAAATGTCACCATGGGTGCATTTCTGTTGTTGTAATTGATCTAACATTGTCATTACGTTAGCAATTGCCGCCTTATTATCAGCGCCAAGCACACTGGTACCGTCAGTGACAATAAGCTCATCATTGAGGTATTTATTCAATTCAGGATGCTCTGCAACTTTGAACCAAATATCTTTTTGTTTATTTAATAAAATATCCTGACCAGTAAATTTAACTCGCTGAGGGTTGATTTTATCTGATAATGCCACATCAACCGTATCCAGATGCGCCACAAATCCAATTTTAGGTGCATTAGGACTATTTCCGGCTAATTTAGCGGTCACGATACTATGTTCATCAAGATATACATCTTGTAAGTTAAGTTCAATTAACTCTTGTTGAAGTACTTTAGCTAACTCCGTTTGACCTGGAGTAGAAGGAACATTAGCGCAACCAACAGCACTTTGGCTTGGTATACTAACATAGCGTAAAAAACGGGTAACTAGCTGTTCTGTAATATTCATAATAGATAACTCCTTATTAATGGCTAAAGATTTGTCGCTGGATAAACATAGCCACTATCAAAGCCAATTGGCAGACCCAAGAACCAAAATAACAGTAGATTTACGGTTAAAGCAATAAGTAAAGCTGCGGTATATGGGATCATCATTGAGCTTAAGGTACCAACACCAGTATTTTTACAATACTGTTGACAATACGCAATGATTAATGGATAAAAAGCAAACATCGGTGTACTAACGTTAACGGCGGAACTGATACGATATGCAGCTTGTGTTAACTCAGGCGAAATGCCAACAGACATCAACATTGGTACAAAAATTGGAGCTAATATTGCCCATTTAGAAGAGGCTGAAGTAATCAGTACATTTAACATACTGGTTAAAATAATCACGCCAAAAATCGTGACTACTGACGGCATATGCAATGCTTTTAGAAATTCTGCGCCGGCAATTGCAATTAAAGTACCAATTTGCGAATGAGAAAAGACATATAAAAATTGCGCACAAAAGAACGCAAAAACAATAAATGGAATTAACGATTTAGTGATATTTTCCATTGATTTTACAATATCACGAGATGACTTAAATGCACCAGTGACAAAACCATGAATCAATCCCGGAATAGAAAAAAACAAAAATAACAACGGCACAATAATTTGCATTATAGGTGCTTTATTGCTGGTCATACTTCCATCTGGCGCTCGTAATAATGAATTTTCTGGGAGTAATAATAAAACAAGACCAATTGCGATGATCATAAACACAATTGATGCCAACTTAAATCCACGATTTTCAATTGGCGTAATAGCTGGTGAATCAGCAATATTATCCAATTGTAGATCTTTATTTAAAGGCATAGTGGCATTTAAACGAGGCTCTACAATTTTATCCGTAACGAACCAACAAGCTATCAAAACAAAAAAAGTACCACCGAAACTTAAGAAGTAATTACATAACACATTGACTTGATAAGAAGGATCAATAATTTGTGCTGCACTTTGGGTGAAACCTTGCATAATTGGGTCAATAATTGAAGGAGTATAACTTGAACTAAAGCCACCGGCTAAGCCAGCAAAAGCAGCCGCAATACCGGCCAACGGGTGACGACCTGTCGCGTAGAACATCATTGCAGAGACCGGCATTAAAATCACATAAGCAGAGTCAGACGCAATATGACATACCATACTGACAAAAATGACTGAAGGTGTAACAAGTTTTTTAGGTGTTACAGCAAGTAATTTTTTAAGTAAAACATGGATATAACCACTACTTTCCGCAATACCTATTCCCAAAGTTGCAACAATAGTGATACCTAAAGGAGGAAATGTGACAAAGTTTTGAACCATTTTAGTTAAAAAGGTTACCAGATGATCGGGTGCTAACATATTGACCACTGTCAACTTTTCTTGTGTCACAGGATTTATATAATTAAAGCTCACAAAAGAGAGTAGTAAAGAGGCAACAAAACAGATAATTAAAGCGTAGAAAAAAAGTGTTGTTACATCGGGAATTTTGTTTCCAATTCGTTCTATTGTATTTAAAAAGCCACCAGTTTTTGTCGGTGACGGACTAGTTGTTTGATTCATAAAAAAATGAGTGTAAATATTGTTCGGAGCGACAATTTAACACATAATTTTATAGCAAGCAAACAGCTAAATATAACCTCGCTTTATACTTAAACATATGGTTAACCTGAAACATCTTAACATTATAATTACTTATAAGGTTGCTAAATTTTCAATTTACTTTAATGAGCATACTTTCAAATATTTGGATAGAATATTTAAAAGCAACTTCTATCACTTTCTACAGCAATAGATTTCTAAAATTACTTAAACTTGTCAAGATGGTTCAGGTTAAGTATACGTTTTAGTATAAAATTGCTTTTTTAAAAATTAATAGTATATTTAAATGAATATTTAGTTATTAAAAGTGAATAATTATCCAGTTTATTAACTGGTAAAATGCACAGAGAAGAAATATTAGCAATGGGGTTTTATTATGGTTTACGATATTAATTTAATTAAACATATTTATCAGCAATACCCACAAAAAATTGACTTAATTCGTCAAAAAATCGGTAAACCATTAACCTTGACGGAAAAGATTCTTTATGCACATCTTGCTCAAGGTGAAGAACTTAAAGCTTATCAACGAGGTGAAGATTATGTTAATTTCTCACCAGATCGTGTCGCCATGCAAGATGCAACTGCGCAAATGGCACTTTTACAGTTAATGAACTCTGGACGTAAACGAGTTGCTGTGCCATCGACTGTACACTGTGACCATTTAATTCAAGCATATAAAAATGCCCATGATGATCTGATTATTGCTGAAAGTAATAACCAAGAGGTATATCAATTCCTGCGAGATGTTTCAAATAAATATGGCATAGGCTTTTGGAAACCAGATGCCGGTATTATTCACCAAGTTGTACTTGAAAATTATGCTTTTCCAGGTGGAATGATGATAGGTACTGATTCACACACGCCTAATGCGGGTGGTTTATCCATGATTGCAATTGGTGTCGGCGGTGCTGACGCCGTTGATGTCATGGCTGGGATGCCTTGGGAACTGAAAATGCCAAAAATCATTGGGGTCAAATTGACAGGAAAATTATCCGGTTGGGCATCCCCGAAAGACGTTATTTTAAAGCTTGCAGGTATTTTAACGGTTAAAGGTGGAACCAATTCCATAATTGAATATTTTGGAGAAGGAGCGCAATCATTATCCGCAACAGGCAAAGCGACTATCTGTAATATGGGAGCAGAAGTAGGGGCGACCACATCAATTTTTCCTTATAGCCAAAAATCAGCCGATTACTTAGTCATGACAGGTCGCCAAGAAGTCGTTGATTTAGCCAATACGCTAATTGATTGCTTTAATCCCGACCCGCAAGTATTGGCACAACCGACAGCATATTATGACCAAGTTATAGAAATTAATCTCAGCGACTTAGAGCCTTATGTGAATGGTCCATTTACCCCTGACTTAGCTTACCCCATATCTCAACTAGCTAAAGCTGTCAAAGAACACCATTACCCGGATAATATGGAAGTTGGCTTGATTGGTTCTTGTACAAACTCCTCCTATGAAGATATGATGCGGGCTGCATCTGTCATTGATGCGGCTAATCAATTAGGTTTAACGGTTAATGCTAAATTAATTATCAATCCCGGTTCAGAACAAGTGAAATACACTTCAAAGCGTGATGGTATTTTGACTCGTTTTGAACAGGCTGGTGCAGCGATAATGGCAAATGCCTGTGGACCTTGTATTGGTCAGTGGCGTCGCGACGAAGTTGCCGATGAACATAAAAATTCAATTGTCACTTCGTTCAACCGTAATTTTGCTAAAAGAAATGACGGAAGCCCAAATACTTATGCCTTTGTCTGTTCACCTGAAATAGTTGTGGCATTATCTATTGCGGGTAGACTCAGTTTTAATCCACTCACTGACACACTAGTGAATAACAAAGGACAACAAGTAAAATTACCTGAACCAACTGGTGATGAATTACCAAAACAAGGCTTTGCTGTTGACGATGCAGGTTATGTCGCACCAATTGCAGACGGAAGTCAGGTTGAAGTTCACATTGCCCCTAATTCTCAACGACTACAACAACTATCACCTTTTTCAGCATGGGATGGTAAAGACATTATTACGCAACCACTGTTAATCAAAGCGACAGGCAAATGTACAACTGATCACATTTCTATGGCTGGTAAATGGTTAAAATTTCGCGGACATTTAGATAACATCTCTAACAATATGTTAATTGGTGCTGTCAATGCCTTTAATCAAAAGACCAATTCGGTGTTAGATGTACAAAGTGGCCAATATATCGAAGTGCCGGCACTAGCACGTAAATTAAAAGCTGAAGGATTAGGTTCTGTTGTTATTGCAGAAGAGAATTATGGTGAAGGTTCATCGCGAGAACATGCCGCAATGGAGCCGCGTTTTTTAAATGTAAAAGCGATTGTAGTTAAATCATTCGCGCGTATTCATGAAACCAATCTTAAAAAACAAGGTATGTTAGCTCTAACTTTTGTAGACAAAAATGATTACGATAAAGTTCGTGAAGATGACCAAATTAGTATTACTGGATTGACCGATTTTATACCGGGAAAAAATCTAACTTTAACACTTCATCACAGTGATGGCTGTATGGAATCATTTGAAGTTGCTCATACCTATAACCAAGCTCAGATTGATTGGTTTAAAGCAGGCAGTGCTTTAAATAAGTTAAAAGAAGAGCTTAACTAAAACCTAAAAGTAAAAGGAACCGATAATATGAAACAACGAGTTTTAATTGAAAATGGACAATTAGTTGTACCTGATCATCCTATTATTCCTTTTATTGAAGGGGATGGTGTAGGTAAAGAGATTTGGCTGGCAGCACGTCAGATTTTTGATAAAGCAATTGAAAAAGCGTATCAAGGTAAGCGAAGTATTGAATGGTATGAAGTGCTTGCCGGAGAAAAATCATTTAAACTCAATGGCTCTTGGTTACCTACTGAAACAATGGATGCGTTTAAACAATATCTTGTGGGTATCAAAGGTCCATTAACAACTCCTGTTGGTGGAGGAATTCGTTCGCTTAATGTGGCTCTTCGTCAAGAGTTAGATCTTTATGTTTGCTTGCGACCGGTACGTTGGTTTAAAGGTGTTGAATCACCGATTAAATATCCTGAAAAAGTCAGTATGACAATTTTTCGTGAAAATACCGAAGATATCTATGCGGGTATTGAATGGCAACAAGGAACACCTGAAGCCAAAAAATTTTATCAATTTTTATCGCAACAAATGGGTGTGAAAAAAGTCCGTTTCCCTGACACTTCATCATTTGGTGTTAAACCGGTTTCAATTGAAGGCTCTGAACGCCTGATACGCTCGGCTATTGAATATGCGCTACAACATAAACTACCGTCAGTAACATTAGTACATAAAGGAAATATTATGAAATTTACTGAAGGAGGCTTTAAACAGTGGGGATATGAACTAGCAGAGCGTGAATTTACTGATAGCGTTTTCACCATGAATTACTATGCAAAGCTCAAAAAAGAGCAAGGTAATGAAGTAGCAAATCAAGCATTACAAGCTGCAAAATTAACGGGTAAATTAATTATAAAAGATGTTATTTGTGATGCATTTTTACAAAATACCTTATTAAAACCGGAAGATTATTCTGTGGTTGCAACATTGAATCTTAATGGGGATTATGTTTCTGACCAGCTTGCTGCCATGGTAGGCGGTATTGGCATTGCACCGGGAGCCAATATTAATTATATGACGGGACATGCTATTTTTGAAGCTACCCATGGTACAGCGCCTGATATCGCAGGAAAAGATCAAGCCAATCCATCTTCATTATTATTATCAGGGGTGATGATGTTTGATTATCTTGGTTGGTATCAAGTCGGGCAACTGGTTACAGGTGCAATGGAAAAACTATTTCAAAATGGTCAAGCAACGGTTGATTTAGCACGCTTTATGAAACATGGTGAGGAATTATCAACCAGTCAATTTACCCAAGCCATTATTGATAATTTATAACGTTGGGAGTCATCAAACATGAAGGAAAAATTCTTGGTTTATAAATTATCTGAAACGATAAAAAACACCAGTAAAATAGATACAAAGTTATTTGAAAAATTCAATGTTAAACGTGGATTACGTAATGCAGATCATACAGGCGTATTAGTTGGATTAACCAGTATTGGGGACGTGGTTGGTTATGAACGCTTGGCAGACGGCTCATTAAAACCGATTGCCGGTAAATTACTATATCGAGGCATAGATATTGATGATCTGGTACATAATGCACAGCAAGAAAAACGTACTGGCTTTGAAGAGACCATTTATTTATTGTTATCCGGTAATTTGCCTGATGCTGAAGAGTTACACGATTTTTCACGGTTACTTTGCGAATCGATGGCGTTAGAAAAGCAAACTAAAATTGCCATTATGGAGCTTGAAGGCCATGATGTGATGAATATTTTAGCCAGAACAGTGCTTGAAATGTACACCTATGATCCACAGCCAGATGATACTTCGCGTGATAACTTGATGCGACAATCGATTGATTTAATTGCTAAATTTCCAGCCATTATTGCTTACGCTTATAATATGTTAAGTCATAGCGCTAAAGGCAAATCATTGCATATCCGTCATCCTCATGAAGATTTTTCTATCGCTGAAAATTTTTTATATATGATGAAAGGATCGAACGGTTATACAGATCTTGATGTACGTGTACTCGATTTAGCCATGATTATTCATGCTGAGCATGGTGGGGGTAATAACTCTACTTTTACCGTGCGAGTAACAAGCTCAACCGGAACAGATACCTATTCATCCATTGCTGCAGGTATCGGCTCACTCAAAGGTCCTTTACATGGTGGAGCGAATTTACAAGTTGGCAAAATGTTAAAACATCTCAAAGAGACAATTAAGAATTGGACAGATGTTAATGAAATAGACAGCTATTTACAGCGTATCTTAAATAAAGAAGTCTTTGATAAAAAAGGGTTGATTTATGGTATCGGGCATGCGGTTTATACCGTTTCCGATCCTAGAGCTGTATTGCTTAAAGAGATGGCATATGAACTCGCCAAAGAGAAGGGACGAGAACAAGAGTATAATTTCTTAAATCTGCTTGAGGAACGAGCGATACACGCTGTTGTTAATCGAAAAAATGCCAGAACTAAAAAACAGGTTTGCGCGAATGTCGATTTTTATTCCGGTTTTGTTTATGACATGATTGGTTTACCTAAAGAGGTATATACGCCTTTATTTGCCATGTCTCGTATTGTTGGCTGGTGCGCACACCGAATTGAAGAACTCAACTTTGATGATCGCCGAATCATCCGACCTGCCTATAAAAATGTAGGGGAACTGATGACCTTCATTCCATTAAAAGATCGCTAAATTCACTATCCCGTCAGTGACAGGCTGACGGTGGATTTATAATCTAAGTTTATTGAAAAAATCATGGTGATTTATACTAATAGTTTGTAGACTATGCCTCATTGTCAGTATTAGGCTGTAAATATGAATCTTCTGAAATCTTTAGCCACGGTAAGTTCAATGACCATGGTTTCACGTGTATTAGGTTTTGTACGTGATGCAATTATAGCTCGCTTTTTTGGTGCAGGAATGGCGACCGATGCCTTTTTTGTTGCATTTAAATTACCCAATTTACTCAGACGTATTTTTGCCGAAGGCGCTTTTTCACAAGCCTTTGTGCCAATTCTAGCTGAATATAAAAACCAGCAAGGTCTTGAAGCCACGCGAACTTTTGTCGCTTATGTTTCAGGTTTATTAACTTTAGTTTTAGCCATTGTCACTTTGATTGGTGTTATCACCGCGCCTTTTGTGATTATGTTAACTGCGCCGGGATTTTTACAAGAATCAACCGAGAAATTTGAGTTAGCCACAACGCTATTACAAATAACGTTTCCTTATATCTTTTTTATTTCGCTTGCCTCACTTGTTGGTGCAATATTAAACACTTGGAACCGTTTTTCTGTGCCAGCTTTTGTACCAACGTTGTTAAATATCAGTATGATTATATTCACCCTATTTTTAACACCTTACTTTAATCCTCCGGTATTAGCATTAGCGGTTTCGGTTGGCGTAGGTGGCATTTTACAGCTACTTTATCAACTGCCGTCTTTGAAGAAAATCGGTATGTTGGTGTTACCGCGTATTAGTTTTAAAGATAGTGGTGTTTGGCGAGTTTTAAAACAAATGGGACCAGCTATTTTGGGTGTCTCAGTAGGTCAAATATCTCTTATTATAAATACTATTTTTGCCTCATTTTTAATTTCCGGCTCGGTATCTTGGATGTATTATGCCGATCGCTTAATGGAGTTTCCAGCAGGTGTGCTTGGTGTAGCATTAGGTACTATTTTATTGCCGTCATTAGCCAAAAGTTTTGCTAAAGGCGATCATAAGCAATACTCAGAACTGCTTGATTGGGGATTACGGCTCTGTTTTTTATTAGCATTACCAAGTACCGTTGCCTTAGGCGTCATTTCCCGACCATTAATATCAACACTGTTTGAGTATGGTCAATTCACATTAAACGATGCGCTAATGACACAACGTGCGTTAGTTGCTTACTCTATTGGTTTACTCGGACTCATTCTCATCAAGGTATTAGCACCGGCATTTTATTCACGGCAAGATATCAAAACACCGGTAAAAATCGCTATCTTTACGCTGATTTTAACCCAATTGATGAATCTTGCTTTTATTGGTCCATTAAAACATGCAGGACTTTCACTATCTATCGGGCTTGCTGCTTGCTTTAATGCAGGATTATTGTTTTGGCAACTACGAAAAAAACAACTTTACCAACCACAGTCAGGTTGGAAAGGATTTCTAATTAAAGTGATTATCGCTGTGTTATTAATGTCATTGGTATTATGGTTTGGCGCACAGTGGTTACCTGATTGGTCAACGGGGTCAATGTTGATGCGCGTTGCACGATTATTGTTATTAGTTATTGCTGGTATTTTGGTCTATTTTGGTTCGCTCATTGCTATGGGATTCAAAATTAAGCATTTCATCAAGCGAATTGATTAAATAACAATAGAATATAAGTAAAATAAAATGTGTTAAAAAGTTTCAGGAAAACATAACGTTTGAATATAATCTATTAATAATAAGGAAATTAAATGGAAAGATTATCTTTTTTTAAACTCCCAATAATTGCGAGTCTCATTTATTTTTTAATTAGTCTGCTATTATATTTTTTATTTACTGCTCTTTATTTCTTGAACCAATTACCATATAACGTTATTGGGTTTATTTTTAGTGAAATCGGAAGAATATTAATTAACATTTTTAATCATCTCTTCCTTGAAACGCTCTGGTTATTTGGATTGTTGTCACTAATGCTTCACACAGCAAATATCTACATGGTCAATAAAACCAATATACGATGGTTAACCCTCGCTATGGCAATATTATCATTCATTGCTTATTTTATTCGCATCAGTATAAAATTCAATTTTATAGGCTCTGGAATGTTATTTGAGACAATAAATAACCTCTTTTGGGCTATGATTAGTTTGTTATTTTATAGTCTATCTATTTACTATTTAATCAAGTTTTTTGCTAAATACATGGTAAAAAATCAATCGTCATTTGAACTTACAACGACAAATAGTGTTCAAATTCATTTTATTCTCTTTGCTGTATTTGTCAGTTATCTATTGTTATTAGGATATAATTTAATCATCAATTCAATTGGACAGGTTTATATTATTGGTGCAGAGCAGTACCGACATCTCTACCTCCTTAATTATTTTTTCATATTAAGCATATTACTGGGTATTTTTTTGGCTAAGCGAAATTTTTTATGTGCTTTTGAGAAAATTCAATATGTTAAACTTCTCAAAAGTGTGCTAATAGCTAGTGGTATCATGCTAATTTGTCTTTTTATTGATTATTATTTTGTGCTTTATTATATGAATAAACAGTATATTGATTCCTACAGTGTATTATTAAACTCAGCGTATTTAATCTTTTTATTACTATTACAACCACTTTTATCTTGTTTGGTTCTAAATATCGTTACCAGAGGCTATTTTATGCGACAAAAAAGTATATAACACTATTTATGTAAAATGTTATTTTGAAAGTCGTTTAGCTATACTGATAATAACTTTATTTTTAAATTAAAGGAAAATTGAACTAATTAGGAAAGTGAAATGGAAAAATTATCTTTTTTTAAACTACCTCTTATTTTCGTAGGAATGTTTGTTACTATTAATTTTTTAAAGTCATGTGTAACTTATATTATCGTTCTATTTATCATTATTGATAATTTTTCTTTCTGGCCAACAATTTTTGAATTTATGTTAAATAACTTGTTTCACTTAATTTTGCCAAGCCTGCTATTATTTGTTGTTTCATCAATCGCCTTTTACCGAATGAATATTCACATCATTACAGTCAAAAATGTCGGTTTATTGGTGATTATTGTGTTGCTTATTATGATTTTTAGTTTTTTATTTAATCGAGGAAACCAATTAATTTATCAATTAGTTTATGATAAGTTCTTTGTTAACATCACTAAGGCTGACTCATGGGTATTTGCTTTGCCGATGAGCGCCATTTCTAGATTAGTCTATTTTAGTTTAGAAAGTTTGTTAATCTATTATTACATTAAGATTTTTGGCAGTTGGTTTAATAAAAGCAGACAAGATTTTGAACTCACAGCAAACAATAGTTCTAAAATTCACTTTACACTCTTTTTAGCATTTTTCTTTTTTATGTTTATTACCTCTACTAATTGTTTGACCGGATTACCAAGTAATTTACCATTTTATAATTCTTACTATGTATTATTTACCGTCGTACCAATATTTATTTATGTCATTGCTTTTCTGCTGATTACATTGATAACCAAAAATCTATTCAAACGAACCTTTGTGGTGTTGCAATCTGATAGAATTATTAAAAGCGCTGTCATGACGAATTTGTTGATATTAATTATAGATGCTGTTTTTGCTGTCATTTTATTTAGTACTGATTATTTGCCCAATAAGATAGGTTTACTGATCGTTATTTACTATCCGAAAGCTATTTTAATTTTCGCAGTAATTTTAAGCTGTTTGTTTGTAAAACGTGTAACTCAATATTACTTTGCTAAGCCAACAAACGGGTAGAAAGGCTTTAAATAAGCTTATTCTCTATAGTTATTTAAAAAATCGCAAATCTCTGATTGTGATTTTAAAACTCGAATCTGTTGAAGTAACGTTGATGCCTGTTGGTAGTGCTGTTTTAAGTAAGTAAGCCACTGTTTAATGCGTGCAGAATGATACATGGGTTTAACATCCTTAATATTTGTTGCGGCATAACGGATAAGAATTTGCATCACTGATTGCCAGTCCAAAGCCTGTTCACCCAAACGAATCATATTCGCCAGATTAGGGATATTTAACATACCACGACCAAGCATAATATGCTTAGTCTGACTTTGGTTGATACAATTTTGCGCATCTGATAACGAAAAAATTTCACCATTTGCGATAACCGGAATTGTTAATTGTTGCTTAATCAATCCAATCGTATGCCAATCAATTTTATCCGCCTTATAACCATCTTGTTTGGTTCTGCCATGAATCACAATCTCATCCGCTCCGGCTAATTGGATGGCATCAGCAATTTCAAAACAGTGTAATTTATCTTCCCAACCTAAACGAATTTTTACTGATAAGGTATGCGTTTTAGTAATCGCTTGGCGAACCTGTTTGACAATATTAAATATCTGCTCAGGGTATTTTAATAAATAAGCGCCTCCTTGACTGCCAACCACCGTTTTCGCCGGGCAACCAAAGTTAATATCTACACCAAACGACCCTAATTCGATAGCTTTAGCCGCATTTTCTGCCATCCATTCTGGTGATTGTCCTAAAAGTTGTACACGAACGGGTGTACCTGAAGCGGTTTTTCCTGCGTTATAGAGTTCAGGACACAACCGATAAAAAGTCCGGTTAGAGAGTTTATGATGAGTAACACGTACAAATTCAGTAACACAATAATCAAATTGATTAACTTCAGTTAAGATTTGTCTAACATTAAAATCCAACACCCCTTCCATAGGGGCTAAAATAATCCGATTATTTTCCATTAGTTTGCCTTATCCAAATGGTGGGAACCACAAACCGGACAATTAGCTTGCTTGACTATGGATACTTGGTTAAATTGCATACTCATCGCATCAATCATCAGTAAACGACCAACTAAAGGAACACCATAATCAGTCAATACTTTTATGGCTTCTAATGCTTGCATCGATCCAAACATACCAACCAGTGGTGACATAACTCCAGCTTCTACGCAAGTCAGTTGGTCTTGACCAAACAAGCGACTTAAACAGTGATAACAAGCTTCATCTTTTTGATAAGTAAAAACAGTTAATAAGCCTTCCATACGAATCGCTGCACCAGAAACTAACGGTTTTTTAGCGGTAAAACAACCACGATTAATTTGTTCGCGAGTGGTTAGATTATCAGTACAGTCAATCACAATATCATGTTGCTCAATAAGTGAAAGGAGACTAACATCATCAAGCTGTTGATTAACTGTTTCAATGGCGATATTAGCATTGATATTGATTAATGCTTGTTTGGCTTGCTCAACTTTATAATGATTAATTGATTTTTCACTGTACAAAATCTGCCTATTCAAGTTAGATTTTGAGACAGTATCAAAATCCAACAAGGTTAATTTACCGATTCCAGCAGCGGTTAAATAGAGTGAAGCCGCACAGCCTAGCCCACCTAAACCAACAATGAGCGCTGAACTGTTTTTCAGTATTTGTTGTTTATCAATATCAAAACCACGTAAGGTGATTTGCCTATCGTAACGAAAAAGTTCTTGATCTGTTAGTTCTTGCATGAGGGTAATGGCAGTTATTATTAATGAAAGGGATATTATAGCAGAAACTTGGCACGACAACGTGCCAAGCTAAATAGATTATTTATCAAAGCCAGCTAAAAAAGTTAAATACTCCTCTTTAGTCATTAATGGTTTATAGTTTGCCATTAATGTTGTAGCTTGCTCGGCATCATCATAAAGTAGATCAATAATGGTACAAGCCATCATTTGTGCCGGACGAATATAAGCCATATCTTCATCAAATACTTTATAATCTTTACCATGCAATACGCCACGGACAGAACCAATCCATGGATGGCTAACTGGCATAATATGTGATAAGTCGCCCGTATCTGTACTGGCAGTCAAATGAGGTGCTACCCATACGTTTTTTTCACCAATCAGATTTTCTGCATTGTTTTGCATTAAATCATTAAGTGTAGGATTGTTTTGTAATGGTAAATAACCAGGTAAATCCTTAATCTCACAAGTTGCACCTACAGCCATAGCACCCGCTTTAAGCGCGCGATTAATTCGTTCATTGGCATCAACCATTGCCGAAACATTACCTGCTCGTACATAACTTTCCATTCTTACATCACTCGGTACGACATTAACTAAATCCCCTCCTTGCGTAATAATCGGATGGAATCGAATATAATCTTTCTCTTGAAATGTTTCGCGAATGGCATGAACACCTATGATTCCCATCATGGCTGCATTTAAGGCGTTTACCCCTGCATGAGGTGCCGCAGCTGCATGTGCGGCTTCACCCTTATATTTTATCAATTTACCGATAAATCCATTACTGGTGGTTGATATTTCAATGAAACCATTAGGGCGCTCTTTCGCAACATCAGTTAAGTGAATTTGCAAAGCCATATCAATATCATCAAATTCACCTCGTGAAATTAATTCAGGTTTACCACCAATATATTTGATTTTACCTTCCTCAATTAACCGATTACGATAAGTAATTTCAACATATTCTTCAGCTGGTACGGCAAAAGGGACTACATCGCCAGCTAAATATTGCATTGCACCTGAGTCAATAAGACCCATGGTCACCGCCAGCATATTGGCAATTTGTGCATTATGGCCACAGCAGTGTGCAGCGCCAGAAAGATCACAAGCTGCCGGATGATCGGCACAAATAATGGCATCTAGCTCACCAATAACCGCGACGCTGTATTGGCTACCTTTCCCACCTTTTAAACGCCCCTTAACACCTGTTAATGCCAATTTATTTTTAAAAGGCACCCCTAATTGGTCAAAAGCATCTTCTACTTTTTGGGCCGTTTTAATTTCTTTATAGCCAAGTTCTGGTTCAGCCCATATTGCTTCGGCAATAGACTTAATATCTGCTTTTCGCGCTTCAATCGCTTGGCAAACCTGTTTTTTAAGTTCTTCTTTTGTCATAATTAATCCTTATCTAAATTAGATGACCCCTTCCCAATGTAAGGTAATTTGTGCAATTAATGCCGCAAAAATAAAGGTGCCAGAGAATACTGCTAAAGAAACAGGAATGATTCGCCACGAAATACTTTTGAATAATACCAAATCTTTACCAATAGCAAGCCCTGCATAAGCAAGGACTGGAGTACACACTGCAAGTAACGAAACTTGATCGGTAACTGAAACAATGACTTCATTACAGGGAAAAATAGGTGATGAAACTAAAGCTGCCACGACCGATACCCATAAAATTACCGGTAATTTCTTTAAGACTGGTACTTTACTTATTAATAAACCTACAATTGAGATAACCACTAAAATACCCAGCGCTTGAAGTGAGACGATAAAGTCGATTTTATATCCTACCGTATTGCCAGCCGCCATAATAATTGCAACTAAAATAAGTAAAAAAATTGTTTCTAAAATTTTCATTATTAGGCTCCTGTTTTTTTACGTCGAAAACGAGCAAGGGTATTATAGATAAATGAAGCAAATGGGAGTGAAAATAGAATATAGATATAAATACCAAGAACACCAGACATTAAGTTAGCTGCCGTTGCATAGGCTTTAATTTCACCCGCCATTTCAGGATAGAGATCACTAATTGGCGCCAGTGATGCCGCCATCATACTGCCACTACCAACACCAGCCCCCATAGCTAAAGCGTAAGGGTGAATAATGTCCAATCTTGCTATGATACTTGCTAAAATACTCATCCAAATTGCACCGTATAATGTGCCACAAACATACATAGCCATTACCCCACGACCTTCAGGTGAATCAAGGCCATATTTATCCGCAACGATAGCAATATTGGGTTCACGTGCTACAGAATAGGTTGCACCAACAGCTTCTCGCCCCATTCCTAATACCATCGCAAACGGCAGACCTAATAAAATGGTTCCGGCAAAATGCCCCACTTCTTGAAAAACGAGCGCCAATTTGGCATTTAAAATCTCATTTATTTTAGGACCAACAGCAACACCGAGTTTAGCAATCAGTAACATTAATGTCACAATCATGATTGCACTGGCATTATGCATATTTTTCTCTTTTAAGATTTTTAATTTCGGTATGCTAATAATGCCACCAATAATCATGGCATACAGCATTGGGTAAAGCGTGACTATCCAGATAGTCTGTTTACCAATAAATTCGCAAATAAGGACAACTATGAGAGCCAGTAGATGCACTCTATAGTCTTTTAAAATTTCCATGCTCAAAGACTCCTTCCATCAATTCTAAAATAAAAAAACTATTGGTATCTAAAGGATTTATAACCAGTAATCGTTTTTGGCTTATTACTATACATAACCTTGATTATAAGCGTCAATGTTAATGAATTGTTTTAATAATACCTATAACAATATTGAAGTTATGAATGAAAATATTCGAATAATTAGCGAATAAATCTCAATAAATGCCTTTATAAGGGTTTTATTTGTTTTATAATACCTACTATTTTTTATTGGTTGAAATTCAAACAGGATATTTTATGCGTTCGATTTATTGTGGACAGTTAAAGGCTTCTCATATTAATCAAGAAGTAACATTATGCGGTTGGGTCAATAAACGCCGGGATTTAGGCGGTATGATTTTTATTGATATGCGCGATCGTGAAGGTATTGTACAAGTCTTTTTTGATCCAGATTACCAACAAGCATATCAACTAGCTGGTGAACTACGAAATGAATTTTGTATCCAAATTAAAGGTAAGGTAAGAGCAAGACCGGAAGGACAAATCAACAAGGATATGGCAACAGGTGAAGTTGAAATTCTTGCAACTGAACTCACGATTTTTAATCGTAGCGATGTTCTGCCTTTAGATTTTAACCAAAACAATAGCGAAGAGCAGCGTTTAAAATATCGTTATATTGACTTACGTCGTCCCGAAATGACGGCAATTTTTAAAACTCGCGCTAAAGTGACGGCATTTGTACGTTCGTTCATGAATGAGCATGGCTTTTTAGATATTGAAACACCAATGTTAACCAAAGCGACTCCGGAAGGAGCAAGAGACTATTTAGTACCAAGCCGAATTCATAAAGGTGAATTTTATGCACTGCCGCAATCACCACAGTTATTTAAACAATTACTGATGATGTCAGGCTTTGATCGTTATTATCAAATTGTGAAATGTTTCCGTGATGAGGATTTAAGAGCAGATCGTCAACCTGAATTTACCCAAATTGATGTTGAAACCTCGTTTATGACCGCAGAACAAGTACGCCAAGTGATGGAGCAAATGATTCGTGAACTTTGGTTGCATGTGAAAAACGTTGATTTAGGAACATTTCCTATCATGACCTTTGCTGAGGCAATGCGCCGTTTTGGTAGCGATAAGCCTGATTTACGCAATCCTTTAGAGATTATCGATGTTGCTGATTTGGTCAAAGAGGTTGATTTTAAAGTATTTTCAACACCAGCCAATGATGTAAATGGTCGTGTAGCCTTACTTTGTGTACCTAATGGTGCTCAATTAACCCGTAAACAACTTGATGAGTATACGCAATTTATTTCGGTTTATGGTGCTAAAGGCATGGCTTGGATTAAAGTTAACGAACGAAGTAAAGGGCTTGAAGGTGTACAAAGTCCAGTTGCCAAATTCTTCAGTGAATCGCAAATGGAAGCACTTCTTAATCGGGCTAATGCTAAAGACGGTGATATTTTACTATTTGGTGCTGATAGTTATAAAGTGGTCAGTGACGCATTAGGTGCGTTACGTCTGAGAGTCGGTAAAGATTTAGGCTTAACAGATGAAAATAAATGGGCGGTACTTTGGGTCATTGACTTTCCAATGTTTGAAAAAACAGAAGAGGGGCTTAGTGCTATGCATCATCCTTTCACTTCTCCGAAAGATTTTACACCTGATGAGCTTATTAAAAATCCTGAAAATGCGGTTGCTAATGCTTATGACATGGTTATCAATGGTTATGAAGTTGGAGGTGGATCAGTACGTATTCATCGATCTGAAATGCAACAAGCTGTCTTTTCAATTTTAGGTATTAACGAGCATGATCAGCGTGAAAAATTTGGTTTTTTACTTGATGCGCTAAAATATGGAACTCCACCACATGCCGGACTTGCTTTTGGTTTAGATAGATTAACGATGTTGCTAACAGGAACAGATAATATTCGAGATGTGATTGCATTCCCTAAAACGACAGCTGCCACCTGTTTATTAACTGACGCTCCAAGTCCAGCAAATCCAGTTGCTTTAACTGAACTCGGCATTGAAGTGAGTAAAAATTAACGGCTGTTTAATGCAAAGATATAAAAGACCAGAATCTGTATTAGTGGTGATCTATTGCCTCACAACAATGCGTTGTTTAATGTTGCAACGCATTGATGATCCTTGTTTTTGGCAATCGGTAACAGGTAGTATGGAAGATAACGAATTGCCCAATCAAACCGCGATTCGTGAAGTCTTTGAAGAAACGGGTATAGATATTATCAATCAAGGTCTAACTTTGATTGATACACAGCATACGGTTGAATTCGAGATTTTTCCGCAGTTTCAACACCGTTATGCTCCCGATGTTAAAATAAATAAAGAACATTGGTTTTATTTACCACTTTTAAATGAAATAACACCTGTACTTACCGAACATTTAGCGTATCAATGGTTAAGTTTCAGTGATGCGGTCAATCTTACCTTATCGCCTAACAATGGAGAGGCAATCAGTAAAATTGACCATTTAATTAAAATTAATTAGGAGGCAGAAAATGAAATTGAGTCAATGTGCTATTGTTCTATCAAGCTTATTGTGCTTTATTCCTAGCAGTTATGCTGATGTAAATATAAAAAAATGCCAATCCAATCAGAGTAGTTACATTTTTTTTAATGAGAATGATATGGAGATAGTTGAAAAACTAATCTCTCATCAATTACACGATCAACAAGAAAAACGAGAAAATAGTGTCATTAAAATTTTTACCAATGAAAATGCTGATGATAGAAATTACTGGATAGCTTCTTTTAAGTTAAATAATCAACCAGAACAATTTCTTTTCTATCAAGTCGATCAGAATAAAATAAGCGAAATCGATCAGAAACAGTATCATAACTTATTGCCAAAAATTATTGAGTGTAATCAGAATAAACAAGTACCAGTTTATAGTGAAAACTTTGATGCGGATTAATTATAGGTAATAGATTTAATCTTATCATTTCTTAAACTACTTTTAACGTTTTAGGTGATATAACAAGGTAATGGAGTAATAGTTGATGAAATTTTCTAATTTTCGTGATTTTTTAGATCACCTTGAGCAGCAAGGTGAATTAAAAAAAATCACCTATCCTGTTAATCCTTATCTTGAAATGACTGAAATTGCAGATAGGGTTTTACGAAGTGGGGGACCAGCTTTATTATTTGAAAATCCAATCGGTTATGATATGCCTGTGTTATGTAATCTATTTGGTAGTGCTAAGCGCGTAGCGATGGGTATGGGGAAAGACGATACATCGGCACTACGTGAAGTGGGTGAGCTATTAGCTTTTTTGCGTGAACCTGAGCCACCGAAAGGGATTAGGCAGTTTTTTAATGTATTACCAAAATATAAACAAGTACTGAATATGCCAGTTAAACACCGTTCATCTGCTCCTTGCCAAGAGCTAGTTTTTCAAGATGAGCAAGTTGATTTAACACAATTACCGATTATGCATTGTTGGCCTGAAGATATTGCACCATTGCTTTCATGGGGATTGACGATCACCAAAGGACCTTATAAAGATCGGCAAAATATAGGTATTTATCGCTTACAATTACTCGGCAAAAATAAGTTAATTATGCGTTGGTTATCCCACCGTGGAGGAGCGATTGATTTTGCCGAGTGGCAACAAGTTCATCCTAATGAAAAGTTCCCTGTTGCAGTTGCTATTGGTGCTGATCCGGCTACCATTTTAGCAGCGGTTACACCAGTACCAGATACGTTATCTGAATATGCTTTTGCTGGATTATTACGTGGTGAGCGGACAGAGGTTGTTAAAGCGTTATCAAATGATTTAGATGTGCCAGCAACGGCGGAGATTATTCTTGAAGGTTATATTGATCCGAGTGAAATTGCCACCGAAGGTCCTTATGGTGACCATACTGGTTATTATAATGAAGTTGAACAGTTTGCTGTATTTACCGTTACGCATTTAACGCGTCGCAAAGATGCCATTTATCATTCGACCTATACCGGTCGTCCACCCGATGAACCTGCGGTTATGGGATTAGCATTAAATGAGGTTTTTATACCGATTTTACAAAAACAGTTTCCCGAAATTGTCGATTTTTATCTACCACCAGAAGGTTGCTCTTATCGTATCGCGATTGTAACTATTAAAAAGCAATATCCCGGTCATGCTAAACGAGTGATGATGGGGGTTTGGTCTTATTTACGACAATTTATGTATACAAAATTTGTCATTGTATGTGATGATGATATTAATGCGCGTGATTGGAAAGATGTAATGTGGGCTATTTCAACTCGTATGGATCCACATCGTGATACAACATTTATTGATAACACGCCAATTGACTATTTGGATTTTGCTTCACCTGTTTCTGGACTCGGATCAAAAATGGGCTTAGATGCGACCAATAAATGGTCTGGAGAAACAACACGGGAGTGGGGTAAAATCATCAAAAAAGATCCTAAAATTATAGCCAGAGTGGATGAAATTTGGGATAAATTGGGTTTATAGTCATTTAGTAATAAAATCTATATAATAAGCTGCTTATCACTATATCAAAGTTTGATTAACTAGAATAATATATAAAAAATATCTTAACTATATTGATATTTAATGACTTTACAATGATTTAGTTTAAAACTGATAAATTTTTCAACTTAATCATTTTAATCTTTTTTCATAGTGATCTTTACGCTACACTAACTAAGTATTGATTTATAACGATTAGATCTAAAACGTTATGAAAATTTGTTAATTATTGTTGTTAAATAATAATTATTATTGGTTATAATTATTTGAAATAGTTATTTTATTTCAAAAATAATATTTATATTTGAGTCTTATTACACAATTAAACAAACCTGAGCTTTACAAACAAAAACTATTCCGTTTTGGCTCATTTATGTATAATTAATGCCAATGTAATGGTAAATAAAAAAATATGAAAAGAATTCAAATTCTATTGGTTTTCTTGCTAACTATTTCTTGGGCTGTAGTCGCTAGCGAAACTAAGACACAATCAGATGCAGAATTGGAAGTTAAAGATCCAAGCTCATTGATCCCTTCATTACGTATCTCTGCTGAAAAAGGTGATGCGAATGCTCAATACTCATTAGGTAGTATATATAAACAAGGGTTGGGTGTTGAAGTTAGTGATATAAGAGCCATATTTTGGTACAGAAAAGCGGCTGAACAAGGTTTAGCTAAAGCACAAAATAATTTAGCTTATATGTATCAAAATGGATTAGGGACAACACCAGACATATTAGAAGCCTTCAGATATTTTAAATTGGCTGCGGATCAGGATTACCCATTAGCACTCTATAATGTGGCATTAATGTATAAAAATGGCGAAGGAACCCAAAAAAATCCATTAATTGCTGTTAATTACTTTACTAGGGCTGGTGATTTAGGTGTTCTCGACGGTTATCTCAGTCTAGGTATCATGTATTATTTTGGTGATGGCGTTAAACAAGATCGTATGACGGCTGCTGATTGGTTTAGCAAAGCTGCTAAAAAGAATAATCCGGAAGCACAATATTATTTAGGGTTAATGTCTGAACAAGGTGATGGTCTGACAAAAGATTATGTTGCTGCTCACTATTTTTATACCCAATCAGCTGAACAAGGTTATGTGCTATCTATGTATAATTTAGGTATTATGTACGCAACAGGCACAGGAACTAAACAGGATAATGTCAAGGCTGCCCAATGGTTTACCAAAGCTGCCGAAGCAGGTAATGTTGATGCTCAATTTAATATCGGCGTTCTGTATGATGTAGGTGGTGGCGTACCTAAAAATACTAAAACAGCGGCTCAATGGTATCTAAAAGCGGCAGAACAAGGAAGTGTTGATGCGCAGTATAATTTGGGTGTGAAATATTTTGAAGGTGAAGGCGTCGAAAAAAATATAAATCGCGCAATTTATTGGTTTACTAAAGCAAGTGAACAAGGCGATGAAGATGCCAAAGAGTATTTAAATGAATTATTAAAATCTAAATAAAAAAGGGCATTTGCCCTTTTTTATTTTTACCCTTACCTTACTCACTTATCCTGAATTTCGCATACCTGCGGCAATTCCTGATATTGTGATCATCAATCCCTGTTCTACGGTGTTATTTTCATCATTATTACGTTGGCGTGAGCGATTTAATAATTCTGCTTGTAGTAAATTCAGTGGTTCAATATAGATATTACGTAAAGCAAATGATTCAGCAATCCAAGGTAAATCAGCCATTAAACTAATATCATCGGTAATGGTTAACACGGTATTAATATCTTCGGTCAATAAATTACGGAGTTCTTCACCTAAAGGCCACATAGCCGGATCAACCAATCGTTGTTCATAATACTCATGGATATTTGGGGCGGCTTTTGCATAGACCATTTCCAGCATGCCTAAGCGAGCATTAAAAAATGGCCATTTATGATACATCTCTTGAAGTAATTCCTTTTTACCTTTTTCAATCACTAATTTAAGAGCGGTACCCGCACCAAGCCAAGATGGAACCATTAATCGATTTTGTGTCCAAGCAAAAATCCAAGGGATCGCACGTAAGCTTTCAATACCGCCACCGGTTCGTCTTTTTTGTGGTCTGGAGCCGAGAGGTAATCGTCCTAATTCTGCTTCAGGTGTCACCGATCTAAAATAATCTACAAATTCATCTCGTTCACGTACATAACTACGATAACAACGGCATGAAACATCTGACATCTCATCCATAATATCGCGCCATGCTTGTTTAGGCTCTGGTGGTGGTAATAAGTTAGCCTGTAAAATTGCTGATGCGTAAAGCATTAAACTACTGAGTGCAACTTCTGGCAAACCAAGTTTGAAACGGATCATTTCGCCTTGTTCCGTGACACGAAGCCCACCTTTTAATGAGCCGGGTGGTTGTGATAGCAGTGCAGCATGAGCTGGCGCACCACCACGGCCAATTGAACCACCACGACCATGAAATAACACAAGATTAATGTCATATTTTTCAAATAAGTTTACCAATTGTTCTTGAGAACGGTATTGCGCCCAAGATGCAGCAAGGGTTCCTGCATCTTTCGCGGAATCAGAGTAACCAATCATTACCATTTGTTTACCTTGGATCTTCTCTCTATACCAAGGAATATCTAACAGTTTTTGCATAACACTTTTGGCATTATTTAAATCTTCAAGTGTTTCAAAAAGTGGAGCAACAGGTATATGCTTATGACAATCGACTATTTTCAATAACAAATAGACAGCTAAAATATCAGAAGGGGCTTTAGCCATGGAAATAACGTAGGAGGCAATAGATTCTTCTCCTGCTTTATTTATTACTCTGCAAGTATCAAAAACCTCTTTAACCATTTCGTCAGGTTGCCAATTATAAGGTAACAAAGGGCGATTAGATTGCAGTTCGCTTAATAAAAACGCTTGTTTCTTTTCTTCTGACCATTCTGCATAACTACCTAAATTCAGCTCTTTGGTTAATGCATCAAGTGCTTCGGTATGAACAGAACTATCCTGACGGATATCTAAGCGCACCAGTTGTAACCCAAAGCTTTTTATTCGACGTAATGTATCTAGCAAAGGGCCATGGGCAATAGTTGACATACCATTATCAATGAGTGATTCATAACAGGTATAAAGCGGAACCCATAATTGTTCATTTCTGACCAAAATATCAGCAGGAGGCAACACTTGTTCATTGTTAAGCAAAGAGACAATATAACTATGGGTTTTTACTAGCCGAGAACGCAGTTGTTTCATCACAGCACGATAAGGCTCTGAAGCTGATTTATTCTGATCATCTAACAGATCAAGTACTGATTGACTACATTCAGTCATCGAAAGCTCTCGAACCAATATTTGAATATCGGCTAGAAATAGTTCAATAGCTTTCAGCCTTGCTTGTAGCATAACCTTTCCGGTCACTTTTGCTGTCACATTAGGATTACCGTCGCGATCTCCTCCCATCCAAGAGGTAAATTTGACAGGAACATGTTCAACCGGTAACTGTTCATCAAAAGCATCAACTAACTGATCGTTAAATTCCCGTAAAAATAGCGGTACACCTTCCCATAAACTATCTTCTATCACAGAAAAGCCCCATTTGGCTTCATCAAGTGGTGTCGGGCGTTTTTTACGAATTTCATCGGTATACCATGCTTGGCAAACAAGTTGCCTCAATCGACGCATAATGCGATCAATTTCATAATCAGCAAGGTCATTATGGTCGAGTTGGGACAAGCAATTATTAATCGCTGTATAAGTATTAATCATCGTTCTACGATTGATTTCGGTTGGATGAGCAGTTAAAACTAGTTCAATCGATAAATCTTGAATCGCCTGATAGATAGTCTCTTTGGAAAAATTAAGATTTTTTAGGGTACTAAACAGTTCCTTCATTTTTTTAGGACTATTTGATGCCTCACCATGTGGTGAAATGCCATAATATTCTGCTGCGGTATTAACTAAATTTAAAAACTGATTAAATGCACGAGCAACATGTAATAAGTCATCATCATTGAGGTTTTCTATCAATTTTAATAACTCATTATGAGCTGCTTTATTGCCTTGTTGTGCTGATTTAGACAATTGCCTGACTTGTTCAACTAATTCAAATGTTTCATTACCTGTGGCACGTTTGATTGCATCACCAAGTAAAGTCCCCAACATATTGACGTTGCTTCGCATAGAGGAGTATTCAATATTCATTATGTTCTCTTTTTGTATTTAATTATATACCTAAGCCGTATTGAGCCATAAACAAGAAGAACTTCAAACGATAGATAAACAAGTAATTTTATTGCTTGTTTTTCAATTTGAGTATCTAACTGTTATGTGGTTTAAATATAAAAGGTGTTGATCTTGCCTTGAATATATACTTTATAACAATACCACATTGAATTTAAATCATAAAATTTTATACATTTAACTTTTTTAATTGTTTTAATTATATTTGAGATATGCAAAGAAGGGCTAAACCAACTGATTAATCTTTGACAGATTGATACAATTATTACTGTTAATGCTTGTTTTTCCTAAGAACAATAGCTAGTAAACTGTATCTTGCCATGATTTGGGTATATACTAACGCAATGATAAATGTAAATTAGGTTGTTTAATGAGCATTGTTTTTTATATCGCGTCGATTATTGCGATCTTCGCCAGTATAAAAGTGATTAGTTGCTTACGTGTTGATAAGGCTATTTTATATCTTGTCATATCGTTTTTTGCATCAGCCTTAATATTTATTCTGTTAAATACTTATTTTTCGGCTGTTTTGTATCTTATTTTATTCTTGGGAGCTACAGTAACGCTTTTTTTATTTGTATCAACTATCATTGGTATTCGGGTTGATAATGTCGAAACAAGTAAGCGTGGAATAAGTCCCAAAATTTGGTTAGGACCTTTAATTTTAGCCTTTATTTTATTAGTGATGCTAATTTATGGCGTAGTTAGTAGTGACTATGCTGAACTTAAAAATACGCATGACAATACGCATGAAATGTCTCTATATGCTTATATATTGATGGCAGAGTTAGCTTGTTTTTTATTATTGGGCGCGGTTATTATTGCTTACCATTTTATGAATCGCCTGTTATCGGAGAAATAATATGGTTCCACTTATGCATAGTCTTATTTTTGCCTCTACCTTATTTGTAATAGGTTTATTAGGCGTGATGATCCGTCGCAATCTCTTTTTTTTATTACTCAGTCTCATGGTTATGAATAATGGAGCGATTATCGCTTTGGTCGCGGCCAGTAGCTATTGGCAACAATCCGACGGACAAGTATTAGCTGTTTTAGCCATGGTTGCTGTATTAGCCCAAGCATGTGTTGGACTTGCTCTGCTAATGAAATTATTCTATCGTCGTAAAATCTTCAATATTGATTCTTTGAGTGAAATGAAAGGATGAACCTACTATATCTAACAGTTATTGTTCCATTGCTCTCGTTTTTGTTACTCGTATGCTTGGGACGACATATACGATCGATTAATGTCATAATTCTTGGTATTAGCACCATGTTAATTATAATGTTAATTACTATATTTGCCTGCATTGATTACAGCACAAATATGGTACCGGATATGATCTTAGTCTATACCCGACCTTTATGGAACTGGTTCTCTATAGGTAATTTTGTTGTACCTATTACTTTGGTATTAGATGGTCTATCACTCACATTTTTAGTGTTGATCGCTTTTTTTGGTTTATTAATCTATTTTTTTGCGGCTTGTTATTTAACTTCACGAAAAGATATCTATACCTTCTACGCCTATAGTAATTTACTTATTGCCAGCATATTAACCGTTATTTTAGTCGATAACTTATTTGTTATGCTAATTGGTTGGGAAGGGGTGAGTTTAAGCACTTACTTATTAATTGGAATTTACTATAAACAATTACGTAATAGTTATGCGGCCGTTAAAGCTTTCGTCATCATGCATCTAACGGATATCTTTTTCATTATTGGTATCTTTTTACTTTATCAGACTCTCGAAACATTAAATATTCGCGAAATACTCACTCAAGCACAGGAAAATCTAGCTATCGATTCTGAAATTATATTTTGGATCACTTTAATGCTATTTCTAGGTGCGATGAGTAAGTCTGCTCTCTTCCCTATGCACTCTTGGTTTACTGAAACGACCCTCGCACCGATGCCAGCAGTGGCATTAATGCAATCTTCAACAGTAATACTAGCTGGCGTCTATTTAGTATTAAGACTAAGTAATCTATTTATGATGTCGAGTGATATTCTGGTTGTAATGACATTTATTTCGTCGCTAACGGTACTATTTGCTAGTACTATTGCCTTAATACAACATGATATTAAACGAATTGTTACTTATATCAATTTAGCTCAAATCAGTTATCTATTTTTTGCCTTTTCCACCCAAAATTGGCGTCTATCGCTTAATTGTTTGATTAATTATTCTGTAACCAGTATTTTATTAATTTTGGCTTCCGCGATTTTAATTAAAAAGTGTTATGGTGAGCGAGATATAAACAAGTTAGGTGGTTTAATTAGAACTTTCCCGGTCTTATATAGTCTGTTTTTATTGATTATGTTGTCATTAAGCGCAATGCCTTGGATATCCGCTTCCTTCTATATCAAAGGGGATATTATTTGGGGATTGATGAATCAAGATAGCTTAGTTGCAGGTACCATTGGTTTACTTGGGATTTTACTGTCAAGTTTAAGTATTTGGCGTTTAATTTTTATGGTGTTTTATCATAAACAGAAGATCTATCACTTTGCTTCGACTAAATGGATAAGTTATTGTCCTTTATTTTTATTGATGATATTTACAACTGCACTGTTCATCTATTTCCCATTACCAACGCAAGGTATTATCCCCGTTATTAATATAGAAACTAACGGTCAGTTACCTTTACAATTATTATTAACCGCCGTAACCTTGCTTAGCTTCTTAATTGCTTATGTTTTGTATGCACATCCAAACAGTGAAGTGCAAGAGATATTAAATACGCCAATAGTTAAATATCTAGGGCGATTGTGTAATGGCGATTGGCATTTTGATTATTTATTAAATGTCGTATTTATTAAGCCTTATACCTACATAGCAAACCTGTTAAAAAAAGATCCTCTCACAACATGGGATAATTGGTTAATGAAGGGGATTAAAAGAATAAATTCATGTATCGTCGGTTTAGAAAATGGTCATCTAAGATGGTATATGGTATCGATTGTAATAGGTAGCATTATAATTCTGATGCTACTGGTTTTTATTTAATAAAGGTGTGACTTATTCATGTTATTATGGCTCGTATTCTTACCTGTAATTGGTGGCTTTATAGCTTGGTTATGCCATGTATTTATACAACGAATAGTAACCTCAATCCATATTCAAATAAGGTGGTATGAGTTACCGACTATTGTTGCTTTCGCAACTACTTTTATTACCTTAATAATGGCAATAAACTTATGGGCTGAAGCATTAACTGTTTTTCAACAAGGCGAAAATTGGATACAAGAAGTTAATCTTGAATGGATACCGCTGTTAGGTATTTGTTTTCATCTTGTGTTAGACGGTTTTTCGATGATTATGATTACCTCAGTACTCTTTATCGTACTGTTAACCATTGTTTATTCAACCAAAGAGAATTTTAATAATCTTGGTTTATACTACTTATGTATCTTATTTATGACATCGGCAGTGATGATGTTATTTGTCATAACCGATTTATTTCTATTCTTCTTCTTTTGGGAAGCGGTGGCGATTCCAATCTATTTCTTAATATCCTTATGGGGAAGGCGTGATACTAGTTCACAATTGAGTTTTAATGGCGCCAGCCGTTTTTTGATTTATACTCAAATTAGTAGCTTGTTGATGCTAATTTCGATTGTGTCATTAGCCCTGATAAATTGGAGTTTAACAGATAAATGGACATTTGATTATCAAATATTAACCAAAACCCCCATTTCCAGTTATGTAGAATTCCTATTAATGCTAGGTTTTTTAGCGGCTTTTATCGTACGTATACCATTTGTACCGTTTCATAGCTGGTTTATTCAAGCTCATATAGAGTCATCTACAACTGGCTCAATGATGATAAGTGGTTTATTACTCAATACGGCAACATATGGTTTATTACGAATTGCTATTCCGCTTTTCCCTAATGCATCAATAACAATCATGCCTGTCATATTAATTCTGGCGGTCATAACCGTTATCTATGCTGCATTAGTCGCATTTAACCAAACAGATATTAAAAAATTAATTGCTTATATACACATTGCTTTAATGGGATTTGTTACAGCAATTATTTATAGTAGTTCGGTGGTTGCTTATCAAGGGGTAGCTATTCAGATGATCGCAATTAACTTAGCGATCGTTGGAATGTTTGTGATTAGTGGATTATTAGTTGAGTGCTACTCTACACGCAATATCACCCAATTTACTGGGCTAAAAGAACAGATACGATATCTCTCCTCGTTTACACTATTTTTTATGTTGGCGGTATTAGGTATTCCAGGTACCGCTAACTTTGTTGGCAATTATATGATGTTATTTGGTAGTTATGAGTCATATTCCTACTATACTATTTTACTGGTTATTGGCTTACTACTACTTTCCATTTCATTAATCATTCGGATGCAACCGATTTTTTATGGTGTGACTAACAACCATGAATCGGTGGTAAAACATTCTCTTGCTAAAAAAGATATTTTATTATTAGTTAGCATATTAGGTGTGTTAATTTTTATTGGTTTATATCCTCAAAACGTATTAGATATGTCTTACTCTGTAATGAACCAAACCCAACAATACATCACTACCGAACGAGTTGGAGATCAATAACGTATGATTGCTTTATCGCCTTTATTTGTTCTAAGCTTTGCTATCATTGTATTGCTCTATTTCCTATTTATTTTAAAAATAGGTGCAAAATGGTGTGCAATTTTGACGGTATGCAGTTTAAGTTGTGCGTTACTGTTAGCGGTAATTATTGGTTATCAAATTTCGGTTAATTCTCAGATTATCACTGATATTAGTAGTGATAATATGCAAATATCAATTACTCAACCAACGCAACCCACTGAAGAAACGAGTGCATCATCTAATGAAGAAACCATCGCCATTGATGCTGTACCGACAGAAGCTACCAGTCAACCAGAAGCAAACACAAATGAAAACGTTGATAATAACACTGATGTTCAGAAAAATAATGAACCTCAAAAAGTAGAAGAGTCTTCAAACGATTGGGAAGCGAGTCATATCACCGCACTTTTCACCTGTGATGTATATGGATTACTTTATACCAGTTTGGTTTTAATTATTTCAATCATAGTAGCATGCTTAGCCTATAGCTGGTTCAAACACGATCAGCTCCGTCATGGTTTATTCTATGTGATCTTAATGTTTATGACATTAGGCGGTGTAACGCTAGTGTATGCTAGTCATTTAATAGCCTTTTTTATTGGTATCGAATTATTATCTATTCCATTTGTCGGTTTGATTGGTTATCAGTATATACAAACTCACTCACTGGAAGCTGCTATTAAATATATGATTTTATCTGCTGTTGCCAGTGCATTTTTATTATTGGGTATTGCCTTTTATTATGCAACGACAGGGGAGCTGACTTTCAGCGGTTTAAGCTATCAATTATCAACAATGAGTTATCCAAGTACACTGCTATTAATGGGGGTGTGCTTAATGTTAGTTGGTATCGGTTTTAAATTATCGTTGGTTCCTTTTCAACTTTGGCTTCCTGATGTCTATCAAGGTTCGCCAACAGTGGTTGCATTATTATTATCAACAGTGGGCAAAGTAGCTGTATTTTGTGCAATTGCTCGATTATTTTTATTAGCACCGATTGTCAATAATGAAACTATTCGCATTATCCTTGTGGTTATGGCTTTTTGTTCTATTTTATGGGGTAGTTTATTAGCACTTGTACAAAGTAATGTGAAAAGGTTATTGGCATACTCATCAATAGCTCATTTTGGCTATTTATTAATCGCTTTAATTGCTGTGCAGTATCAAGTATTAGCCTTAGAAACAATTGGTGTTTATATCATTGGTTATATTTTAGCAAATATCTGTGTTTTAGGTGTGATTAGCTTAGAATCGCATTCTGATGAACTGCAAGATCATGAAAATGAAATTGATTTATCCGGGTTATTTTGGCGACGACCTATTCTTGCCTTAGCCATGGGTATTGGCTTATTATCGCTAGCAGGAACACCTTTAACCGTTGGATTTATTGGACGGTTCTTACTTGTATTATTAGGTGTTACTGCAGAATTATGGTGGTTAATTGGCGCGGTGGTCATTGGTAGCGCTCTTGGCCTCTATTTTTATGCACGTTTAATTATTAATCTTTATATCAGACCGATAAGTCGTGAAGATCAACCACTAACTGACACCTTTATAAAACTAAAATGGCGAGATATAGGTATAAGTGAAGTATTTATTGTTCTTTCAGCATTAATCATTTTACTCTGTGGAATTTATCCTAAATGGTTATTTAGTTTAGTGAGTATGGCACAATACCTGACAACGTAATGATTATCTATCTGCCGACATTGTCGGCGGAAAATTCTGCACAATATGATTAAATAGATTTTGTTTTATACTGAAACGTATGTTTTTCCTGAAACATTTTAACAACAAATAGTTAATAATTGATTTATTTATTGTGCTATAATTCCGAACTTTAAAAAGTAAATTTGAATCAAGAGGACAAGTATGGACTTTTTTATCTCTAAAGCTTATGCAGAGGCAGGGCAAGCATCTGAAAGCAATCCTTATTTCTTACCAATTATGCTAGTAGTATTTGGCTTATTTTTCTATTTTATGATTATGCGCCCACAACAAAAACGCGCTAAAGCCCATCGTGAACTAATGGCAGCTATTTCTAAAGGTGATGAAGTATTAACTAACGGCGGACTTATTGGTCGCGTATCAAAAGTTAATGAAAATGGTTATATTGCGTTAGAGTTAAATGATACAACAGAAGTGGTAATTAAACGTGACTTTATCGCATCAGTTTTACCAAAAGGAACAATGAAATCTCTATAATAAGATTTTACATCTATTATAATTCATTGTATTAATTATCTAATTCCACAAGAGAATATGTCGTGTTAAATCGCTATCCTTTGTGGAAGTACATTATGTTGGTCGTCGTCATTTGCGCCGGCCTACTTTATGCGCTTCCAAACATTTATGGTGAAGATCCTGCTATACAAATTTCAGGTTCAACGAATGCTAAAATTGATGTAACCACACAAGATAAGATCACAAAACTACTGACAGATAATCAGATTGAACCCAAGTCGGTAATATTTGAAAATAAATCGATTTTAATTCGTGTTGGTGATAACGATACCCAACTTAAAGCAAAAGAACTCATTTCCAAAGAGTTAGGTGAAGATTATATCGTCGCTTTAAACTTAGCACCTGCAACTCCAGAATGGCTTACAATGCTTGGTGCTGAACCAATGAAGTTAGGGTTAGATTTACGTGGTGGTGTTCACTTTTTAATGGAAGTGGATATGACAACTGCATTAGCCAAACTTACAGAACAATCTATTGAAAATCTAAAAGTTGAGTTTAGTAACAGTAAATTAAATTATAAAACACTCAACAAAGATAATAATCAAAAAATTGTAATGCAATTTGATAATACTGAAGATCGTAATAAAGCGATCACTAAGATTAACAGTTTACAAGATTTCACCGTTGCCTCTCAAAGCGAAAACAATATAGTGCTTAATATCAGTGAGCAACGTCTACAGCAAGCTAAAAATGATGCTGTACAGCAAAATACCACGATTTTACGTAATCGTGTAAATCAGTTAGGTGTGGCTGAACCGATAGTCCAACGTCAAGGTTCAGATCGTATAGTGGTCGAATTACCGGGTATTCAAGATACAGCGCTAGCTAAACGTATTTTAGGCGCAACAGCAACACTTGAGTTCAGACAAGTAAATGAAGACAATGCTTCGAATGTCCCAGCTATTATCAACGGTGACATGCGTGTCCCTTATGGGTCTGAAATTAAATATACAGCAGACGGACGTCCTGTTTTACTCTATAAACGTGTTGTATTAACAGGAGATCATATTACTGACTCTTCGTTCAGAGTAAATGAGTATAGCCAACCAGAAGTATCCATTAATCTAGATAGTGCTGGTGGTAAAATCATGCTCAACTTTACCCAGAAAAATCTACATAAAGCAATGGCAACATTATTTGTTGAGTATAAAGATACTGGGAAACGTGACGAGAATGACAAACCTATTTTGGAAAAACAAGAACAAGTTATCAATGTAGCAACAATACAAGGTATTTTTAGCGATCGTTTTCAGGTAACAGGTATAAGTAATATAGATGAAGCAAAAAACTTGTCTCTATTATTACGAGCAGGGGCTTTAATTGCACCAATTCAAATTATTGAAGAACGAACAGTAGGACCGTCAATGGGACAAGAAAACATCACTCAAGGTCTTGAGTCTTGCCTGTGGGGATTAATGATTTCTGTCATCTTTATGTTGTTGGTATATCGCTTATTCGGTGTTTTTGCTAGCCTTGCTTTAGTTGCTAACTTGATTCTTATTGTTGGTGCAATGTCCTTATTACCGGGGGCGACATTAAGTATGCCGGGAATTGCAGGTATCGTACTTACGGTAGGTATGGCAGTTGATGCCAACGTACTGATAAATGAACGCATAAAAGAAGAGCTAAGTAATGGTCGAGGTGTGCAACACGCTATTAATGAAGGTTACGCAGGGGCATGGAGTAGTATATTTGATGCTAATTTAACCACATTAATTACCGCTATTATTTTATATGCTGTCGGTACAGGCTCAATAAAAGGCTTTGCGATTACGCTAGGGATTGGTATTGTAACCTCCATGTTTACATCAATTGTGGGTACAAGAGCGTTAGCCAACCTGATTTATGGCGGTCGTCGCGTTAATAAATTATCAATTTAGAGGTTTATTGTGATTACTAATAAGAAAGAAAATCATGATGTTAGAGAATTAAATCATGGTCGCAGAGTCCTCGACTTTTTAAAATTTGGTTTTGTCGCCTTTGTTATTTCAATGTTATTGGTTGTGGCATCATTTGTGGTGATGTTTACCAAAGGATTTAATTTAGGCCAAGATTTCACTGGTGGTACAACCATTGAATTGACAGTAACAAAATCGATAAATCTTGATGATCTGCGTGAAAGTTTACGTCAGGCAGGTTATCACGAACCGATTGTTCAATATTATGGTAGCAGTAAAGATATCATTATCCGCTTAGCGACCGACAAACAAGAAGATGGCACAGTATCAACAACTATCGATAATAATTTAGGATCTAAAATTTCGAATCTAATACATAAAGATATTGATGCTAATGCACAAATAAAACGTATCGAATTTGTTGGACCAACAGTTGGAGCAGAACTTGCACAAGACGGTATTTTAGCGATTTGTGCAGCACTCGTTTGTATCTTAATCTACATAGCCTTTCGTTTTGAATGGCGATTTGGTACGGGTGCGGTTGTTGCATTAGCGCATGACGTAGTTATCACTGCGGGTTATTTATCACTCTTTGATAGAGAGTTAGATCTAACGATTATTGCAGCAATGTTATCTATTATAGGTTATTCTCTTAATGACACAATTGTGGTATTTGACCGTATTCGTGAAAATTTCAGAAAAATTCGCCGAGCATCACCTTACGACGTGATTAACATCTCGCTAACTCAAACACTACACCGAACATTAATGACTTCAGGAACAACGCTTGCCGTAGTCATTATCCTGTATATTTTTGGTGGTAGCATGTTGAAAGGCTTCTCAGAAACATTAGGTGTTGGGATATTACTTGGTACAATCTCTTCTATCTATGTAGCTGCATACATGTCACTTAAATTAGGTGTCAAACGTGAACACTTCATGCCACCAAAAATTGAAGCAGAAGGGGCGGATCAACCCTCAATACTGCGTTAATTATTAAAACTCTGCCACCTACTGGCAGAGTTCACTTTGATTGTATTTTAGGCAAGTAATATCAAATAGATTGACACTTATTGTCTAGTTGCATATTATTAGCCACAGTTTTATCCCATTTAATTGGGGCCATAGCTCAGCTGGGAGAGCGCAACGCTGGCAGCGTTGAGGTCAGGGGTTCGATCCCCCTTGGCTCCACCAATTCACTATTCCGTAAGATTCTTTTAAACCCACTAAAGCACACTAAATCCTGTAATATCAAGCTTTAAAGGCTATTTTAGTATTCCGTAAGCATCCAGCCAAGGAAAATGAATCTTTTGAAACTCACGCCCCGAATTTTGCTAAATGGCTAAAAAGAGTATCAGGTAATCAAGATAAAGCTAAAAATATCCTTGCTTCGCTATATATGATATTAGCCAATCGGCATGACTGGCAATTGTTCCTAGAAGTTACAGGCGCAGGCGGTAGCGGTAAAAGTGTTTTTGCTGAAATCGCGACCATGTTATCTGGTAAAAGTAATACCGTAATAGGCACAATGGACTCTTTAGAAAAGGCAAGAGATAGAGCCTTAATCGTGGGGTATTCATTGGTTATATTACCCGACCAACCGCGCTACATGGGCAGTGGTGCAGGTTTAAAAGCAATTACTGGAGGTGATGAAGTCGCAATAGACCCAAAACACAAGCAACCCTATTCCTGTAAAATCCCTGCCGTGGTATTGGTAATAAATAACGAAGCAATGCGATTTAACGAGCGTAACGGCGGTATATCTCGGCGCAGAGTAATCTTTCACTTTGGCGAGGTTATCCCTGAAAAAGAGCGAGATTTAAATTTGGTCAGCAAAATAGAGCAAGAACTCCCCTCTATTGTCAGATTACTATTAAATGAGTTTACTAACCCTACAGAAGCGAAAGAAAGACTACACAAGCAACAACAGTCAGAGGAAGCAACCGCAATTAAACGCGAATCTGACCACCTAGTCGATTTTTGTAGTTATCTTGATGCCCTTGATTATCCTAATGGGATGTTAATTGGCAATTTAGGCATAATACCATTTAACCCTAAGAAATATTTATATCATGCTTATATTGAGTATGTCCGAAATACAGGGTTAAACAATCCATTATCACTAACTCAGTTCGGGATATCGATAAATTATGCATTGAAAGAAAACGGTAAAAACTATGTCCGTAAACGAGGGAACAAGGGAATAAAGACTAATTTAGAACTTAATATAAACAATTGCCAAAATTGGTTACCAAAAGCTGAAGATCAAACATAAAAAATGAAATCATAAAAGCGCTTGCTAGGGTGATGACATAAAATTTATGTTAATAAACTATCATCGGGTTGAACGACCCGAATTACCTTTACTTCATTTTTAATGGCAGTAATGTTTTTTTATAAGCTAATACAATAATTATCAATTACTCTTTACACTATTGAGTTAGTTTTCCCCGATGCTGTTTATCTCTTTCTTTAATACTTTTAGTAAAACCATTCGTACTTTCATTAACTCCAATATTAATTGGATAAAAATCATCAATGTTATTTAATATTTTCAGGAAGTAATTTCGCTTTCTTCGTAAAATAATATTCTCCGTTTGGAATAGTGATCAAATCCCAAATTAAATTTTTTTCTTGCAGTCTAATAATAGCTACACCATTTTACCACCAAAAGTACTATCAAAATGAACTTCGATTTCATTATTGATTAATTTAGATACAAAAGGTATAGGGCAATCTATTTTATTGCCATAATTAACTATAGAACATAATTCCCCCTCTACTTTATTGTTAGTGTCAATTTTTAATTGTATTGAGAAAATACTATAAGGGATTTCATTTTTTTCTAAATGAACTTCTTCTGTCCAAGTTTGCTTAATAGCTGAAGCACAAGCGTAATCAAAATGCAATAAAAAAAGCAAAACAAAAAATATATATCGCATAAACTAATCCTCAATTTTCACCTTTAAACAATCATCTACTCTATTTAACCAGCCATTTAGAAATACATAGTTTTTTGTATGAGTTCCATCCTCTTTAAGAGCTAAATTAGTATAATATTCTCGTCTAATTACGGTAATACGTGTTAATAATCTATCTTGATCAGAAATAGAAGTTATCATGTCTTAATACAATTTTTGAAATTCTATGAAATTTTATAGAACAACAATCTATTTCCTTTTCTGTAAAAATAGAAATACCTACATGCGACGTCAGTCGATATATTGGGAAATTTAGGTGTATCGGTATTATTAGGATTTAAATCCTATTGGTTCTCTGTTAAAAAATGCTTTATTTTATTATTTATTCTGAAGTGGCAAGATCTTTTATATTTATTTTATGAAAACCCAAACATTCATTAAATTTTTTTTCTAAATTTTTGTCATAAATAACTTTTATTGGGTTTAATTCATCATATGTAATATTTTCCATGCTTTTTCGGTTATAGTTGTATTTCACCCAACCTAATACAGCCAACATCCCTCTATATTTATTTTTTTCAGTATCAGAGTCATAGACTTTGAAAAAAATTGAATCATCATTGACTGAAATATCATATAAATCGATTTTCAAATTTTTTCTTATTGTTACTTCCGGAAGAAAATCACTAGTTTTAATTATTTCTTCAAAAATAGATACACAATCGATCGGTTTGGCATTTACATTACATGTTACACTTAAAATTATCAAAATTTGTAAAACAAATATCATTGTAACTTTAATTTTTTTTTGCATTTTCTTCCTTTATTTTATTAATAATTCTTGGAATAATTTTATCTAATTTACTAATAGGACTTTGCTTAAAAATATAGAGTAATGCCAACATAGTTTCAGTACAATCACCTACGTCTAATATAGCAGCCAGTTTCTTTGATACTTCACCCACTGAAGCTTTATCTTCTATTGTATTAAACCCTGACCAATGTCAAGGGGTGACACGTTTAATATGTTCTTGGGCATTTGCTGTGGCAAATCCAAAAATCACATTATTTCAATTAATAAATTAATTTAGTATTTGTTAACCAATTTATCTACTAACTCAAATTTACCTGATTGAGTATTAATTTTATATTTATTCCAGCTATCAGCCGTTATTGATTCTAAGTCATAAGTGAAATCTAATGTCCATAAATAATAATCATTTAAATAATATAATTTTTCTGTAGCTAAAACATTACTTGGATCATTTATATATTCATAACATATTACAGAATCTACTTTCACTTTATTTTTATAAGATATTAATTCTATTTTTAGAAAAAATTGATTTTGGTTTTTCTCTTTTTTTAATTTTAACTCTATATCATTTTTTAGTTTTGAAATGGTTATTTCATCATTAGTCAGTCCATTAAATTGAAGATAATAATCTTTTTTTATCTTATTAACTGTACATAAGTCAGAATTATCGTGACAAGTATTATTTATAGATAACATAAACTCTTTACTCGATAACAATTTTTCCCCATGTAAACTATCATTTATTAAAATAACTTTGTCTTGCGCACTTACAATTTTATTATTGAATACTGCGAATATTGTAATTAACAAAATAATAGGTATATAAATTAAATTTCTCATGTTTTTATTACCTTTATAAGAGATTCATCAAAGCCTGAATGTAAATGAGAATCATGAAGAGTTCCTTTGCTTTCTTGTATAGCATTATCAAATTTTTTCTTATGTTTTCCTGTTATCTGTTTATTAAAATTAAATTTATGCATTGCATTAATAAATTTTTGTTCATCAGCATCATTTAAATAAAGGGTATCTATACTTTTTCCATTTATATGTTCTACACTAGGAAAATAAGAAGCATAAACGAAGCAACTACCAGTTGTAACTATTTTTAAACCTGTTTCTGCTAATGCGCCTATAAATCCAGTTAATGCTCCTGGACATGTGTATTTTCTTTCCGAATTATAAAAATTGTATTTAATCTTGATACCATTATAAGTGTAATTCAATTCATCAGGCATTCTAACAAGTTGAATATTATCTATTTTAGCTTTATATAATACCCAGAATGTATTCCCATTGTTTGAACCATACTCAGCAATATCACCATTTTTATATCGTATTCTTCTAGTAGTTTGTCCTTCAGATATATTTACATCAGAAATAATACTTTCTTTTGTAGATAATACTGTTGATTTTTTACCAATTTTCTTTTCGTTGGTTTCATGCCAATCTACTATACAAACTTCATGTTCATTATCATCTTTATCATGATAAATATATTTATATTTTTTCTCGAATCCAATTGTTATTCTTTGAGGGATATGTTTTTCGATTTCACCGTCATGGTAAATATGGTAAGTAACAATATTCAAAACAGTAAAGTATTCAATCATCGCCACAGGATGAATAATATTTAATCAATTTACATTATTATTTTCATCATAAGTCACTTCTTGATAAGTTACTTTGCTGATGGTAGGCTGTCTGTAAGCTACAAAATGATTTTCACTCACAAAAAATAGGGTATTTTGCATATAAATTGCTTGATTACCATTTAATAAAAATTTTGAAAATGGTGTTTTTTCAATATGATGGATAGTTACATATTCCAATTCTTTACTTATGTCAATATCGTAACTTTTAAAGTTAATTACATGTTGTTGATATAAATCATTATTATTAAAAAATTTTTTCGAATTAATTTTACCAAATGTAACAGGAAAAGACTGTTGGTAATCAATACACAAGTTTTTCTCATTAGGCTTAAATGTTAAGATTGAACTTTCAAATTCATCATAGTCCAAACCATTAGTAAAACGTAAATAGTCATTACCTTGGTTACTCGTTAGCAAAAGGCTTTTTTTAGAATGTATATTATTGTCTTTAGATGCAAATTCTTTATAACAATTTGATGCTACGGGTATTTCCTTGAATTTTCCATCTTTAGTAATTTGATAATGTTGTATTTCGATTGTTTCATCAGCAAAACGTTGTTGACGCTCAATCAGGTAATTTTCATCAATATTATAATAAATAAATCCTTTAGCAAGATCGTCTGTTTCAGGATTTTTTCGAGTTAATCCATTAGGATTTTTTAAAAGAATTTTATCAAGTAAATCATAACTATTAGAAAATAAATAGAGATAAGTTATTATCTCCCCATTTTCTTGAATCCCTTCAATTAAAATTGGTCTAATTTTATTATGAATGATTGGAAGTTTTATACCAGAAATATTAGTTATATAATCATGTCGTTGTGCAATTAAATTATTATTGTTGGATAATTCTAAATAATTAATAAAATTTCGAGGAATGTTATGGGTATAAAACTCATTTTCGTTAACCACTGAATAATAAAAAAGATTATAATTATTATCTTTAACATAATTCCCTGTAATTCTGGAGTTATATGGTAATTTTAAAGATGGAAAGAGCTTACTTATTTCTTTAAAAGAATTTTTACCAGATGGGCTTAAAAAGGATAAAGCTATTTCTTGATTAATAAAAATTAGCTGATCATTTAAGTAAATTACTTTTCGTTCAGGCAATAATAGCTTCGAGAAATTACTATCTATTGAAGAATCAAATTGTAAATAATGTATTTCACCTTTTGGTAAAGGGAAATTCTTAATAAAATCAGATTGTAATAAATTCTCAGGTACTAATTGAGATATATTTGTAACTTTTCCTGTTTTTATAGGGTACATATTATCATTTATAAAGAAAATATTATCTTTGAACTTAATACTTAGATTATTTAGATAATCTAAGTTATTTGGGTTTATAATATGATGATTTTCAAAATATTTGTCTAAAATCCAGTATGTTTGGTCTATATTTTCCCCTTTAGCATAAACATAAGAGTTAAAGATAAAAATTAAACAAACTAATTGCTTTAACCAGTGATTTTTTTTTAATCTTATCATTTATATACCCTCACTTTTCCCATTTTCTTTCAATACTTCATTTTAAAGTTTAAAATTAATATATAATCGTTCACTGTAATAAATTATTTAGCAATTTAATTTTTAGTTACTTAATTTTTCTAATTTATTGAAAAGATAAGCGTAAACTGCTTATCTTTTCAATTTAACAAAAAGTCCATTTTCATTAATAATATAGTTTGTCTGATTTAATAAAATTGTTGGTTTTTTTTGTCCATCATATGGAGACTCAAATTTTTTTATTGTTACACGGTAATTTTTATCAATAAGATACTTGTTCCAAATACCGCCATCTTCCAATTCAACATTTTCACCTAATTCCAAACGATCAATAAAATCAAAATTATTGGAAAGACTAACTAAAGATAATTGAGGTGAACCAGAAAAGGAATATGAAAATAATAATAACAAATTTATTTTTTTGTACTCTTTCAATTTGATTGCTTGAAGATAATCATCCTTAACTATACCCTTGAAAAAAAAGTTAAATTCATCAGGTATAGGAAAAAAACCATCATTTTCTTCTGGAGGCCAATAACGGTCAGCTAATGGAAGATTAATAGTATTTAATTCATTATATATATTTGCTAGCTCTTTTCGTATTTTCTGTTTGATTTTAAATGTTAGGATTAATTCATTGTTAATGAATAAGAAAAGATAATCAGAATTAAACACTAATGATTGCGTTAAATTATATTGAGTTGGAGATGTTTCAAAAACAAAATATTGATTTTCTCGCTGATGCTCAGTTAGATTTAAACGTTTTAATTCTTTTTGTAATAAATTTCGAATATCTGGGGCTAAGCTATCATTTGTCGGTTTTATATTAATAAAATATTTTTCATTAAATATTAATTGATGTTGGTTAGTTCTAATCAATAATTCATTAAACAATTC
>NZ_LZGM01000106.1 GCF_001690195.1 Gilliamella sp. wkB108 | reverse complement strand
CAAGCAGCATTAAATTTATATTCACAATCAAGGCAGTTAGCCAATTCATCTTCGCAAGCGAGTCAAAATGTCACTCAAACCGCCGATACAAATTTACAAAAGACACCGGTCTGGAAAGAGAAAGCATCTTCATTAGTGAAAGGCAAAGTTAGCCTTACTGCGGATAGCTCAAAACAAACACATGAATATGAACAGAGGTTACAGTCAGGCACTGTGATTCATGCGGGAGAAAATGTAAATATTAATGCGAAGGAGAATATTGAAGGGAAAGGAGTTGATATACAAGGAAAAAATATCAACTTAAACGCAGGTCAAGATATAAAATTCTCAGCGGCACAGGATATGGAGCGGGTAAAAAATACCGATTCAGGTAGTCACTATGGCGTTGGTGTTGGTGTGAATTTTGGTGGAAGTCAAAATGGATTTAGTCTTGAATTAAGTGGTAGTCAATCAAAAGGTAAAGAGAATGGAAATTCAGAGAATAATACCAACAGCATAATACATGCACGAGATAAGCTAAATATTCATAGTGGACGAGATGTTATTTTAACGGGAGCAGAATTACAAGGAAATCGAGTCGTAGCAGATATAGGACGAGATTTGTTAATCAGTAGTTTGCAAGATAAAGAAGATTATAATTCCAAACATACCTCAGCAGGACTGAATGCCAGTATTTGTGTACCGCCATTTTGTGCGGGTTCAAGTCAGGTCAGTGGTAGTTTTAGTCAAGATAAGATGAAGAGTGACTATGCATCGGTGAATGAGCAATCAGGTATATTTGCAGGAGAAGGTGGATATGATATCACGGTAGGCAATCATACCGAGTTAACCGGAGCGGTGATAGCTTCAGAGGCAGAGGATAAAACCCGTAATCGTTTAGAAACAGGAACGATAGGCTTTAGTGATATTAAAAACAAGGCGGAATATAATGTAAGCAGTATTTCGGTGTCAGGAGGAGCGAGTTATGGTAATCAAGGAGATAGTGGCGGACCGAACAAGTTAACACCGACAAGCAACAAGCCATCGGTGTATGAACATGGAGATAAATCATCCAATATCACCCACTCGGCGATATCGGAAGGCGAATTAATCGTTCGTGATAAAGAGGGGCAAAAACAAGATATCAATGAACTAAGTCATGATACCGATAATGCACATCAAAAACTCAAGCCAATTTTTGACAAAGAGAAAGAGCAACGAAAACAAGATATCGTAACGGGGCTGAAAGATTTAGCAGCACAAGTAAAACAACTGGAGAAAGACCTTAACAAGGATGCGGGTAAGGACTCAACTAAAGGCAAGATGGGTAATGACTTTAGTAAAGGAGTAGACTCAGCGGTAGCGATAGTGACCGGAATTATCACAGGCGATATAACGGGCGGATTAGCAGGAGCAAGCGCGCCATGGATAGCAACAGAGATAAAAAAACAAGCAGGTGATAATGAAACAGCGAGATTAGTGGCACATACAATACTGGGCGCTGTAGTAGCGGAGCTACAAGGTCACTCAGGAGTAGTAGGTGGAGCGAGTGCAGTCTCAGGGGAGATAGCAGCCCCAATTATACAAAAAGCCTTATATGGAGATAGAGATGTAAAAGACCTAACGGAAGAAGAAAAAGATAACATCAGTGCCTTAACTCAGCTAGCGGTAGGACTCACCATAGCAAGTATGGGAGGGGATGAAAGTGATATAACAACAGGAGTGAATAGTAGTAAAAATGCGGTTGAGAATAATTATTTAAAACTTTCCGAAGCTAGACGAAAAGCTGAGTTATCTTGGATAAAACCGAACTGGAAAGGTGAGGAGTTAACGGAAGATGAAAAGAAAGAATTAGAGTACTTTGAAAAATTAGATAAAAAACGTGATCTGGTTTTGCTAGAAACTTGTTATGCAGGTAATATATCAAGTTCAGCTTGTCAAGGATTACTACAAGAAGCATGGCAAATGCAAAATGAATATGCCGAAGAAGCTGCAAGAACTATAAAATATAGTGATGTTTACAGAGAAGATTCGAATAACCTTGATAATATATTATTAGGATTAGACAGGGATTCGGTAAGTTATTGGAAAGACATTGAAGCAATATCAAAAGTAAGTGGTAGACCTTTGCTTGAAGTTAAAAAGGAATATAGGTGGGCTTTAATAGC
>NZ_LZGM01000105.1 GCF_001690195.1 Gilliamella sp. wkB108 | reverse complement strand
ATTAAGTTAGGTGTGAAAGCCCTGGGCTCAACCTAGGAATTGCACTTAAAACTGGTTATCTGGAGTATTGTAGAGGAAGGTAGAATTCCACGTGTAGCGGTGAAATGCGTAGAGATGTGGAGGAATACCGGTGGCGAAGGCGGCCTTCTGGACAGATACTGACGCTGAGATGCGAAAGCGTGGGGAGCAAACAGGATTAGATACCCTGGTAGTCCACGCTGTAAACGATGTCGATTTGGAGTTTGTTGCCTTGAGTGATGGGCTCCGAAGCTAACGCGATAAATCGACCGCCTGGGGAGTACGGCCGCAAGGTTAAAACTCAAATGAATTGACGGGGGCCCGCACAAGCGGTGGAGCATGTGGTTTAATTCGATGCAACGCGAAGAACCTTACCTGGTCTTGACATCCATAGAATTCTGCAGAGATGTGGAAGTGCCTTCGGGAGCTATGAGACAGGTGCTGCATGGCTGTCGTCAGCTCGTGTTGTGAAATGTTGGGTTAAGTCCCGCAACGAGCGCAACCCTTATCCTTTGTTGCCATCGATTAGGTCGGGAACTCAAAGGAGACTGCCGTTGATAAAGCGGAGGAAGGTGGGGACGACGTCAAGTCATCATGGCCCTTACGACCAGGGCTACACACGTGCTACAATGGCGTATACAAAGGGAGGCGACCTCGCGAGAGCAAGCGGACCTCATAAAGTACGTCTAAGTCCGGATTGGAGTCTGCAACTCGACTCCATGAAGTCGGAATCGCTAGTAATCGTGAATCAGAATGTCACGGTGAATACGTTCCCGGGCCTTGTACACACCGCCCGTCACACCATGGGAGTGGGTTGCACCAGAAGTAGATAGCTTAACCTTCGGGAGGGCGTTTACCACGGTGTGGTCCATGACTGGGGTGAAGTCGTAACAAGGTAACCGTAGGGGAACCTGCGGTTGGATCACCTCCTTACGAAGTGCTCGTAAGTGTTCACACAGATTGTTTGTTTAGAAAAGAGTCACTTTATTGGGTCTGTAGCTCAGGTGGTTAGAGCGCACCCCTGATAAGGGTGAGGTCGGTGGTTCAAGTCCACTCAGACCCACCAATTCAACTTAATTCTGCGATATAAACGCAAGCGTAGGTGATGAAACAGCATTACTTAGCACAGAGCGAGCTACGTTAAGCGAATTGGGGAAACAGATGAAGTGAATTATTGGGGCTATAGCTCAGCTGGGAGAGCGCCTGCCTTGCACGCAGGAGGCCAGCGGTTCGATCCCGCTTAGCTCCACCATTAAAGTTATCTCTTTTCAGAATAATTATCTTTGTGTTTACTTTAATTGAGTAGACAGAAAGATAAAGCTCTTTAACAATTAGGAACAAGCTGAAAGAAACGAGTTCTCGTTTTTGCGGCATGCTGATATATGAAGATATGTTAGTTTGCAGTAAGAAAGAGAAAGAAAAGCGTAATGAAAACCAAGACAACTGTGAGTTGTAAGGTTAAGAAATTAAGCGTACACGGTGGATGCCTAGGCATTTAGAGGCGAAGAAGGACGTGTTAATCTGCGAAAAGCGACGGTGAGCCGATAAAAGGCGTTATAGCCGTCGATGTCCGAATGGGGAAACCCAGTGTGGGTAACTGCACTATTGCTTGATGAATACATAGTCAAGTGAGGCGAACCGGGAGAACTGAAACATCTAAGTACCCCGAGGAAAAGAAATCAACCGAGATTCCCCGAGTAGCGGCGAGCGAAAGGGGAGGAGCCCAAAGTGGGAAGCATCATGAGTTAGTGGAAGCGTCTGGAAAGTCGCACGATAGAGGGTGAAAGTCCCGTACACGAAGGCACATGGTGTGGAAGCTTGAAGAGTAGGGCGGGACACGTGATATCCTGTCTGAATATGGGGGGACCATCCTCCAAGGCTAAATACTCCTAAATGACCGATAGTGAACCAGTACCGTGAGGGAAAGGCGAAAAGAACCCCGGGAGGGGAGTGAAATAGACCCTGAAACCGTGTACGTACAATCAGTGGGAGCGTATATCATTGGATATATGTGACTGCGTACCTTTTGTATAATGGGTCAGCGACTTATATTCTGTAGCAAGGTTAACCGAATAGGGGAGCCGAAGGGAAACCGAGTATTAACTGTGCGAAAAGTTGCAGGGTATAGACCCGAAACCCGGTGATCTAGCCATGGGCAGGTTGAAGGTTGGTTAACACTAACTGGAGGACCGAACCGACTAATGTTGAAAAATTAGCGGATGACCTGTGGCTGGGGGTGAAAGGCCAATCAAACCGGGAGATAGCTGGTTCTCCCCGAAAGCTATTTAGGTAGCGCCTCATGAGTGACTGTTGGGGGTAGAGCACTGTTTCGGCTAGGGGGCCATCCCGGCTTACCAACCCGATGCAAACTCCGAATACTGACAAGTTAAATCATGGGAGACACACGGCGGGTGCTAACGTTCGTCGTGAAGAGGGAAACAACCCAGACCGCCAGCTAAGGTCCCAAAGTCATAGTTAAGTGGGAAACGAAGTGGGAAGGCTTAGACAGCTAGGATGTTGGCTTAGAAGCAGCCATCATTTAAAGAAAGCGTAATAGCTCACTAGTCGAGTCGGCCTGCGCGGAAGATGTAACGGGGCTAAAACTATGCACCGAAGCTGCGGCAGTACACATAAGTGTATTGGGTAGGGGAGCGTTCTGTAAGCCGTCGAAGGTGTGTTGTGAGGCATGCTGGAGGTATCAGAAGTGCGAATGCTGACATAAGTAACGATAAAGCGGGTGAAAAGCCCGCTCGCCGGAAGACCAAGGGTTCCTGTCCAACGTTAATCGGGGCAGGGTGAGTCGACCCCTAAGGAGAGGCCGAAGGGCGTATCTGATGGGAAACGGGTTAATATTCCCGTACTGTGTATAACTGCGATGGGGTGACGAAGAAGGCTAGGTTTACCACCTATTGGATGGTGGGTTAAGCGTGTAGGTGTGTGATTAGGCAAATCCGGTCACTGAGACACTGAGGCGTGATGACGAGCTGCTAAGGCAGTGAAGTAATTGATGCCCTGCTTCCAGGAAAATCCTCTAAGCTATAGGTTATATGTAATCGTACCCGAAACCGACACAGGTGGTCAGGTAGAGAATACTCAGGCGCTTGAGAGAACTCGGGTGAAGGAACTAGGCAAAATGGTGCCGTAACTTCGGGAGAAGGCACGCTGATATTAGTTGAAGTCCCCTGCGGATGGAGGTGAAATCAGTCGAAGATACCAGCTGGCTGCAACTGTTTAATAAAAACACAGCACTGTGCAAACACGAAAGTGGACGTATACGGTGTGACGCCTGCCCGGTGCTGGAAGGTTAATTGATGGGGTTATGCTAATGCAGAAGCTCTTGATCGAAGCCCCAGTAAACGGCGGCCGTAACTATAACGGTCCTAAGGTAGCGAAATTCCTTGTCGGGTAAGTTCCGACCTGCACGAATGGCGTAATGATGGCCAGGCTGTCTCCACCCGAGACTCAGTGAAATTGAAATTGCCGTGAAGATGCGGTGTACCCGTGGCAAGACGGAAAGACCCCGTGAACCTTTACTATAGCTTGACAGTGAACATTGAGCCTTAATGTGTAGGATAGGTGGGAGACGAAGAAGTGTGTACGCCAGTATGCATGGAGTCAACCTTGAAATACCACCCTTTAATGTTTGATGTTCTAACCTATACTTCTGAATCGAGGTAAGGGACACTGTCTGGTGGGTAGTTTGACTGGGGCGGTCTCCTCCCAAAGAGTAACGGAGGAGCACGAAGGTTAGCTAATCCTGGTCGGACATCAGGAGGTTAGTGCAATGGCAAAAGCTAGCTTGACTGCGAGAGTGACGGCTCGAGCAGGTACGAAAGTAGGTCATAGTGATCCGGTGGTTCTGAATGGAAGGGCCATCGCTCAACGGATAAAAGGTACTCCGGGGATAACAGGCTGATACCGCCCAAGAGTTCATATCGACGGCGGTGTTTGGCACCTCGATGTCGGCTCATCACATCCTGGGGCTGAAGTAGGTCCCAAGGGTACGGCTGTTCGCCGTTTAAAGTGGTACGCGAGCTGGGTTTAGAACGTCGTGAGACAGTTCGGTCCCTATCTGCCATGGGCGCAGGAAAATTGAGAGGGTTTGCTTCTAGTACGAGAGGACCGAAGTGAACGCACCGCTGGTGTACGGGTTGTGATGCCAATTGCATTGCCCGGTAGCTACGTGCGGGATAGATAAGTGCTGAAAGCATCTAAGCACGAAACTAGCCTTAAGATGAGTTTTCCCAGATGAGAATCTGTAAGGTCCGTTTGAGACTAAGACGTAGATAGGTCAGGTGTGTAAGTGTAGTGATACATTGAGCTAACTGATACTAATGAACCGAGAGTCTTAACCTTACAACTCGGAGTTGTTTTGGAGCGCGAAGTAGAGAAAGAAGCAGTTTGTTCCGGATTGGGTTGATGTGTTGCAGATAGCGGTAAGAAAGCGAACGAACACATTAACGAAGAAAAGAGAGTATACAGAATATGTCTGGCGGTAATAGCGCGGTGGTCCCACCTGACCCCATGCCGAACTCAGAAGTGAAACGCCGTAGTGCCGATGGTAGTGTGGGTATTACCCATGTGAGAGTAGGGTGCCGCCAGACTAATAATTTAAGTAAGTAGTAACAAAAAAATAAATACATACCAAATACGGTGGAGCGGTAGTTCAGTTGGTTAGAATACCTGCCTGTCACGCAGGGGGTCGCGGGTTCGAGCCCCGTCCGTTCCGCCACCTTATTTAGGGGCGTAGTTCAATTGGTAGAGCACCGGTCTCCAAAACCGGGTGTTGGGAGTTCGAGACTCTCCGCCCCTGCCACGCATCAATAATTTGTTTTAATTTTAATCAATCAGTCTATTCTATCTAGATAATTTACAGAAAAATGTTTACAGATTGAGTTAGATAATTATAATTCCCGCCCAACTACTTTTACAACCTAGAGGATTGAAAATGGCTGAGAGTTTTATAAGTCAACAACGTTTTTTTGATAATAAGAATTATCCAAGAGGATTTTCCCGTCATGGTGATTTCACTATTAAAGAGGCTCAAATTTTAGAAAAACATGGTTGTGCCTTTAAAGATCTTGATGCAGAAGTAAGAAAGCCTGTTACAGCAGAAGAAAAATCATTTGTTTCTGTATGTAAAGGTAAAAAGGAAGCCGCGTCTGATTTTGAAAAAGTATGGCTAAAATATCTTTCTCGCATAAATAAACCAAAACGTTTTCATACACTATCAGGTGGCAAACCTCAAGTAGATGTAAGTGATGATTTTGTTGATAGTGATGATTAATCCCTATTATCCAATATTCTTATGTAACTGAATTAATAAGCGATCCATTGAACGATAACTTAAAGCTTCTGAAAGATGTTTTCGTTCTATGGTTTTTGAACCATCCAAATCAGCTATAGTTCTAGAAACCTTTAATATACGATGCCAGGCTCTAGCTGAAAGTCCAAGTTTTAATAAAACCTGTTCCAAATATTGATTATTTTCATCTGATAATTGGCAATAAAATTGAATCTCTTTGGCGCTTAATTGACTATTAAGCTTATTACCTCTCTTTAATTGGATTTCTCTGGTTTGTAATACCCGTTGTCTGACTGTTTCAGTCGATTCTACCTGCTCATTTTTTTTACTTAACACACCTTTAGGTAGTAAAGGAACTTCGATTGAGATATCAAATCTATCCAAAAAAGGACCTGAAAGTCGATTTAAATATCGAATAATTTGTTGAGGGGTTGTTCTATTATGTGTTCCTTGATAATGACCGGTAGGACTAGGGTTCATTGCTGCAATTAGCTGAAATTTAGCCGGATATTTTATTTTAGCATTGGCTCTTGAAATAATAATCTCTCCAGATTCAATTGGCTCTCTTAATGCATCTAATACCTTACGATTAAATTCCGGAAGTTCATCCAAAAAAAGAACACCATTATGTGCAAGTGAAATTTCTCCTGGTTTGGGAATACCACCACCACCGACAAGTGCCGCCGATGATGAGCTATGGTGTGGGGAACGAAAAGGCCGTTTACGCCAATTTTTAATCGAACCATTAGGACTAACTAAACTCATCACAGCGGCACTTTCAAGTGCTTCATTGTCTGATAATGGCGGCAGTAAAGTCGTTAATCGTGTAGCTAGCATGGTTTTACCCGTTCCAGGTGGCCCAATTAATAATAAGTTGTGACCGCCAGCAGCGGCAATTTCTAAAGCGCGTTTAGCATGTTCTTGACCAATCACATCTTGCAAATTCGCTTGCTGATAATCTTCATCTGCATATTCCCGATATTCGACCGTTGGTAAGCTGATTTCATTAGATAGATATTGGCACAATTCTAATAAATTGTTGGTAATCAGTGTATTATTATCATGTATTAAAGAAATTTCTGATTGATTTTCAGACGAAATAATTAATGTACGATTTTTCTTTTTTGACGAAATAGCGGCAGGTATTGCTCCTTTTACTGCTCGAATATCGCCTGAAAGTGCTAATTCCCCTAAAAACTCATACTTTGGTAAAAGAGCTACAGGTATTTGTTCTGTAGCAGCTAAAATTGCAATAGCGATAGGTAAATCGAAACGACTTCCTTCTTTTGGAAGATCAGCAGGAGAGAGATTTACCGTAATTTTTTTAGAAGGGAAGGTAAATCCACTATTAATAATAGCACTACGCACGCGATCTTTTGCTTCTTTGACCGTCGCCTCAGGTAAACCCACTAATACAAAACCGGGTAGACCATTGCTTATATGAACTTCGACATTAATTTGTGGTGCTTGGATGCCAATAGAGGCGCGTGTGTAAATAATTGATAGTGACATAATGAATAATTTGAAAAATGAATTATTACTATCACAGTAAATTTTTCACAACATAAATGTCATTAGGCCGACTATTTTTGTGAACTATGTTCCAATAGAATTATTTCTTTTGCTAGCTTTGCAGTGTTTTTTTACCGTAAATTACTTTCGTTATAAATAGAGTTATAAAAAATAGGCATGTATTACTCAATACAACAGATGGTCCGGTTGGGGTATCATACAGAAAAGAAAAGTACAAACCACCAACAATTGAGAGCATACCTAATATTATTGCAACTAAAGCCATATGTTCAGGTGTTTTAGAATAATACTTAGCAGTTGCAGCGGGTATAATCAATAATGATGTAATAATTAATGCACCTACAAACTTCATCGTAATACCAATGGTTAAAGCTAAAATTAGTGTCAAAAGCAATTTGGTAAACTGTATATTAATGCCATTGCTGAAGGCTAACTCTTCACTAACAGTAATAAATAAAAAATGATTCCAGCGCCATAATAGTAAACAGCCAATTAAAATTACCCCAATCATAATTTGATATACATCTGTCATTGTTACTGATAAAAGATCACCAAATAGATATCCCATTAAATCAACACGAATATTCTCCATAAGGCTAATAACAACTAATCCGAGTGATAATGCACTATGAGCTAAAATACCTAATAAAGTATCAATCGGAAGCTGTTTTTGGGATTCTAACCAGAGAAGTCCTAACGCTAAAATAAGCGTTATAAAAATGACAGCATAAAATAGATTAATCTGGAAGAGAAAACCAAAAGCAATACCCAGTAGCGCCGCATGTGATAAGGTATCACCAAAATAGGACATTCTGCGCCAAACAACAAATGTACCTAAAGGGCCGGTGACTGTTGTTAAACATAATCCCGCTAAAAGAGAAGGCATTAATAATTCAATCATTCTTTTTATCCTTACCAAAATTAGGTAAAACAATTCTTCTTTGATTAACATTATTTTTTTTACAAAAATCATGTTGATGATTGTGATGATGCTTATAAACAGCTATTTTTGTTGCACCTTGCCGCCCAAACAACGAAATAAATTCAGGATCATTTGAAACAATAGCCGGCGAACCGGAACAGCAGATATGATGATTCAAACAGATCACTTCATCGGTTTTTGCCATCACTAAATGAAGATCATGCGAAACCATCAGTACACCACAACCAAATTGGGTACGAGCATTCGCAATTAAATCATATAATAAAACTTGACCATTCACATCCACACCTTGAGTAGGTTCATCAAGAATTAATAATTGTGGTTTTTTAGCTAGAGCTTGAGCAAGTAATACTCGTTGTAACTCTCCACCTGATAATTGATGCATTGATTTATCAAGCAGATAATCGGCCTTTACCATAGAAAGCATATTGATGATATCAGCATTTTTTAAATGCTTATTTAATTGCATAAAACGTTTAACGGTAATCGGTAGAGTAGGATTTAAATTGATTGATTGAGGTACATAGCCGATAGTTAAATTTGCTGAACGCTTGATTGTTCCGGTAGTAGGTGTAATCAATCCTAAAATAACCTTAACTAGGGTTGATTTGCCAGCGCCATTGGGACCAAGTAATGTAATAATTTGATTAGGACTAACTGTGAAGGAAATATCATATAATATTTTTTGATGATTAACTTCAACCGCGACATTATGAAGTGAAATTAATGAAGTCATATTTATTACAGTCCTTGCTTACCTATACTTTATGTTATATTATAACATAACAAATATAAAGTCATATTCTATCATATTTTCTAAACATCGGATAATTACATGCAAAAATTTATTATTATGAACGCTAGATCGTTTATTAGGTTCTTAATAACATTAATTTCATTGTTACTAATTAATGTGATTGTTTCAATTGCTAACGCTAAAATTATCACTTCTGTAAAACCGATTGGTTTTATTGTTGAAGAGATAGCATCTGGTGTAACAGATACTGATATTTTATTACCTGATGGTGCATCTCCACATACTTATTCTTTAAAACCTTCTGATTTAGTCAAGATAAAATCAGCACAATTAGTGGTATGGATTGGTGAAGATATGGAAGTTTTTATGCCAACAGTGCTTAAAAACTTGGATAAAAATAAACAAATTGAATTGATGAAGATCCCTCAGATCAAAGCTCTATTGCAAACAGGAGAACCACATGAACAGGGACATGATGTCGATCATGACCATGATCATCATGGTGAATATGACGAACATATTTGGCTATCACCTACAATAGCAAAAATCATAGCGCAGTCTATTCATGATAAACTCATTGAACAATATCCCAATAAGAAAGCAGTTATCGATGAAAATCTAAACGAATTTATAGTAAAACTGGCTGAAACAGAACAAAATATTGCAAAAAAACTCATTAGCGTACAAAATAAGGGGTATTTTGTGTTTCATGATGCCTACGGGTATTTTGAATCACAGTTTGGATTAAATAACCTAGGCAGTTTTACCATAAACCCAGCAGTACAACCTGGCGTTCGAAAAATTTATGCAATTCAACAAGCGTTAAAAGAACATCAAGCTGTTTGTGTGTTTAGTGAACCGCAGTTTAATCCAGCAGTCATCGGAAAATTAGTGGATGGAACGGATGTTCGAGTTGGAGAATTGAATCCATTAGGAACGGGTATTGTTCCTTCCAAAGGATCATATTCACATTTTTTATTAAAATTAACAGAACAATTCCTAGATTGTTTAAATGATAAATAGTTAAGGTTAATTTTGGCACAACAAATCAAATCACCGAATATTGAAAAAAACAATAGCAAAATTCCCTATTTTTCAGTATTAGGTGTCTTTGTTATAGGTGTTTTATTCACTGTGTTATGGCGTCCGCTTAATTTAGATCGCACAGTTTATGTACCTTTAACTCCTCAGGCAGAAACAACAGTTACCGATAATCCTCATCAACCTGTAGATGTGGGTGATGCACGCGTTGAAATTGTCGATAGTAATTCAAATAATAAACAGATTACTGAATCTTCAGATGTTCCTGAAGATGAAATTGCTAAAGATGAATTAGACGAAATTATTGACGATAAAGATAACACTATGCAATACACTATTTCACGTGGTGATACACTGCATGATATCTTACTTCGTTATAATGTTAATAAAAATGATATTTATCAATTAACTTCAAATTACAAACAATTAGCTAATTTAAGAATAGGTCAACAAATCAGTTGGACGACTGATGACAATCATAATTTACAGAGTTTTAGCTGGACAATATCGAGTAATAATATTCGTGTTTATGAACGTTCTGGCGATAAATTTGTTGAAAGTACAGAAACAGCTGAAGGTGTTTCGCAAAATATTGTGATTTCAGGTGATATCAAAACTAATTTTGTGGCTGATGCACGTAAAAGTGGCTTAACCAGTAGTGAAATCGGTATTATTACTCGAGCATTACAATGGCGTTTAGATTTTAAACGATTGCAAGTGGGTGATAAATTTTCGGTGATATTAGCCCGTGAGATGCATGGGAAGCGTTTATCAAACAGTCAATTATTAGGTGTACGAATTAAAAATGGTAATAAAGACTATTATGCGATATTGGCTGACGATGGCAAATACTATGACATAAATGGTGGTAGTTTATCACAAAGCTTTTTTCGCTACCCTTTAGCGAAGCAAGCTCGAGTTTCATCTAATTTTAATCCACGTCGTTTGCATCCGATTACAGGCCAAGTCACACCACATAATGGCGTTGATTTTGCGGTATCTCGAGGAACTCCTGTACTATCGGTAGGTAATGGAGAGGTTGTGATAGCTAAATATAGCGGATCGGCAGGTAACTATATAGCTATACGTCATGGTCGTCAATATATGACAACTTATATGCATTTGGACAAAATTCTGGTTAAACCTGGTCAGCAAGTTAAGCAAGGAGAAAAAATAGGCTTATCTGGTAATACTGGGCGTTCGACAGGACCACATTTACATTTCGAGCTACACATCAACAATAAACCAGTTAATCCATTAACGGCAAGTTTACCTATATCCGATGGCTTAACCGGTAAATCTAAAAAAGCGTTTATAGCGAAAGTAAAAAATATAAAATCACAACTTAGTTTGTAAACATACTTATACTAAAACGTTAGGTTAACCTGAAACTTCTTTACATAAACTAGACAAGTAAATCCGCTAAAATTTATGTTATCATAGGCTAATTTTTGTTAAATAATCAATTTTAGGTGCAGTTTGAATACATCAACTAAATCAACCCGAGAAAGATCAACCAAAAAAGTAAAAAAGAATAAAAAACGTTCATTATGGCGTCGATTTTGGTCATTAATTTTAAAGTTATTTCTCATATTTGTAGCTGTCACTGTTATATATGGTATTTATCTCGACCAACAAATCAAAGAACGAATTGATGGTAATGTGTGGGAATTGCCAGCAGCTGTTTATGGTCAGATTATCGATCTCGAACCTGACAGTGAATATAGTTTAAATGATGTTGTTACAATATTAATTGGAGCGCAATATCGTCAACAAGATACCAAAGCTACACGTCCCGGCGAGTTTATTGTCAGTAATGATAGTGTCGAGATTTATCGTCGACCTTTCACTTTTCCTGACGGAGAAGAACAAGCTTTTCGCGTCAAAATTACCTTTTATGACAACCGTATTGATCGCATTACTAATTTAGAAACGGGACGAGATTTCGGTTTACTAAAAATTGATCCTAAATTAATTACTATGATGCACTCTCCAAATGGTGAACAACGACTGTTTGTACCTTTGAAAGAGTTTCCAGATTCATTATTACAGACCTTGATTGCAACGGAAGATAAACGTTTTTATGATCATCATGGTATTAGTTTATATTCAATCGGCCGGGCGATTTTTGTTAATTTAACAACCGGACGTACTGAAGGTGGAAGTACCTTAACCCAACAAACGGTTAAAAATCTCTTTTTATCAAATGAACGTAGCTTAAGTCGTAAATTACGAGAAGCCTACATGGCTTTGATTTTAGAAGCGCGTTATAGCAAAGAGCGTATTTTAGAACTCTATTTAAATGAAGTTTACTTTGGTCAAAGTGGCAGTGAAGAGATCCACGGTTTTCCGTTAGCAAGTCTTTACTATTTTGGTCGTCCAGTAAATGAACTGACTTTAGATCAACAAGCGGTTTTAGTTGGCATGGTAAAAGGGGCTTCACTTTATAATCCATGGACGCAACCTCAACAAGTTATAGAACGACGTAATGTAGTTTTAAAATTAGCTGAACAACAAGGTGTTATTGATGAAGAGCTATATAATTTACTAAGTCAGCGCCCACTAGCAGTATTACCTAAAGGCGGGGTGATCTCTCCACAACCAGCATTTATGCAAGTTGTGCGAAGTGAATTACGTAAACAATTAGGGGATCAAGCTGACCACCTATCTGGAATGAAAATATTTACGACTTTCGATCCAGTTGCACAAGCATCAGCAGAACAAGCAGTAACCAATGAAATTGAAAATCTTCGCAAATCAACCAATAAAGACTTACAAACGGCAATGGTTATAGTGAGTCGGGAAACAGGTGAAATTCGCTCAATTATTGGTAGTGCTGAACCTCGATATCCTGGTTATAACCGTGCATGGTTAACGCGACGAGCAATCGGTTCACTTGCCAAACCTTCTACTTACTTAACTGCATTAGGTCAGCCTGATCATTACCAATTAAATACTTGGCTCAATGATAGTCCACTTTCAATCAAACTTGATAATGGGACTTATTGGCAACCTAAAAACTATGATCGAAAATTTCGAGATCGGGTCATGTTAGTGGATGCTTTAGCACTATCCCTTAATGTACCAACCGTTAATTTAGGCATGGCACTTGGACTTGATGCAACCAAAAACACATTACAAGCGTTAGGTATACCAGCAGATCGTATTCCTAATTTACCGTCACGATTACTTGGTTCATTGGAATTAACCCCCTTAGAAACAGCGCAAATGTTCCAAACTATAGCTAATAACGGGCAACGATCACCATTAACTATTTTACGTTATGTATTGTCGGAAAAAGGGGAATTAGTTTATCAAGGTTATCCACAGCAAATTCAATCTGTCTCTCAACAATCAGCATATTTAACCACTTATGCTATGCAGCAAGTAGTTGAATCAGGAACGTCACGTTCATTAAAAGCGAAATATGGCACATTTAAATTAGCGGCTAAAACAGGAACAAGTAATGATTCACGTGATAGCTGGTTTACCGGTATTGATGGTAAAAATGTGGCTGTTATTTGGATTGGATTAGATGACCATACTCCAATGAAGTTAACCGGCGCGACTGGAGCATTAAAAATCTATAGTGAATACTTACAAAATAATCCACCTAAAAAATTAATACTACCGGTACCACAAAATATCTTTATGGTACCAATTGATAGTAGTGGACAGTGGCAATGTAATGGTGGTGGTGAACGAACTTTACCTGCTTGGACAATAAATCCCCAAAATTTATGTTCAGGGAACAATCAACCGGTACCTGATCAACAAGCACCAAATTGGGTAACTGACATGCTAAATAACTAAGTGGAATACAATGCCTGAATTACCAGAAGTTGAAACAAGTCGACGAGGTATTTTGCCCTATTTAAAAGGGCAAACTATAAAAAAGATTATTGTTCGGCAACCCAAATTACGTTGGCCTATCGATAAAACTATTGAACAGGCTCAAGGGCAAGTTATTCTAGATGTTAAACGACGAGCAAAATATCTATTATTGCAATTGACCAATAATTGGATCGTTATTCATTTAGGAATGTCAGGTAGTTTACGTATTTTAGTCAATCAACAAGAAGTTGCTAAACATGATCATGTCGATCTTGTATTAAGTAATGGTGTCATACTGCGTTATACCGATCCTAGACGTTTTGGTTGTTGGCTTTGGACTGATTCAATTGACAATGTATCACAACTCAAACATTTAGGTCCCGAGCCATTAAGTGAAGCGTTTTCAGCAGAATATTTACTTGCCAAAGCTAAAAATCGACAGGTTCCCATTAAAAGTTGGATTATGGATAATCATATTGTAGTTGGCGTAGGGAATATCTATGCCTCTGAATCACTCTTTATGGCAAAAATTAACCCCAATCGCAAAGTCAGTTCGTTAAAATTAAATGAGTTTGTCAGACTTGTTACGGCAATTAAGTATGTTCTAACAAAATCAATTGAACAGGGTGGAACCACACTGAAAGATTTTCTTCAATCAGATGGTAAGCCGGGTTATTTTGCTCAGAAATTACAAGTATATGGGCGAGCTGGTGAACCATGTCTAATTTGTCAAAATGAAATAAAAGCTCAAAAAATAGGTCAACGTAATACTTTTTATTGTGAAAGTTGCCAAAAATTAGACAGCGAGTAAATTTAAGTATTACATGCCAACTCACTCTCTATTTGCAAAATATATTTTTTTAAACACTTTAAACCTTATCTAAATCAGATTAATATAGAAAATTGTATTAAAACTACTTGCTATAGTTACGATATTAATAATTTTTGTGCAATAATAGTAAAAAATGTTAATTTTACGAAAATCTTTTTATTTTAGATACTATGGACTTATTACGCGATATCGGCTATCTTTCTCGCTGTAAAACTATATATGTGTTTGGAGATTTAATATCTGGCACTAAAAAGTGATAACCTATTAATTATCCAAATTTTTGCCTATCACGTTATAAAAATTTATATTAATTTTAACAAAGAGTATTACGTTTTTATTAAGGAATTTAAGATGGTCAAATTTGCTTCTCGCTTTTTGATAACTTGTTTTGTTTTATTATATACAATGATGGTTAATGCGGATTCTACAGGTTTCCATGTTGTAATTACAGAAGGGATTAGTACAGCCAAACCAATTGCGGTTGTACCTTTCAAATGGACTGGTTCGGGCGAACCACCACAAAATATTGAAGATATTATTGCTTCAGATTTACGTAATAGTGGTAAATTTAATCCTATCGATGTTAGAAATATGCCACAAAAACCAGTAACAGCTTCTGAAGTTACTCCCTCTGCTTGGACTAGTTTAGGTATCTCTGCGGTAGTAGTTGGATCTATCCAACCTGATGCTTCAGGAAAATATCTTATCACTTATCAATTAGTCGATATTGTTAATCGTCCAGGTGCAATTTTATCTCAAAACCAATTTTCCGTTGAAAAACGTTGGGTTCGTTATGCCACTCATACAGCGAGTGACGAAATTTTTGAATCGTTAACGGGGATTAAAGGCGCTTTCAGAACGAAAATTGCTTATATCGTCAAAACCAAAGGTCCTTTCACTCATGAACTACGCGTAGCGGATTATGATGGTTATGATCAAATCACTATTCACCGTGCTAAAAAAACCTTGATGTCACCAACATGGTCTCCAGATGGTAAAAAATTAGCCTATGTGACTTTTGAAAGTGGTCGTTCAGCACTAGTATTACAAACATTAGATACAGGTTCAGTTGAAACAATTGCTTCATTCCCACAACATAACGGCGCACCATCTTTTTCCCCAGATGGTAGTAAATTAGCCTTTGCCTTATCGAAAGATGGTAGCTTAAATTTATATATGATGAATTTAAGATCTAAGAAAATAACACAAATTACTTCTGGTCGCAGCAATGATACTGAACCAACTTGGATGCCTGATAACCAAACTCTTGTTTATACTTCGGATCAAGCTGGTCGACCTCAACTTTATAAAGTAAATGTTAATGGTGGTTCTCCTGAACGTTTGACTTGGGAGAATATGCAAAATCAAAATGCGTGTGTGTCTCCAGATGGTAAATTTATTGCGATGATCTCAACTACTGATGATCGCCAACAACACATTACACGTTATGATTTAGATACCAGTACATATCAACGATTAACAGATACATATTTGGATGAAACACCAAGTATTGCACCTAATGGAACTATGATTATTTATAGTTCGACACAAGGATTAGGAACAATTTTAAATCTTGTTTCAACAGATGGTAACTTCAAAGCGAATTTACCAGTAAATGATGGTCAAGTAGAATTCCCTGCATGGTCACCATATATATCATATAATTAAGGAATGATTGAAATTTGTACAATTTTATAAATATTAAAATTGTACAAAAACTTAAGGTCGTTATAATATATAGTGCTAATCTTTCTAGTCGGTAACTTATGTTACTTAAAATCGATTAGATTTATAACAAATATAAGTAATAATTTATTCAAACACAAAGGAGTTAATACAATGCAATTTTCTAAATTTCTTAAAGTAGCCGCGGTTGCTTTACCATTAATCGCTGTAACTGCATGTTCATCTAACAGCTCTAATGGCAATAAAAACGCAATTGGTTCTTTAACAAAGGCAGAACAAGAACTGCTTCAAAAATTACAACAAATGAACACAGTATATTTTGATTTTGACAAATATAATGTTAAACCTGAATATGCAAGAATGTTAGATGCTCACGCTGAATTCTTACGTGCTCATTCATTCTTAAAAGTTGTTATTCAAGGTCATGCTGATGAACGCGGTACTCCAGAATACAATATCGCTTTAGGTGAACGTCGTGCATCTGCTGTAAGATCATACTTACAAGGTAATGGTGTTTCAGCTAATCAAATGACAATTGTATCATTCGGTAAACAAGAACCGGCTGTATTAGGTCATGACGAAGCTGCTTACGCTAAAAACCGTCGCGCTGTAGTTGCATATTAATTGCATCTCATAACGGCTGATTATTCAGCCGTTTATTTTTTAAAGTTCACGCCGAGTCTATAATATGTATAAAAAAATAGTCACATTGTTTTTATTTCTCTTATTTACCGGTTATGGTTGTGCAGCAGGTAGCTCTGAAATAGAAAGAACAGTTCAAGCACAAGGTCAATTATTGATCCAAAATCAACAAAAGATTAGTGATTTGCAATCAGATGTCGATGCACTTCGAGGTCAATTAGAAGAGACTAAATACCAACTTAATCAAACTATTGAACGCCAAAGAGTTATTATGCAGCAAATGTCTGGTAATTCTTCACTATCATCAACAAAGAGCTTGGATTCATCTTCAGATGACTCAAGTTTTATTTCTGATTCATCTTCTTCCTCTTCTTCTGATTTATTTGGATGGACAACATCAGGTAATGATAAGAATGATTACAACTTTATTATGCAATTTGTAAATGATAGCAAACAAGCGAATGATACCATTGCAGCATTTCAAAAGTTTTTACAAAACTACCCAAAGTCTAGTTATCGAGCCAATGTTAATTACTGGCTTGGTCAATTAACTTATAAACAAGGTAAAAGAGACGATGCTTCATTTTACTACGCAACAGTTGTAAAAGATTTTCCTTCATCACCAAAAGCTGCTGATAGCCTCTATAAAGTAGGATTAATCTTACTGGATAAGGGTGACAAAAAAAGTGCTAAAGCTGTGTTCCAGCAAGTTGTTAGTAAATATGCTAAAGATAAAAACGCAGTTGATTTAGCCAACAAAAAGCTAGCATCTCTTTAAATAAGTGTATAAATAAAAAGCTGTTAGAAAAAAATAGCAATAAAGGGGTTGCACAGCTAGGTAATTATAAGTATTATAGCAACCCGAAATTGCTTGTAGCCTTAATCAATAAGACCGCAACTATTTCAATTCAAAAATGGGTTGTTAGCTCAGTCGGTAGAGCAGCGGACTTTTAATCCGTTTGTCGAGCGTTCGAATCGCTCACGACCCACCACTTTTCTTCCTCATACTTCAAGCAACAAAAATACCTAATTAATCACACAAAAAAGCGATGAGAACGCTAGCGTTCGACAAATTCGTCTGGAACGAATTTGAACAACTCGAAGAGTTGGCTCCGAAGGAGTGAGGCACAGGAAGTGCCGAATAATCAGCTCACGACCCACCACTTTTCTTCCTCATAATTTAAGTAACAAAAATACCTAATTAATAACACAAAGCGATGAGAACGCCAGCGTTCGACAAATTCGTCCGGAACGAATTTGAACAACTCGAAGAGTTGGCTCCGAAGGAGTGAGGCACAGGAAGTGCCGAATAATCAGCTCACGACCCACCACTTTTCTTCCTCATAATTTAAGTAACAAAAATACCTAATTAATAACACAAAGCGATGAGAACGCCAGCGTTCGACAAATTCGTCCGGAACGAATTTGAACAACTCGAAGAGTTGGCTCCGAAGGAGTGAGGCACAGGAAGTGCCGAATAATCAGCTCACGACCCACCACTTTTCTTCCTCATAATTTAAGTAACAAAAATACCTAATTAATAACACAAAGCGATGAGAACGCCAGCGTTCGACAAATTCGTCCGGAACGAATTTGAACAACTCGAAGAGTTGGCT
>NZ_LZGM01000104.1 GCF_001690195.1 Gilliamella sp. wkB108 | reverse complement strand
CATGGCATCCGATCAACAATATTTTGATATATTTATCACAGGTGTGAAAAATCCATTAAATTGGCAACCGGTAAGTGTTGGTAATATAACAGCCTCATTTAGTAACATTACCACCGGAAGTGTTAGGGTGACATTAAGCGGACCTAATGCTGATACCCTTGCACAGGGTGGTAAAGCAGATACATTTACTAATCCAACTCAAATAGTGTTAGAAGGAAAGGATGCAAACGGAAAAACTATTGTAAGTTATGGTTTTGTTCTAAGAAAATGGTTTGTTAATCGTAAAAAATATTTGGATACGGCAAGTAGTATAGAGATGTGGTGTTTTGGTTTAGGTGATTATCGTGTACCTGGTTTATTGGATGTAACCAATGGTGTAAATAGCCTTATTCCAATAGTACCTCAACATCCCCATCCAGATGGTCGCAATAATTATTATCGACGTATAGGTGGTGGTTTGTTTAGCGAATGGGGGAATGTAGGACAAACTTATGCGCAGACTGGTTGGCTTACTAATGCTATTTGGGTCAGTGATATGGTTGGTGATTATCAAGTAACGGTAGAAGGAGCCGGAGGTGTTTCACATCTTACCAGTCCAGTTGCTAAAGCTTATGGCGCATGTGTTAGTAAAAATTAGTTTAGTTACAGATTAACTTAGCGTTTGATATTAGTTAATCGAAGTTAATTCGCTATTTTTATAATTGGTTAACTAATATATACAAAGGATTAATATTTCAATTTGTTGCCGGAAAGGAAACGTTGGTGGCAAATTGTATAATTTTATGCAGAAAACCCTAATACAACTTGTTTCCCCTTGATAAACAAAGAGGATTGTATATAGACGGATCATCAATATAATTTTTATCTCAGCATCTTTATTATAATTAGATAAAGTTCTGTTTATTATGTTGTAGCCAGATGAGGCTACGAATATTAAGTAAACGTATCTTATCCTCTAGTAGCATGAAAGATCGCAACAGAGTAGTCACAATATTACTGGTTTGGATTTACGAAATTGGCATTTAATCCGTTACTTCTCAACTCAAGCAAAGGCTTTTTTCAGGTCAATTTTCGGTTGTTATAAAAGATAAATGGTAAAAATTATTATGAAGATTAGTTCATATAAACATAGATTATGTGTGGATTCTTTATACACATCAGTGCTACATCCATAAAATATTCCATTTTTATCCATGGTTGGTTTATTAGTAGAGGCTATGACGGTTTACGTTCCTTCCTACGGCAAAAAACATCTCTTTAGATCAGCAAACATAAAATTGTTGTAGCACGTTCACCAGAATATGTCTACAAATTTGAAGAGTTAATCAAATTTGTAGCTTCAATATTTAATTCTAGTTTGGCGAAATGTTAACAAATGATATGTTGAGTTTTTTTATCATCAGAATTGGCTGATTTTTTTGCGGATAATGAGTTGGTTAAGTCAATTACAGATTCAGTTATTAGTAATTTTTCTATCTTTGATAGGTATAGCTCAAGATTTTGAAAACAGAATTTTGTAAAGAAATTTAAAGATATTGGACTTTTTTCTATAGTTATCTTTTGTTAATATATAGTTATAAAATATCAGTTTTAATTGTTTGATTGGATGAGTATACTTTTAATTAACTTTAATTGTAATATTGATAAATATACCTACATTTGATTTTTAGCAATATTCGGTATTGGTTTTAATTATTAATTTATTTTTAGTTAAGGCTATGCGAAGTTTTTATTGAAAATACACATCTGAAGAATGGAACTCTACTTAACTGTAAAATTTATTCTTTATTGAAAGTAAAAGGAATTAGTAAAATTAAACTATGAAAACAGTTCTACATTCACATGTTCTATCATTTTATCTAAATTATAGCATTCAAAACCGTTATTCATCTTTTTCAGGTATCTGTAATTTATTTTTAAAAAAGACCAATTTTTTGCTCAAAAATCTCAAATCAGTTATCGCTTTTGGTCTGATTTTGTTTTTATTGCCTATCACAGCTAATGCAATATCTACAGCAACAACCGTAAACAAAATTATTGGTAATCCTCCTTATATAGAATTAAATGGTTACACAATAAAAGACTTAAAACATTTATTAAGTATTAAAGTGGGTAATGATATTTATATTAGTGATAGTTCGGGTAATATGTTCAAAGATAAAGGTGACGGTACCTATGAGAAAGTCTATGTAATTACCCTACCCAATATTGGAGATACCTTCTCGACGGTTAAAACTGTCGTTCCACCAGATACCCAAGTATATAAATTAGATGATATTAGCGTTATACCTTTATCAGCAAAAAAGGATGATGATGGTGATGTAGTCATTTCAATAAAAGGCAAAATGGAGGGTAAATGGTTAGATAACAATGGTGACGTTATTAGAGAAAAAGCACCAGGTATTAGTGACTTGACTAAACCATTAAACATTTGTCGAACCCCTTATACGTTGACGCTCTCCTCATCAGTTAATCCACAAATAAATACACTATACGGTTTACCTAATACGTTTTTGTATGGTAATGGTACGGCTAAATTTAAAATAGATGTATTACAACAACCCGCTATCTGTTTTGCGAGACCTAATTTGGCGGAAGGAAAAGGGATTTACGCAGGACCTGTTAATATGTGGGATTCTTCAATGGGTTTTAAAACACAACCGACTTACGCTGAAAATTTTCCTACCATGGCATCCGATCAACAATATTTTGATATATTTATCACAGGTGTGAAAAATCCATTAAATTGGCAACCGGTAAGTGTTGGTAATATAACAGCCTCATTTAGTAACATTACCACCGGAAGTGTTAGGGTGACATTAAGCGGACCTAATGCTGATACCCTTGCACAGGGTGGTAAAGCAGATACATTTACTAATCCAACTCAAATAGTGTTAGAAGGAAAGGATGCAAACGGAAAAACTATTGTAAGTTATGGTTTTGTTCTAAGAAAATGGTTTGTTAATCGTAAAAAATATTTGGATACGGCAAGTAGTATAGAGATGTGGTGTTTTGGTTTAGGTGATTATCGTGTACCTGGTTTATTGGATGTAACCAATGGTGTAAATAGCCTTATTCCAATAGTACCTCAACATCCCCATCCAGATGGTCGCAATAATTATTATCGACGTATAGGTGGTGGTTTGTTTAGCGAATGGGGGAATGTAGGACAAACTTATGCGCAGACTGGTTGGCTTACTAATGCTATTTGGGTCAGTGATATGGTTGGTGATTATCAAGTAACGGTAGAAGGAGCCGGAGGTGTTTCACATCTTACCAGTCCAGTTGCTAAAGCTTATGGCGCATGTGTTAGTAAAAATTAGTTTAGTTACAGATTAACTTAGCGTTTGATATTAGTTAATCGAAGTTAATTCGCTATTTTTATAATTGGTTAACTAATATATACAAAGGATTAATATTTCAATTTGTTGCCGGAAAGGAAACGTTGGTGGCAAATTGTATAATTTTATGCAGAAAACCCTAATACAACTTGTTTCCCCTTGATAAACAAAGAGGATTGTATATAGACGGATCATCAATATAATTTTATCTCAGCATCTTTATTATAATTAGATAAAGTTCTGTTTATTATGTTGTAGCCAGATGAGGCTATGAATATTAAGTAAACGTATCTTATCCACTAGTAGTATGAAAGATTGCAAAAGAGTAGTCACAATATCTTTACCACTACATTATAGATATTAGTAAAATTCATTTAACTTATTTTATTTTTGCAATGAATAAATAAAAACTATGACAAAATACATCAGATAAAATGTGGCGAATGATATTAGATAGGCTATTTACATTAAAAAAAGAGTTATTCCAAAATTACAGAGTAAATTCATAAAAAATTGAAAAATCAATGTAAATCTTATGTTATGATTAGTAATTATTATTTTTTCTGGGTATTAAATTGCTTTTTTCTTATTCGTTATATTAATATTATTATTTATTCGCGTTTTTAAATTGAAAATGGTAATATTACGCACTTTTTAAAGTGCGAGACATAAATTCAATAAGCAATATATCTAGGAAGCATAATGTCATCTTATACACTTAATCACCTGCCTTTAGGGCATGAGGCGGTTATTGCACGTCTGTTACCACAATCGTTACCTTTTCGCAGAAAACTACTTGCCATGGGGATAACGCCTGGTTGTAAGGTTTCGCTTGTAAGAGTTGCACCATTTGGTGATCCGATCGAAATCAAAATGCGAGGCTTTCTCCTTTGTATACGCTCTTGCGAAGCTGCAACTATTGAAGTCATGGAGATAGAAAGATGAACATAGCTTTAATTGGTAATCCAAATTGTGGTAAAACCACTTTATTTAATTTACTAACTGGTGCTAAACAGCGGGTAGGTAATTGGCCAGGTGTAACCGTTGAACGTAAAACTGGTAAATTTTCATATAAAAACACTCAATATGATGTGATTGATTTACCGGGTACTTATTCAATTGAAACTGATCCACTATCAATGTCTCAAGATGAATTGATTGCGCGTGAATTTGTATTAAGTGAAAAAAACAGTATTATTATAAATATCATTGATGCAGCCAATTTACAGCGCAGTTTATATCTCACTTTTCAGTTAATTGATTTACAAGTACCAATGATCGTTGTTTTAAATATGATTGATGAAGTTAAGGCTATTGGTGAGCATATTAATGAAGACGCATTATCCACATTACTTGGCTGCCCAGTTGTCGCAGTCTCTTCGACCAAAAAAATTGGTTTAAACTCTCTTTATCAGCAAATTGAAAAAATTGTATTAACTAGGCAAATAGCTAAACCTTCGATTGATACCTTAGGTGAAACTCAACAAGCAATACTTCATCGGCATATTAATGAATTACCTTCTGATAGTCTGATTCATCGATTAAATCGTTGGCAATTAATCGATGCTCTCTTAGATAGTTCTCATTATCCATTAAATGAATTTGAATTAGAAAAACTTAATGCTTGTCGTATTTTGCTTTCTACCTGGTGTGATAATGAAATTGATGTGGCATTAGCCAGCGCTCGTTATGACACTATAGATCAGGTTTGTAAAGAGGTAATAGATAAACCACGTGAATTAAATAGTCGTTTTTCTGAAAAACTCGATAAAATCATATTAGGGCGAATTACCGGTATACCCATTTTTTTATTGGTAATGTATATGATGTTTAACGTCGCCATTAATTTGGGTTCAGTATTTATTGATTTTTTTGATGTATTGTGTGCGACTGTTTTCGTTAATGGCACCTCTTATTTATTGCATATATTAAACAGTCCTGATTGGTTGATTGCTATTTTAGCTAATGGTATTGGTACTGGTATTCAAACGGTATCAACCTTTATTCCAGTTATTGGGATGATGTTTTTTTGTCTTTCTTTTTTAGAGGATTCGGGTTATTTGGCTCGAGCTGCAATGGTAGTCGATCGGGGTATGCGGTGTATAGGTTTACCCGGTAAAGCTTTTGTACCTATGTTGATTGGTTTTGGTTGTGGTGTTCCAGCAATTATGGGGACGCGAACACTTGAAAGTACCCGTGATAGAATAATGACTATTTGCATGATCCCTTTCATGTCATGTGGTGCAAGGCTACCTGTTTATACTCTATTTGCAGTGATATTCTTCCCTCATCATGCTTCTACAATAGTATTTATTTTATATTTATTGGGGATTTTAATTGCAATTATAACCGGGCTTATTTTGAAATTAACTCTATTAAAGGGTAGCATCACACCATTTATTATGGAAATGCCAGTTTATCGAATTCCAACATTACGTAGTTTGTTTAAATTGACTTGGCAACGCTTAAAAAGTTTTATTTTTAAAGCAGGAAAAGCTATTGTCATTATGGTTACCATTCTTAGCATGCTCAATTCCTGGGGAACAGATGGTTCATTTGGTCATGAAAATTCAGATAATTCTGTATTATCAATGGTTAGCAAAAAAGTAACACCGATCTTTGAATCTTTTGGTATTTCTAGTGATAATTGGCCGGCAACAGTAGGGATTTTTACCGGTGTTTTTGCTAAAGAAGCGATTATAGCTACATTAAATTCACTTTATTCAATGGATGAACAAAAGAACCATAACGAAGAGTTTAATTTATTAACTGGTATCAAACACGCTGTTGCGACGATCCCTGAAAATATGGCAGAGCTTTCACATACTATTTTTGATCCACTAGGGTTTGCATCAATTGATGAAGATATTGATTCTTTACAAAGTGATTTAGCGGTAAATTCAATAACGGTGTCAAAAATTAAAACCTCATTTGTTACTTCTACAACAACGCTCGCTTATTTGATTTTTATACTCCTTTACACACCGTGTGTAGCTACATTAGGGACAATTTATCGAGAAACAGGGATTAAATGGATGATATTTGTTGCCATTTGGACATTTGCTGTAGGATGGTTTGTTGCAACAATTTATTATCAATTTACATTATTGGGACAATCAAGCTCTGCTAGTCATTGGTTAATTGGTTGTAGTATGTTTATGATAATATTGCTTGTATTGATGCGACTATTTGTACATTATTCATCTTTCAATCAAAAGAGTATTGATTCGGATTCAACGATAAGTAAATCAGATTGTTGTGATTAAATCTGTCTATAACCAAACTAAAACTGTAATCGTAGGGAGGGACTCGTTTCGTCTATGAAACCGATGTTAATAACTTCGATTCGTGACTATGTTCAAATAAAAGGACGTGTCGATCTACAAAATATCGCATGTCATTTTAATTTGCCGGAAAGCGCTTTAATACCCATGCTAAGTTTTTGGGTTAAAAAAGGTATGATAAAGCGTGAAATATCTGATAATCAAACAAATTGTAAAACTAATTTGTGTCATTCATGTATGAAATGTGATTTAGACCAACAAGCGATCTATACATGGGTAACATAATATTTCGGTTTTACTTTCGATTCTTTAGTTTATTTACTTATCCTAATTTTTTTATTATTTACCATAACTCATCGTTAAATAGACTCTATTAAACAGATCAAAATCAAAAAATCTCTATATAATAATTTTGATTTATTATACTCATTTAGTTTTAATAACTTATCAAATGTTTTCATTCATTTCTTTTGATGATTTATTGTTAAGAAGTTTCAGGTTAAACTAATATTTAAGTAAAATTAATAAATCTTCTCTTTTATTAATCTGTATTTATCCACCATTTAATATTTTATTTTTGCGATTACGATCACATAAATGAAGTTATTTATCCTGCAAAATAACAAATGTTAATTATATGAACGTTTGGTCAAAAAGTAAGGAGCTTATATGAAACCAATAGCGATAGGTGCCGATGATGCAGCATTTGAATTTCGAAATAAAATTGTTGATTTTTTAACACAAAAAGGGATTAAAACCATTGATTACAGTAGCGATAAACAAGCCTGTAACTCTTTATATCCCGATGTCGCCAATGCTGTAGCATGTTCGATTAAAAATGGAACACATGATAGAGGGATCTTGATGTGTGGAACAGGAATTGGTGTAGCCATTGCTGCAAATAAAGTACCTGGTATTCGTGCTGCACAATGTCATGATATTTTTTCTGCAGAAAGAGCCAGAAAAAGCAATAATGCACAAATAATGACGATGGGAGCAAGGGTAATAGGTATAGAGTTAGCTAAAAAATTAGTACAAGCATGGCTTGAATCTGAATTTGAAGGCGGAGGTTCAACGGTTAAAGTTGAACGAATTAACCATTATGATAAGCTATATAATAAGTAATTATTATATAAAGATTTATACTAAATTTATTGAAATAAATGGTTTAAAAAAGTTATTATAAGTGTCAGGATTTCACTTTTATTTTTAAGTCGTTTTCGATGTTTTTTAGTAAATGATGACTACAAAAATAGCTAAATGACAAAGTCGTTTTATTTTTGAATAAATGTTATTATAACCCTAAGTTAATCTCAAGCTATTAAGGATAAAGAAGTATGAGTCAATTAGATGAATTTAAGAAATTAACCGTTGTTGTAGCCGATACAGGAGATATCGATTCTATCAAACAATTTTCCCCTGAAGATGCCACAACTAATCCCTCTCTAGTTTTAAAAGCAGCACAACTTCCCCAATATCGTTACTTGATTGATTCCGCTGTTGAAACCGCTAAAAAATTAGGTGGTAGTAAAGAACAACAACTTGTCAATGCTTGTGACCAAGTTGCAGTGAATATTGGCGCTGAAATTTTAAAATCAGTTCCGGGACGAATATCTACTGAAGTTGATGCACGTTTATCTTTCGATAAACAAGGATGTATTGAAAAAGCTCGACGAATTATTTCACTTTACCAAGAAAAAGGGATTGATAAGTCAAGGATTCTAATCAAAATCGCTTCTACATGGGAAGGCATAAAAGCAGCAGAAGTTCTCGAAAAAGAAGGTATTAATTGTAATCTAACTTTACTATTTTCCTTCGCTCAAGCCCGCGCATGCGCAGAAGTAAATGCCTTTTTGATCTCACCGTTTGTTGGACGTATTTATGACTGGTATCAATCTAAAAAGCCAATAGATCCTTACATTGCTGATGAAGATCCTGGCGTAGTCTCAGTTCGTAATATTTATAACTATTATAAACAACATGGTTATAAAACTATTGTAATGGGTGCTAGCTTCCGTAAAGTCGATCAGATTTTAGCATTGGCTGGTTGTGATAGATTGACTATTTCACCTAATTTATTGGCCGAAATGCAAAAATCTAATGCTCCAGTTGTTCAAAAACTTAATCCTAATCAAACAGTGGTGGCTCGTCCAGCATTGATGACCGAAGCTGAATTTAGATGGCAACATAACAGTGATGCAATGGCTGTTGAAAAACTCGCCGAAGGTATACGAGCATTTGCTGTTGACCAAGGTAAATTAGAAGAAATGATAGGCGCATTATTATAAAAATAAAAGAGGGAGCAATGCTCCCTTTTACTATTTTATTGTTCTTCAAATTTACTAACTTACTAACAAAATTTACCTATTAATTAATAATTATTAAATTACACGATTTATCATTAAAATTTTTATTCTGGAGATAATAACATGAATGCAACAACACTATCTCACCGCGAACTAGCGAATGCGATAAGAGCATTAAGCATGGATGGCGTACAAAAAGCAAAATCAGGTCACCCGGGGGCGCCTATGGGGATGGCTGATATGGCCGAAGTGCTTTGGCGAGGTTTTTTGAAACACAATCCAAATAATCCATCTTGGGCTGATCGTGACCGTTTTGTTTTATCAAATGGTCATGCTTCTATGTTAATTTATAGTTTATTACATTTGACAGGTTATGATTTAACTATTGATGATCTAAAGAATTTCCGTCAATTGCATTCAAAAACCGCAGGTCATCCAGAATATGGACATGTACCGGGCGTTGAAACAACAACGGGACCATTAGGCCAAGGTATTGCTAATGCTGTGGGTATGGCAATAGCAGAAAGAACATTAGCAGCGCAATTTAATAAACCAGGACATGCTATTGTTGATCATCATACTTATGTATTTATGGGTGATGGTTGTATGATGGAAGGGATCTCACATGAAGTGTGTTCACTAGCCGGTACGCTTAAATTAGGTAAACTTATCGCTTTTTATGATGATAATGGAATCTCAATAGATGGTGAAGTTGAAGGATGGTTTACTGATGATACAGCTAAACGTTTCGAAGCGTATGGTTGGCATGTTATTCGTGGTATTGATGGGCATGATGCTCAGGCTCTAGCCCATGCAATTGAGCAAGCACAAGCAGTAACGGATAAACCGTCATTATTAATGTGTAAAACAGTGATTGGTTTTGGCTCCCCTAATAAAGCCGGCAGTCATGAAAGTCATGGCGCACCATTAGGTGATGCTGAAATTGAAGCTACTCGCCAAGCATTAGGATGGACATCACCTGCTTTTGACATTCCAAAAGCATATTATGATGCATGGGATGCTAAAGCAAAAGGTCAACAAATTGAAGCAGAATGGAATACGCGTTTTGATGCTTACGCAAAAGCCTATCCTGATTTAGCCAAAGAGTTTAAACGTCGTACTAATGGTGATTTACCAACTAATTGGCAACAAATAGCAAAAGCATTTGTTGAAAAATTACAAGCGAATCCGGCAACAATCGCAACACGTAAAGCATCACAAAATGCTATTGAAGCTTATGCGCCAGCATTACCTGAATTTTTAGGTGGTTCTGCCGATTTAGCTCCAAGTAATTTAACTATGTGGTCAGGCTCTAAAGAAATCCTTGCTAATCCTGACGGTAATTATATTCATTATGGTGTACGTGAATTTGGAATGTCAGCAATTATGAATGGTATTACCCTGCATGGCGGCTTTATTCCTTATGGTGCAACTTTCTTAATGTTTATGGAGTATGCCCGTAATGCCATTCGAATGGCAGCATTAATGAAAATTCGTTCATTATTTGTTTATACTCATGACTCAATAGGCTTAGGTGAAGATGGACCAACGCATCAGCCTGTAGAGCAAATGGCAAGTTTACGTGTCACACCAAATGTCAGTACTTGGCGTCCATGTGATCAAGTGGAATCGGCAATTGCTTGGCAATATGCAATAGAGCGTAAAGATGGTCCTACAGCATTGATTTTCTCAAGACAAAATTTGAAACAGCAAGATCGCACTAAAGAACAATTAGCTAATGTGTATCGTGGTGGTTATATTTTAAATGATTGTACTGGTACTCCTGAACTTATTATTATTGCGACAGGATCAGAAGTTGAGTTAGCGGTTGAAGCTTATCAGCAACTAACACAACAAGGTCGAAAAGTTCGAGTTGTTTCTATGCCATCAACTGATGCTTTTGATAAGCAAGATCCAACATACAAAGAATCAGTATTACCGTCTTCAGTAACTGCACGTATTGCAATTGAAGCAGGCATTAGTGATTTCTGGTATAAATATGTTGGTTTGAATGGCAAAGTGATTGGCATGACGACTTTTGGTCAATCAGGTCCAGCAGAACAACTATTTAAGGCATATGGTTTCACTTTGGATAATGTTCTTGAACAAGCGAATAGTTTATTGAAATAAATCATTATTAATTTAAAACTCTATCAATTTTCATGGTTGATAGAGTTTTTTATTATATCAATCCTGTTTTGGAATAATTAATCTGCAACTTACTGCCAATATCTGCACCAGATGTGAATAAATCGATGAAAGTTAATCTTACTAAATAACAAACCTTCTTTTTAATGTTAATTATCCTTTATTTATATTAATTAAAAAATAATTGTTAGTTAAAGGGATGAGGATCCTTCTTTAATTTATCGTAAAGAAATAGTTCATTATTGTCCCAATCTTTCACTTTTATAATAAAAAAATCATCTTGCATTATTGGTAATCGAAAGAATTATAGAATATAAGTTGTAGAAGTAAAAATGATGAAACTAAAAGATCATCATTTTCTATTTTTTTAAATAACTGTACTTGAATTCAGCGATAAGAATATACTAAAACGTATAGTTAACCTGAAACATCTTTACAAGATAGTATTATTAATTTAGCTTGATGCACGTTTTAAAATTATTTCTATCGGTTGTTTTTGTATATATATCATTCGACTAATTAATAATAAAGCAGCGATAGAAAGTCCTGAAATAAAACCAATCCAAAATCCAGCTACGCCTAAAGGTTCAATAACAATATTGGTCAATCCTAAAATATAACCAACGGGTAAGCCGAAAATCCAATAGGAAACTAAGGTAATAAATAAAATACTTTTAGTATCTTTATAACCACGAAGCACATTACTAGCTACCACTTGGATATAGTCAGAAACTTGGTAAATAGCAAGTAAAATAATTAATTGTAAACCAATTACCGTCACACTTTCCTCTGTGGTGAAAAGCATAATTATGAAAGATTTAAACAAAATTAATATAAGAGCCACAATAATTGCTACAATTAATGAAATCGCTAAACTGACATAAGCGGTTTGTTTAGCAAGAATAGGCTTATTATTGCCAAGTAAATAACCAACTCGAATACTGGTGGCAACGCCAATTGATAGAGGAATAGCAAAAGTCATGCTGCTAATAGTAAAAATTATTTGGTGAGCAGCTACCGTCGTTTGACCTAAAGGTGCAATAAACAAAGCGACAACGGCAAATAAACTGATTTCAAAAAAGTAAGCTAATGCTAAAGGTGTGCCAAGTATAAAAATTCTTTTAATCACAAGAATATTGATGATCTGCGTGATTGGTGTTTGGCGAATATCCCTTTGTGTGCGGGTAGTTAATGTGAATATTTTGATTAATGCAAACATTAACCAAAAAATAATAGCTGCAGTAATGCCACATCCGACACCACCAAATGCAGGAAAGCCTAATTTACCATAAATTAAAACATAGTTAATTGGAATATTAGCCAGTAGGGCAATAAACATGATAACCATAGCTGGTTTGGTGTTTGATAAGCCTTCACATTGATTACGATAGACTAAAAAGTACAAAAATCCCGGCGCTCCCCACATAATAGCACGCAAAAAGTTTACTGCGACATCTACCATTTCCGGATCAATCGGGTGATCAGTTGTACTTCTTAATGTGATCAATACATCTGAATGATATAAAAATATCATCATAATAATAGATAAAAAAGTTGCAATAACTATTCCTTGGCGGGTATGGTCAGCAATTTGATCACGTTTAGCTGCACCATTTAAATTAGAAATGATGGGAGTCAATACACTAAGTAAACCTTGACCAAATAAAATAGTCGGTAACCAAATAGATACGGCAATGGCTACACCAGATAAGGCTGTAGCACTATAGTGTCCAGCCATCATGGTATCAAAAAAGGTAATAGCGGTTTGTGATACTTGAGCAAGAATCACAGGTACAGCTAGTTTAACTATATTGTTAATTTCTCGTCGGTAATGTAATTTCATAGGTGCCTTATTACTGTTTAACAGTTCCCCATAAATCGTATTCATCGGAATGTTCGATTTTTACCTGTACAATATCACCAACATTAACCTGTTTTTCTTCATTAAGATAAACGACACCATCTATTTCGGGTGCATCAGCCATGCTTCGACCTATCGCCCCTTCATTATCTACTTCATCAATAATGACAGGTAAGATTTTGCCTATTTTGGCCTGAAGTTTCTGTGTCGAGATTTTTTGTTGTAATTGCATAAACCGATCAAAGCGTTGTTGTTTTATCTCTTCTGGAATTTGGTTGGCTAATTCATTAGCTGCCGCACCTTCAACCGGACTATAAGGAAAACACCCAACACGATCTAATTGCGCTTGTGATAGAAAGTCGAGTAATATTTCAAAATCTTGTTCAGTTTCACCCGGGTAACCCACAATAAAGGTCGAACGTAGTGTTATATCAGGGCAGATATTACGCCATTTATCAATTCTTTCTAGGATTTTATCAATAGCGCCAGGGCGCTTCATCGATTTTAAAATCGACGGGCTTGCATGTTGTAATGGTACATCTAAATAAGGCAAAATCTTACCTTCAGCCATTAATGGTATTAAATTATCAATACTTGGGTAGGGATACATATAATGCAGTCTAACCCAGATCCCTAAAGTGGCTAATTGTTCACAAAGGTTTTGTATGTCAGTTTTTAATGGCATGCCATTCCAAAAGTGAGTACGATTTTTAATGTCTATACCATAGGCCGAAGTATCTTGTGCAATAACTAAGAGTTCTTTAACGCCACTTTCAGCTAAACGTTTGGCCTCATCGAGTACATTACCGATAGGGCGACTAGTCATGTCACCGCGAAGCGAAGGAATAATACAGAAAGTACAACGATGATTACATCCTTCAGAAATTTTTAGATAAGCGTAATGTTTAGGCGTTAATTTTATACCTTGCTGAGGTACTAAACTAGTGTAGGGATTATAAGCAGGTTTAGGTGCATATTTGTTTACATGACTTAGTACAACTTCATAGCTGTGAGGGCCAGATATCTCAAGCACTTTTGGGTGTACATTGCGAATTTGATCTTCTTTAGCACCAAGACAACCTGTTACGATCACTTTACCATTTTCATTTAATGCTTCGCCAATTGCTTCGAGCGATTCTTGGACAGCGCTATCGATAAATCCGCAGGTATTAACTATTACCAGATCAGCATTATTATAATTAGGTACTACTTGATAACCTTGAGTACGTAATTCCGTTAAAATTCGCTCGGAGTCAACTAAGTTTTTAGGGCAACCAAGACTCACAAATCCAATTGTTGGGGATGATATATTCATATTAATTATAATTGTATTTTATAGTAAAAGGGGTATTGTTTGATAAATCAATAAAATTTATTTAGAAGTTAATGAAACGTGCTTATTCTAACACATTTAGATTCGGTTGCTACATAGATTTTATCGCTGTTAACTATCATAAGTTGTTCGTTAATAAAGTGAGAAGTAATATCTCTTTTTAACTTTTTTCTGTTAATCCAATAGCATTGATTTAACTGCCATCTTTTTGGGGAATTAAGGAAAATTGATTTTCCTTTATTTTAAATATAAACAAATAAACCCGCCAAAGCGGGTTATAAGTTTTAATGAGTTTAAGTGTTAGACTAAAAAATCTTCTTCAATTTCTTTATTTAAAAATCAATATCTAAACCTAATTGGAATGTTCTACCTGGTGCAGTAAACATATCAAGATATTTATGATCAGAAGTGCTATAAAGTTTATTATTACTTAAGTAATCCCAATATTTCTGATCAGTCAGATTGTAAATACCACCACTTAATTTTACGTTTTTAGTAAAGTTAACATAACCGGTTAAATCGATAACGCCATGCCCAGCTATTCTGAAGTATTCATCATTTGAGTCAGTAATAGGCGTTCCATCATTGCGATACGATTCACGATTAGTGGATTCTGCCTTTTTGCCTTTTTGGAACGTTGAAGTTAATGCAACACCATAAAATTTGTTTGGATCATCCCATGCTAAACCAATAGTTGTTTTCATTGGTGCTACAGAGTCCATATCGATATATTTATCGCCTAAATAACTTGATTTTGATTTACCTTGATTATAACCAATAGCAAATCTCGCACTTAATCCGTTAACTGATTCAAACCATGTTCCAATATTAAATTCACTGCTTAATTCAGCACCATAAATATAGGCTTTATCGCGATTTTCAGCTTGATATGTGAAGCTGTTGTTTGCGCCTGCAAAGTTCTTTTTATAGCGAGTAAAGGCAATAAAGTTTTTATATTTGTTATAGAAAGCCGCTGTTGATAGAGTAATTCCTGAAACGGGTTGTCCTTTTAAGCCAACTTCAAAATTGTTGCCGGTTTCTGTTTTTAAGTCTGAGTTACCTACTAGTACATACATTTTGCTATGAGCTAAGTATGAACCATATAATTGATTTTGATTAGGCATTTGCGCACTACGTTTATATTGTAGATAAGCGGTAAAACTAGGGTTAATGTCGTACATAAATGCTAATGACGGTAAAAGTTGGAAGTCACTATTACTTTTATATTGTGTTCCTAATTGTGATGAATTGATATTTGAAACAGACATATTTTCTAAATTACGTGGTTTGGTATTTTGGTATACACCTCTAAGACCCGGTACCACATAGTAGTTATTAATACCATTGATATTAAAGCTAATACGATCTTCAATAAATCCACCTAGTTGATAAGAACGGCTATCAGCTTGTGGTTTGGTATAATTACCGTCAGGAAACAACCCGTTATTGGTGTCTTTATTGGATGTGTAAAAAGGTGATTCATCTTCACTCCATTTACCATTTAATCCCGCGCTGATTCTTTGATTTTCGTAACTTTTTAATAAAGTTGTGATAAAGTTATATGCTTTAGTATTATAGTTGGTTTGAATGTTATAATTACCATTATCTTTTGAATGCAGATCGGTATTATCATATACATTAGTACGTTGATAATTGACCTGAGTGGTGAGAGTGTCAATCCAGCTAATATTAGTAGGTTGCCATTGATCTTTGATAGCTAAATTAAAACGATTGTTTTTGCTTCTTTGATGATCATAAGATTCAATATTTTTACCTTTATTATCCCATGTATCGTAATGAGAGTTTTTGGTCTTGTTATTATAATCAATAGTTGTATTTAATAAATGTTCGTCGGTCATTTGCCAACCAAAACCCGCTAATATTGAATTAGAGTGCCAGTTTTCCGGATAACTATTAATTGAATCTCCATGATTTCGTGTTTGTTGACCATCACGACGGCTTAATACCAAAATTCCATTGAGATAATCATCACCACCGACCATAGTTATACCTTGATGATAACTTCTATCAGCACTATCGTAATTATTTTGGAAACCAAAATAACTAGTTTTACCAGGGTAAAGATAATAACTGGCGGTCTTAGTTTGAAAAGAAACCGAACCTCCTAAGGCATTATTGGCATTACTCACCGATGTAGCACCTGATTGAATATCTACTTTGTTGTACATATAAGTATCAAGGTAATCACGACCTATACCATAAGTACCAAAACCAACTCTTCCTACAGAATTGACCCGTCCTTGTGCAATAGGTAATGGCATTCCGTCAATATCGATAGATACCCGGTTAGCATCTAAACCACGAATATTATAACCTGTAAAACCACCTCTATCCCAGCTACTTTTGCCTGTCCCTGAACCTGATATGTTTCCCGGTGCTGAAATGAGTGGTTGGTAACGCATAATTGTACCAAAATTAGTTCCACCATTACGTCTGATGTCATTTTCAGATATTTCTGTATTGGTACCGGGTTTTTTAGTTGCTTCCTGTGCGGTAACAGTCATAGTTTCTGTTACTTTGTCATCATCTGTCGTTTCAGCAGCAATAGCTGGCACGACAAAAGTTAAACCTAAAGCTAACGTACTTGTTTTTTTTAAATTTTTAAAATTTAGCATTTTAATCCTTTCATAACAAAATAAATTATAAATTTTTCAATCAGTTAGTTTATATTAATCACAATATAATTCTTTTTTACTTCTTAATTTACTTAGCTTTTTGGGTTAAGTGTAAGTAAATTTTTATTATCTAATGTTTAATTGTAAATTATTGCGGATAAAAACCTTGATAAAGTATATCTGCGACTTCATCAACTCTTGGTCCAATACCAAATAGATAACTATCATCAATAATCATGATACGATGGTTTTTAAAGGCATTCGTTTCAGTTATACCTGGAATTGTATTTACTTTGTCTTTACCGCCCAATTGGTCAATAGAATGACTGTTGAAGATAATGACTTCAGGATTTAAAGCAATTAATGATTCGGCGGTATAGCTTTTATAACTTGTATGCGTTGCTAGGTTTTCACCACCAGCAATATTGATAAGAGCATCAGCAGTTGTGTTTTTTCCTGCTACTGAATTAGTTCCACCCATACTCATTAAAAATAACACCTTCACTTTATTAGGGTGAGTAGAGATTTTTTCTTGAATTTTTGATAGGTTAGATTTAATTTTATTTATTAGTTCTTGCCCTTGTGATTGTTTATTCAATTTATTGGCAATTTTTTCTATATTACTATAGAGCAAATCAAGTGTGCCAGGGATACGTTGTAGTGACAATACGTCAACTTTCGCTTGAGTAACTTGACTTATAACATTGTCTGGCTCTATATCATTTAATGTTATAAAAAGAGATGGTTTAAGGGATAAGATTCCTTCAATATTTAGTAACTTCCAATAACCGATTTGTGGGAGCTTGTTAACCTCTTCAGGATAATTACTTGTTTTATCAACACCAACTACTTGATCTCCTGCGCCTAAAGCAAAAATAATTTCAGTTAGTGAGCCACCTGCAACAACAATTCTTTCATTAGCTGAACTAAAATTAAATAAACTGTTGAAGGTAAAAATTAACAAAAATATACTTATTTTTGCAGCTATTTTTTTCTTCATTATTCATTTCCCTATTTATTTTTTAAAAAATTGAGCCGCATAATAGTATTGAAAATAATAACTATTATCAATAAAACTATAAAATTTTTTTTATTAATTTTGTTGTATCTGACTATTTTATTTATTTAATATCTTTGAATTAACAATAAAAAAGTATATTTAATTGATAATTCTTGATTATCTTTTAAATTGCTTATTTGTCTGAAGTCTTTCAAAAAATAATCAAAAAGCAGCTATTTATAAAAAAAGTAAATAAAAACATTGATAAATGATAATAATTATTATTTAATTTAAAAAAGGATTATAAATATAAGAATTGTTGTTATGGAATCAATAGATGTCAGCCCTTATTATGCTTTAAATTCAGTTTTACCTTTTAAAGATCGCTGGGCAGTAATGCCTTTGCAAGCAAGTTTACCCTTAAGTTCGAATGAAGTTGATCAGCAATGGGAAATAATACAAAACAGTGAGTTAACAGGGAAAAAAAGGTTAATATATATTCATATCCCTTTCTGTGATATTCACTGTCAATTTTGTGGTTTTTATCAAAACCCATTACGAAAATTTGATACGAAAACTTACGTCGATTATTTATTGCAAGAAATATCTCTAGAAATCAATAGTAAAGCTATGCAATCGGCACCTATTCATGCTATCTATTTTGGTGGTGGAACACCTTCAGCATTAGCTGCGGGTCAACTAGCTAGAGTTATTAGTTACTTAAAACAATATGCTCCGTTAGCACCTGATTGTGAAATTACTATAGAAGGTCGTATTTCAGATTTTGATGATGATCGTATCGATAGTTATATTGAAGCCGGAGCTAACCGTTTTTCGATAGGCATTCAAACATTTAATACTGAAATTAGACAAAGGCTAGGTCGTCAATCAACTGAACAACAAATTATCCAAGGTTTTGAACGCATTGCTTTGCGAGACAGTGTGGCATTAGTTTGTGATTTAATGTTTGGATTACCCAATCAAAACGCTCAAACTTGGCAACGAGATTTACAAATTGCTGATAGTTTACCTTTAGATGGTGTTGACCTTTATTCGCTAAATCTTTTACCAACTACTCCTTTGGCTAAAGGAGTAGAAAATAACCGTATTGTATTGCCGACAGTGACTGATAAATGTGATTTTTATCATCAAGGTGCCAACTTTTTGGCTAAACAAGGTTGGTTGCATTTAACTAATGCTCACTGGGCTAAAACAACGCGAGAACGTAATTTATATAATTCTTTAATCAAACAAGGTTCACATTTTTTTGCTTTTGGTTCGTGTGCTGGTGGGCGTTTAGGTGGGCAATCATACATGTTACATCGAGATTTAAACCTGTATTATGCTACGTTGGATCAAGGGAAAAAACCTTTAATGATGTTAACAGGAAAATCATTATTGGGTGATTGGCTATATCAGCTACAAGCAGGAATTGAAAAAGGAAGAGTAGATTTAACTAAATTAACTAAACATAGTGAGTTGTTTGATCCTTTAATTGAGCAGTGGCAGCAAGTTGGTTTATTACTAAATCAGGATCGTTGTTTGAATTTAACTTTATCAGGTCGTTTTTGGTCAAGTAATATCCTTCAAGCATTACAGCAACTATTGTTGCAACTAAATAATCCTGAACATATAGAATTACAAAAAGAGATGGCACAAAAACGACAATTAATGAAAGCAGGTCATGCTATGCCTACATCACATTCACATAAACAAAACACGCAAACAACATTACATAATTAAAAGGTATCAACATGGTAGATAAACTAACATTTAATAAAAAATTAGCAGATTATATGCAAAGCAATCCTGAAGAGTTATTAGAAAAAATAGCTCAAGATCATCAAGTTACCTTGACACAAGTTATCCAAGCGTTACCAAATGCAAAAATAGTGGATGGTGATAATTTTGATGCTGTTTGGAATGAAGTTTCTACTTGGGGTGAGGTAATGTTTTTGATTCATTCTGGTGATATTATTGCAGAAATCTCAGGTGAATTACCTCCAGGTACACATAGTGATAAATATTTCAATTTACGACATCAAAAAGGATTAAGTGGTCACATTAGGGCTGAACATTGTCAATATATTGCCTTTATTGAGCGAAAATTTATGAAGATGTCAACTGCATCTATTATATTCCTCAATCATAGTGGACAATCAATGTTCAAAATTTTTGTTGGTCGTGATTCTAAACATCAATTAAAAACGGATCAATTAGAAAAATATAGATCATTAGTACAAAAACTTAATTAAGAATTAAAATAGCATGAAAACATTATTAATTTTTGGTATAAGTCCGAAATTAGGGACAGGCTATCAGATCTCTCAATTAGCAATACAATGCCAGCCCAAGTGGCGTTGTATTGTTTTAGTCCGAGATGCAAATTTTGCAAAACAGTTAGCTGAACAAGGGATAGAAGCTTATGTTGGAGATGCTACTGATGCTTCATTAGTAAAGAAATTATGTGAATTAGCAGGATCAAATGCGACAATTATTTCGACCTTAGGTGGCATTACTGGTAACTACATTGCACAGCGAACGATTATTGATTGTGCTGAACAAACAGACATTAATCATATGGTGTTAGTCACTTCATTAGGTTGTGGTGATTCATGGCCAACATTATCTGCACGCGCTAAACAAGCATTTGGTCAAGCAGTAAGAGAAAAGTCTTTAGCTGAGGTATGGTTACAAACAAGTTCTTTAAATTATCTAATTTTAAGACCCGGAGGTCTTGTCGATGGTGACGCAACAGGTGAAGGGCGTTGTTATCATCAGCAAGAAGTTCATGGTTTTATACATCGTACTGAATTAGCAAGACTAATCATAAACAAGATTGATGATCAACAAATTGATAATCGTATCTATAGTGTAATTGAACCTAGTTTAAAAATAAATTATTAGTAATTTAACCATATGATTAAATCGATAGTAGTAACGAGGTTAATTGGTGCGCAATTATAATCATCGAGCTTTATTATGGGGACTGTGTGCCATTCTTTTGATATTAATTATCTTTTCGGCAAACTCAGGTGCGTTAAAATTTTCTATCACCCAATTAATAACTATGTCCCATGATGATCCATTATGGAATATCTGGTTAAATGTGCGCTTACCTCGAATTGTCTTAGCTGTCATTGTGGGAATGGCATTAGCAACTTCAGGTGCGGTAATGCAAGGTTTATTCAGAAATCCGTTAGCTGATTCTGGTTTACTAGGGATTAGTAGTGGTGCGGGGTTAATGGTCGGCATATCTATTTTATTTCCTGCAATATTTCCACCAATTATGATGCTGTATGGCAAAATGGTAGCAGCCTTTGCAGGAAGTTTGTTTATTTGCTTGTTGATTTATCTTTATAGCCTTAATGAGCAGTGTAATTTGGCAAAAATGATATTATTAGGTGTTGCCATTAATGCTATTATTGGTGCAATAATGGGCTTTTTAAGTTATATCAGTGATGAAGCTCAATTACGACAGATATCTTTATGGTCAATGGGACATTTAGGCAAAGGTTCTTGGGATCTGGTCTTTGTGGCGATGTCGCTTATCATACCTGCATTAATCTGTGTCTTTAATCTCTCTCACCAACTTAATATTTTACAACTTGGTGATGAAGATGCTCACTATCTAGGTATTAATGTACAACGAATTAAGCGATATTTATTATTACTCTCTTCTGTACTTATTGGCACATCAGTTGCGGTAAGTGGAATTATTGCTTTTGTCGGTTTGGTTGTTCCTCATATGATTAGGTTACGTATTGGTGCTAATCACAGTTGGTTATTACCAGGTTCGGCTCTCGGCGGTGCATGTTTGTTATTGCTAGCTGATACGTTAGCCAGAACATTAGTTGCTCCAACTGAAATTCCTGTAGGACTTTTTACCAGTCTAATTGGTGGCCCTTATTTCCTTTGGTTAATTTTAAGGCATAAATAGTAGATGGAATTCAATTATGTTAACAGCTGAACACTTAACTTTTCATTGTGCAACTAGAACTTTAATTGATGATGTATCTTTAAATATAAATGCAGGTGAAATCGTCGTTATTATCGGACCAAATGGTGCGGGTAAATCAACTCTTTTACGTTTGTTAACAGGTTATCAAGCTCCTTCTTCCGGTGAGTGCTATTTACTTAATCAACCTTTATCTCAATGGTCTGCAAAACAATTAGCTAAACTAAGAACGGTGATGATTCAACAAAGTCAGCTATCTTTCCCTTTTAAGGTTAAAGAAGTTGTAGCTATGGGACGGGCGCCATACGGTAAAGCTCATTGTGTTGAAGCCATAGATGAAACAATGCTTCAAACTGATTGTTTAAGATTAGCAGATCGTGATTATCGTAGTTTGTCCGGAGGAGAACAACAACGCGTACAGTTAGCACGAGTATTAGCCCAATTATGGCAACCTGAGCCAAGCGAAAAATTACTCTTTTTAGATGAACCGACGTCAGCTTTGGATTTATATCATCAACAACACACATTACGATTATTAAAACAGTTAGCGACCAATCAACGTTTAGCTGTTTGTTGTATATTGCATGATTTAAATTTAGCCGCTTTATATGCTGATAAAATAATATTATTAAATCAAGGTAAAATTGTTGAACAAGGAACACCAGTTGAAGTATTAACAGTGGAAAATATTCATAAGTGGTATGGTGTTGAATTGGGTATCTATCATCATCCTAATAACACTTTAGTTCCGCAGATCTATTTAAATCCTTAATTTTAAAATAACCATTTAGCATCACTGCTTTTTAACCGTGTTTAGGTATATAATTGTACAAACTTAATCTGCTGGTGGAGCATTATGGCTAACTTAGATAATACTAATTCAATTCCTGCTTCTCGTTTTGTATCGGCTGAACCTGTGTTTAGCTGTCAATTGGATGGTAAAGGAAAAGCAATCCCATTAAGTAATCAAAGTGAAGCAACAATTCAACAACCATGTTGGATCCATTTAGATTTTGCAAAACCAGAAACCATTAAATGGATTCGTTCGACCGATCTGATCCCTGATTTAGTCAAAAATGAACTAATTAAACCTAACCAAATTTCAAAAGAAATTCGCTTTGATTCCGGTATTTTAGTTGTTTTAAAAGGTGTAAATTACATACCTAATGAACTACCAGATCCAATCGTTACCTTTCGATTTTATATTACAGATAACTTAATTATATCAACTCGACATCAGCAAATTGATGCTATTTTTCAATTAAAAGATAATTTAGAAAAAGGGATCGGTCCGGTTGATGTAGCGGATTGGTTAATTCAAATATCCGAATTAATCAGTGATCAAGTCAATTTATCTTTTGACAGTGTACATAATAAGATCATTAAACTTGAAGATTTAGTATTGAATCAACGCATATTTTCTCATAAAGAAATAGGGCGAGTGCGTAAACAATTAATTGTGTTGAGGCGATTATTATCGCCTCAGCGAGATATTTTTGTGAAAATTTCTACCGAAAGAATTTCTTGGATAGATGATAATGATCGCCAACGATTGCATGATATTTCTAATCAACAAAATCATTATGTATCAGATATTGATAGTTGTTTACTTAGGTTGGCTTCAATAATGGAGCAAATCAATAGCTTTTTAGCTGAATCTACTAATAAACGTATCTATTTAATGTCACTATTTACTATCATTTTTACACCAATAACATTTTTAACTAGTTTACTAGGGGTAAATTTATCGGGTATACCATTTAATGATCAACAATGGTCTTTTGTTGGTTTAGTATTAGTCATTCTTGCAATTTGTCTTGGCTCTGCAATTTGGCTAAAATTCAAAAAATGGTGGTAACTTTGTTTACTATTTTTAACAATACTAATGGAAATAAGTGGTCATGAATTTTTATAAAGTTGAAGACACACATATTATTAGATCACTATTTAAGAATGTTCATCAAACTTTGATTCAGGCTTATTGGCAAGGAAAAATAGGAATTGCTTATACTGATAATTTATTACAACCTAGCTCAGCTTTTATTAATATTGGTTGTTTCTTTTTTTTCGCAGGTATACCAAATTCTGATATTCTTCGCTTCAAACCCAAAGAGTACAGTGAAAAGTACGCTATATTTATTCCAACTAATGAAAAATGGCATATTTTAGTAGAAAATAGCTATCCTGAAAACTTTGAAAAAATTACACGTTATAGTTTTTGTCAAAATACTACATTTGATATTGAAAAACTTCAATCTATGATTTCAACATTACCCCAAGATTATCAATTACAACGTATTGATAATAAATGTTATCGAAATATTGTTAGATCTAAATGGGCAAAAGATTTATGTAGCAATTTTGCCTCTTATTCAGAATTTGAAAAGTCGGGTCTAGGTTTTGTTATTTTAAAAAATAATGTTATTGTTTCCGGCGCTTCATCATATCTTGTATATGATAATGGTATTGAAATTGAAGTTGATACTAGAGAGGATGAAAGAAGAAATGGATTAGCACTGATTTGTTGTGCCAAACTAATTTTGAGTTGTTTAGAGAATCATATTTATCCTAATTGGGATGCCCATAATCAACAATCTTTAAAATTGGCGACAAAATTAGGTTACAAATTTGATAGAGCCTATCAGGCATATGTTGTTTGGAATTTTTAATGAATACTATTTTTTATGCAATTTAATCAATCTTACCGTTTATTTATTGCCGAAAAACCTAGTCTTGCAAGAGCTATCGCTGATGTTTTACCTAAACCTCTTCAAAAAGGTAATGGTTTTATTCGTGCGGGAAATGGTGATATTGTTAGCTGGTGCATTGGACACTTGCTAGAGCAAGCAACACCAGAAGTTTATGATGAGCGTTATAAAAAATGGCTAATTAATGATTTACCGATTGTACCTGACAAATGGATATTGATGCCCAAAAGTAATACAGAAAAACAATTTAATATTTTAGTCGAATTAATCAAATCAGCAGATCAAATAATTCACGCAGGTGATCCTGATAGAGAAGGTCAATTACTTGTTGATGAAGTATTAAATTATTGTCAATTATCACCAGATAAACGCAAAACAATTCAGCGTTGTTTAATCAGTGATTTAAATGCGAGTGCCGTTGAGAAATCACTTGAACAGTTACGTAGTAATCAAGATTTCATTCCACTTTCTACTTCGGCATTAGCAAGAGCTAGAGCGGATTGGCTATATGGCATTAATATGAGTCGACTTTGTACTATTGTGGGGCAAAAAAATGGTTATCGTGGTGTATTGTCAATAGGAAGAGTACAGACTCCCATTTTAGGTTTAGTCGTTCGACGAGATTTAGATATTGAACAATTTGTTCCTAAACCCTTTTATGAAGTTTTTGCTGTATTAGAAACCAAACATAAAGAAATATTTAAAGCGAAGTGGCAACCCAGTGAAGCCTGCACTCCTTATCAAGATGAAGAGGGAAGAGTTTTAGTTAAAGGGCTAGCTGAAAATGTGTGTCAACGAATTAAAAACCAAAACGGTACAATTGATAAAGTCAGTAATAAAAAGAAAGAGTTAGCGCCACCATTACCTTTCAATCTTTCAGCACTACAAATCGAAATGGCTAAAAAAAGCGGATTGAGCGCACAAGATGTACTTGATATTTGCCAGTCACTATACGAGAAACATAAATTAATTACTTATCCAAGATCAGATTGTCGCTTTCTACCTGAGGAACATCTCAAACAGATAAATGGTGTGAAGTTAGCGATTGAAAATAATTGTCCTGAGTTACAAATAGCCATTAATAATGCAGATTTTACCTTACGTTCTAAGGCATGGAATGATAAAAAAGTAGAGGCTCATCATGCCATTATTCCTACGCTACGCAAAGCAAAAATGGAACATTTGACTAATAATGAAAAAACAGTTTATCAAGTTATTGCTACTCAATATTTAGCACAATTTTATCCTGTCTATAAATATGCCGAGTTACAGATTGATGTAGATATTCAAGGTGGTAAATTCATTTCAAAAGCGAACCAAATGTTAGATGAAGGATGGAAAATATTATTTAAGAATAAAAATAATAACAAAGTCGATTCAGATGTAGATAATGATGAAAATAATGCGTTATTAACAAAACTAGTTAAGAAAGGGGAAATAGTACAATGCATTGACGCTGAACTCATAAGTAAAGAGACACAACCGCCTAGACCATTCACCGATGCTACTTTGCTTTCAGCTATGACTGGTATTGCTCGTTTTGTTAAAGATCCTGATATAAAGAAAATACTTCGCGAAACAGATGGACTAGGTACTGAAGCGACAAGAGCAGGGATTATTGAATTATTATTTAAGCGAGGATTTCTAACACGACAAGGTAAATCAATTCGTTCAACAATTGTCGGAAAAAATCTTATTTTTGCCTTACCAGATATTATGTCTACGCCAGATATGACGGCACATTGGGAATTACAACTGGAGGAAATAAGTAAGAAAGACTTTTCTTACCAACAATTCATGCAGCAACTAAATATATCCCTTTTCAATCTAGTTAATCAGTTAAAACACACGCGATTGAATATTAAATCTTAGACCTTATATAAAGTATAAGGATGTGAAAAATATAGATTACTCGTTTTTCTCATCCTTTTGTTTTGAATTTAGATAATAATCAATTGCAATGACGATATATTAAGATATTGGTTGATCTTGTTCTTCTTCTTCGTCAATGACTTCTTCAATAATATTAGTATTAATTTCTTCACTATCTTTAAGAATATTTGCTAATTCACTATTAGCTCTTTTTAAGAACTCATTATCTTTAAGTATTGATCGATAGGTTTTAAATCTTTTTATCGGATTGAGAGCAAATTGCAAGGCAATGATCGCGATAACAAAAATGGTTAAAATTGCAATAATAATGCTCACTATCCAAGGAGAATGAAAAGCTGTATTGATATTAGATATAATAATTATAAAGGCTAGGAAAAATGCTATAGTACTGATTATAACCTCTTTAACCATAAATGGTTTAACAGGTAGAATTTGATTTTGTTTAATAGAAAAGTATTGTGTTAGCAAATTTAATCGTGACAGGTTGATTATATCATTAACATCTGCGTTGACTAATGATATGGCGATTCTTTCTTTTTCTACATTGCCTGATTTATAAAAACACACTTTTTCCCAAAGTAGTTTTTTCTTGATGTTATTAAGATAATCTTTTTGATATTTAGGTTGTGGTGTTTTTTCTAAAATATCAGTATATCTAATAATATTGTCAAAATAATTATCTTTAGAGCGTTTTTTATAGAAAAAACCAATAAAGGAAAGAACGAAAATAATAACCAGATTAATCCAATTGTCTTTTAATAATTCAACAAGTTCCATATTAAATTTCCTAGTTAAAAAATAGTTTGACGATTGTAACTTATATTAAACAAAACTTGTATCAATTATATACTCAATTTCAATTGTTAATACTTTAAGTGCTTTTTTTGTGCAGTTGTAGGCTTTGGGTTTGATAATTTGTTGACTTCTTTCGTTCAAAGGCGTATAAATTGCCCGCCTTTGAGCTTTTCTTACTTTTTTAACTGTAAGGTGGTTAAAAATGAGGGTTAAGAAAAGTTGAAACACAAAGCTTTGAGTTCAATATACAGGAGAAATATGGACGCTCAATCGGGTCACCCCAAAAAGTGGGGAGATAAATTAAAACAAATCTTTATCGGTTAATGAACCTGTCTAAATAGCTATTTTTTCAGTTCACGAACCGAAATTGATAATACGGTAACGGTGAACGATATGCCTTTTTTACGCTATCACACAATTTCAAAACATCATATTACGCAAGCTTTAATGCTTTGTGTTTTATATCTTTCAGAAAAACATTTAGAACCACCGAGTTGTATCTAATTCTTATTTAATTCTTTTATAGGCTTATTTACGTTAAGCAATAGTCTTATTGACTAGTTTTGCTATGCATTAAATATTTGCTTATCACAAATTTTACTTTCTTATAATTAATTTCTAATTATGAGTCAGGATCTTTTTGTCTAAAAAATTATAAGTATAGGTACTAAAGATGACTAAAAAAACATCAAAAATTATGACAGAAACTAATTTAGGGATAAAAGCACTTAATGAGGCTCAAAATAGTCTTGATAGTATTTTGTCTAAATATCAATCCAATCTTGATGGATTAACTCAAGAAAACGCTAAATCACGCTTGGAAAAATATGGCAAAAATGAAGTGGCTAGAGAAAAAGCGCCATCAATATTTATTCAATTATTAATGGCTTTCAATAATCCTTTCATTTTTGTTTTATTAATCTTAGCTATCGTCAGTTTTTTTACTGATTATTGGTTACCTTATCAACAAGGAGAAGAAACGGATATAACCAGTATAATAATTATTTTAACAATGGTGTCACTTAGTGGATTATTACGTTTCTGGCAAGAATTCAGATCTAATAAAGCGGCTGAGGCGTTAAAATCGATGATTCGTACAACTGCGACGGTTTTACGTCGTCCGCATAAAGATATGAATGCTGAAAAGTTTGAAATTCCTTTAAACGAAATTGTACCTGGTGATATTGTTTATTTATCAGCAGGAGATATGATCCCAGCAGATATTCGATTAATTGAATCTCGAGATTTATTTGTTAGTCAAGCTGTGTTAACTGGGGAATCAATACCGGTCGAAAAGTATGATACTTTAGGTGCAGTATCACAAAAAACGACAGAAGAAATAGAAGTTTCTGAAATTACTAAAGATAATATTTTGGATGTCAATAATGTCTGTTTTATGGGAACTAATGTAGTAAGTGGAACAGCAAAAGCCATTGTTGTTGCTACTGGTTCTGATACGCATTTTGGCTCACTAGCAAAATCTATTGTAGGTTCTCGTGCTGAAACATCATTTGATCGCGGTGTAAATAGTGTTAGTTGGTTATTGATTCGATTTATGTTAATTATGGTACCAATTGTACTATTAATTAATGGTTTTTCGAAAGGGGATTGGGGAGAAGCAACCCTTTTTGCTCTAGCGGTTGCGGTAGGATTAACTCCTGAAATGCTACCAATGATTGTTAGTGCCAATCTCGCTAAAGGTGCAGTCGGTATGGCCAAACGTAAAGTTGTGGTCAAACGTCTAAATGCCATTCAAAATTTTGGTGCAATGGATGTACTTTGCACTGATAAAACTGGCACTTTAACTCAAGATAAGATCATCTTAGAACATCACCTTGATATCAATGGACAAATAGATCCATCAGTTTTAGAACTTGCATGGCTTAATAGTTACTATCAAAGTGGTATGAAAAATCTAATGGATAAAGCCATTATTCGTTTTACAGAAGAAAAAACTAGTGTAAAGAAAACGAGTATTGGACATTATTCCAAGATTGATGAATTACCTTTTGATTTTGTACGTCGACGTTTATCAGTAGTAGTGCAAAATGGTGATGATAAACATTTAATGATTTGTAAAGGTGCAGTTGAAGAGATGCTTTCAATTGCTAGTCATGTTTATCAAAATGGTGAATATTTACCATTAGATGCACAGCGTAAACAAGATTTAATTGAACTAGCACATAACTATAATAAAGATGGTTTTAGAGTCTTGGCTGTTGGGATAAAAGAGATCCCTGCTTCAGAAACTAAAAAACAATATAGTGTTAAAGATGAAAAAGAACTAGCTATACGTGGATTTTTGACTTTTTTAGATCCGCCAAAAGAAAGTGCTTATGAAGCAATCGCAGCATTGAATGAACATGGTGTTAGCGTAAAAGTTCTAACAGGGGATAACGAAATAATTACCATTAAAGTTTGTCGTGAAGTTGGATTAGAGCCGGGTATTCCACTACTTGGTGTCGAAATCGAAAAGATGGATGATATTGAACTTAAAAAACAAATTGAACAACGTACAATCTTTGCAAAACTAACACCGTTACAAAAATCTCGAATCATCCGATTATTGCAGGAAAATGGTCATACGGTTGGTTTTTTGGGTGACGGAATTAATGATGCTCCAGCACTACGCGATGCTGATGTTGGTATTTCGGTTGATACTGCCACTGATATTGCAAAAGAATCTGCAGATATTATATTACTTGAAAAGAGTTTAATGGTCTTAGAAGAAGGGGTGATTTGTGGACGTGAAACTTTTGGTAATATAATGAAATATCTTAATATGACGGCAAGTTCAAATTTTGGAAATATTTTTTCAGTATTAGTCGCAAGTGCATTTTTACCTTTTTTACCAATGTTAGCAATTCACTTATTAATACAGAATTTGTTATATGATATTTCTCAATTATCATTACCATGGGATAAAATGGATGAAGAGTTTATTCAAAAACCTCGTAAGTGGGACGCCCCTAATATTGGTCGTTTTATGATCTGGATAGGGCCAACATCTTCCATTTTTGATATTACAACCTATGCATTAATGTGGTTTGTATTTAGTGCAAATAGTGTTGAGGCTCAATCTCTTTTCCATTCTGGATGGTTTATTGAAGGATTACTATCACAAACATTAGTTGTTCATATGCTTAGAACACAGAAAATCCCGTTTGTACAAAGTACAGCAGCATTTCCTGTTATTGTGATGACCATGTTAATTATGGCTATTGGTATCTATATCCCATTCTCACCACTAGGGAGTTTAATTGGGCTTGAGGCATTACCTTGGACGTATTTCCCATGGTTAGTAGGTACATTATTTTGTTATTGCTGTGTTGCTCAATTAATGAAACGTATTTATATAAAACGTTTTGGACAGTGGTTCTAATTAGTGGCAGAAGATAAGTAATAATATGATTATTACTTATCTACTTCATCAATAACTGATTTAAACTTAAATGAGTATTTTAAAAGTAAATAAAAAGGAAAGGTTTTCTTGATTTTTTTAAAAAAAATATTATATATTGTATAATATATAAATAACTATAACAAAAAGGAGAATTACATATGAAAACTCCACATAAAAATTTAATTATGTTGATTAAAACTCGCAAACAAAAAAAAGCTCAACAGCTATTAGCTAAGTAACTTTTATTGATTTATTTTAATCATTCTTTTAAATATAAATAACCCCCTTTAAAGGGGGTTA
>NZ_LZGM01000103.1 GCF_001690195.1 Gilliamella sp. wkB108 | reverse complement strand
CACTTCCTGTGCCTCACTCCTTCGGAGCCAACTCTTCGTGTTGTTCAAATTCGTTCCGGACGAATTTGTCGAACGCTGGCGTTCTCATCGCTTTGTGTTATTAATTAGGTATTTTTGTTGCTTAAACTATGAGGGAGAAAAGTGGTGGGTCGTGAGCTGATTATTCGGCACTTCCTGTGCCTCACTCCTTCGGAGCCAACTCTTCGTGTTGTTCAAATTCGTTCCGGACGAATTTGTCGAACGCTGGCGTTCTCATCGCTTTGTGTTATTAATTAGGTATTTTTGTTACTTAAATTATGAGGAAGAAAAGTGGTGGGTCGTGAGCTGATTATT
>NZ_LZGM01000102.1 GCF_001690195.1 Gilliamella sp. wkB108 | reverse complement strand
CTTAATTTCCTTAACTTTATCCATATCATAATATTGAACATGTAAATGGTGCCAATGATTTTCTGTTTCTTTCGTTATATGATTTGGATACTTTTTGACACCATCAATTGTATAACTCCAACCCAGCATATTTGTCCAACCAAATTTATACAATGCATCGTTCCATTGATTTTGACGTTTTGGATCAAATAGTTTGGGATAATCATCAATATTTAAACTGGTTCCATCACCTTTAAATAACTCCCCATCTAACCTTAAATATTTAAAATCACCGTGGTAACCATTAAAATGGCTTTTACTTCCACCAGATCCCCCATACATTGTGCTAAAACCATTACAACTGATATCATCAAAACAAACTTCAAATAATGCGCCAAAAAAGCTTGCTAATGTATCTCGATTCATAAAAAACCGATCATCGCCATTACTATCTACATTAAAACGGTATGTTAACCCTAATTTTGAATATTCTTGAGTAACCTCATTTAAATTAATTAAATGAATATATTCCATATCTCCATATCTTTTTTTGTTATACAAATAATTATTTTTTACTTCTCTATAATTAAATACACCTATATTATGCAAGTTGTTATTTTTATCATGATAGATATACTCATATCTTTTCTCTGATTCGGGAAATAATTCTGCTGGAACATGCCGTTCTATCCTTCCATCATGATAAATATGATAAGTAATTATTTGTAAACTTGATTTAAAATAATTTATCATTGAAATAGGATGGATAAACCAAGCTTTGCCGTCTTGATTTAGCGTGGCAGGGAGTGGAGTGTCGGTTTGTGTTGCTTGGGTATTTGCTCCATTTTCATTACCCACATTGTCCTCTTCCGTTGGTTGATTTTGATTGGCTAATCCATTAACCACATCATCCCACCATAAACACTGTTTGATTTTCTCTTTCTCTTTTTCCCACATCTCAACCTTTACTTCTAACTTATACATATAATTATAGTCTTCAAACTGTTCTTGATTGAGCTTTTCTTTTGGGTTTTCTTCATAATTTTCCGGAAATCGGCTTATTCTCTCTCGTCGCTGATTTAATCCTATTGCTTCTTCTGAGTCCGCCGTTTTTCCTATATTCTTTAAATAGGCATCGCGTTTTGCTTCATCTCCATCTTTTAAATAATCTAAGGCATTTTCGGCATCATCCGTCATCTCACTATTTAACGCTTCCCATTCCGGCATCTTACCGTCTGTACCTACTTCACTATACCATTCACTTTGATAGTTAATTAATAAACGCCCTAACGCCTCAAATAATATCGGCTTTTCAATTATTCCTCTAAAACATTCACTCTTTATATAGGCATATTTCTTGTTTTCTGGCGAATCAGTTAAATATTGTCTGTCTAATATTGACAATGTTGTTTTTAAGGTCGGTTTGTATTTATCTAATGACGGATTATCCTTATTGCGTTTTTCTGATAATTTCACATCCTTATAAAACTCCACTAAGCTAGCACTTTCAGTTAATTGAGGAAAATCAAACCAATCCCAAGCACTGACTTTCTTTACCCCGTCCCCTTTATTTGACACCCAACCGACAATTGGAAGATTTTTTTCGTCAAGTGCTTCAACCCTCCACCATAAATTGCCTTGTTCATCTTCAGCAAATTTATCTTCGGCTAAGTATTGTTTATCATAAATATTTAATAGTAAAGGAGTTTCTATGATTTGTGTACTTTCTGATAAGTTAGCAATTTGCAAGGGGCATTGCGTCCAAGCTTCTGTTTTTGCATTTAATGAGATTTTACCTCCTAATACAGCTTGTTTAATTATATTTTTGTTATTTGCTATCCACAGTGTTTTGGTCTGGATAGTAGGTACATCTTTTTCTCGTACTTTTGATATGGTTTTCGATATAGGAACTTGAATTTGTAACCAATTAGCATTTACATTTTTACTTGATACTCTTATGCTTTCAGTGCCAACAAGACTTTTACCGACTGTCGTATCTCCTTGATTTGGAGTTGCCAGTAATTTTGCCCCTTTTGATATGGCTAAAAAAGGTTTGTAGGCATCAACTAATTTACCCGCCTCTGTTTGGGTTTGGGTAATATAATTAGTTAAATCTTCACAGGTAAAACATTCTACATGCAACAACGGGTTAAAACTTGGTCTTTGCAAAGTATCTTCCGGTAAAGTTTCAATATCTTGTAGTTTTCCTTCTTTATCTTTTTCTTTATCGATTCCAGCTTTATAATCGTGATAGTTTCCAATATGCCCAACTAAATCACCCGCTTTAATTGGAAAGGGCGTATCTAATACCACCACTTCATCATATTTTTTTCCCCTTGTTATATTTTTAAGACAGTCGTACCAAACTTTCTTCTTTTCTGTCGGTAAAGGACGTGTTGGTTTTCCACCTCGTACAACTTCAATTAATTCAACATAATTGTTAGGCTCTTTAGTACCTGATATTTTTATTTGTGTTCCTATCGGGAGCATTGAGTATAGTTTTTTATCGTCTTTATTTGTAAAATCATTCCGTACTCTTAATCCTTTGGATTGCTTTTGATTCGATTTCATCTCATTTGCGGCATTTTTGGCAACTAACTTTTTATCTTCTTCGCTGCCTAAAATGGTAAATTCAGTTTCCGTCACTTCTCTGCCGGTAAATATCCACCCTAAAATATCTACCGTTGTTTCACCATGTTGATATTTTTGAGGGGTTAACACAGGAATAGAAGAATAACCTTCGGCCAAACCTGATACAGCATACCATTGTTTTTTTTCATCATGAACCGCAAGATTTAAATTAACTTTCGTCCCTTCTTCTAATACCGCGAGTATTTCGTTATTTTTTAAACTGTCAGGATTTTTTCGAATATTTAAACCTTCTACAAAATCTAATTGATTATGATCTATTACTCGATAAATATCTTGATCCCAAAAAGCCGGTGACGGCTCCTCGGGGTTTTTATCATAATAAGCCGAATCGGCCATATGCATATAAAGACTGTAAAAATAGAGTTGATGTCCCGGCTCTTTTTTCTCATTTTCTGTTGTCTCTGTGGTGGTTGGAGCTGGAGTAGCGGCGGGACTTGTCCCTGTATCTGTTGTAGGGGACTGACTTGGCGCTGTATCGGCAGCGGCAGGTGTTGAGTCTGTCGCTGAATTAGTATCAGCATTGGCAACTTGAGTAGGAGCATTATTGTCAGCAGCCGGAGGCTCACTCTCTGCTGTTTCTGTATTTTCTTCAGGCACGCGTTCCATTTCAAGTAAATGTCGAACTAATACAAATCCTGTTGAGAAAAAAGCGACTTTTTCGCCATAATCAATTTTTGGGTAATGACCATTGACACGATAAGCAATCACTTCGCCATCAGCGATACAATTTACCTTAGTTTTAATCGGTTCGCCGGTGTCTAATTTGTTTAGTGCATCTTTGTCAATATGAATACCCATATGTACAAGCTTATTAAGACCAACCGGATAAAAGCCATTTTCAGCTGAGAGTAAAGCTTGATAGTAGGGCTTAGCATTCAACTTCTTTTTATCCTCTTTGTTGTTGGAGGATTTTGCAACAACCGGAAATTGCCATTTTTTTACTTTAGATAATACCATGATGTAGTCCTTTAACCTGAAAAATTCATCTTTTTACCTGTTATTGTTCGCATAAGTGCAACTTCAATCTCAGTAGGCGATAGTTTCAGTTGATTAACATTCTTGGTCGCCGGCCCCATTTTTTGCATGGCATTACATTTTAAATAAACGTTACTTGGTGTACCTAGCTCTATACCACTACTGTTGATTTTGATATATGAGCCTCCGCAAATTAAGGTGATATCTTGGCTAGCTGTTACCGTTACACTACCATCGACACTATCAACTTTGATATCTTGTTTAGCTGCCATAGCAAGGTTAGCTGTTTGTGCCTGAACTTCAACATCACCCTGATTAGCAAATAGTTTCATGCCGGATTTATGCGCAAATACACCTAAAGCTTCACGACTAGATAAGGTGATATTTTTTAATGCACTAATATCCGTTTGATTCTCACTGGTAATAGCGACACTGTTACTGGTTGAGAGTTGAATATCTTCCGGACTGGTTAAGGCTATCCCCTCTTGTGCATAAGCAAGTATGCCACTTTGACTTAATCCGCTTAACACGGTCTTTAGTTGGTCCTGACTGTCGGTGTCAGCGGTATGCGCCTGTGATTGCGTGGCGGCATTTTGTAACGCTTTAGCTATCGAGAGCGCATTTTCCAGCTGAGTAATCGCACCTTGCATATCCAGCTGTTTTCCCTGCGCTTTAGGCTCGGTTTGACTGGTGAGGTATAATCCCCGCTCCGCAGCAATTGCACCCCATTCGTCAGTGCGCAGTTCAAACCCTTCGCCCCGTTGTTCTTTGTTTTGGTCAACTAAATGCCCCAGATTGAGTTGGGTCTTACCATATTCGGTGGCAAGTTTGATATGCTCTTTTCCGCGTTTATCATCCATGCGCAGTTTATTGTTAGCCGGTGTACGTATGACATTACGATGTTTGTTCGCTGTCGCTACATGGTCTGGGTGGTTGCTGTCATGCATAGCATGCGCGATATAAGGCCGGTCAGGATTACTGTCCATAAAGGCTATGGCCACTTCAGTGCCATCAATAAGCGGAAAGTGAAAACCATAAGTTGCACCGGCATAAGGCTTCGCCAGTCTTACCCATAAACTCTCCTCACCATTCTTCCAGCTCTTTAAATCAAAATTCAGTTTGACCCGATAACGTCCCTGTGTATCAATATAACCATAAGTATCATTATCCGGACTGGTCACCCTGCCCGGTAATGTCCCACCGACCTGTGGCCAGGCTATCGGCGCCGGACGATAAGGTTTTAACACCTGATAAGGAATAGCAGTAAAGGTGAGTTCATAAGCATCCGTACGGTTGCCTTGCCCCGCTACACTTAAAATCACAAACCCTTCCTGCATTTCAGGTAAAGGGTTGCCTGTGATGCGGATATGCTGCCCCGGTGCTAAGGTGTAACAGTTACTGTGACCGTTTATGATTATCTGTTTACTGATGGCATGTTCATGACGAATTCTGGCATACCATGAACCACTCTCGATATCTCCACCATTATTTTTATAATGCTCTTCATAACGGTAATCAGTACCATAAGTGGTACTGGCGGTTTGTTGCGTGCTAATCTCACTGTTTAAATTTGCCCCGGCATCTCGGTAGTTATAATCTTGGACTTTTACTGAGGATTCGACCGTTTGACTGTGTAAGGCGATATCCCAGACACTCTCGGTACTGCCGTCTATAGTGCCGGTCGGTAATTTGTAGTCAATCTTACCGACGTTATTATATCCTTGCTCATAGTCACTGAGTATCATTACATCACAGTGATGCTCACTGTGATTTTCAAAACGAAACCAGATACCGACATCCGCCAGTAAGCGTTGTATAAATTCCAAATCACTCTCTTGCCATTGCGTGATAAATTCTCTTATCGGATAGCTCTCTTTCAACTCCAACCGGTAATCCACGCCGGTAAAACCATGACTGCGTAGTACCGTTTCAACGACACTGACGACATTTTGATTTTGAAATATTGCACTGTTGTGTTGTAAGGATAATAACGCTAAACGGGAAGATAATATGACCTGATAATGTGCTTCATCTTTATTGACTGAGAGCTGACTAAAACCGGTGATAACCCCATGCAGTACCCGTGCTTGCCCCTCCACAGGTAGCGCGCTCAGTGAGCTGATTGCAGATAAAAAAGGATGATGACTAACCGGATTAAAGGTAAATGATGCATTTTGGTTTAATACCGTATCAACGGTAATAGCTTTGTCAGCACTGGTGAAATTGATAATGTAGTGCCAAGGTTGGTTGAGTTGTTCATTGCTTTTAACTTGTAAGATTGAGATGGGACTGGATAAGGCATCAATGGTTAAGGTATAACGATTATGACTGACACCACTTAAACCCTTAACGACCTTTTCACCTATTTGATTGACTAGTTCATCAAGCACTTTTGCCATGCTATTCTCCTTATTATAACTTGCTGTTCCTTACTTTTCCTTACTATTCCTTTTTACTGACTTTTTATGACTACAATTAATTGTTACTTTTGAATTAGAGATCACACTAAGATCAACTATCATTATTTTTATCTTAGCAGATAATTTAGTCAAATAATATATTAAATCATGTATAAAGGTAAAATTAACATGGCAAACTAAATTAAATAAAATCATAAAGATAATTAATACAAGAAAAAAAGAGAGTTTGCTAAATCTTGCCAATATTTAAGAGAAAGAGTGAAATGTCAGCATAAAATCTAGAATGAGATCGGCAATATAATCTTTGTTACTTCATTTGAGCATTCTATTTGTTGCCATATACTGGCGACGCCATTTTTTGCTATTATGTATCACAATGTAATAATAAAACGGTAGAATATGCCTCAATTAATAACTAATTTTTTATAGTTGTAAGTGCTTTATGATGACAATGTAAGACACTTGATAAACAATCTGAAAAAACAAAAAGAAATAATACCATGATTAATGAAGAGAATTTAACCGACCACACACCAATGATGCGGCAGTACTTTAAGTTGAAGGCTGAAAATCCTGATATTTTGTTATTTTACCGCATGGGTGATTTTTATGAGATGTTTTATGATGATGCTAAGCGTGGATCGCAACTTTTAGATATTTCATTGACCAAACGTGGCTCGTCAAATGGAGAGCCTATTCCGATGGCCGGTGTACCTTATCATGCCGCTGAGACCTATCTTGCTAAGTTAATCTCTTTGGGTGAATCAGTAGCTATTTGCGAGCAAATAGGTGATCCCGCAACCAGTAAAGGGCCGGTTGAACGAAAAATTGTACGGATTGTTACACCGGGTACGGTGAGTGATGAGTTGTTATTGGAAGATCGTAAAGACAATTTATTGGCCGCCATTTGGCAAGATAAAGATCACTTTGGTTATGCTACGCTTGATATTAGTTCAGGACGATTTTATATTTTTGAATGTGATAATTTTGATGAAATTCAAGCGGAATTACAACGAACTAATCCGGTTGAACTTTTGTATCCTGAAGATTTTAATGCCATGTTATTAATTGAAAATCGTCATGGATTACGCCGTCGTCCTTTATGGGATTTCAATTTAGAGACAGCCAAACAACAATTGAATTTGCAATTTGGTACCAATGATCTGATTGGTTTCGGCGTCGAAAATTGTCATTATGCCCTTTGTGCAGCAGGTTGTTTACTGCAATATGTGAAAGATACACAGCGCACTGCGCTACCTCATATTCGTTCAATTATTAAAGAGTCTAGTTGTGATTTTGTGGTATTAGATGCAGCTACTCGGCGAAATTTAGAGATTACGGAAAACCTATCTGGTGGCACACAAAATACAGTTGCTGATATTTTAGATAAAACCCAAACGCCTATGGGTAGTCGAATGATCAAACGTTGGTTACATTCGCCAATTCGCAATCGGTCTGTTTTACAAAATCGTCAAGATGCTATTAGTGAGTTATATCAGTATATTGACGATGTTCAGCCATTATTAAAACAGATTGGCGATCTTGAACGCATTTTAGCCAGATTAGCTTTACATAGCGCTCGCCCTCGTGATTTTGCTCGTTTACGTGATGCATATAATCTATTGCCACAACTGCAACAACTATTAAGCGGTGTTACCTCACCTTATTTACTTGCACTTGGCAAAAAAATAAACCAATTTGATCACATTGCTGAGTTATTAAATAGCGCTATTATTCAAGCGCCACCTGTTATTATTCGCGATGGGGGGGTGATTGCCACAGGCTATAATATTGAGTTAGATGAACTGCGTAACCTTGCTGACGGTGCGACAAATTATCTTGAGCAATTAGAAGTTAGAGAACGAGAAACCTTAGGCATCGATACGTTAAAAGTCGGATTTAATGCTGTTCACGGTTACTATATCCAAATCAGTCGTGGGCAAAGTCATTTAGCACCTATCCATTATACTCGGCGACAAACACTCAAAAATGTTGAACGTTATATTATTCCTGAGCTGAAAGAGTACGAAGACAAAGTACTTACGGCAAAAGGTCGGGCATTAGCATTAGAAAAGCAACTCTACGAACAATTATTCGACCAATTACTTCCAGAGTTAGCAAGCATGCAAGCGAGTGCCGAAGCAATTGCCGAACTTGATGTTTTAACTAATCTGTCTGAACGTGCGTTAACACTTAATTATCAACGCCCTACTTTATCAGATCAAGCCGGAATTGACATTCAAAATGGTCGACATATTGTAATTGAACAGGTGTTACAAACACCATTTATTGCCAATTCTTTGCATTTATCACCAAATAGACGTATGTTGATTATTACCGGACCTAATATGGGTGGGAAAAGTACTTATATGCGTCAAACTGCATTGATTGTATTACTTGCTTATATTGGTAGTTTTGTGCCGGCGACTAAAGCAATTATTGGTCCTATCGATCGCATTTTTACCCGAATCGGAGCATCGGATGATTTAGCTTCCGGGCGCTCAACCTTTATGGTAGAGATGACTGAAACAGCTAATATTATGCATAATGCTACCCCACAAAGTTTAGTGTTAATGGATGAAATTGGTCGAGGGACATCAACTTATGATGGGTTATCGTTAGCTTGGGCGTGCGCTGAAAATTTAGCCAATGAAATTAAGGCGATGACGCTTTTTGCCACTCACTATTTTGAGCTAACTCAGCTACCTGAACATATGCAAGGGGTTTATAATATTCACTTTGATGCTATAGAGCATGATAATACCGTTGCATTTATTCATGAAGTTGCAGAAGGTGCAGCAAGTAAAAGTTACGGTATTGCTGTGGCAGGACTTGCTGGTGTGCCTAAAGCTATTTTAAAGCGAGCTAAACAAAAATTGAAAGAGCTTGAAGTCATTTCGAAGCAGTCTGCTAATAGTCATGTGGATGAATCACAGCTCTCTTTTATGACAGAATCTGAACCTTCTGAAGTAGAAGAGGCATTAAGACGTATCGATCCTGATGCTTTAACAGCAAAACAAGCCTTAGATATGCTATATCAATTAAAAAAATTACTGTAACTTTTTTGCTGATATTATTTTGTCATGCTATGACAGCGTAATATCAGCCCTTTAGTATCAATATTTTATACTGAAACATATAGCTAACCTGAAATATCTTTACAAAGATTGTAGCGTTGAACTAACCCGCGGTTACACCAAATAAAATCACGATAAAAACTACTTTATATTTTATAGCGTATTTATACTTTTTTACTCGCATTAATGAACACGACATTATATTTTTTATAAACAGAGCATAATTGGTGTTAATAACGCAGATGATTAAAGCATATGGCGTTGCGCTAGCAGCTATAGGCTATCAGTGTCCTTTAAAACAGAATTGATGTTAAGAGTGGTAGAAAGTGAAACAGAAACAACAAAAAACCAACTTAGTTAAAGTTGGTTTTTGAGTTATTTTATTTGCCTGAACGACATAATTTGAATAAGCGTCCGCTTGTCCAATATGGGCGATTTTATTGAAATTTAATTATTGCCAATATTTTTTCTTAGAGGTTTTACCAATACCAGGATTAAAGCTATTAGTAGGATCGAGTTGGTGGTAAAAGTTTTTCAAATCGTCATTTGCATGGTATAGATGCCCTACATTATGCTCTGCAGGATATTGAGCGCCACGCTGATCTAAGATCTTCAACATTTCATCTTCAACTTTAGCGCAATCTGTTCCTTTTTTAGCAAGGTAATCCTGATGAAAGACAGAACAGAAAAAGTGACCATAATATAATTTATGAATAAAATGTTGGCTAATGTTATCGGGTAAGGTTTCAAACCACTCTTTATCATTACGTCTTAATGCAATATCCAACGCAACCAGATCTTCTACCGTTTTACTATGTACATTACGATAAACAGTAGCTGCGCCCGCAGTAGCAAAGCGGTGTAACATTGCAGCTTCCGCCTCTTTCGGATTACACAGGAAGTAGTTACCGTTTCTATTTTGGAAATACTCTTTTAAAAAGGCTGATGCTTCGGCTATACCATTATCCGCCATTTTTAAGATCAAATGATGTTCATAACGATCACGATAATCACGAATAGATTTAGGTAAATGGCTCGGTAGAATTTTACATACAGTTACCGCAAAACGATCGGAAAAATTGTGAGGGAAAAATGGTATTTTACTCGTAATGCGATCGACCCAGTTTTTGAAAGCGTAGAGGCGAGGAATGGTATCAGTACCTAATTTTTGAATAGCTAAAAAGAGATGTTTGCCATACACAGCAGCAATATCAAAGGCATCACGATGAATATATTCACCCGAAACCGGCAAATTCTCAAATTTACCTAAAATATGGCGACGAATATCGTCAAGTTCACTGGTATCATTAGTACCAATATAAAATACGGCAGTGTTTTCCTCTAATGGGAAAGTGTCTAAACGTACAGCAAAGACCATTAACCTACCTGCACTTCCTGAAGCTTCATAATGACGTTCAGGATCGGCATTAAAGCGCGCTGGTGTATCTGCATCAATTTGTCGTACATGATCGCGATATCTATGGTCATGTCCTAAACCTGCATCACGTTTAATATCTTTTTCACCATAAGCATGATTTTGTAAGTTGTTTAAGATAGTTTCGGGATCATCACCAAGTTCAATACCTAAATGATTAACCAAATGCAACTCACCTTTTTCATCTAGCTGAGCAAAAACAGCCATTTGGGTATAAGCGGGACCATGTTGTATCAAGGCTCCACCTGAATTATTACAGACTCCTCCCATGACTGATGCACCAATACAAGATGAACCAATTACCGAATGCGGGCCACGATGATATTTTTTCAACTCTTTTTCTAATCGGAACAATGTACTACCCGGTAAGCATACGACTTGTTCACCATTTTCAATAACTTGAACACCGTCCAAACGGCGGGTACTGACAATAACAATAGGACGATCATAATCATTACCGTCAGGTGTCGATCCCCCAGTTAAACCTGTATTGGCTGACTGAGTTATCACAATAACATCTGCTTGTACACATGCTTTTAAAACCTGCCATTGCTCGACTAATGTCCCGGGCAGTACAACAGCGATAGCATCCCCTAACCCGAATCGGATCCCTTGACGATAAGGTAGCGTGCGAGCTGGATCAGTTAAAGTGTGTTTATGTCCGACAATATCCTTTAACTTCTCAATAAGTCCTGCTGTTGTATTGGTACTCATAATAGTTTCCTATATATTTTGAAGGTTAGAATTGATTAAATGCGGTCATTTTATAACCACGACATATTAACCAAAATAGGATTAATAAGCTATCTAATTTTTATACAGATTAAGATTGATTATTGCAACGAATAAACGATTATTACGTTACCATTAACTCGATTTTTTATGTGATAAAATAAAGAGTTTTTATCGATAATAATCAAATAGTTATTGAAGTTAACCATTACCTGATTTAACATTGCTGACATTTAACAACTAAGTGCCAATCAAGTAAGTAACATACTTCATAATGAATTTTTTTAGATAAGAAGTTAGCCGATTTTTATTCGCGTTACTTTTAACCACGCGGACGACATTTTTTTAAGATCGATACGCTTTTGATAAGAAATCTGATAAGCCTTTTTACTGATGAGTGGTTTATATTTTATCTTGAATTCAAGTATGAAACTGTCTCAACTTTAAACGGTGACAGATAAATCACTATTCATGACTTACCTTGTTTAGTGTCACCATTATCTTAATTAAGATTTGCACTTTCCACACTTAATCATATGGGTAATTAAGTTATAAATACCTTAATTGGTTAGCCGGGAAAGGTTTTTAAAAGAAATATTTAAAACGGACTCTTGCGCCATAACGATTATCATCTCCGCCACCTTGTTTTTTATCTCGATCCAATTGTGACCAATAAGAACCAAGATATATATTAAAATTATCCATTCCCATAACATCAGCAATTAAGTAAGATGCGTTGATTGTATGTAATTTATATTTTCCTTTGGCATAAATCTCACCATCCCCTTTATAACTTGGGTTGAATGCTTTGATATCGTTGGCTGCAAAAATATAACCAAGTCCAATCCCATTCCAAACACCATTGACGCCGGCCGTGAAGTCTTTTTCTTGTTCAGCATCTAAATAAGCGAAGCTGGTATTGACTAAAATGCCTTCGCTCGATTTACTAAAATCACCCTCACTATTCCAACTCATGGTTAAACCATAACCGGTACGTTTTGATTGATCTAACCATTTACCTTTGCTGTCATTATAATAACGGTAGGCGTTATTAACGACGTTATGCTCAATGGCTATGGCAGAAGAAATATAATTATTTTTATAAGAAATAACCGGACGCAAATAGATCACATTTTTATCTTTATGTAATTTATAACCATGATAGGTATTATCATCAAATAGTGTCGTACCGTCTTTGATCATCGCATTAACCTGAAAATCAAAATTCCCCACATATTTGGTTAATTCAATTGCTCCGCCACTGCTACTACGGCCTCTCCCTTCTTTCATCATATAGATATAACCAAAACCGTCACTATACAGATCATTTGCCGTATTACCCGAATATTCAATGAACGTGTCTTGCCCTAAAGGGAACATATCATAAGCTTCATAACGACCAATTTTGATACGCCAATCATTTTGTTGGCCGAAATAAAAATCTGCATCATCCAAATTAACTTTACCGCTTAAATCGGCTAGCGGTTGAACTGAAAATCCCGCATAGGATTGATTATCTAACTCGCGGATACCGTCTAAGCCAATCAAAATTCGGCCATTAATATCCCAACGATCACTATCATTAGCATCAAAGTCTTTTTTAGCACTTGTCCTTACTGATGTTAATTGGTGTTTTTTACTTGCCGCATCAATATTAAACTCCACATCACCATACAGCTTAAGTTTGCCTTGCTCAGTCTGCCATTCAATTGATGCTAATGCTGAAACAGAATATAAACAACAGACTCCAGCTATTATTCTTAATTTCATTATTTTTCCCTCATAAATTAGTTAACAATACAACGTGATACATTTATTAGATATCCTTAGCATTACGACTTTTAGCATCAAGTTCGGCACGAATAGATGCATAGTTGTCATCAAGTTTATAAAACCTACCTATCCAAAACATTGAAGCAATAATTAATATGGCAGGAATGTATAAATAACAAAGCTTGATAGCAAAAAGAGCGCTCGGTTGTTGTACCGCATTTGCCACATAACCACCCGAGGAAAGTAAAAAACCGGTAATAGCACCAGCTCCAGCCATGGCAACTTTACCTAAAAATCCATTGATTGATGTTAAAATTCCAGCAGTATTAATACCGGTTTTCCAAACCCCATAATCCACGGGATCGGCTTGCATTGAAAAATAGATAGCTAAACGTTGGCCATGTCCGACGGATAAAATGATAGCTCCGAGAATAAGACAAACATGGTTAATACCTGACAACATCATAATGCCCATACCAATCAGATTAATGGTACTGGCAAACAAATAGATATGACGTTTTTTTAAGTAATTAGCGAGAAATGGTACAGTTAATGTGCCAAGTAAAGGTACAAAGGTAGAGATACCGGCAATAATGGATGTTAATTCGGTGCTTTGTACATAATAATTAAAAAAGTAGACTAATGATCCGGTTTGCAGGAAAAATGCCCCCCACATCAAAAAGATATTAAAGGCGAAAACCTTCCAAGGTGAATTACTTTTCAATCCTTGCCATGCTCTGGCTAGTGTCATTCTTTCTTGAGTGATATGGATTTTTTCCTCAACGTTTTTAAAACTCACAATTAAAAAGAATGTCGCAATAATGCCAAAAATAATTGCGGTATATAAAAACCCATAATTCTGATCGCCATGACCTAACGTAGCAACTAATGGTAATGTTGCTACAGCCACAATGGTTGAACCTAATGATCCTAACAAGATCCGTACTGAAGATAACGTTGTTCGCTCTAAAGAGTCAGCGGTAAGAAAAGGTAACATTGCACTAAATGGAATATTAACAATCGTATAAATAAAAGAGAGGCATAAGTATGTTACAAATGCATATATCAATTTACCGGTGATACCAAAATCAGGCACATAAAAAACTAATACACACAGCAAGCCAAATGGCACAGCCCCAATAAGTAGCCAAGGTCGGCAACGTCCCCAACGCGTTGAGGTATTATCAATAACCAGTCCCATTAACACATCAGCAACACCATCAACTAATCGAGTAATTAAGAACATAATGCCGACATAATAAGCCGGTAGTCCCATCACATCGGTATAAAAATACATGAGATATAACGAAATTAACTGCCACACAAGATTGCAAGATAAATCAGCTATCCCATAACCTATTCGTTGTTGCCAACGTTTAAATAGTGAATTCACCATATTGTCATCCTTTTATAAAATTATTGATTTAAAGCGAATATTGACGAATAAACCATGCCGGTGTGCAACTCCAAGCATGGCAATAACTATTAATGATTTTGCTACCATAAGGTGAGTAGTTAGGATTTTCTGGATCAAACAATTCCCAAAAGGTATCTGCCCCCAACTCCACCATTTTTCCCCAATAGGCTTTCATCTCCTCAATTGCTTTTTCATGTAAACCAAGTTTAAACAAAGCTAAAATATAGTGATGACGTAAATAAGGGGTATTCATACCAATTTCGGGAGGAGATGAGAGTAGATTGTTCATTAAAGTTTGTTGATGAGCTAAATCACCGACATCAGCAAGGATCATCCAAATTTGTGTGGCATAACTAACTTGCCGCTGTGAGCCACTAACATAAAAACCTAACTCAGCATCCCATAATTGATGACTGGCTTGCTTAAGATGATCTAAGTGTTGTTGTAATTTTGGTAATATTTCTGGTTCAAAAATTTGAGCAAGATGTAGTGCTTTATCCAGACAGTAAATTAACACGCCTTGCGAGGCACCTTGTTTATTAAGTTGATCATGCCAATCAATAAAAGACCACCAATCATCACCATCAGTGACTAAACCTTGCTTATCACAACGACTTAATCCTAGTTCGATCTGTTTTAAAGCGATTGGCCATAACTCTTTAACCGTTTGCGAATCTTTTGTTTCATTAAAATAGTGGTAAAGGATATCGACATAAAAAAGCGAATAATCAAATAAAAATGTATCATCAGCCACGACCTCAGGTCTAACAAAAATATTAGCCGAAACCATGCCATCTTCACGCCGATGCCCTGCAAATAAATATAAACAACGGCGAACAAGATCATAATGTTGAAAAGTAACACTATTAACCAAAGCTTGAAGACGTAAATCACCTAACCATAACCGTCGATCCCGTTTTGGACCATCTTCAAACACTTCTTGCATACAATTTCGTAGGGTAAGAACTGAAACCTGATCGATTTTTGCTAATTGAATATCATCACAGTGATACTCAATGCAACTATCCGGGGCTGAACTTACAGTTTTAACCTTTATATCTTTAAACATGATTTGATATTTCGGTGATAATGAAATAACCTCTATTTTTAGGTAGCGAAAACAATAGCGACGAGCTAAATTGACTTGCGCTGGTAACACATCAACATACTCATCATGTTGTTGTAACCAACTTTGACTTAACCATCCTCGATACTGATTAAATGGTTCAACGACTTCACAAAGTGTTTCCCCAAAGGTAAATTTAAGATGAGCAGGTGCATCTGGTGGGCTACCGACTGACTGGCATAAAAACGACAAATAACCAACGGCATGGGTACCTAAATCTAAAATAAAACTATCTCCGCTCTGAAAACAGTGATTCAAATAAGGTTGTGCTTCGCTAACGACATGAGCCAAATAACCATCAATCGCATCAGGATCTTGCGCTATTGTGATAATATTTTGAGGGTAAATGATATTTTGATGAATGGTTGGCAGTAAAGTTTCAGCTTTTGCTAGGAAAGAGGGATCTCTTTTCATAATAACATGATCATTTTTTTGTATCTTTTGTGCCATATAATCCTCCTGTTTGACCTGCTTAGGAGTATAGCTATGTGCGAATGAGCGTAGCTACCTTGACACTGCCAGATTAAATTCATAAATGGCAATAGCGGAAAGATCACAACGAGGAAGTTCACATTTTTTGAATTATTACTTTTTATATAAAAGTCAATTACCTTATTGTGTTATACAGATGACTGAAAGTGACATTATGTAATGATTTATCAACACAATAACAATTTTTTTCACTTTTGATCGAAGTAATTGTTGCTATTTTACTTTGTTGGCAAATCAACCATTGATAATTAAGATTAATTATAAGAAGTTAGGCTCGATATTATGAATACGTTAAAAATTAACACTTACTTTAATTCCGAATCAGACAAACTGGCATTATATAAAAGTGATCCGGAAAGTAATTGTATTGAACATAACCACGAATTTGATGAATTAGTCATTGTGGAACAAGGTCATGGATTACATGTTATCAATGGTCGCCCACTATTTATTCAGCAAGGCGATGTTTTTCTTGTTCGTGGTCATGATTACCATTTTTATGACGATTTAGGCACCTTAAAACTAACCAATATTCTGATTAATCCCTATCGTCAATTTGTTTTTTTAAATAAGATTGAAGAGCTATTAAATCCTATTTCTGCAAGTGATTTAAGTTCTTATATATGGCTCACACCAAGCCTACGCAAAGAGTGTAATACGGTTATTGATCAGCTTTTTAATTTAAAAAATCCGCTAGAATACCGAGAATACCTATTTTTTAAACTAATTACCCTAATCCTGCAATCTCAAGGACAAGCACAGAAAAATAATACTCGCTTTAAACTTCACTTATTACTTAATCATCTACAAGAAAATTGCTTTGATGAATATGATTGGAATGATATAGCCCAACGCTTCCATTTAACGCTTCGTACCATGTTCAGACATATAAAAGAAGCATCGGGCTTAACACCCGAAAATTATATCAAGCGTTTACGATTATTATCGGCAAGAAAAAAAATAAGGGAGAGTGACATGACAATCACTGAGATTTCACTATTATGCGGATTTATCAACAGCACCCACTTTTCCACGCTCTATAAAAAAGCCTTTGGCGTCACCCCGAGTGAAGAAAGGCGAAAAACAGAAACAATTGATATTAAGTAAAAAGCTAACCATTATGCCAAACAGCAACACAACTTACTACAATGTACATGAAATAAAAGGTGACAAATAATTTAGTCTTTTACTAATTTAATTTACACTTAGAGGTTGAATTCTGTGGTTTTAATAAGATTAAGCGGTATAGACTCCTGAATAATTTTTACCAATCGGCTGACCTGCATAAGCCAAACAGCAACACAACTTACTTCAATGTACATAAAATAAAAGGTGACAAGTAATTTAGCTTTTTATTAAATTAATTTACACTTAGATGTTGAATGTGGCCGTTTTGATAAGATTAAGCGGTATAGACTCCTGAATAATTTTTACCAATCGGCTGACCTGTATAGGCCAAATAACAACACAACTTATCGTAATGTACATGAAATAAAAGGCGACAAAAAATTAAGCCTTTTACTAACTTGATTCGCACTCAGAAGCTGAATGTAGCCGTTTTGATAAGTTTAAACGGTATAGACTCCTGAATAATTTTTACATATCTGCTTACGTTCATTGGCATTAAAGAAAGTCCATGCCACAAAACGGCTTATCTTATTACCTTGAGCCATAGGGATAATCTTCTTTTCAATAACCGCGACTTGTTTCAATTTTTTATCAAGTACCGCTAAAGATTCTTGTTTGGATACTAACGAAGTAAACCATAAGCATTGCTCTTTATAATCAGCACTTTCGGCGATCATATTAGCAATAAAGGTACTCTCTCCCCCTTTACACCATAATTCTGCCTGCTGTCCGCCAAAATTGAGTACCGTTTTTTGTGCCGAGTTGTTTAGTTTACCTAAATTTTTAAGCTTCTTTTGGGTACTTGCTAATGCCTCTTGTGCTGAAGCATGAAAAGGAGGATTACACAGTGTTAGCATATAAAACTCTTTCGGTTTTATGATATGTCGAAAAATGGCTGAACTATCTTGCTGTAACCGACACTGTAGCGCGCCATTTAATATCTTATTGGCTTGCGTGATTAACGAAGCAACTTTAATCGCCACAGGATTGATATCACTACCCACAAATGACCAACCATACTCAGCCCGACCAATAATTGGGTAGATCACATTAGCCCCCACCCCAATATCCAAGACTTTGACTTGCTTACCTACCGGAATAGTATTTTGGTTATCTTGTGCTAATAGATCCGCTAAATAGTGAATATAATCAGCACGTCCCGGAATAGGTGGACACAGAAAGTCATTTGGAATATCCCAATCAGTAAGTTGATAATAATGTAACAACAACGCCTTATTTAGCATTTTAACCGCAACAGGATCAGCAAAATCTATCGACCAATTACCATACCGGTTCTGTTTCACAAACGGTGACAATGCCGGTAGGGTTTTAGTGAGTGTCGCGAAGTGATAACCCGCGCGATGTTTATTGCGACTATGTAATGGGGATGATTGAATGACGGCTTGCTGTTTTTGCATAGTTAATCCAAAAATAAAATTTGTCGCTATTATAATGGTTTTAAAAACAATATGCGAAAGAGCCACACCTATGAATTGATATACCTGACTTGTTTTGACCTAACCGTATAAATAATGCTCGCTAATTCTGAAATTAACTCACTAGAGTGCAGAAAGGCATATCTAACCAATAAGTCGCGAAATTCTCTCACGGTTTTTGTTTATCTGTTTAACACTGCACATAATATACCAAGCATAATGCTGTTTTGATTTTTATACTGAGTTATTTGACAATTCTGTCTAAAAAACACGCTGTTAGGTGCTTGTTATAATAGGCTAATTACTCTATTACTTAGTTACAGTATATTGATGTTATTGAAACAGATTTTATTATTATTCAATTGGTTGTGATTAATGCATTTTACACATCTTGCTATAATTAACTGGTAAACCGTTTCATTATTATCAATCCGCTAATATGCCTATAGGTAATTGATTAGAAAAGTAATTTTCGATTTGCTATAATCTCGCATCCTAAAATTAATAGATATTATCATGAAAAACCGCCTTAACTTATCACTAATACTGTTTGTTATGCTGTTATTTACCCCTTTTGATCTCTTTGCTGCTGAATTTAGCGGGCAAAATTTATCACTACTCTGGGGCATTCCTTTTGTCGGAATTTTATTATCTATTGCATTATTACCCCTATTTTTTCCTCGTGTATGGCATCACAATTATGGCAAGATCATCTACTTTTGGACCTTGTTCTTTTTGATTGCTTTTATCATTTCTTATGGCTGGCAAATAACCATTAATCTCACGGTACATGCAATTTTAGAAGAGTATATTCCATTTATTTTATTATTATTGGTACTGTTCACGACATCTGGTGGCATTTTAATTAAAAGTGATAGGATAAGTACGCCAAAATTGAATGTTGGTATATTAGCTTTAGGAACAATAGCCGCATCAATTATGGGAACGACTGGCGCTGCCATGTTAATGATTCGCCCATTAATTCGTGCTAACCGTAATCGACAAAAGCGTGTCCATATTATTGTCTTTTTTATCTTTTTAGTTGCTAATATTGGTGGCGGTTTAACGCCGCTAGGTGATCCTCCACTATTTATCGGTTTTTTGAAAGGGGTCGATTTTTACTGGACGATTAAACACATGTTTTTTCCTGTCTTATTAACCACTATCTTGCTATTAACCATTTTTTATTGCATTGATTGTCACTATTACCACCAACAATATGGACATTCACAGCAAGATACCGCAACAACCAACTCTTCAGAACGAATCAAAATATATGGCATTATCAATATATTCCTACTATTGCTTGTCATTATTAGCGTACTTTTATCTGGTTTATGGAAATCCTCTATCAGTTTTACGGTTTTCAACTCACACATTACCTTACCCAATCTAGTACGAGACAGTTTATTTGTGCTGATCACATTAGTTTCCGTGTTAATCACTCCCAAGCAAGTCCGTTCGGCCAATGAATTTAATTGGCAACCTATTTTAGAAGTCGCCAGACTGTTTATTGGCATTTTCATTACGATTGCACCGGTACTTACTATTTTACGAGCAGGCTCTGACGGCGCTTTATCAACAATTGTTTCTATGGTAACGACAGACTCAGGTCAGCCTATTAACAGCATGTATTTTTGGCTATCCGGCTTGTTATCCGGATTTTTAGATAATGCACCAACTTATCTGGTCTTTTTTAATTTAGCATCAGGAGATGCACAGATATTAATGACAACCTTTGAAAAAACCTTATTAGCAATTTCAATGGGATCGGTATTTATGGGTGCGCTCAGTTACATTGGTAATGCACCTAACTTTATGGTTAAAAGCATTGCTAAACAACATAAGATAAAAATGCCAAATTTTTTAGGCTATATGAAATGGTCAATAGCTATTTTAATTCCTGTATTTATTATTAATAACTTAATATTTTTTATATTACTTTAAATAACCAAACAGTATGAGTGACCATTTTAATTTATGTATTGATTATCAATAAGTTAGATTTTCACTCATACTTTCATCTTAAAATAGCTGTAAAGATATTTCAGGTTAACTATATGTTTGAGTATAAAAACAAAGCCACACTTAACCTTTGAGTGCGAATTAAATTAGTAAAAGACTTAATTAATTGTCGCCTTTTTTAATATATATTGCGGTAAGTTGTGCGGTTGTTTGACCTATGCTCACCAGCAGATTGGTAAAAATTATTCAGGAGTCTATACCGTTTAAACTTATCAAAACGGCCACACTCAACCTTTGAGTGCGAATCAATTTAATAAAAGACTTAATTAATTGTCGCTTTTTATTTCATATATATTGCGGTAAGTTGTGCGGTTGTTTGACCTATGCTCACCAGCAGATTGGTAAAAATTATTCAGGAGTCTATACCGTTTAATCTAATCAAAACGGCTACATTCAACTTCTAATTGCGAATCAAGTTAATAAAAGACTTAATTATTTGTCGCCTTTTATTTCATATACATTACGATAAGTTGTACTACTATTTGGGCTATGCAAGTCAGCAGATTGGTAAAAATAATTCAGGAGTCTATACCGTTTAAACTTATCTAAACGGCTACACTTAACCTCTAATTGCGAATCAAGTTAATAAAAGACTTAATTAATTGTCGCCTTTTTTCAATATATATTGCGGTAAGTTGTACTACTGTTGGACCTATGCAAGTCAGCAGATTGGTAAAAATTATTCAGGAGTCTATACCGTTAAAATTTATCAAAACGCTTAAATTCAAGTACTAAATGTGAAGTTACAATTTTATGTGAGCTGAATAAACGTGTGATTTTGGCTAAATTATAACTCAACACACTTCACCCTATTATTTTAATGACACACTAATGTGTAGCAATATTAATTTTAATGTTTATTATCAATAGGTTATTCTTTCCACTCATACTTTCAAGTAAAAAAAGTTGTAAAGATATTTCAGGTTAACTATACGGTTGAGTATAAACACTATTATAAAAATGTGAGATTTCGCACATTTTTGATAAAAAGTCGCCTTTTCCTATAAATTACAGCCAAAAAAATATTTTCCATGTCCGAATATTGAAGGTAAGAGTTTCAATTCCTCCCTAGAATATTCTTATTATCATTAGAATGAGGATTAAATCATGGTACAGATGCTTTTGGATAAAGATTTTTTTTCTTCTAATGAGCAAAATATTACGCTTGAACCTAGAAACCCGCAGCCCGTTTATCCAGAACATACCCATAATTTTAATGAAATTGTTATCGTCACCGGTGGGCATGGTAAACATATTTTAAACGGTCATATGTTCGACTTATATCCAGGTATGATGTTTTATATTCATGCATCCGATTGTCACTTATATGAAAATGTCGATAATTTACAATTAACCAATATCTTATTTAGAGATCCGGATAAATTTAACTTTATTAATGGTATTGATGATTTAATACCCCAACAAGATCCATTTCAAGCCCACTACTTTTTTGATAAGAAGTGTGACACGAGTATTCAAACAATTTTAAACCAACTCAATAATACCACCAATGAATCAACTGCCTATCAAGAGAGCTTATTTTTACAGTTACTAATATTATTCAAACAGAATCAATATGTTGAAAAAGGAACCGGATCTAACGATAATCGAGTCAGGCAACTTTTACGTTGGGTACAAGTCCACTTCAAAGAAAGTATCGATTGGGAAAAGACAACTCAACAATTTTCATTATCATTGCGCTCATTCCACCGACATGTAAAAAATGAAATAGGTATTTCCCCGCAAAAATACCTTATTAAATTACGTTTAGCTGATGCCTATTCACAATTAATCTATACTAATAAGACAATAACAACAATTGCACAAGAGTGTGGTTTTAATGACAGTGCTTATTTTTCTACATGTTTTAAACAAGAGTTTAGTTTTTCGCCTCAGGCATTACGAAATAATCCAGATAAACGATATCATTAAGTATATCGTTAAATTGACAGGGATGGGTTATGCATAAAAATTTACGTTTATATAAACAAGATTATTTTATTTCAGATATTAATACAGTCGCTGTCGAAAAACGAGAACATCAAGATCCTTTTCCTTTACATGATCACGATTTTGATGAGTTAGTTGTTGTCTCTTCGGGAAATGGTTTGCACATATGGAATGATTATATCTATCCGATTACCAGTGGTGATATTCTTTATATTAATTATGATGATGTTCATGGTTATGAGTCGGTGAATAATCTGAAACTGGACAATATTTTATATACTCGGGAAACGCTTTTTTTATCTTCAATAATTGAAAAATATCTCCCCAAACACTCAGCAAAACATACTGAACGGGTATGGCGTATTCAACCTTCCTATATAAAACAGTTGCAACCCTTGATTGAACAACTCGCTATCGAGTCTAAAAAAAATAATTTAGCAGCAGTACATTTGTCAGAAGCGCTGTTTTTACAATTCGTTATTTTGTTAGACAGAATTAAACAACAACCAAATGACATTCAACCAACAGCAACACATCAATTAGATATACTCTTTACCGTACTTCATAATAGTATTGCTACTTCGTTTAACTTTGAGATGTTTTGTAAGGATCATAATCTTGCTGCTCGCTCACTGAGTCGTCTATTTAAAAATCAAACAGGAATGACAATAAGTGGTTATCTACAGAAACTACGACTATGTAAGGCGATGTCTTTACTTCGCAATACCGCTTATTCAATAAGTATTATCTCAGCGGAATGCGGTTATGATGATAGTAATTACTTTTCGGCGGTTTTTAAAAAAGAGACGGATCAAACGCCTTCACAATATCGTGCTAAATTTCGCGATCAGACCGATAATTCCAGCTTAATCACTAAAACAAATATGTCTGTACCTCAATAATCAAATAGGTAAGCGTGCTACTATCGCAGATCTATAACGCTGGTTATTAATCGATAGTTGCCTAAAGCGAATAAGCTATTGCCAGACAACAGAACTTTAGTAGTTTAACTGTAATTACTGCGAGCTAATTAGTGAATAAATTACTCTCTTTTGTTGCGTCAAAAGAGAGTAATAGCTTATTTGAGGTAAAACACTGGTAATAATTCTTCACTAATAGGACTATTATCAGCATTACTAGGCATAATATCTTTCATAAATGCCCACCATTTTTGACATGCTTGTGTTTGTGACACTGCGTTCCAACGCTCTTCAGATTCAATTTCGACATAGGCAAATAACAAATTACGTTTTTTATCTAAGAAAATTGAATAATTATGTGCGCCATGTGATTTTAATACTTCGACTAATTCAGGAAAAATTTCATCATGGCGTTTTTTGTATTCGGCATGTTTATCTGGATTAACCTGCATTATGGAGGCTTTTCTAATCATAATATCTCCTTTTATTTTGCTTATTGATAATAACTGAAATGGGTTAACGGTTGTTTTATAACCCATTTCAATCTCAATAAACAATTAACTAATAGATTGAATTATATAATTCCTCGATCTCTTTAACATTGGTTTCTCGAGGATTTCCTCCAGTACATACATCGTCAAAAGCAGCTTGAGCTAATGCCGGAATGTCTTCTTTTTTAACCCCAATTTCTTTCAATGTCGCAGGAATACCTACATCTTTGTTAAGTTGTTTAACCGCATTTACTGCTGCTTGTCGGGCTGCTTGTGTATTCATGGTTTCTGTGCCACTTACCCCCATTGCTTTGGCAATATCACGATATTTGTCAGCGGTAAAATCAGCATTATAAGCCATAATATGTGGTAATAAGACTGCATTAGCCACACCATGTGGAGTGCCATAGAAAGCACCTAATGGATGCGCCATACCATGAACTAAACCTAAACCAACGTTAGAAAAGCCCATACCTGCGATATATTGACCCAATGCCATATCTTCGCCACCTTTGGCTATACCTTTGACTGAATCTCGTAATGAACGGGAGATCACTTCAATCGCTTTTAGGTGGAACATATCGGATAATTCCCATGCACCTTTAGTAATATAACCTTCGATAGCATGTGTTAAAGCATCAACGCCGGTTGCGGCTTTTAAACTCGCTGGCATACTGGCCATCATGTCAGAATCAATAATTGCGACAGCGGGAATATCATGCGGATCAACACAAACAAATTTACGTTTCTTCTCTTCATCGGTGATCACATAATTGATAGTTACTTCAGCTGCAGTCCCTGCAGTGGTTGGAATCGCAATTGTTGGTACAGCCGGTTTTTTGGTTGGTGCAACCCCTTCCAAACTACGTACATCGGCAAATTCAGGATTGTTGATAATAATACCAATCGCTTTTGCTGTATCTTGTGGTGATCCACCACCAATTGCTATCAAATAGTCAGCACCTGAATTTTTAAAGACTTCTACACCTTTTTTTACCACACCAATAGTAGGATTTGGCATAACTTCATCAAAAACCTGATAAGTTAAACCATTTTGATCTAATAAATGGGTAACTTTAGTTGCGACATTAAATTTTATTAAATCTTTATCCGTGACAACTAATGCCTTTTTAAAACCTCGTTTTTTAACTTCATCTACAATGTTGCTAATTGAACCTGCACCAAAATAAGATGTTTCATTTAAAATCATACGATAAGACATAATTTATTCCTTTTAATTAATTTGCCATGCCCAAGCCCACAATATTGGCAGCAAGAATAATCACTAAACAGCCAATACAAAGTATGCGTACTGGTTTTTTGCCTGTACCAAACCACTCTTTTAAAACTAAACCAACAAGTCCACCACATAAGACATAGAAACTCATATGTAACATCCAACTCATAAAACCATACTCTGTTGGAATATTGGCGTGACCCCAAGCATAGAAGAAGAATTGAAAATACCACATGGCGCCACCAAGAATGGCAAATAATGCATTACTAATTAATAGAGACTTAGCCACGGACATATCTTGTTTGAAAGAAAGATCCTTTTTGACACATAATCGTGAAATACAAAAGCCAAGATTAATAATAGCACCCCCACCCATAATGACGACATAACTCGGTAATGCAACATAAAGATGATTAACACCAAGTTCTGCTGCATAAGCATGCATAGGAACTGCCGCGCTCATCGCAAATGACATGCCAGCAGAAAAGATCCCACACATAACTGCTAATAATAATCCTTTTTTAAGATTAAAGTCAGCAACTTGTACACCTAGTGTTTTTTCTTTTAACAATCCGGCATAAGAGACGATTGCTACACCAACAACCGCAACAATAACACCTAATATGGTCATTTTGCCGCCAGTGGAGGCGATAAGTTCACCGAATTTACCTTGTAAAATAGGCGTCATTAATGTCCCAACGATTAAGGTAATACCAATGGCAATACCGATCCCCATTGACATACCCAAATAACGCATTGTTAATCCATAACCGACATTACCAACACCCCACATTGCGCCAAATAAGAACACTGGAATAAGCACTTTTGAATCAAATGATCCATAATATGCCCAAAAATCAGGCAGTAAAAAATAACTAATTGACCATGGCAAAATGATCCACGAGAAAATACCTGCTATTGACCACATGGTTTCCCATGACCAATTTTTTACTTTTTTCAAAGGTGCATAAAAACATGCCGCCGATGCGGCACCAACAAAGTGCCAAAAAATACCTAAAATAATCGAACTACCCATATATTTATCCTTGTATTAATTTAAATATAACTCTAAGTTCTGTTATTTAATCCAACTATTTTTCTTGTAATGCTTCTTCCATAGGATTAACGCCAAAACGTTCAGCCAGATGTCTAAATTGTTCAATGGAAATAGTTTGACGTTTTCCACCCATAGACAGTACTTTGACTAATACTTCGGCTGATTTTTCAGCCGTATCAATCAAACCAAATGCCTCATCGAGGGTCGGCCCGGTACCGAAAACACCATGAAAAGCCCATAATACCAATGTATGTTTAGCCATCTGTTTAGCTGTTGCATAACCGATTTCGTCTTTGCCCGGTACCATCCAAGGCACCACACCGACACCGTCAGGAAAGACCACCAAACATTCGGTACTCATTTCCCACAACAACCTTGTTATCACAGCACTATCAAGCTCTAGTACATAAGTCAAGGCAATTAAGTTAGTCGCATGGCAATGCATAATGACACGATCTTTACCTTGACTTTGTTCCATACGGACAATGTGTGATTGTAAATGTGCAGCAAGTTCTGATGTCGGCAATCCGCCATTAATCAGTCCCCACATTATGTAATATCCCTTACCCTGCTCATCGATTTTAACAACCGCTAAAGTATCAGCAGGATCTAAAATGACATTACGGAAAAATTTACCCGATCCAGTCACAATAAAGTATTGATTAGCAAGTTTAGTCACATCTTGGGTTAAAGAAACATGACGAGGGTTTTGATAAAAGTCACCTTGAAACGAAATGACATCGCTTTCAAGTAATCTCAAACTGACATTACCACCATTTCTTTCATCCCAACCTTTTAACCACATATCATATGTGGCTTTAATCATGCCTTGAACAAACCATGAAGATTGAATCTGTTGCATATTTTTCACCTTATTATCGTTGACTTAATACAGTTTTTTCATATTGACGAACTTCATCCAACCACGCGCGACCAACAGGTACATTGTTTAATTCACAATATTTATCCCATACTGCTTGCCATGGTAATGATTTCTGCTCTTCTAAAAGCGCTAAACGAGAGGTAAAATCACGTTCATTTTCATAAGCTTTTAGTTGTGCAGTTGGTTCTAATAACGCTTTTAACAAACATTTTTTCATATTGCGCGTTCCAATAACCCAAGCGGCAATACGGTTAATAGAAGCATCAAAGAAATCTAACCCGATATGGACTCGATTGAATAAGTTGTTACGGATAATTTCACTGGCGATATTTTGTGTTTCATCATCAAAAAGCACCACATGATCACTATCCCAACGGACTGGACGACTAACATGTAATAGTAAATGTTCAACAAATGGCATTACGGCTGAAATTTTGTCAGAAATGACTTCTGTAGGGTGGAAATGCCCAGCATCTAAACAAAGTGCTGTTTTGCGCGAAGTCGCATAAGCTAAATAGAATTCATTTGATCCTGCAGTATAGGACTCTAAACCAATACCAAATAATTTACTTTCAACCGCATCGATATGGTATTTAGTATCGATTTTTTCGCTAATAACTTCATCTAACGACTCTAACAGACGTTGTCTTGGTGCAAATTTATCAACCGTAATATCTTTCATACCGTCAGGTAACCAAATATTCATTACTGATGCGGTACCAAGTTCTCTACCGAAATATTCCGACACTTTACGGCAAGCCTTACCATGATCGATCCAAAATTGGCGAATCTCTTTATTGACATGGGTTAAGGTTCCTTCATTACTCAAAGGGTGTGAAAAATAAGTAGGATTAAAATCTAAGCCGATTTTATGATGTTTTGCCCAATCTACCCATTTAGCAAAATGTTCAGGTTTTACTTCATTACGATCAACTTTGTGATCTGCCTCTAAATAAGAAGCATGTAAATTTAATCTTTTAGGTCCGGGAATAAGGCTAAATGCTTTATCCAAATCAGATCGCAGTTCAATAGCTGTTCTTGCTTTTCCCGGATAATTACCGGTTGCTTGTATTCCACCAGTTAAATCACCATCTTGATTTTCAAAGCCAGCTACATCATCGCCTTGCCAGCAATGAACTGAGATAGGTAACTTAGCCATTGCAGTAAGTGCTGCATCAGTATCTACCCCTATTTCAGCAAATCTTGCTTTAGCAATTTGGTATGCATTGTCAATAACACTCATCTGGAACTCCTTAGTAAAATTGGTAAATAAAATAATTGGTTAATTAATTTTTTCCTGTTGGAAAATAATATTTAGTCTCGAAATTTTTGGAAATGATATGCCGCAATGTGTTTACATCTGCAATATCTCCTAATGAAATAAGTTGATAACCAATATTGCCTAATGCCGAAGACTCTATCGGGCCTGCGGTAACATCAATATTGCAAATATCCGCACATAACTGATTTAAAAACTCATTTTGACAACCACCACCAACAATATGTAAGGTTTTAATCGGTTGTGTCGTTAAAGAAGAAAGTTGATCGACAACATCTTTATAAAGCTTAGCTAAACTGTCGAAAATACAACGAACTAACTGCGGTAATGTTTGAGGGACAGAGCGTGGATCATTCGGGTTGTTTTCTAAACAAACCTGTTTAATGGTCTCTGTCATAGATTCTGGATTTAAGAATCTTGGATCATTTGGATTAACAAGATATAAGAATGGTTGTTCTTTTTTAGCCAATTCAATCAACTGAACAATATCAGTAACACTATGTTCTGAGCAGACACGTTGAAATAACCATAATCCCATGATATTTTTCAGTACCCGATAATGTCCGTTTACGCCACCTTCATTGGTAATATTGGCTTCTAATGCTTGCTTTGTTGTAAAAGGTTGTTTTGACTCAATCCCCATTAAAGACCATGTGCCGGAACATAAATAAGCACTATTTAGATCACTTAACGGCGATGCGATCACTGCACTGGCAGTATCATGACTCGCCACAGAAACTACCGGGATCTGATCGCCTTTGCTACTCGTCCAATAACCAACACGATTGCCCGGAACTTGGATTTCACCAAACCATTTACGAGGTAAACCGAGATAGTTAAGTAAATCCTCATCCCAATCATTTGTGGTAACATTAACTAATTGGGTGGTGGTAGCATTGGTATATTCACGATTAAGTTGACCGGTCAATCTATAAATGAGGTAATCGGGGATCATGACAAAATCAGTGACTTGCGATAACCAAGTCGGTTTTTCAAGCATCATTGCTTTAAGTTGATACAGCGTATTAAACGTTAAAAACTGAATACCCGTTTTTTGATAAATATTTTCTGCACCAAATTCTTGTTGCACTTTGCTTAAAATATTATCGGTTCGATGATCGCGATAAGCGTAAGTTGGACCAACGACATCCCCCTTTTTATCAAGTAACACATAATCCACGCCCCAAGTGTCAATCCCGATGCTATCGAGTTTAATACCTTGATCGACGATTTTATTTAATCCAATCAATATTTGTTGTTCTAAGTAAGGAAGATCCCAACAACAATGGGAATCAATTTGTTGAAATGAATTGGTAAATCGATGAATCTCTTTAAGTGTTAAGTGTTGATTTGATTGCTGATAACATGACAACATTACTCTACCGCTCGATGCACCTAAGTCAATAGCTGCAATATATCTCTCGGTCATCATTACTACCCTTATTATTTATAATAGCTACAGTGTAGAAAGGAATGACGATAGAAACTTTTAATCAATTGCCAATGTTTACGTTTTTATGGCAAAATATTTAAACTTTATGTGATCAACAGCACAAATCCTTAATTACCTTTCACTTTATACATTCCCTATAAATATTGTTATAATGCTACATTTCCACAAACAAACGAGAGCAATCTATGTTAAACCAATTAAAAGCAATAATTCAGTATCTCCTGCCTAAGCAATTATTAACCGGTATCTTTGGTTGGTTAGCTAAAAAAGAGTTGGGTAAAGTCACTACTTGGATGATTATGGGTTTTAGTAAGCTGTATAAAGTGGATTTAAGTGAAGCAGAACTAACTAATGTTAAAGATTATAAAACCTTCAATAATTTCTTTGCGCGCAAATTAAAAGATGATGCTCGCCCTATCGATGAAGCAAGTAACAGTATTGTTATGCCGGCTGACGGTGTGTTAAGTCAATTTGGGCAAATTCAAGATACACAATTAATACAAGCTAAAGGGCATTTTTACTCTCTTGATTCACTTGTTGCCTGTCATCCTGAGATGATCAAGTTCTTTAAAAATGGATCTTATGCGACCACCTACTTATCACCTAAAAATTATCACCGTTTTCATATGCCTTGTGACGGTGTATTACGTGAGATGATCTACGTTCCTGGTTCACTATTTTCAGTCAATAAAGCAACAACTGAGAGTATTGATAATATTTTTGCTCGTAATGAACGCGTAATTTGTCTTTTTGAAACAGAGTTTGGCCCTATGGCACAAATCTTAGTTGGTGCAACTATTGTCGGCAGTATTGAAGTTGAATGGGAAGGTGTGATCACGCCTCCACGAGACGGCATTATGAAACGTTGGACTTATTCTGGTGAGGTGAAATTAACTAAAGGACAAGATATGGGGTGCTTTAAATTAGGCTCAACTGTTATTACACTATTTGCGTCAAATACAATTGAGTTTGCCGACAACTTAAAAATGGGTGACATTACCCGAGTGGGTCAAAAACTTGCCCAAAGGATCTAATCTTATGTGGATGCGTGTTGTTTGCTGTTGGATATTGGTACTGTTCGCCTCTGTCACTTTTGCTGAAGAGGCAAACATTAACATTAATAACGAGGAAGAACTTACGCAAATTGTCGATCAGTTAGCTGACACCAATGATGATTTACGTCAAAATCTCGAATCACAAAAAAATCATTTAACCAGTATTATTAACGAACAAACCAACATTTCAACGCAAATTTCACATGTCCAAAATACCTTAGCAACGCTGGATGAACAAGGTGAATGGTTGAGTTTTTCCACCTCACTGGGTGAAACTCTGCGACAACAATTATTGCGCTTACCGGAAAAACCAAAATCGCAGGCTTTAGATGCTGAAATTGCTGAGGTCAAAGCGCAACAACTGAAATACAGCAATAACTTAACACTATTAGATAACTACCCAAACTTAGTTAGTCCACTTAATAGCCTTAAACTTGCAACCCAATATCGCCGTTTACTACGCGATCAAAGTGAACTACTTAAAACGTTAATAACAGGTACTGATACCACTATTCTTGAATTAACCAAGTTAAAAATTGCCAATAAACAATTAACCAATGCCATTGATGAAGTCAACGATGCAGCACATCGCTACTTTTTCTGGGTTGCTGATGTGAATCCAATCACACTGAGTTTTCCATTAAGTTTGGCTAAAGATGTGGTTTATGTTATTTTTTCTGTCAATACGCTATCACAACTCTATAATGCCAGCAGTGAAGTACTTTCTGCGCCTAAACCATTATTTTTACTAATTTTATCTTTGATATTTGTTTTTGCCCATTTTAAAATGCGCAGCAAGTATTACGCTTTTTTGAATAAATCCTCTACTCGTGTTGGTAAAGTCACCCAAGACAGTTATTCATTAACTTTAAAAGTCATTATTTACTCATTAATTATGGCACTACCTATCCCTATTTTATGGGCTGTGTTTGGTTATGCCTTACAAATTAATTGGGATTATCCGGTAGCTGTCGCTTTGGGATATGGTGTTAATGCTGCTTCACCCATTTTATGGGTATTTATTATCACCGCCCACTTTGCTTCACCGAATGGTCTATTTATCACGCATTTTGCCTGGTCAAGACAAAATGTACGTGCGGCAATGAAGTATTATCAGCTTTCAGTTTGGGTTGTTATCCCACTGGTGATGATTGTAATGAGCTTCGATCAGTATAATAACCGGCAATTTGCTGCCACAATTGGTCGGGGTGCTTTTATTATTCTCTGTTTTGCATTGGTGTTTATGACCAATTCAATTCACCGTGCAGGCGTACCTCTTTATATTGATAAAAAGGGATCGGGTGATAACTTATTAAGTCATATCCTGTGGTCTATTCTATTAAGCGCGCCTTGGCTCGCTATTATTGCCGCTTGTTTAGGTTATTTATCTACCGCACAAGTCCTATTAGGTCGGCTTGAGGCTTCTGTTGTCATCTGGTTTGGTCTATTAGTGATCTACTTTATGATTCGCCGTTGGATGTGGATCCAAAAACGACGTCTTGAGTTTGAACGCGTAAAACAACGACGTTTAGAGCGTATGCAACGAGCTAAAACCCACGATGAAGAATTGACATCCATTAATGAAGGCGTCGATGAACCGGTCATTGACTTAGATGAAATTAGTGCGCAATCATTACATTTAGTTCGCTCAATTATTATGTTAGTTGCCTTAATCAGCATGATTTTGCTCTGGTCAGAATTACATTCTGCCTTTGCTTTTATGAATAACATTAAGCTTTGGGGAACTAGCGCGGTTGTCAATGGTACTGAAATTGAACAATATATTACGCTTGGTGCGCTTTGTATTGCCATTTTAGTTATGACCATAACTATCCAATTGGTAAAAAATCTACCGGCATTACTGGAATTAGGCATTTTACAACATTTAGATCTCGCTCCCGGCACCGGTTATGCTATTTCAACTCTATCGAAATACATCATTTTAATGATTGGTTGCATGGTGGCTTTTTCGTTTATTGGTATCGATTGGTCAAAAATTCAGTGGCTTATTGCAGCGCTTGGTGTTGGTTTAGGCTTTGGTTTACAAGAAATTTTTGCTAACTTTGTTTCTGGTTTAATCATCTTATTTGAAAAGCCTGTCCGTATTGGTGATACCGTTACTATACGTGAACTTACCGGCAATATAACCAAAATTAATACAAGAGCCATTACTATCGTTGATTGGGATCGTAAAGAGATCGTTATGCCCAACAAAGCCTTTATAACCGAACAACTGGTCAACTGGTCTTTATCTGATTCGATCACTCGTATTGTGCTTACTATTCCTGCAACAATAGATGCCGATAGCGATCTGGTTATTAGCCTGTTACAACAAGCTGCTTTAGAGTGTGAATATGTGCTTAAAGATCCTGAACCACAAGTTTTTCTGGTTGATATTCAAGAAGGTATTCAATTATTTGAATTACGGGTGTTTGCCGCGGAAATGGGGCATCGAATGCTACTGCGCAGTGGTATTCAAAAACTGATCATCGAAGCT
>NZ_LZGM01000101.1 GCF_001690195.1 Gilliamella sp. wkB108 | reverse complement strand
GTCTTGAGTTTGAACGCGTAAAACAACGACGTTTAGAGCGTATGCAACGAGCTAAAACCCACGATGAAGAATTGACATCCATTAATGAAGGCGTCGATGAACCGGTCATTGACTTAGATGAAATTAGTGCGCAATCATTACATTTAGTTCGCTCAATTATTATGTTAGTTGCCTTAATCAGCATGATTTTGCTCTGGTCAGAATTACATTCTGCCTTTGCTTTTATGAATAACATTAAGCTTTGGGGAACTAGCGCGGTTGTCAATGGTACTGAAATTGAACAATATATTACGCTTGGTGCGCTTTGTATTGCCATTTTAGTTATGACCATAACTATCCAATTGGTAAAAAATCTACCGGCATTACTGGAATTAGGCATTTTACAACATTTAGATCTCGCTCCCGGCACCGGTTATGCTATTTCAACTCTATCGAAATACATCATTTTAATGATTGGTTGCATGGTGGCTTTTTCGTTTATTGGTATCGATTGGTCAAAAATTCAGTGGCTTATTGCAGCGCTTGGTGTTGGTTTAGGCTTTGGTTTACAAGAAATTTTTGCTAACTTTGTTTCTGGTTTAATCATCTTATTTGAAAAGCCTGTCCGTATTGGTGATACCGTTACTATACGTGAACTTACCGGCAATATAACCAAAATTAATACAAGAGCCATTACTATCGTTGATTGGGATCGTAAAGAGATCGTTATGCCCAACAAAGCCTTTATAACCGAACAACTGGTCAACTGGTCTTTATCTGATTCGATCACTCGTATTGTGCTTACTATTCCTGCAACAATAGATGCCGATAGCGATCTGGTTATTAGCCTGTTACAACAAGCTGCTTTAGAGTGTGAATATGTGCTTAAAGATCCTGAACCACAAGTTTTTCTGGTTGATATTCAAGAAGGTATTCAATTATTTGAATTACGGGTGTTTGCCGCGGAAATGGGGCATCGAATGCTACTGCGCAGTGGTATTCAAAAACTGATCATCGAAGCTTATCGTCAGCATAATTTACAGTTACCATTCCCACCGTTGCAAACCAATTTAGAGGCGCTCGGTCGCAAAAGTGGGCGTCGTACTTATACAACTGGTAGCATTTAACCAAATAGTGTTTCTAACCAAGGTACGCCGAATGCACCGGGTCAAGTAATACAAAAGCCCAAATCGGTGCGGAGGTAATATTGGCTATATTGAATTTAGTTGTTTGCATATGCATAGTGCCGGCTATTAACGTTACCATTCCCACCGTTGCAAACCAATTTAGAAGCACTCGGTCGCAAAAGTGGGCGTCGTACTTATACAACTGGTAGCATTTAACCAAATAGTGTTTCTAACCAAGGTACGCCGAATGCACCGGGGGCAAGTAATACAAAAGCCCAAATCGGTGCGGAGGTAATATTGGCTATATTGAATTTAGTTGTCTGCATATGCATAGTGCCGGCTATTAACGGTACAATCGCACGCAAAGGTCCAAAAAATCGTCCCACAAAAACACCTATCGTGCCATAACGCAAAAAGAACTGTTCTGCACGATAAACTAATTTTGGATGTTGATTTAGTGGCCATGAGGAAATTACCGTTTGATGATAATATTTGCCTAACCAGTACGAAAGCCAATCACCAATAATAGCACCAGCTGAAGCTACAATTAACACAGGGATAAATGAAATAACGCCCGCACCAACTAACGCACCAGCTCCCAGTAAAATAGCTGTTGCGGGTACGAGCAGGGAGATAATTGCCAGTGATTCACCAAATGCCAATAAAAAAATAATGGGTAATGTCCACATTTGGTGATTTTCAATAAATTGCATTATTGTATGGGTAATTTCATGTAATGACATAGTAATGTTATGAAAATTATGAATTGATTATAGTGTGCTATTTTACCATAATAATATAAATATAGCTTAAGCGTGTTTACTTGTTATTTATCGTGCTGAAAACCTGAGTAAACTAAGGCTATTATCCTGTTCTCAATTGACAATCGCAAGAGCTAAATAATGGATATCGGTATTAAAACCAACAAGGTTATTAAATTTAAAGCGGCAAAATTACAAACGCCTGAAGAGGATTTTTTAGCGATCGAAAAACCGGTTGCTCTAATTTACAACGGTATCTCACATGTGGTGATGATGACCTCGCCTAAGGATCTGGATCATTTTGCTATTGGCTTTTCATTAACCGAAAAAATCATTGAATCAGTTAACGATATCTATGGTATCGATATCATTGAAACAGCCGAAGGTGTTGAAGTTCATATTGAATTATCTTCCCGGCGTTTTATGCAGCTAAAAGAAAAACGTCGTAATTTAACCGGGCGAACAGGTTGTGGTATTTGTGGTAGTGAGCAGATTGAGCAAGTTTGTCAAGTTGTTCCTGTTTTACCTCATCACGATAAAATCGTATTGTCTGATTTTTGCCATTCACTTGCATACCTAAACCAAGTACAAATTGTCGGAAAGCAAACAGGATGTACGCATGCTGCGGTCTGGCTTGATTTACAGGGTAATTTTATTGCTGGTTTTGAAGATATTGGCCGACATGTCGCTTTAGATAAATTACTGGGTTTTCGAGCTAAGCAAATCGAAAATAATCAACAAAATCAGAAAGGAGTTATTCTTATTTCCAGTCGAGCTAGTTATGAAATGGTACAAAAAACAGCTATATGTGGGGTTGAGATTTTACTGGCGGTATCAGCAACCACCTCAATGGCGGTAAACATGGCAAAACAGTGTAATTTGACTTTAGTTGGTTTTTTTCGCGGTGATAAAGGTGTTATTTACGCAGGAGATGACCGTATTATCAGGTAAACATGGTATATCTTGCAATTTAAAATCGCGTTAAGAATTATGTTATATACAACTCACCTGATGAAAAAATATACTAATTTCCGATTATTCAATAATATACCTAAACTACAGCTTCCTTTATTAGGCATAAGCTATCATAATATAGGTACGCAAAAAAGAGTAAATTTATTGGAATAAGTCTAT
>NZ_LZGM01000100.1 GCF_001690195.1 Gilliamella sp. wkB108 | reverse complement strand
GGTTTAATCGGGTGACTCGGCAAGTCTATATTCAGCGCCCCAAATATTGTGGCGGTACGGTCGTGTTTAAGTGGGAACATATTATGCCCGCTAATTTTAGCAACTCAGACTCAGATATGGGTGGTACCAATATGGTAAATCTGATGAGCTTTCACCCATATAAAACAGGCTTTCCGGTTGCTCAATCGGTGGGGATTGGTAAAAATACCTATAATTCGCAAGATTATAAAGATGAATGGGAATTTATTCGCCGTTATATGGAGGAAGGCCCGGATAACCTACCCAAACCTTGGCTCAGTACGCATCTACCGATGCCTTTACATGGTTTAAGTGGACATATAAAACCGATGATCCATGCTGCAAAAAATGCCCCAACATTCTGGATGTACATTTTATTGATACCGGTATTTTTAATATTATTACCGTTTTACACGATAGGGTACTTTATTTCGGAATGTTTATGCTGGCAACCACGCTGGCCAAAAGTCATTCGTCAAGCTGGTCGAAAAGGGAAAACCGTACCGAAAGAAACCACCTTATCAGACTATCCACCCAGTGTACAACAAGCGATTTTAGATAATCGTATCGAATGGGGTGTGCGAGATGATAAAACCGGAAAATTGATTGATTATGGTAATTCTTAATATGATAGCAAAAAGGTGAACAATCCGGAGCAAATTATTAAGGACAGTTTGAAATGTATATCGGTGAATTTTTATTGTGGTTTGGCAGTTCAATTAAAG
>NZ_LZGM01000099.1 GCF_001690195.1 Gilliamella sp. wkB108 | reverse complement strand
TTACTATTAATTTATTTTTAAACTCATTTAATCGTTAAGTCTATTTTAATATAAGCTATCTTTCAGAGAAGAAAAAAGTTGATCTGTTTGGTTATCAATATATGTATCTTTTACTAGTATCAAAGAAGGATCATCTTCAAATATAATTTTCTTTTTCTCTTTTTTCTGTTTCATTGGGATAATACTTAAGATACTATTTTTATGGCAATTAGGACATTGGCAATACTGAAATTGTAATACTCCAACTTCCTCGTCAGATTTAGGATCTATTTGTTGAATAATTTCTAAAATTTCTTTATAAAATTTAACACCTGACAACGCATCGGCGTAATTGCCAACAGAAGTATTACTAATATTAGAAATTAATTTGTCATCACTAAATGAGAAAAATTTAAATTTGTTATACCAACTTTGACAATCTTCACAATAATAATCTTCCATTTTCCTTGCGCTAACAACAGAAGGGATTATAAATAATACGAACTCAACAACATAAAGTAAAATTAAAAATATCCCTGATATCTCGATTTTTGAAGAGCCTTTTGTAATTGTTATTTCACGATTAGGTATAACACCATTAACCATGATATCAATAACATCATGAGGAGAGAGGAATAATTCTAACCATGTATATGGGCTTAACCCCAATAAAATTGATTCAAATGTTACAATATTAGAATAATAAGCGAAAAAAGCGGTAATAAAGGCCAATAGCATATTGACTTTAGCATTTCGACTTTTAGCTTTTTTGCAAAAAAAAGTATTAATTTTTATTAATACAAACACTAGACCTAAAATTAAACCAATATCTATTATAATAATTGGCGAATAAGAAGAAATGACAGAATAGGCAATTCCAATAACTATTCCAACAATAATCCCAACGATAACAAACATTAACGTGGTACCAATTTGATACTTTTGTGAAAATTGATATTGCTTTGCTACAAAGTTCATTGTTTTATTCCTTTTTTTAGTAATAGTTTTTTGAGTGAAAATATTTTAGATCGCAATATCGTCCTTTTCAATGAAATAACTTTCTTCAGCAATATAGGAATAAAACTCTTTCGAATTTAATTAAAAAATGGAAATAATGTAAATACGTTGATTTTGCAGACACAGTTCAGATAAAAAACATTGCTAAATTCATATTAACCGCAACTTTTTAAAGTTAATGCTTTTTTATTGAAATGGTAATAAAGATTAGGCAGATAAAAATTAAAGTAATACCAATCCATCCAATTAAAGATAATGATTCACCAACTACAAGTATGGCTAAGATTGTAGCAATTACCGGTTCTAAGAGGGTAATGGTCGTTGCGGTACTAGCAGGGATCTTTGATAAACCAAATCCATAGCATAGATAACCGAGGAACATAGGAATGAATGCCATATAGATACTAACTATCATATTAGTGACTGAATCAAATAATGGAGAACCAATAACAATAATAATTGGCATTAACAGCAAACCACCACAACCAAAAGTTGCTCCCATTGATGATTTCGCTGATATACCTTTCAACATCAATTGACGAGCTGACCATGAATAAAATGCGTAAGTTAATCCAGCTATTAGACCTAACAATATCCCCATAGTAATGTGTTCATACAAAATTGTTCCCTCATTATTATCTGAAAAAGAGAGAAACAATACACCTACAATTCCTGAAGATGCCCCTAAAACCCACTGTTTAGTTGGACGAAAGTCATGACTAAAATATTCAATAATTACAGACAAAATAGGCGCTGAACCAATAGAAACTACGGTTCCAATTGTCACACCAGACAAACGCATTGATGAATAAAAAGCAAGAGGATAAATAGCTACAGCAATGCTACCCATTATTAGAAAATAAATGTACTTAAGTAAAAATTTGCGCTCATTAATTATCATCGGCATGGCTAGGATACACTGCAAAATCCCACCAATACCCATCGCAACAGATCCGATGAGTATTGGAGAAAGTGTGGGAGCAAAAGTAGCAGCTGTACCGGTCGTTCCCCATAAAATAGAGGTGAAAATGATAGCAAGTATAGCCAAAGATTTACTTGATAAATTCATTACTATTCAATATTTTGCACTTGCTCTCTTATCTGTTCAATAAGTACTTTAAGCTCAATAGCACTAGCAGTTACATCAGCATTAATTGATTTAGATGCAATCGTATTGGATTCTCGATTGAATTCTTGCATCATAAAATCAAGCCGACGCCCGACTGCCTCATTTTTCTTTAATATTGAGTAAGTTTCTTTAACGTGAGTCATTAAGCGATCAAGTTCTTCAGCCACATCAATCCGCTGAGCAACCATTACAATTTCTTGCTCAAGTCGTGAATTATCCAATTCAATATTTGCTTCTTCTAATTTACTTTTAAGTCTTTCTTTTTGCCATTCAAGAATTTCTGGCATCCATGCGCGTATTTTGTCAACTTGTAGGCTAATGCCTTCTAAACGCTGAATAATTAATTCACTTAATGCTTTTCCTTCACGTTCTCGAACAGCAATAAACTCATCAATAGTTGTATCAAGTAACGCTAAAATCTCTTGCGAAATGGTATCTAAGTCTTGTTCTTTAGCTGACATAACACCTGGCCAGCGCAGTACATCAACCGGATTAATTTCACCAGCTTGATACTCAGTCCGAATCCAATCAGCTGCATTTAATATCTGTTGAGCTAACTCAATATTCAATGATAATTGTTGATTTTGATTAGTTGGATCTAAATCAAATCGTAAATTACATTCGATTTTGCCACGAGTTAGGCGGTTACGTAATCGCTCACGAATGATTGGCTCAAGTGAACGGAATTGCTCAGGTAAACGAATATAAGTTTCTAAGTAACGTTGGTTGACTGAACGAAGTTCCCAAGACGCACTTCCCCATGGTTGGTTTAATTCTTTTCTTGCATAGGCTGTCATACTAGAAATCATAATAGCATCCTAAAATTATAAAAACTTACTGGGCATTGTATCACAAATTCTGTATAATGCGCTCTTAGCTTAGGCTAAACATCAACTCAATCTGGTTGATGTCCTCCTAAATGATTAACTCGAAATAATAATTTTTTAACTGAAATTGCAGGAGAAATGCATGCGTCCGTCTGGTCGATCTGCGGAACAAGTCCGCCCTATCAAAATAACCCGTCATTATACAAAGCATGCAGAAGGTTCTGTATTAGTCGAATTTGGTGAAACAAAAGTACTTTGCAACGCAACTGTTGATGAAGGTGTACCTCGATTTCTCAAAGGTCAAAATCAAGGTTGGGTAACTGCCGAATATGGTATGTTACCACGTGCAACTAATTCAAGAACTCAACGAGAAGCGGCCAAAGGTAAACAAACAGGTCGAACAATGGAAATACAACGACTTATTGCACGATCATTACGTGCTATGGTCGATCTCCAATTACTCGGCGAGTATACCATAACTTTAGATTGTGACGTGATTCAAGCTGATGGCGGAACAAGAACCGCTGCCATTACTGGCGCTTGTGTTGCGCTAAATGATGCAATTAATAAAATGTTGACCAATGGTCAAATCAAACAAAATCCGATTAAATCATTAGTGGCAGCAGTATCTGTCGGCATTGTTGATAATGAAGCGGTTTGTGATTTAGAGTACATAGAAGACTCAAATGCTGAAACCGATATGAATGTTGTTATGACTGATGATGGCAGAATCATTGAGGTACAAGGTACTGCAGAAGGTGAACCATTTACACATGATGAATTATTAAAGCTATTAGATTTAGCCAAAAATGGGATAACAAATATTATTGAGGCACAAAAACAAGCCTTAAAAGATTAATTGGAGAGGATCGATGAAATCATATAAAAGTGAATTTATTGAATTTGCATTAAACAGGCAAGCATTAAAGTTTGGTGAATTCACATTAAAATCAGGACGTAAGAGTCCCTATTTCTTCAATGCTGGTTTATTTAATACTGGCAAAGATCTGGCTTTATTGGGTCGCTTTTATGCTGCTGCACTAATGGATGCAAATTTAGAATATGATGTGATTTTCGGTCCCGCTTATAAAGGAATTCCCATTGTCTCATCCACTGTGGTTGCACTTTCTGAACATCATAATGTCGATGTCCCTTATTGTTTTAATCGAAAAGAGGCAAAAGATCATGGTGAAGGAGGCAACTTAGTTGGTAGTTCAATCTATGAACAACGCGTAATGTTAGTTGATGATGTTATTACTGCCGGTACAGCTATTCGAGAATCAATGCGCATCTTAGAAGATAATAAATCGAAATTGGCTGGAGTGCTTATTTGTCTAGATCGTCAAGAAAAAGGTCGCGGTGATCTGTCTGCTATACAAGAGATTAAACAAACTTATCATTGCGATGTCATTTCAATTATTACACTTGATGATCTAATTCAATATCTCTACCAAGATGAAACACGAAAAGATCAAGTTAAACAAGTTGAAGCTTATCGTGCAGAATATGGAGTAAAGTAAAGCTAACAATTTATTTTCATAAAAAGATATTTTTTAAAACGCCTATATGGCGTTTTTTTATATTCTTATTAAAAATAATTATAAATTCCATAAATTGATAGCAAAAATTATTGAAATAACTTTTTCTTTATCTAAAACTAGGTAATTGATAGTATTGTTTAATAATAATTCAATTAACTGAAATTAAAGTAACATCATATAAGGTGACAACATATGGAAGAATCATTCAAACCTAGAAGTTTATCAATTAGTGAATTATTTGGTGACACAAAAAGCCTTTATAAAATACCCAAATATCAACGACCTTATAAATGGGAAAGTGAACAAGTCGAACAGTTATGGGATGATATTATGGAATCGTATGAAAATGATGTGACAAACTATTTTCTCGGTTCAGTTATAACAGCAAGCTCATATGATGATCCACAATCTCCGTATATAGATGTTGTTGACGGGCAGCAAAGACTTACCACTTTAATGATATTATTTTGCGTGTTACGTGATCATTTTCCTGATCTAAATCAGAATGATAGTTTAAATCCAATTTCAGTAAATATAGACATTATTCGTTCTGCAATTACCTTTAATGGTCGAGCTTCACGTTTAAGATTATACACTCATAGCTCACATCAATCTGATTTTGACGCATATATTTTGGATGAAGGAGCAACAAAAGCTCTAGTTGTTCCTTATAAATATCAAATAAGAAATGATCAAGAACCTAAATTTAAATTTATTAATACCGCATTGATTTTTAGAGATAAATTATACTCAATAGATAAAAAAAATCTTGGTTCATTCATTAATTATCTTTTTTACCAAGTAAAAATTATTCGTATTGATTGCTCAAGTCGAGATTTCGCAATCAAATTATTTCAAGTTCTCAATAACAGGGGATTAGATTTAACTTCAGCTGATTTAATAAAAAGTTTCTTACTTGAAAAATTATATAAAAAATATCGCGATGATCCATCAACATCAAAACTAAAAGAAGATAGTTTTATGTCAGATTGGAATGAAATGGAACAAATTATTAAACAATGTGATGATATGAGCATGAACGATTTGTTTATTATTTATGCTCATTATTTATTAGCTTCAAATCAAAAAAAATCATTAACCGAAGAATTACAAAATTTATTTGAAGGTCAAGATCCTAACCAAGTCATTGCTTCATTAAAATCTTTTTCAGTTAATTATTACGAAAAAATATATTGCTCAAAAGATAAAAATATCTACTCTTTCTGGTACTTACGCTGGAGTAATTATTGGAAAGCGATTTTAATGACTGCAATTACACTAAATTACAAAGACTATAGCGAGTTAGTCTTTGAATTAAGACGTTTTTACTATTTGTATTGGATTGCTGGTAAAACATTATCGCAAGTCAAGCAAACATCTTTTAATATTATAAAGGCATTAAAAGAACATAAACATATAAATTACCTAAAAGCAATTTTTGAAAATAAATTAGCATCTGATAAAATTATAGACAATGTTATATCTGAATTAACTTCAAACATGGTTGATAAAGAAGCATGGATTAAACCTCTTTTGATTTTAATTGAATATGATTTGACTGATTACTCAAACCCTATATTTATTCACCTTAATAATGATTTACATCTTGAACATGTGCTACCCAAAAAATACAAAAATTTTACCGAATGGGGTTATATCACTGATCATATTGAAAATAAATGGTTACATAGCATTGCTAATTTAACACTACTTAGTGGCAAAAAAAATATTGATGCCAGTAATAATCCTTTTAATATAAAAATGGTTGTTTATAAAGGTAGTCATACTTCAAATACAACTGCATTCCGTCTTTCTCAAAAAATACTAGATGATTTTCATCAAAAAACTTTTAATCAACAATGGAACGAAGAAGCTTTAAAAGATCGATATTTTTGTTTACTTGAAAGATTGGAAAATTTATTAGCATTAGATTTATCTTCTGCCAAACAAATAGCTAGTCCACAAATGGAGGAATAAATATAAATTAGCTATAATATCACCACTACAATAGTTAATCTTAAAATAAGTAATGATAAAGCATAATAAATAACTTTATTATTACTTATTGACTGATTTTACATAGAAATATGAAAGATATGACTTCCAGTATCCCGTATTAAAAACCAATATTCATCAACGCAATAAATTCTTTTCTCACCTAGTTGAAAATCGTTATTGATAAAGACAAAAAGCTTTTGTTAAATTATTTGGTGAAAATTTACGTACTAATAATGCACCACAAAATTAAGATTAGAACTCTATCTTCAAAATCTTCCACTAGTTAGATTTGAAAGCAATGCAAACTGTTACCATTCCTACAGATAGATCTATTTAAAATTATCGTTCATCTATCATGAAATTTGTTATTAATTATTATATAGCCAAAAGAAAATTAATGGACAAAATAAAAAAGAAAGGTGATCTTTTAAAAGAAACATAGTACCTGATTCATGCTAGTTTCTATTACCGAGCTAAAGAAAGTTTGATAGTAGAATTTATCGAACAGAGTGATTTAGATATTATCCCTATTATGTCTTCTATCATTAATATATTCTTTCAATGAGCTTAATAACAATTATAGACAAAAGTAACAACTAAATGTTATATAGCTATATAATTTCATCATTGAAACATGACTATATAAGTAAGAAAGATATTGAACGTAACCAACTATTGCAAATATATGAGTCTTTTAACTCTTAAAATTTAATTAAAAAAGGTAAGCATTGTGAAATCTAATTTTCTATGCAAAAAAGAGAAAATTGTTAATAGCATTTTCCTCTTTACCATGAAATTAGATAAAACATCAATTACTTTGAATGACTCTGCACATAGAATTTTGCATTGTCATAATGATAAATAATTTGTGAAAAATCAAATGGTTCACCAGCGGTAGTATAAAATATTTCTTCAACACATAAAGCGGGATCACCAATTTGAAGACCAAGATATGATGCTGTTTCAGCATCAAGTTTTATGGCTTTAAAATATTTGTCTGAAAAACCAATGCTTATTTTACAAACGTCCTGTACATAGCTAAAAATAGAGTTTTCCGCTATTTCTTTGTTTAAATATGACACCAATTTTTTTCGATAATATGATTGTTCAAAGCCATATACTTCACCCTCAACATAACGCAGGCGTTTAATATAATAGACTTGTTCATCATCTTCACATCGTAAATGGTCTTTAATTTTAGAATTCGGTTGTATTACATCAACATTAAATACTTGTGATGATCCGGGTAAATCTCCCAAATCAACACTGAAACCATGACTTTCTAAAAAGTTGAGATAACCTTTCTTTTTAGGCTGTCTAACAAAAATCCCGCTTCCTTGTACTTGATAAATAACGCCATGTCGTTCAAGTTGATTAAGAGCTTTTATTATTGTAGTACGACTAACCTGATATTGATTAATGAGTCCTTCAATATTTGGCAGTTGTGTATCTTTCGCCATTTCTTGTAAGTAGATCATTTGTTTTATTTTTTCGGCAACATCTTGATATTTCAGCATTTGTACTTCTTTTATTCTTTTTAAATTAATTCCTTTTGTCATATTTTATACAAGTTATTTTAATATTTAAACAAAAGTTATTTAAAATTCGATCTAGATCACAAACAATATAATTGGTAATTAACAATTTTAAAAATAGTGTTAAATTAAGCTATCTTAATTATTAAGGAGCTTAAATCGATGTCGTCAAAAATTAGAGACTATAACAAATTGGCAGTTGATATTTTGGATGAGTTAGGTGGTGAAGATAATATTGTCACCGTTGCCCGATGTACCACTCGTTTACGAATTGTAACGCAAACATCACCAAAGCAAGCTAAAGAAAATATTTCTAAATTGCCGGGAGTAATTACGGTCGTTGAGAAAGGAGGACAAATACAAATTGTTATTGGTACTAATGTTGATAAAGTTTATAACGCATTTATCAAACTTATCAAAACCGATAATAAAGTAGCAAAAAACGATAATGCAAGTATTTTGAATAGAATTATTGCAACTATGTCAGCCGTTTTTGCACCATTTGTTTATATTCTTGCGGCTTCGGGGATTTTACAAGGGATCTTAATTCTGATCAAAATAGCTTTTCCTTCGTTCGTTTTAACCGGAACATATCAAGTTTTTAATTTTATTTCTTGGGCGCCTTTCGGATTTTTACCAATTTTTATAGCTATAACCGCATCTCAACATTTTCGTTGTAACATTTATATCGCTGTGGCTTGTTGTGCTGCTTTGTTATCACCCACTTGGTCGGAAATGGCAGCTTTGATTAAAACGGGTAAAGAAATTGATTTATTTGGTCTGGCTCTTTCAGAAACGACTTATACTTCAACTGTTCTTCCACCATTGTTTTTAGTATGGCTACTTTCTTATTTGGAACGAATTTTAGAACCTTTACTACACAGCATCATTAAACCACTATTATTGCCACTATTATGTCTGGTCATTATGGTTCCTTTTACATTACTTGTCGTTGGACCATTAACTGCAGAGGGCGCACACTATATTGCTAGTGGCTATAATTGGATAGTAAATTTAGCACCTTCTATTGCTGGAGGTATTATTGGTGCAGTTTGGCAAGTGTTTGTGATCTTCGGTGTTCATTGGGGTATTACACCGGTTATTGTTGAGAACTTTAAACAATCTGGTCAAGACACTTTCCAAGCATTCCAAACCATTGCCGTTATTGGTCAAGTAGGTGCAGCATTAGGTTTTTATTTAAAAACTCGATCTCGAGATATGAAAGGCATTTCATTATCTGCCTTTGTGACAGGTCTATTTGGTATTACTGAACCAGCTATATATGGTGTTAATTTACGTTTTAAAAGGCCATTTATTTACGGCTGTATCTGTGGTGCTTTAGGTGGAATTGTTGCTGGTTTCTTCTCTCCAGCCTATTACGCTTATGCTGCTTTGCCTGGACCATTAACTATCATTCATGCTCTTAATCCTAATCATCCTGGTGCTGTCATTGGTGTAGCCATAGGATCAGCAATTGCACTGTTTGGACCAGTATTATTAATTCAAATCTTTGGTACCAATGAAACAAAACAAAATAACACAAACATTGAAAATGATACTCCTAAGATCCTACTTGATGAAGTTGAAATTACCAGTCCAATGACAGGTTCTGTAGTCCCTCTTAGCCAAGTTCCTGATGCTGCTTTTGCTCAAAAATTAATGGGAGAAGGAATAGCTATTGAGCCAATAGAAAATAAAGTCTATGCACCTTCTGATGCACAAGTGACCGCAGTATTTGAGAGTTCAAAACATGCCATTGGGTTAACTTTAGATAATGGTGTAGAGTTATTAATTCATGTTGGAATTGATACGGTGAACTTGACCAATAATGAATTCAAATATCATGTGAATTTACATCAAAAAGTAAAAAAAGGTGATTTATTAATAAGTTTTGATCCTAATGCAATTAAGAAAGCCGGTTATCCATTAATAACACCAATTATTATTGTTAATACCGATCAATATCAACAAATTACTCTTACTGATAAAACCCAAGTTACTCCAGAAGATATACTATTTAAAATTATGTAATAACAAGGAAACAGATATGGAACAAAAACCATTTTTATGGGGCGGTGCTTTAGCCGCTCATCAATTTGAAGGCGGATGGAATGAAGGTGGAAAAGGACCAAGCGTTGTAGATGTCATGACGGCTGGTGCGCATGGCGTACCTAGACAAATAACACAAGATATAGAGGCTGGTAAATTTTATCCAAACCATACCGCAATTGATTTTTATCATCACTATAAAGAAGATATTAAACTGTTTGCTGAATTAGGGTTAAAATGTTTACGAACATCAATCGCTTGGACTCGTATTTATCCTAATGGGGATGAATTAGAGCCAAATGAAGAAGGTTTACGATTTTATGATGCTGTTTTTGATGAATTAATTGCTCATGGTATTGAACCGGTTATCACCTTATCTCATTTCGAAATTCCATTACATCTTGCTCGCAAGTATGGTGGATTTCGTAATCGTAAAACGGTTGAATTTTTTGAACGTTTTGCCATTACTTGCTTTAAGCGATATAAAAATAAAGTAAAATACTGGATGACTTTTAATGAAATCAATAATCAAATGGATACCAGTAATCCTATTTTCTTTTGGACTAATTCAGGTGTTCAAGTCAAAGCTGATGAAAATCCGCAAGAAGTGCTTTACCAAGTTGCCCATTATGAATTACTAGCTAGTGCCAAAGCCGTCATCGCAGGAAAAAAAATAAATCCAAATTTCCAAATTGGTTGTATGGTATCACACGTACCTATTTATCCTTACTCCTGTAACCCTGATGATATGATGGCAGCTGAAATCGCTATGCATCAACGATTTTTCTTTCCGGATGTTCATGTCCGAGGTTATTACCCTTCTTACGCCTTGAAAGAGTTTGAACGAGAAGGATATAAATTGGATATAACCGAAGAGGATTTATCTTGTCTCAAACAAGGTACGGTAGATTACATCGGTTTTAGCTATTACATGTCAACAGTGGTTAAAGCTGACGTACAAAATGATAATCGTGATAGTATTGTGAATGGTGCATTACCAAATTCAGTTGAAAACCCTTATATAAAAAGTAGTGATTGGGGCTGGCCAATTGATCCTGAAGGTCTACGTTATACATTAAACCGATTATATGATCGTTATCAAGTTCCCCTATTTATTGTAGAAAATGGTTTTGGTGCGATTGATGAGTTAGAAAATGGAAATAAAGTTCATGACAAACCACGAATTGAATATTTAAGCGCCCATATCAAAGCAATGTTAACCGCAATCAATTATGACGGTGTTGATGTGATGGGTTATACCGCGTGGGGTATTATTGATGTCGTTTCATTTACTACCGGTGAAATGAAAAAACGTTACGGTGTGATATATGTAGACCGTGATAATGAAGGAAAAGGTAGTATGAAACGTTATAAAAAAGATTCATTTGAATGGTATAAAAAAGTGATAAGTACCAATGGTGCGAGTTTAAAATAATCTAAAAAAATTAACGTGTTAGTTTGATGTTTGTGGGATTAGGGTTGCCCCTTCCCATAAACATAATTTAACTAATTGTGATAATTAAAAATAGATTAATAAAATAACTTATAACTTAAAATAATCTGTCCAATTAAAACTTAAAAATTAACTGCTTATCCAGTTGTGGATCGATCAGAGTCACATGAAATCCAATCAATCTTACACCACGATCATTACGTCTTTCATGCCAAACTTTATAAGCTTGCTCAATCAAATCTGCTTTATCTAATTTTGTCCAAACATGTTCTTGTGTTGTAAGTTGGAAATCATCAAACTTAAATTTTACACCTTGTCTGGCTATAGAGAGATCAGAACGAACTTTACTTAATCTTTTTTCTAATTCATCAAAAAGTGGATCAAGTTGCTGTAAACAGGCTTCCCAACTATGAATATCATCAACTAAAGTCCGTTCAACACCAACCGATTTTCGTTGTCGATCATTACAAACTTCACGTGGATCAATACCTTGGCATCTTTCATATAAAACACGTCCAAATTTACCGAATTGATTAAGTAGTTTTGTGAGATCATACTTCACCACATCACTGCATTGAAACAAACCTAATTCAGCTAATTTTTTTTCAGTTACTTTACCCACACCAGGTATTTTTTTAAGTGGTAGCTGTTCAATAAATTTACTCACCTCATCTGGTCTAATAACATATTGACCATTAGGTTTATTCATATCGGAAGCTATTTTGGCTAAGAATTTTAAAGGGGCAACCCCTGCTGACGCCGTTAAGCCAAGCTCATTGAAAATTGCTTGTCGAATATCTTGAGCGATAAGCGTTGCCGAACCATGACAGAGCTGACATTCAGTCACATCCAGATAAGCTTCATCCAGCGAAAGAGCTTCAATAGCTTGAGTATAACGCTGAAAAATTTGGTGGATCTGATTAGATACCTCTTTATAAACCGCATGCCTACCTGGAATAACTTTAAGATTGGGACATAGCTTAACAGCCTGAGCCATTGACATGGCACTATGAACACCAAATTGACGCGCTAGATAATTGGCTGTAGCTACAACACCTCGTTTACGAGGATCCCCACCTACGGCAATAGGTATATTGCGATAACGGGGATTATCTCGCATCTCAACAGCAGCATAAAAACAATCCATATCTACATGAATAATTTTTCGCATAACCTACTTTCATCGCATTTAAAATAACTGTATAAATATACAATACCATACCTTAAATGCCTATGCAAACTAACTATTATTTAATTGGGTAGTTTATCAATATCTAACAATCCTTTTTTATCATAAGGATCACCAATCCAACGAGTAGATTGTTTAAACTCTGGATTGACGATACTTTTTTCCGGTTCATACAGTTGATAGGTCAATCCAGCTAAATCTGACCACGTATGTATTAAATCTTGTGTACTATATTTACGATTAACATAGGTCTGATAATTATTTGGATGAGTTTGGATCCAGCTAGGTGATAACCAAATCATAAACGGAACAGTATACATAGTTTTAGTTGGAGCTTTTTCATTACGACCTAATATATCATGAGGTGGAGTCTCGTAGACATCTTCACCATGATCTGAAAAGTACAACATAAAACCATTTTGTTTACTCTTTTTGAATATATCAAACAGATTTGTTGTCACAAAATCATTATAACTAACTGCATTATCATAATTGTTATAGCTATTTAACTTGTCATCATCAATTTTAAAAGGAATACCCGTATTATCTTTAAACTGATCATATTGACTATTTTTAGGATAACGAAATTCATATTTCATATGTGTTCCAAGTAAATGAATAATGACAAACTTCTTAGCAACTGGTTCAGCTAACACCTTCTTAAATGGCTCAAATACAGATTCATCATACTGTCTCGAACTCTGGTTGCGGTCATTATTCAGATAAATTTGCTCATCTGTTTGTTTAGAAAACATGGTTAACATGGTATTTCGCTTAGTGATAGTTTGTTGATTAGTGATCCAATACGTCTTATAACCTGCTTGTCGCATCAGATGTATTAAAGAAGGTTTTTTCAAATATAGATCAGGATGATGTTCATCCGCAAACGTTAATGCCTGTTGTAGAATCTCAATTGTATAAGGTCTTGATGACACAACATCATTGAAAACAAGTAAATTAGGGTTTTCTTTTTGAAACTGTTCTATTTGTGGTGTTGTATTACGCGCATAACCATAAATCCCCATTCTATTACGTGTAGTAGATTCTCCAATAATTAACACTAACGTTCTTGGTGTATTACCATTAGCATCTTTTAGATTTTCCAATGGTGGCAATACATCATAGTTAGCTAAAATACTTTCCATTTCCGATAATTGTGAACGATAAGCCAAATAATGACTGATTAGTTGCCAAGGTACAGTTGTTTCCATTCTGGATAACAAATGAAAACTAGCTTTTTCAAAGGAAGCCTTTTTAACAACCAAACTAATCCCTAAAGGCATCAAAGCATAAATCAAAATCAACAAAGAGACGATCAGTTTGGTTTTATTTTGTACATATATCGGCTTTACTTGTTTCCATAGAATTATACCTATTAAAATATATAGGATAAGGACTACAACTAACTTAATACTCAAATATTGTTGGATAAACTCATGGGATTCATTGAAATTAGATTCAGCCATGACAAAAAATACACTTTGTGAAAACTCTTGCTTATAAATAACAAAATAACTGACAAAAATTAAAGATAAACCGCCAATAATTAATCCCAAAACAGTAGCTATTTTCCGAGTATAATTTGGAAACAGTAGCACCGGAATAAGCCAAATTAAACTATAAATAACTGAATCACGTAAGCCATTGATACTTGAATGACCTGAAAGGAAAATGAACAGCTGTAAAGCACAGGAAAAATAGGCAAAAAATAGCGTAACAAACAAAAGTGCTGACCAGCTAAATTTTTGGTTTTCTTTTGGAGCTTGCATAAATCCCCATCAACAATAGTTATAAGTTGTTGATAGGATATTGAGATTAAATTAATAAAACCTTAAGAGTGAGCTGAGCAAATAAAATGGATAAATAAAACCAGCAAAG
>NZ_LZGM01000098.1 GCF_001690195.1 Gilliamella sp. wkB108 | reverse complement strand
CAAGCAGCATTAAATTTATATTCACAATCAAGGCAGTTAGCCAATTCATCTTCGCAAGCGAGTCAAAATGTCACTCAAACCGCCGATACAAATTTACAAAAGACACCGGTCTGGAAAGAGAAAGCATCTTCATTAGTGAAAGGCAAAGTTAGCCTTACTGCGGATAGCTCAAAACAAACACATGAATATGAACAGAGGTTACAGTCAGGCACTGTGATTCATGCGGGAGAAAATGTAAATATTAATGCGAAGGAGAATATTGAAGGGAAAGGAGTTGATATACAAGGAAAAAATATCAACTTAAACGCAGGTCAAGATATAAAATTCTCAGCGGCACAGGATATGGAGCGGGTAAAAAATACCGATTCAGGTAGTCACTATGGCGTTGGTGTTGGTGTGAATTTTGGTGGAAGTCAAAATGGATTTAGTCTTGAATTAAGTGGTAGTCAATCAAAAGGTAAAGAGAATGGAAATTCAGAGAATAATACCAACAGCATAATACATGCACGAGATAAGCTAAATATTCATAGTGGACGAGATGTTATTTTAACGGGAGCAGAATTACAAGGAAATCGAGTCGTAGCAGATATAGGACGAGATTTGTTAATCAGTAGTTTGCAAGATAAAGAAGATTATAATTCCAAACATACCTCAGCAGGACTGAATGCCAGTATTTGTGTACCGCCATTTTGTGCGGGTTCAAGTCAGGTCAGTGGTAGTTTTAGTCAAGATAAGATGAAGAGTGACTATGCATCGGTGAATGAGCAATCAGGTATATTTGCAGGAGAAGGTGGATATGATATCACGGTAGGCAATCATACCGAGTTAACCGGAGCGGTGATAGCTTCAGAGGCAGAGGATAAAACCCGTAATCGTTTAGAAACAGGAACGATAGGCTTTAGTGATATTAAAAACAAGGCGGAATATAATGTAAGCAGTATTTCGGTGTCAGGAGGAGCGAGTTATGGTAATCAAGGAGATAGTGGCGGACCGAACAAGTTAACACCGACAAGCAACAAGCCATCGGTGTATGAACATGGAGATAAATCATCCAATATCACCCACTCAGCGATATCGGAAGGCGAATTAATCGTTCGTAATAAAGAGGGGCAAAAACAAGATATCAATGAACTAAGTCATGATACCGATAATGCGCATCAAAAACTCAAACCAATTTTTGACAAAGAGAAAGAGCAACGAAAACAAGATATCGTAACGGGGTTGAAAGATTTAGCCGCACAAGTAAAACAACTGGAGAAAGACCTTAACAAGGATGCGGGTAAGGACTCAACTAAAGGCAAGATGGGTAATGACTTTAGTAAAGGAGTAGACTCAGCGGTAGCGATAGTGACCGGAATTATCACAGGCGATATAACAGGTGGTTTAGCAGGAGCAGGAGCGCCATGGGTTGCCGAACAGATAAAACTCCACACAGGTCATGCGGAAAATGGGGAATGGAAAACAGATAGTCCGGTAGCGAATTTAGTGGCACATGCAATACTGGGAGCAGTAGTAGCGGAATTACAAGGTCACTCAGGAGTAGTAGGCGGAGCGAGTGCGGTATCAGGAGAACTTGCAGCAAAAATTATTAAAAAAACCTTATATGGTGATAGAGATATAAAAGACCTAACGGAAGAAGAAAAAGAGAACATCAGTGCCTTAACTCAGCTAGCGGTAGGACTTACCATAGCAAGTATTGGAGGAGATACCGGTGATATAGCAACAGGTATAGATAGCAGTAAAAATGCGGTTGAGAATAACTTACAGAGCCTAGTAATAGCTCGTGATGAGTTAGAAAAAAGTAAACAATGGTGGTTAGATGTATCAAATGATAATCTTCATCCAATACCAGCTTCATTAGTAAATGTACTAATTAAAGGCTCAGTAATTGTAATGGATGGCACGATTGGGTTTGTTGATACCTTGGCAGATGGAACAGCCGTGTTAGTGACCTGTGGTGTAGGGGATAGTTATTGTGAGCAGGCGAAAGCTGATGTAGAAAAGGCCTATAAAACAGCGAATTATGCAGCTTATCAGCTGGGAACAGGGCAAACGTTTATAGCCATAGGTAAAACAGGGATTGATGCAATCTTAGGTGATAAAGAAGCTTCAGAAAACTTGATGGCAATGGTACTAGCGATTATGTCTCCATCAAAATTAGCTGGTTTTGATAAAATAGAAAAACCAATTTCTAAAGCTGAAAAAGGGACGACAACAAATGGAAGTATTATAGATGGTGCTTCTGATGCGGGTTCTACCGCTAAAATTCCTATAGATCAATATAAAAAATTGCAAGAGGCTTCAATAAAAAATGCAAATAGTGATACATTAGTACTTGGTAAGTATACATCAGATGAAAGCTCTTATCTTTCTATTGCAAAAAAAGAAAATGCAACTTATTTTGATATGGGGGATGATTGGAACAAAATTAAAACAAAATACAATTTTACAGATGAGGATATGTTTAACTTTTTTAATGTTCCCGTGTTAGATGATGCGATAACAAAAGGTAAGACAATCAAATTTACCCATAATCCTAATAACTATCCAGGAAGTGCTTTAGCGAAAGAGTTACAATATCTTAAAAGTAAAGGTTATATTTTTGATGAAAGTACTATGACAGCAATTCTTAAATCAAAATAGGTGTAGAAAATGAATAAAGAACTTGATTTTTGGACATTATATAATCTGGTAGAAGAGTTTTTTCAAGGAAAAGGAGAAATAGTATCAATCACACAAAGTGAACAAACTATAAATTGTTTGCTGTATGGCGCTTTTGTTTTTAAATGTGGTATTGAGATGCCTCGAAATAATTATTTCTCTGCGATTAGTATAGATAGCCAATTTTATGTAAGAAATTTATTTGGTAAGGAAATATCTTTAAATAACAATAAGGAGGACATTATAAAAAATCTTGAATTAGTAGATAAATATTGTCAATTGAGGCTTCCAGATAAATATTTAGAAGAATATTTTAAAGGCATTAATAATTGATTTATTACTTGATGATGGTTCTATTGAAGCTGTGGGCATTAATGTCAATAAAGATGAAGATGTTAATCTTTTCAAAGTTGGTTACATGGCAAGTGTGGTGTGTACACTTGATGAATTAAAGCCTGAAGCAATGCGTAATTTGGGTCAGAAATACCATGAAATAACTTTAGAAATGGCTGTTTCATTAGAGTCCGTTGAATAAGTATCAATCTCTGCCTAATCAGTGGGGGTTATTTTATTGTTTTTTAGAACTTGTTTGCAAGTTCAATAATGAGTTTATTTTGATTAACTTTAATGATGACCGGCATGCCTACATAAAACTCTATCTGTTCTAACCACCTGCCTTTGATGGTCAGTTGTGGTCTGGGAGTGGGTTTTGTACCTTGTGGAACATAACCCATTTTCAATAACTTCTTAATCTTCTGAAACAACGTTAAAAACTCTCGGCTTTCAAATCTGACCTTAGCGACTTTATATTGAGATCTTTAAGAAAATAATCGCCGATAACATTTTATGCAGAAGCTAATCGTTTTAGGTTTTCACTGCTGGGTGAAGATGTCCCCGTAAGCTGTAAACTATTATTAAGTTTAGATAAGATTAAACGGTATAGACACCTGAATTAATTTTACAAATAAGTGACATTATAATTAAAGTCAAAGATAACATTAACAGTAGTGGATGATTCAATGGGGATAAACGAGTCCAACTGAAAACCAATTTCACGTTATAAGAATCTTGAGGATAGCACTAATCAAAATAATATTCGCAGTGAATTAAATAGTATTAAGGGTAATGTGAGTTTAACATCAGGGGGAGACATACATTTAGTTGGAACAGATATTACGGCGGGTAAATCGGTTGATTTAACGGGTAAAAATGTATTGATGGATGTAGGTGAAGATAGTAAATACCAGAAATATATATCAAAGAATAAACAATATGGCGTGACGGTTTCAACATCAGGTTATGCAGTCACTGCAGCACAATCATTAGAAAAAGCTGCCAGAGCGATTGAAAACCACGAAGATAAACGTTTGTCAGCAATTTATGCGGCACAAGCAGCATTAAATTTATATTCACAATCAAGGCAGTTAGCCAATTCATCTTCGCAAGCGAGTCAAAATGTCACTCAAACCGCCGATACAAATTTACAAAAGACACCGGTCTGGAAAGAGAAAGCATCTTCATTAGTGAAAGGCAAAGTTAGCCTTACTGCGGATAGCTCAAAACAAACACATGAATATGAACAGAGGTTACAGTCAGGCACTGTGATTCATGCGGGAGAAAATGTAAATATTAATGCGAAGGAGAATATTGAAGGGAAAGGAGTTGATATACAAGGAAAAAATATCAACTTAAACGCAGGTCAAGATATAAAATTCTCAGCGGCACAGGATATGGAGCGGGTAAAAAATACCGATTCAGGTAGTCACTATGGCGTTGGTGTTGGTGTGAATTTTGGTGGAAGTCAAAATGGATTTAGTCTTGAATTAAGTGGTAGTCAATCAAAAGGTAAAGAGAATGGAAATTCAGAGAATAATACCAACAGCATAATACATGCACGAGATAAGCTAAATATTCATAGTGGACGAGATGTTATTTTAACGGGAGCAGAATTACAAGGAAATCGAGTCGTAGCAGATATAGGACGAGATTTGTTAATCAGTAGTTTGCAAGATAAAGAAGATTATAATTCCAAACATACCTCAGCAGGACTGAATGCCAGTATTTGTGTACCGCCATTTTGTGCGGGTTCAAGTCAGGTCAGTGGTAGTTTTAGTCAAGATAAGATGAAGAGTGACTATGCATCGGTGAATGAGCAATCAGGTATATTTGCAGGAGAAGGTGGATATGATATCACGGTAGGCAATCATACCGAGTTAACCGGAGCGGTGATAGCTTCAGAGGCAGAGGATAAAACCCGTAATCGTTTAGAAACAGGAACGATAGGCTTTAGTGATATTAAAAACAAGGCGGAATATAATGTAAGCAGTATTTCGGTGTCAGGAGGAGCG
>NZ_LZGM01000097.1 GCF_001690195.1 Gilliamella sp. wkB108 | reverse complement strand
TTTATCTGAGTTAGAATCATCTCCTGCTGCACAAATATAATTATCTATATTTATATCAAGAATAGGTGATATATTGGCAAAACATAATACATCCGCGTCTATATAAAGAAGTCTATTGACTTTGCTTGATAATAATTTTGGTACCATTAAGCGAATAAACGTTGATTTACTGATATGTTTTGTTGAAAATTCATGTTGGTATTTTTCTAAATCTGATTGTTCAATTTTATAAATAAATATTAAGTCAGAAGTGTTTTTGAATTTTTCGATATACTCTTCTGAAACATTATATAAAAATACATGGAATTGTAATTTTTCGTTTAAATTATTAAAAATTATAGATTGAATAGATACTGCAACATGTTCAAGATAATTTGAATCTGTGCAATAAGCGATGTTAATAATATTGTTGTCCATGCTAGATTTTTTTGAAAAATTATTACATTATTTAGTCATTAGTAGTTTAATATGTCAATATAAAATTGATTATTACTATATTGTTTAATTTTACCTATGTTACA
>NZ_LZGM01000096.1 GCF_001690195.1 Gilliamella sp. wkB108 | reverse complement strand
TATGTTAACTAATTTACCTTATTTATCAAAAAATGTCCTCTCAAAAAAATATCTTTACATTTAATTATAATTTTTTTACTTAACATCGAATAAATAACAACAAATTATACCGTTATAAATTAAAACAATGAAAAAATCACCTCATCCAAAATAAAATTGATCTAGATTTAGTGATTTTTAGACAAACGAGATTATTGATTATACAAAGACAATGCTAATCTTTACTTTATTCAAACATACAACTATTAGTTTAGTTAAGATTTGCACTTAGGTACTTGAATTTAAGAACTACAAAAAGTGCTATCAAAATATAACTATTTGACATTACTCATTTTTAAGCGTTATAGTGCTGAGGCTATTTTGTACATCTAAATCGTTAAGCAGTTTTAAAAAGCAGTTTAAACATAAGGGGTGTAAATATGGGTATCTTAAATAATATTTTTTCTAAAATATTTCCAAGCGCTCAAGCAGCAGTGGGCAATGTAACCGATGCAGTGAAAGAAAAAGTCGGCAATATGACAGACAATGCCAAAAATGCAACAAATGATGCAGTTCAAAACCAACAAAATAGCGAAAATAAAACACCAATTTCCGAAGTTGATGTCATGTCAATTTTGGATAACCTAGCCAAGAAATATCCTGAAAAACTTAATTGGAAAACGTCAATTGTCGATCTGTTAAAGTTGCTCGGCATAGATAACAGCTTAGATGCACGCAAAAAATTAGCTAAAGAACTTAATTATACCGGTAATACTGATGATACCGCATCAATGAATGTTTGGCTGATAAAAGAAGTAATGAAAAAAATCGCAGAAAAAGGTGGTAATGTTACTCACCTCTTCTCTTAATTAAACGTAATAAAATAGCTTATAATCCACCTGATAATTAGGTGGATTTTTTTATCTTCATATTGATAAATCAATTATAAAATTGATTTCAACATAAACACTAAGCCTTAAAAGCATGCAATCTATTCATCGCAGCTTCGATACCTTGAGAGAGTAAAATATCAGTACAACTAATTGATTCATCAATTGCCTTATCAATTAATTCTTGTTCCGGTTTAGATGGTTTATTAAGAACATAACCAACCACTTTATTTTTATCTCCCGGATGACCAATACCAATTCTCAATCGATAAAAATTAAGATTATTACCCAATTTACTAGCAATATCTTTTAAACCATTATGACCACCATGACTACCACCAAATTTTAGTTTAGCTATACCAGGATTAAGATCTAATTCATCATGTGCCACTAAAATTTCTTCAGGTTTAATTTGGTAAAACGTTGCCATAGCTTGAACAGCTTTTCCACTTAAGTTCATAAAAGTGGTGGGAACCAATAAACGAACATCATGATTAGATAAATTAATTCTAGAAGTATAACCAAAAAATTTTGGTTCATTTTTTAACGGCTGATGATGCCGTTCAGCAAGTAGATCAACGAACCAAGCTCCGGCATTATGACGCGTTGCTGCATATTCGTTGCCGGGATTGGCAAGCCCTACAATAAGTTTAATTGTTGTCATAGATAGGTATTTACTTCTTTTCGGTTTCTTTTATTTGCTAAAATGCCCCAAAAATGGGGCATTTAATTAGATTAAAGGAAAATGTTAGTAATGAAACATTGCCGAAATGGATTCCTCGTTGCTTATGCGACGAATCGCTTCGGCAAGCATTCCAGATAATGTTAATTGACGAACATTTTTTAATGTTTTGACTTCTGCAGACAATGGAATCGTGTCACAAACAATAATTTCATCAATTGCAGAGTTTTTAATATTACTAACCGCTTTACCTGAAAAAATAGGATGCGTTGCATAAGCAAAAACTCGTTTTGCACCTCGAGCTTTTAATGCATCTGCCCCTTTACAAAGGGTTCCTGCTGTATCAATCATGTCATCAACTAAGATACAATCTCGATCAGCGACATCACCAATAATATTCATCACCTCAGCTTCATTTGCACGTTGGCGTCGTTTATCAATAATTGCCATATCGGTATCATTAAGCAATTTAGCGATAGCTCGAGCTCGTACAACACCACCAATATCAGGAGATACAACAATTGGACGCTCAAAATCTCTTTGTAACATATCTTCTAGGATAACTGGACTACCAAACACATTATCTACAGGTACATCAAAAAAACCTTGTATCTGTTCAGCATGAAGATCCACAGTTAATACTCTATCTACCCCAACTGTTGATAAAAAATCTGCAACAACTTTAGCTGTGATAGGTACTCGAGCTGAACGTACCCTACGATCTTGTCTTGCATAACCAAAATAAGGGATCACCGCGGTAATACGACCAGCAGATGCACGACGCATTGCATCAATCATAACCAGTAATTCCATTAAATTATCGTTGGTTGGTGCGCAAGTTGATTGAATAATAAAAACATCTTCACCACGGACGTTTTCATTTATTTGGACATTTACTTCCCCATCGCTAAAACGACTAACAATGATATCACCAAGGGAAGTATAAAGACGATTAGCTATACGTTTTGCTAGTTCAGGTGTGGCATTCCCAGCAAAAAGCTTCATATCAGGCACGAGAAATCCTCAAGCATGTTATTATGATTACTCACTCGTAATCGGTTAAACTGGAGCGATAATTATATAATCATTTGTAGATCATCCTCAACTATAATATAAAAAATTACCTAATTATTTTATATGTATCGATATAATTATAAAAAAAGAGTATTAATATGTTTTTTTGAGGTGGACTAAAAATCAGGTAAACTAACTCATAAATAGTGACAGTTAATCTTAACCAATCTCATAATACAAGTAGATAACGTAATGAATGAACAATTAAATAATAATGAAGAGATACAATCCAAAAGAACTATTCGTAGTTTCGTCTTGCGCCAAGGTCGTTTAACGAAAGGACAAGAACAAGCTTTAACCACTTTATGGCCTATTTATGGTATTGAATACAATGCCAATTCACCTATCGAGTTTGAATCAAATAGCCCTGTAATATTAGAAATTGGATTTGGTATGGGCGCTTCATTAGTTGAAATGGCTAAACATGCACCTAATCGAAATTTTTTAGGTATTGAAGTGCATAAACCGGGGATTGGAGCTTGTTTAATGGCCATTGATGAGCAGAAATTATCTAATTTAAGAGTAATGTGCCACGATGCTGTTGAAGTACTTGAAAATATGATCCCAAATCATTCACTTGATAAAGTACAAATCTTCTTTCCTGATCCTTGGCATAAAGCCAGACATAACAAACGCCGGATCATTCAACCTAAGTTTGTTGAACTCATTTGGCAAAAACTAAAACAAGGCGGTATATTACATTTAGCCACTGATTGGCAAAATTACGCAGAACATATGCTTGAAGTATTAAATCAAGCTGAACGTTTTACTAATTTATCATCTACAGGTGATTATATTCCAAGACCGAATGATAGACCTATTACTAAATTTGAAAAGCGTGGTCAAAATTTAGGTCATGGTGTATGGGATTTACAGTTTATAAAAAAATAATTACATCAAGGAGACATTATGCCAAATGAAACCATTGAGTTACTTTATCGACATCGTTCTATACGCAAATATAAACCTTTACCGATAAAGCAAGAGCAGCTCTCGCAGATCCTTAGCGCAGCTCAATCGGTTTCAAGTTCTAATTTTCTCCAAAGTTCAACGATTATCCGTATTACCGACACAAATAAGCGTGAAAAATTAGCTCACTATTCGGGAGATCAAAGTTATATTATTCAAGCTCCTGAATTTTGGGTGTTTTGTGCTGATTTTAATAGATTTTATCAGATCGAACCTAATTTACAGTTAGAAAAAGCCGAACAACTTCTATTAGGCTGTATAGACACCACAATTATGGCGCAAAATGCAGTAATTGCGGCGGAATCTCTTGGATTAGGGTGCGTTTATATTGGGGGATTACGCAATAGTATTGATAAAGTGACTGAACTCTTAGCATTACCAAAGTATGTTTTACCTCTTTTTGGACTCTGTTTTGGTTATCCAGATCTCTCTGAGCAACCAGAAATTAAACCTAGGTTACCAAAAGAGTTAGTTTTTTTTGAAAATCAATATCAGCCAATTAACCACAATTTATTAAAACAATACGATGAACAAATGAATAGTTACTACCAACATCGCACTAATAATAAAAAAGTTGGTGGCTGGAGTGATAAAATCGCCGAAATAATCAATCGAGAAAATCGCGATTTTATGTTGGCATATCTTCACAAACAAGGTTGGATCACAAGATAATGAATAATAATTACCAATTAAATAAAGTTGTTGTACTAAGCCGTCATGGCATCCGTACACCATTACTCAATACACTGGAGTTTCTCAGTGAAGTAACACCATATTCATGGCTCAAGTGGGATCACCCTTTTGGCTATCTCACTACACGTGGAGGTACATTAGAATCCTATTTTGGACACTACTTTTCACAATGGTTAGAAAACCACCATATCAAGCTTTCAACTGATAACTCTGAATTGTTTGTTTATGCTAATAGTTTACAAAGAACCGTTGCGACAGCCCAATTTTTTATAGCCGGTGCTTATGCCGGGCAAGATATTGTTATTCATCATAAGTATCCAATAGAAAAAATGGATTCAATTTTTGATCCCAGCTTACGTTTAGATTCAGCTGAATTTAAACAAAAAGTAACTGAGGATATTAATAAAGCTGACGAAACTGAATCAATCTTCAAAAATCTTGCCCCTTCCTTTGAATTGTTATCCGATATACTGGATTATAAACAGTCTAATTTATATGCAAAATATCAGTGTGAATTAGCAGATATCCCGACTGAGTTATATTTAAAGAAAGATGAAGAGCCTGCTCTTCTTGGATCTTTAGCTATTGGAGCTTCTGCGGCTGATGCATTGTTACTACAATATTATTCAGGGTTTCCAAAAGAACAAATCGCATGGGGAAAAATTAATAGCAATGAACAATGGCAACAAATCATCAATATTCGAAATCAATATGTTAATTTGATCTGCCAAACCAAAACATTGGCTAAACATGCAGCAGCTGAATTAATAACCATGATCGACAATTTAATGCAACAAGAGCATCACAAAGTGAATCTACTTGTTGGACACGATAGCAACATCGCATCACTACTAAGTGCTTTAAACTTCAAACATTATCAACTGCCCTCACAATTTGAAACAACACCAATTGGCGGTAAAGTCATCTTTCAACGTTTCCGTCATCAAATATCTGGGCAATACTTTTTTAAAGCGGAGTATGTGTATCCTAGTTTTGAACAACTCCATTACGGACAAGCATTAAGCTTGCTTAATCCGCCTCAACATGTGCAACTTGAGTTAGAAAATGCAACTACAAATAGTGACGGTTTTTATAACTGGACAGATTTTGAAAAACGCCTGAATGTTACTCAACCATAATTAAATTCATTGCTCAAATAATATACTTCCGCTGGTAATTATCAGCGGAAAAAAATCAGTTCACGGTTTTTATACTAAATATCCCATTATTTATATCTAAATACCTTTTTTAATTAAAACTGATGCTTGTAATTTAAAATCGACATGATAGATAGGCTATTTATAGCATAATAATGCTAATTTAACGTTTAAGCACGCTTCTACTAATTCGCCTACTATGACAATAAAACCTAAATTACACCCTAAAATTTGCATAATTGCTTTACCTAAATGTAATCGATTCCATGTTATTTATGTTTTATAGGTTAACGATAATTAAAAAACAAACAAATAATGCTTATTTGTTTAAGCTTCACGATAATTTTCTTTATAAATAGCTTTAACATTGACTTAGCTATAGTCAAATTATCATATTAATATATTAAAACGTTAGTTTAACCTGAAACATTTTAACAACGGAAAGAATACATTTAATGTAATCGATTTCACAAAATGATACATAGATCACTTTTTTAGGTTATTTCTAATGATACTATTTGCATTAATTTATAGCTTTTTATGTTTACTTCAATATGTAAACGATTTTCAAATGATTGTGTGATCGTTTTAAAGCTTAGCAAAGGAAGTTCATTATGAATCAAAAAATTAAGTCAACGCTACATAATAGGAATTACTGGATATTTAGTATCTATTTCTTTCTTTACTTTTTTATTATGGGTGCTTATTTCCCATTTTTCCCTGTATGGTTAAAAATGAATGGACTAGATCAAGCTGATACAGGGTATGTTTTCTCATTTATTTCCCTATTTGCTCTCTTCTTTCAACCTTTATTTGGACTAATTTCAGATAAATTAGGACTTAAAAAACATCTTCTTTGGATCATCACGTTACTACTGGTATTTTTTGGACCATTTTTTATCTTTGTCTTAGGACCATTGCTCCAATTAAATGTCACCCTAGGCGCAATCGTCGGTGGTTTTTATCTTGGTATGGTCTTTAGTGGTGGTGCGCCAGCCATTGAAGCGTTTGTAGAAAAAATAAGCCGTCGCAGTGGATTTGAATTTGGCCGTGCAAGAATGTTTGGTTGCTTTGGTTGGGCAATTTGTGCTTCATTTGTCGGTATTATGATATCTAAAGATGTCAATGCCGTTTATTGGTTATGTTCAGGATTTGCATTAATTCTTCTATTTTTAGTAAAAATAGCAAATCCAGAAAAAGGGGCAACTGTCGAAGTCGTTGAACAAATGGGATTAAATAAACCTGAACCCTTCAATTTAAAACTTGCCGCTGATTTACTTAAAATGCGTAAGACTTGGTTCTTTATGCTCTATATTGTGGGTGTTGCATGTACTTATGATGTATTCGATCAGCAGTTTGCTAACTTCTTCACTTCTTTCTTTTCCAGTGAACAAGTAGGGCGTGAAGCATTTGGTTATGTAACAACTCTTGGAGAATTTTTAAATGCAACTGTTATGTTTTTTGCACCATTTGTTGTGATGAAAATAGGTAGCAAAAATACCTTACTCATAGCCGGTGCAATTATGTCTATTCGTATCACGGGTTCTGCATTTGCCAGTTCCGCTGTTGAAGTTATTATTTTAAAAACACTGCATATGTTTGAAGCACCATTATTATTAGTTGCTGCATTTAAATATATTACTAAACACTTCCCAATAAGATTATCTGCTACTGTATATTTGATTGCATTTTGCTTTGCAAAACAGTTATCAATTATGTTTATGTCAACCTTTGCAGGTTTAATGTATGGTAAAATTGGATTTCAAGGAGCATATTTAGTGCTTGGTTTTATTGCATTTAGCTTTACACTAATATCTTCTTTCACATTATCCGGGCGAGGACCTTGGGATCTGTTTATGAAAAAAAGCAGACAACAATCTAATGATTAACCAATATTCACCGGAAACATAACAACAAATTTAAGGGTTTTATTATCATGAAAATACTTGTTACAGGTGGTTGTGGATATATAGGAAGTCATACTTGTGTTCAATTGATACAATCAGGTTATACACCGATTGTCATAGACAACTTGTTCAATAGTAAAGCTTCGGTCTTAGATAGGATCCAAAAAATCACTGGCCATTCAGTCGATTTTTATCAAGGAGATGTCTGCGATGAAAAACTGCTAGCAAAAATTTTCGCAGAACATAATATCGAAGCTGTTATCCATTTTGCAGGTTTGAAAGCAGTGGGGGAATCTGTCTATAAACCACTCGAATATTATGAAAATAATGTTTATGGTAGCATTGTATTAATGAAAGCTATGCGTACAGCAGGTGTAAAACAACTTGTGTTCAGTTCGTCAGCGACAGTTTACGGTGAACAAGCTAACCCTCCTTACGCTGAAACCTTACCACAAGGTTTACCAAGTAGCCCTTATGGTAAAAGTAAATTAATGGTTGAACAGTGTATGATGGATTTAGCTGTCGCAGAGCCAGATTGGTCATTAACCTTACTCCGTTATTTTAATCCTGTCGGCGCTCACCCAAGTGGTTTAATGGGTGAAGATCCTCTTGGTATTCCTAATAATTTAATGCCGTACATTACTCAGGTTGCTATTGGTAAACGCGATTCATTAGCGGTTTTTGGTAACGACTACCCTACTCCAGATGGAACCTGTGTTCGAGATTTTATTCATGTTGTTGATTTAGCTGACGGACATATCGCAGCACTTAAAGCAGATCACAACAAGTCGGGAGTTCACATCTATAATTTAGGCTCAGGCATTGGCTACAGTGTATTACAACTCATCAACGCCTTTGAAAAAGCATCGGCAAAACCATTAAATTGGCATTTTGCACCACGCAGAGCCGGTGATTTACCAGCATTTTGGGCTGATGTTCATAAAGCTGAACAAATATTGGGCTGGAAAACCAAATTAACGCTTGATGACATGGTAAAAGACTCATGGCACTGGCAATTAAACAATCCTCAAGGTTATCCAGATTAATAAATAAACATAAATAAGAACTAATAATTTCAGAAAAAAGAGGCAAAAATGGATATTTTTAATCCTGTTGATCACCCACATCGCCGCTTTAATCCGTTAACGAATCAATGGGTGTTGGTCTCACCACATAGAGCCAAACGCCCATGGCAAGGTCAACAAGAAGCGATCAGCGAAGAACAAAAACCAAGTTATGACCCAGCTTGTTTTTTATGTCCGGGAAATAAACGCGTCACAGGGGATATCAATCCGAATTACACAGGAACTTTTGTCTTTACTAATGATTTTGCAGCATTAATGGAAAATACGCCAAAATCACCTGAAAACCAAGATCCTTTGTTTCAAATGCAAAGTGCTAAAGGAACTAGTCGTGTTATCTGTTTTTCACCTGATCATAGTAAAACATTACCAGAACTTGCTTTACCCGCTATAGAAGGTGTGATTAAAACTTGGATTAATCAACTGCAAGAATTAGGTAAACGCTATATTTGGGTTCAAGTATTTGAAAACAAAGGATCGGTAATGGGATGCTCAAATCCCCACCCTCACGGTCAAATTTGGGCAAATGATTTTATACCAAATGAAATTGCGCGCGAAGATATTAACCTGCGTAATTATTTTGAAAAATATCAGCGCAATTTATTAGTTGATTACGCCAATAAAGAGCTGATAAAACAAGAAAGAATTGTAGTTGAAACAGACTATTGGCTAGCATTAGTACCTTTCTGGGCTACTTGGCCATTTGAAACATTATTGTTACCTAAAATACCTATTCCACAATTAACTATGTTAAATCATGAGCAACAAGTAGATTTAGCCATTGCACTTAAAAAATTAACCAGTCGCTATGATAACTTATTTCATTGTTCCTTCCCTTATTCAATGGGTTGGCATGGCGCACCATTTGTAAAAAATACGTCTGATTACTGGCAAGTTCACGCGCATTTTTATCCCCCTCTACTACGTTCAGCAACAGTAAAAAAATTTATGGTCGGATATGAAATGTTTGCTGAAGTACAACGAGATTTAACACCAGAACAAGCAGCTGAAAAACTGCGCAATGTAAGTGACATTCACTACAAAGAGAAAAAGGATGAATAAATGAACACATTAATCGCAAACACCATGCACGCTTTCGAAAAAATTTTTGGTTATAAACCCGATACAATTGTACAAGCACCTGGTCGCGTAAATCTGATAGGAGAACATACAGATTATAATGATGGCTTTGTTTTACCTTGCGCAATTAATTATCAGACTGTGATAAATTGTCATAAGAGGTCAGATAATATTATTCGAGTTATTGCTGTTGACTATAATAATCAACTTGATGAATTTTCATTAGATAAACCTATTGAAAAACATCCGGAATATCAATGGGCTAATTATGTCAGAGGTGTAGTAAAATACCTACAAAAATATGCCAATAACATTCATGGTATTGATTTAGCTGTGAGTGGTAATGTACCTCAAGGTGCTGGACTAAGCTCTTCGGCTTCACTTGAAGTAGCCCTCGGTAAAATGTTTCAAGTACTTTACGATTTACCGTTAAGTGGTACAAAATTAGCACTAATCGGCCAAGAAGCAGAAAACCGTTTTGTCGGTTGCAATTGTGGTATTATGGATCAATTAATATCAGCTCTTGGGCAAGCACAACATGCATTACTTATTGATTGTCGCACTTTAGAAGGTAAACCTGTGTCTATACCTAACGATCTAGCTGTTGTGATTATCAATTCAAACATCAAACGAGGCTTAGTTGATAGTGAATACAATACTCGACGTAAACAGTGTGAATTAGCAGCTAAATCACTGGGAGTAAAAGCATTACGAGATGCATCAATAAGTGATTTACAAAAGATTAAAAACACGCTCGATCCCATTGCCTATAAACGAGCGCATCATGTCATTACCGAAAATGAGCGTACGCTTCAAGCTTCGCAAGCACTTGCAAACAGAGATTATAAATTACTCTCTACTCTAATGGCCGAAAGCCACCAATCAATGCGTGATGACTTTGAAATTACCGTTCCTGCTATTGATTACCTTGTTGAAATCATCCATGATGTAATTGGGGAACAAGGTGGAGTCCGTATGACTGGTGGGGGATTTGGTGGATGTGTTGTCGCATTAGTACCAAAAGATAAAGTCACAGCCGTTAAAACTGTTGTCAGTGAGAATTATCAAAACAAATTTAACATCAAAGAAGATTTTTATATTTGTCAACCAAGTGAAGGAGCACATGCATTATGTCTATGACCAAAATTATTACCTTAACCAATAACCAAGGAATGAGTATTAAGTTAACAAATTGGGGGGCAACTTGGCTTTCTTGTCTTTTACCTGTTGAAGGGCATAAACGAGAAGTATTACTTGGTTGTCGCTCAATTGAGCAATATGAACAGCAAAAGGCTTTTTTAGGTGCTACAATCGGGCGTTACGCTAATCGAATTGCAAACTCATCTATAAATATCGATGGTAAACACTATTCCTTAGTTGCCAACCAAGGGGAACATCAGTTACATGGTGGAAAATTAGGTTTTGACAAACAATTCTGGTCTATACAAAATCAATCAGATCAGCAAGTTACTTTTGCATTAACCTCCCCAGACGGCGATCAAGGCTTCCCTGGTGAACTTAAAGCAACGGTGACTTACACTTTAACTAATGATAATCAAGTGACAATTACCTTTAATGCTACAACAACTAAATTAACTCCGGTCAATTTAACTAATCATGCTTATTTTAATCTGGACGGAGAAACGAACACTGATATTCTTTCCCACACTTTACAAGTAAATGCTGATTACTATTTGCCAGTTGATGTTAATGGTATTCCGAATGGGGATTTAACAAAGGTTACAGAGCATGACATGGATCTTCGTCAACCGAAAATTTTATCAGAACGAATTTTAGAGAGTTCTGAACGTCAATTGGTCGGTGGTTATGATCATGCTTATCTACTAAATAAAACACAACCAATCGCAGCTCAATTAACCTCATCTGATAAAAAAGTCGTTATGGATGTGATCACCACCAAACCCGCTTTACAGGTTTACACGGGTAATTTTTTACGACCTACACCAAATAGACAAAATGGAGAGTACGATAATTTTGCCGGTGTAGCTTTAGAAACACAATTTTTACCCGACACGCCAAATCATCCTGAATGGCCACAACCAAGCTGTTGGTTATCGCCTGAGCAAACTTATCATCATCAAACGAGTTATCGATTTACAGTAAAATAACAACATTAACTAAATTTTTAAATCATTAATCAGCAGAGGATATTATTGATGAGTGTAGATTTACCTCATCAATAATAGAATCAAACCGTTAATTTGAATTATTGCAGGCAATAATTCGCCTATCATACTTTTCAACTAGATATAGCCATTTATCAAATAGCCAAACTTTGTAAAGATGTTTCAGGTCAACTATACGTTTCAGTATAAATATCACGCTAAATTCAATATCTAAGTGCGAATCGTGTTAAACAGGATTTTAATCAGGTTAAACTAACAATTTCCATCAAAATTCTGTATGATATAATTATCATTGTTCATGGATTATATCATAAATGAAAAGCAATACTTTAACCGCCATTTTTCCTGGTACCTTTGATCCTATCACTAATGGTCATATCGATCTTATTACGCGAGCGTCTTTACTATTTCCTCGCTTAATTATTGCTATTGCTGAAAATCCAAATAAAAAAACCTTATTCGCCTTAGATGAACGTGTCAATTTGGCATCGACGTCTGTCGAGCATTTACTCAATGTTGAAGTTATCGGATTTGATAATTTAATGGCTGATTTTGCACAAACCCATAATGCAACCGTCATTATTCGTGGCGTGAGAACCACCCACGATTTTGAGTATGAAAGACAACTGGCTGAAATGAATCGTTCATTAAAAGCTGACTTAGACACTATATTTTTAATGCCTTCTATTGCTATGGGATTTATTTCATCAACCATAGTCAAAGACGTAGCATACCATGGTGGCGATATTTCTAATTTAGTTCCAACCCATGTCAAAACAGAAATATTAAGGCGATTAACTTAAATTGAATAAACAAATATGGTTAATTTTTACACTCCCACAAAAAGAAAACCCGCTCCCCAGAAATTGACTTTAACTGTCTCCGGTTTAGATGCCTTTGGGCATGGCGTCGCTAATCATAAAGGCAAAACAATTTTTATCAAATCTGCTTTACCTAATGAAACCGTTGATATACAACTAACTGAAGATAAAAGAAATTACGCTAAAGCCAAAGTAATTAAATATCATAATCAAAGCACAGATCGTGTGACGCCACAATGTAGTTATTATCAAAAATGTGGAGGCTGTGAATTGCAACATATTGCAACACCGTTGCAACAACATGCTAAATATGACGCACTTATTAAACTTTTACAAAAAGAAAGTGGCGCCTCCTTAGAACATGTTTTAGATAAACCTCCTATTATTATTGCTGATCAACCTTATCATTATCGACGTCGTGCAAGACTTGCCATCAATATTATAAAAGGTGAATTATGCATTGGTTTTCGCCAAGCTGAATCAAACCAAATTATCAACATTGAATATTGTCCGGTTTTGGTTCAACAATTAGATGAATTACTTTCCCCATTACAAAACTGCTTACGTAAAATCAAACAAACTAAAGCACTAGGACACGTCGAGTTAATTTGTGTCGATAGCGGTACGATTCTGGTGTTAAGGCACACACAGCCACTCACGCAAGCAGATACAGAGCTATTAAAGCAATTTGCTGAAAATAACCATATTTCCCTCTATTTACATGGCACAAAATTAGTACATATATCGGGAAATAGCGAACATTATTATTTAATTAACCAACTTAAATTGACTTTTAGTCCACTCGATTTTATACAAGTTAATAACAAAATTAACCAAAAGATGATCGCTCAGGCACTTAACTGGTTGAACTTAAAAACTACTGATAAAGTCTTAGATCTGTTTTGTGGAATGGGCAATTTTTCATTACCAATGGCTACTTTATGCCAATCTGTAACGGGTATCGAAGGTATTGATGCATTAGTTGAAAAAGCCAAATTTAATACTATATTAAATAAAAATAACCTTTGTGCTAACACTAATTTCTATACCAGTAACTTAGAAGATAATCAGCAATTTTCACAATGGAATCAATCAGTATTTAACAAAGTGTTATTAGATCCTGCAAGAGCTGGAGCATTAAATGTAACAACAGAAATTATTAAAATAGCACCTGCAAAAGTTGTTTATATTTCCTGTAATCCTGCTACTCTAGCTAGAGATTGTAAACAATTTATAGAAGCGGGCTATCAAATCGCCCAAGTTGCTATTTTAGATATGTTTCCGCAAACAAAGCATATTGAATCAATGTTGTTGTTAACCAAATCAGGATAATAAATTATGGTATCAATTAGAGGCGCACATCAACACAGTGAAGAACATTACTCCTTAGCACAGTTTGATGTTGAACAATGGGCAAAAGAAGAGCTATTACTTACTAATCCTGAATCTTATCAAAAATTTAAAAATATATGGGATTTTTGCTTTGAAAATAGTGCTGGCGCACCAGAACAGACTCGCTGTTTTCAAAATGCTGTAGAAATGGTTGAAATCCTATCTACCCTCAATATGGATGTAAATAGCTTATGTGCTTCATTACTATTCCCATTTCTTGATGCCAAAATTATTCGTCGTGAAGATATCCAAGAAGATTTCGACCGTGAAATTATTCATATCATTTCCAGCATTATGAGAATGAAAGAGATCCGCCAACTTCGCGCTATCCGTAATGGACATGCAACAACTGAGCAGATTGACAGTATCCGACGAATGTTACTTGCAATGGTGAATGATTTCCGTAGTGTTGTCATTAAATTAGCTGAACGAATCACTTACCTACGCAGTTTATTAAATGCACCTAAAGAAGAACAAGTCCTTGCTGCTAAAGAGTGTTTCAATATTTATGCACCACTTGCCAACCGTTTAGGTATTGGACAACTAAAATGGGAATTAGAAGACTTTTGTTTCCGTTACTTACATCCTGATGAATATCGATTTATTGCCAAAAAACTACATGAAAAAAGACTAGATCGCGAATTATACATCAACCAATTTGTTGAAGGCCTACAAGATATGATGAACAAAGATCATATCCGTGCCGAAGTTTATGGCCGCCCTAAACACATTTATAGTATATGGCGAAAAATGGAACGTAAACATCTGGAATTTGAAGATCTGTATGATATCCGTGCTGTACGTATTATCTGTGACCGAATTGAAGATTGTTATAACGCTTTAGGTATCGTTCATAGCCATTACAAACATATTGCCAAAGAATTTGACGATTATGTTGCCAATCCAAAACCCAATGGTTATCAATCAATTCATACGGTTGTTTATGGACCGCAAGATAAAACCATCGAAATTCAAATTCGTACAGAACAGATGCACAATGATGCTGAATTAGGTATTGCCGCACATTGGAAATATAAAGAAGGCAGTACCGACAAAATGACTGCATATGATCAGCGAATTTCATGGCTACGCAAATTATTAACGTGGCAACAAGAGATGTCAGAAAGTGGTGAAATTCAAGAAACCGTTCGCAGCCAAATTTTTGATGATCGCGTTTATGTTTTTACTCCTAAAGGTGATGTAGTTGATTTACCAGCAGGTTCGACGCCTCTAGATTTTGCATATCACATCCACAGTGATGTCGGCCACCGTTGCATTGGCGCAAAAGTTGCGGGACGAATTGTCCCTTTTACTTACATCTTAAAGACTGGAGATCAAGTAGAGGTCATTACCCAAAAGCAACCTAACCCAAGCCGTGATTGGTTAAATCCCAATACAGGTTTTGTCAATAGTAGTCGGGCGCGAGCCAAAATTCAAGCATGGTTCAAAAAACAAGACCGCCATAAAAATATTACTGCTGGTGAGCAAATTTTAATAGGTGAACTTGAACCCTTAAATATTAGTTTAAAAAATGTCGAAAAAATTCTAATCAATAAATATAACGCGCATTCATTTGATGAAGTGCTGGCTGGTATTGGTAGTGGAGATGTTAGAATCAATCAATTGGTTAACTTCTTAAATGCACAATTCAATAAACCTACAGCTGAAGAAGAAGATGAAGCCGCGTTAAAACAGATCGCACAAAAATCTAATACCCAAGCCAAAAATACAACTAAAAGTAACAATAAAAAAAGTGGTGAAATCATTATTGAAGGTGTCGGCAATTTAATGCATACCATAGCTAACTGCTGTCGCCCTATTCCGGGTGATCCAATTATTGGTTTTATTACACAAGGTCGAGGCATTTCAATACATAGAGCCGATTGTGAACAATTACAAGAACTAAAAAACCATGCTCCTGAACGCATTATAGAAGCGGTTTGGAGCGGTGATCGTCAAACAAGTTACACCATGGTAACTCGCGTTGTCGCTAACGATCGCAGTGGTTTATTACGTGATATCACTACTATATTAGCTAACGAAAAAGTTAATGTCCTTAGTTTATCCAGTCGCAGTGATATGAAACAACAGTTAGCAACTATTGATATGGATATGGAAATCTTCGATCAGGATTCGTTAAATCGGGTACTCAACAAAATTAAACAATTACCAGATGTAATAGAAGCAAAACGCTTAGGTTAAATCATGACTGAAATTGCCACTAAAATAGTGGCAATATTAATGGCGACGTTATTTTCTCTCTAAGATTTGAAACTGATAAGGATAAGAATTTTTATCATCCGCCAAATGATCTTCTTGATAGATCACTTGCCACTGTTCGGGAGAATAATCAGGAAAGTAAGTGTCACCATGTAAATCTGCATCAATATGGGTTAAATAGAGACGATTAACTATCGGCAACACCTGATTATAGATATTACCACCACCAATAATAAATGTTTCACTACTCTGTAGTGTATTCGCTAATTGCAATGCTTCATCAATGGATTTTACCCAACTGATATTTGGTTTAACCTCTCTGTCTGCATGCCGACTAATAATAATATTATGCCGATTTGGTAAAGGCCTTCCTATAGATTCAAAAGTTTTACGACCCATTATAACTGGTTTATTAAGTGTATTTTTTTTAAACCAAGCTAAATCGGCTGGTAAATGCCAAGGCATTTGATTATCCAAACCAATAACACGGTTATGTGCCATAGCCACAATAATACTTAGCATTTTTTCTTCCTTTACACATAACCTAAAGATTTAATTCGACGATTGACATTTTCTGGGAACACGGTTTGACTCCATAGTCTTTCACTCAAAGAAAGCAATGATTCCTTCTGCCCAGAAACAATCCACTTAGCTAATTCAGTCGCCACGTCTGGATAAACAGTTGGTTTTGGTGAAGGTAAATCAAGCCAATATTTGAGTTTTATACTATTTAAATTTTCCACAACTGTAGCCATATCTAATGACTCCAAACACTGAGCATTATAAAGTTGTTCAAACTGTCCAGAGACTGGTTTGGTAAGGATTTTTTTACCCAACGATAAGGCTTCTGAAATTAAAGCAAACCCTGTATTTGAAATAATACCTGAACAATTAATTAAGCTCTGCATAAAACTTTCTCTACCTAATGGTTGAAAAATTACATTACCCTGCTGATTTGTTTGCTTCACATCGGGATGAAAACAGATAAACTTCTGATGTGGATAGGGTTTTAACGAAGTAATGATTTCATCTAACCCTTCAAATGGCAAATAAACCACTACATTACCATCTTCTTTTGGTAGCGCAGGGAAAGGATCAATCATCGGAGGCAATAATTTATGCCCAAAATGAAACCAATGCAAACCAATAGGCTGAGACACAGGTGCGTAATATTTCATAATCACATTTGCAATTAATCCATATTCTTTCTGTTTTAAATATTGATAAACCGCTTGATTACTGATACCAAGACACTCACGATGCTGATAATAAGCAGCCCAAGCACTTACCGGTTCAAAATCACTAATAATGCAATCATATTTAGATAAATCAAGTTCACGAACGTCTTTAATTAATCTAAAAGCCCGTATACGTTGAACTGTTTTCCGGAAATTTATCTTGCCATTTAAAGTCGCAAATGTTACACCACGATAGGTCTTATAATTCCCAAAAGCTTCCATATCAAAATAGTCTTTAGGATCACGACCACTTAAAATATAATCGACATCAGCTCCAGCCTTTTTCAACGCTTTGGCTAATGTTCTACAACGACTGACATGACCATTTCCGGTACCTTGCACGCCAAAAAGAATTTTCATATCGTTATTATTCGCAAATTTAATTATGTAAATATCATACCAGAAGCATTGATAATTATCTTAACTATTTTAAGTAGATAAAATAAAAAATCACCTTAACTTGTTATCAAGTCAAATTTACAGCTTTTTATAATTGTTCACTATTCTTACTTATTTAAGCTTATATAACATATAAAAAAACCTCCTTAAAATTTTTGTTTATTCACCTTTAAAAGGTAAAATAAAAATTTTTAAAATATTGCAACATGATTAAAAAACAATTATTTTACATACACTATTTAATGAAATTTTCTTCAATACTTACATAAAATCAATAATAATTTGGAAGTAAGGAACTATTTATGGCCTCAATGGATAAAGTTGTTAATAGTATATCTTCAATAATTGGCAATATTAAGTTTAGTGATGAGCCAACCAAATAAAAAACATAACATCGTTATTAACCGTGTACGGTAATTAATAAAGGGTAAATTATGAACGAAAAACTACAGCAGCTTTTAGATGAATATGAGGAAAATTATAACGAATTTACTTATTTACACTATTTAGATAAAGATAATCAATTTGCCTTGAAAACAGGCTTGGTTGGCTGTTTTTATCTAAATCAAGCCTACCTACCGGAAAAACGTCAAGCGCTTGGAAAAGTATTAGCGTTATATGATAAATATTGGGGAAATAAATTACATTACGGATTTTCAGATGGAGATCCTAATCAGATAATTCCATATGAAAAAATGAATATTGTTGAAAAACAAAATGAAATTATCTCAAATGGTTATGATTCTTTAAATTTTTATTGGAGTAATGTTAATAATTTAGATTTTACTCCTGCTTATATGATAAAAACGATGTCATTTGCTGATTGGCATGAAGAAGTACACAGAGGTATAAGTTATTTACAGTTTTATTTACCAATAAGTGAGCTGGCAACGCTAGGGTGTAAGAAGATGATTGAACTGATTAAAGAGATGAGTCAACTCTTACAACCAATGCATGGATTTTTTGGTTTAGGCGTGCAGCATAGCCATGAATTCTATGGTTATCAACATTTGGAATATGAAATAGCACATAAGTATTTCGGATTAGATATTTCAAATACTGAAAGTGATTTACGCTTTCGGAAAGGCTTTAAATGCATTAACTGGTTAACGATATTAGGTGATGAGTTGATAAACGCTAAACTTGGTAGTATTACTGAATTAAAAAACAACAATCATGATGAAGCAATTGAGTTTTATCCTTATCATGGAGGTATAATTGTTCGGGCAGGAGAAGTACCAGAATTGGCAAAAGTCGAACATAAACCCTATCCAAAGCATTATGTAAATGTAAATGCGCTGTTAAAACCGGCACGAGCACCTGATATTGGTTCATTAGGTTTTGGCTCTATAAATGGTGTAATACGTTTTAATAATCGAACCTCTAAAATCTGGCAGGCTCGATTTGATGATATAATACCCAGTGATATTCCGGCTGAATCTGTCAACAATATTGATGCAACCACTGAAAAACAACGTGTCCGTATTCAAGTAAAAAGTGGAGAATTATGCCGCTATAGTGGTCTTTATTCCGCTTCTATCGACGGTAAAATTGAGCATAGAGAGCTTTCATTAGGTCATATAGTTGCCCCATTTAGAAATAGTGAAACTGGGAAAATTTATGATGATGTTATCTGGCATCTACTTCGTCGAGATGATGGTGGAGAAGTGTATTTAAAATAAGCTTTGAACAAAAAGTTTAACTTGTGACTAAACTCAATTTAAAACATTAATCTAAGCCAAAAACCATTTAAAACTGGTTTTGGCATATTCTATATAATTATAAATATTTCACTGATATTTCTTAATCAGTATTGTTTCAAGTAGCAAACGAAAAATACTTTAATATATTAATTGTATTGTGAATAATCAGTGATAGTTGCTATTTAACATGTATTCATGCTTTAAATAGTAATTGGACATCACACTTAAAGATAAGGATATTAACGGGAAATGGAATGATTAGTAAAAAACTCTATTATTATGCGGTAATGATTTTTTTTATTAGTTTCACTGTTAAAGCTGAAATAATGGACAGAAAACATATAGCTACTATTTATCTAAATAAATTGGTATATGACCCTTTTTTTGAAACAACAGTACTTAAAATCACACCTAATTCAATTATAAAATATCCTGATTATCCTGAATGGATTTGTAGTCAAGAAGAACTGAAAGCAACTTATTGTTTAAATAATAGGGAAGAAGCTGAATATGAAGGACATCATGATTTTTTTGATTTGGTTCCAACAACTTTTTTATCAGGTTCTTCTTTTTTTGATCCAAGGAAACATGATGGTTCTGGATATAAAATAGCAATCTGTTTTACTGAAGGTCATTGCAATTTATGGAACTTTGATTCATCTGATAGCGAAGATAAAGAGGTTATGATATTTGAGGATAAACTCTTTCAAATATTAGCAGGTAAAAGTGAATACGAATTTAAGCCGATACTTGCCAATAAGACTCAATAAAAAGGTAATAATATAAAGTTATATATTTCTGGTAACACTTTACACTGTTATCTAGTTAATGATAGATTGGAAAAAATTCACATTTAGCTATAAACAACTTAATTACAAATAATTTCAGTTATCAAAAGAATATTGATTCGTTTAAATATAATTAAGATAGCATAATCATTTATACTTTATTTTTTATATATTTGTAACAAATATATCATTCAATGATACTTTTCTCGGTGAATAGGTTTAAAAAATATATTATTTTTCTCTTTTTTTCAGTAGAATGGAGCAACTATTTGTCGGATTGATAATGATTTATCAATATGGCATCTATCCGAACTAATTACTTCGCTTTTTGAGTTGCGATTTAGTACATCGCTTCATCTAAAGGCTTTTAAACTAGCACTCATAGTCTCAAAATCGATTTATTTTCATTTAAATCAACTACCGTATCAATTTGTGTTCCAATTAATCAATGTGTTGGATTTAGAACAAAGAGTATCAAATAAAAAGGTGAATGTTTTTGTGCAATTCACCACAAACTGTATCTACCTATAGAATTTATTCCTGCGTTAAAACAACTAGAATTGCTTTATTAATTAGTCTAAACAATAGAAATAAGTAAGAACAGTCAATAACACAATAATGATTATCTTTCGTTATTGGTTTTATCATTCATGATTAAAACAGTTATTGTTTAACTTAATAATTGATTATAGGAATATTATGAAACGTCGAACTTTTTTGATGAATATTACCGCTGCATTAGGGGGCATTGTAACAACTAAAGCTATCGCTAAAATGAATCACTCAACTATGTCAGGCATGGTTTGTGATGTTAATTCCAACAATTGTGAAACAGGAGATATGGAAAATATGAATAATATGCACATGAAAATGGGTAACGAAAAATCGCAAAAATTGTTACCAACTTCAGCTCTACCACAAGGCCATGAATTACCAACATTAAACCTATTAAAAAATACCAGTCATCAACAAGATGTTTTTGAAGCTACGATTGAGGCAAAACCCGTCAAAATTAGTTTGACACCCGAAATTACCACCGAATTTTGGGCGTATAACAATACAATACCCGGCCCTGTTATTGAAGTATTTGAGGGCGACAAAGTTAAAATCAACGTTAAAAATAGCCTTTCTCAACCAACTACAGTGCATTGGCATGGCTTGCTTGTGCCTTCAAATCAAGATGGTAATCCTCAAGATGAGATCCCTGCTAATAGTAGCCGTCTCTATGAGTTTACTATTCCAGAAGGTACGGCTGGTACATATTGGTATCATCCCCACGGACATAATACAGTAGCCGAACAAGTAGCTAAAGGATTAGCTGGATTATTTATTGTGCGTAGTAAACACGATCCCCTATCCTCGTTGCCCGAATTAAATTGGTTTTTCTCTGATTTAAAGTTAACTGAAAAAGGTGAAATTGCCGATAATTCAATGGTAGATTGGATGAATGGTCGTGAAGGACAATTTGTGTTAATAAATGGCGCTTACCGTCCGAAAATAAATATCCAAACGGCTACCCGAGTAAGAGTATGGAATGCTTGTTCTGGTCGTTATTTAAATTTATCAGTACCAAACTGCGATGTCTATTTAGTTGCCACTGATGGTGGATTAATTGCTCAACCTTATTTACTAGATAAACCATTACTACTTACACCAGCAGAACGCGCAGAAATAGTAATAATTCCAAAAAAATCAGGCTCTACTTTTTTGCAATCATTAGCTTATGATCGAAGTAAAATGGGAAATGTACCAGCAGATCATGATATGATACTGGCTGAACTGGAACTTCATAAAACAGATTCAATCAACTTTCCTGAAAAGTTACGCCAATTACCAACATTAGGACAACCAGTTGCATACAAATCACTTGAATATACCGAAGTAATGGATATGAAAGAGCCTCGCGGTGGAATGTTGTTTTTAATAAATGGCAAGCGTCATGATATGGATAGAATCGATCTAGAAAGTAAAATTCATGACGTTGAAGAATGGACAATTTTTAACAACTCACACATGGATCATAATTTTCATATACACGGCACACAATTTATGGTGATATCTCACGAATTAAACGGAGTTAAAAAATCGCCTGAATATAAAGCGTTAAAAGATACGATTAATTTGCGACCTAAAGAAAAAATCACCGTGAGACTACAACAGAATCTACCCGGTATTCGTATGTATCACTGCCATATAATTGAACATGAAACACTCGGTATGATGGGGCAACTTCTAGTCAAATAATGTCTCAACTTCATATTTATCCTATCAATCTTACTATTTGATAGGATAGATTTTTATAATATCAACAATTTCTTCGACATAATATTTAGCCAGAAGCAATAATTGTTTTTCATTTTGGCAAAAAATGCTAACATAACGCTATTATGACTGTTATTGATTATTGGCAAAAACTCAGCAAACGCTTGATTATTAAAACTGCATTATCGCACTTATTATTAGGTGTGATTGCTACTGGGTTTAGTTTATGTCAGCAAAACGCGCTACCCTCTGAATCTTCTGTATCACAGGTCGGTATCATTGCCATTACAGCAATTGTTCAAGAAAATCAAACTGCAACCAAAACTGAATCGCCAACATTAGCCTATTCACAAAAACAGCACTCTGCAGTTGAAATTATTTCATTAAATTATGGTGAAACAACACCAAGCAAAGTCGTCCGCTTATCACCCAATAATGGCATAAGAGCCGGCCCTAAAGTCACTGCCTAAAGAGTTTATTACTCTGTTAAATTAATTTGTTATATAAGGCATTGGCCTTGCAATCCCTATTGAAAAAAATAAGAGAAAAACTATGTTATTAAAACTATTAACTAAAGTATTTGGTAGCCGTAATGAACGCGTTTTAAAAATGATGCGCAAACGTGTAGAAAAAATCAATGCACTTGAACCAGCAATGGAAGCGTTGACCGATGACCAATTAAAAGCCAAAACAGTAGAATTTAAAGAAAAATTAGCATCAGGTACTAAATTAGACAATATCTTAGAAGAAGCTTTTGCTGTTGTACGTGAAGCAAGTAAACGTGTATTTGGCATGCGCCATTTTGATGTGCAATTAATCGGTGGTATGGTATTAAATGAACGCTGTATTGCAGAAATGCGTACTGGTGAAGGTAAAACATTAACTGCAACATTACCTGCCTATTTAAATGCTTTAACAGGTAAAGGCGTTCACGTGGTTACTGTTAATGATTACTTAGCACAACGTGACGCTGAAAATAACCGTCCATTATTCGAATTTCTTGGGCTATCTGTTGGTGTAAATTTACCGAATATGCCACCAGAAATGAAACGTGATGCTTATAATGCCGATATAACTTATGGTACAAATAATGAATATGGCTTTGATTATTTGCGTGATAATATGGTCTTTAATAAAGAATCTCGCGTACAACGCCCCCTTCACTATGCCTTAGTCGATGAAGTTGACTCTATCTTAATTGATGAAGCTAGAACACCTTTGATTATATCCGGACAAGCAGAAGATAGTTCAGACCGTTATATTAGTGTCGATAAAATTATCCCATATTTAGTACGTCAAGAAAAAGAAGATTCAGACCAATTTCAAGGAGACGGCGACTTCTCTGTGGATGAAAAATCACGTCAAGTCAACCTAACTGAACGTGGCTTAGTTAAAGTGGAAGAGTTGCTAATAAAACAAGGTATTATGAAAGGTGACGAATCACTCTATGCCCCGAGTAATATTGTATTAATGCATCATGTTAATGCTGCATTGCGCGCTCATCACCTATTCCATAAAGACGTTGACTATATCGTTAAAGATAACGAAGTTATCATTGTTGATGAACATACCGGACGAACTATGGAAGGGCGTCGTTGGTCAGACGGTTTACACCAAGCGGTTGAAGCGAAAGAACATGTTAAGATTCAAAATGAGAATCAAACATTAGCATCAATTACTTTCCAAAACTATTTCCGCTTATATGAAAAATTAGCAGGTATGACTGGTACTGCTGATACTGAAGCATTCGAATTTAACCAAATTTATAGTTTAGATACTATTGTTATCCCAACTAATCGTCCAATGATTCGTAAAGATAATGCAGATCTGGTCTATATGACAGAGAAAGAAAAAATTAATGCCATTGTTGCTGATGTACAAGAATGTTTAAAACGAGGTCAACCAGTATTAGTCGGTACGGCTTCTATTGAAAAATCAGAACTGGTTTCAAATGCATTTAAAAAAGTCGGTATAAAACATAATGTATTGAATGCTAAATTCCATGCGCAAGAAGCAGAAATAATTGCTAATGCCGGTAGTAAAGGTGCCGTAACTATCGCCACCAATATGGCTGGTCGTGGTACGGATATTATGCTTGGTGGTAACTGGCAAAGTGATATTGCAAAACTGGAAAATCCAACTCCGGAAGATATCGAAAAGGCTAAGCAAGCATGGCAAGTTAAACATGAAGAAGTGATTGCTCTTGGTGGACTTTATATTTTAGGTACAGAGCGACACGAATCACGCCGTATTGATAACCAGTTACGTGGCCGTGCAGGACGCCAAGGTGACCCAGGCGCATCGCGTTTTTATCTATCACTGGAAGATCCTCTGATGCGAATTTTTGCATCAGAACGTGTCGGTGTCATGATGCGTAAATTAGGTATGAAAGAAGGTGAAGCGATTGAACATCCATGGGTATCAAGAGCAATTGCTAATGCCCAAAAGAAAGTAGAGAGTCGAAACTTTGATATTCGTAAACAATTACTTGAATTTGACGATGTCGCCAACGACCAACGTAAAGCCATTTATCGTCAAAGAAATGAGCTGTTAGATAATTCCGATATTAAAGAAACGATTGATTCTATCCGCGGTGATGTCTTTAATGCGTTAATAGATCAATATATTCCACCACAGTCAATTGAAGAAATGTGGGATGTTCCGGGATTAGAGACAGCGTTAAAAACTGATTTTGATTTAGACTTACCAATAGCCAAATGGTTAGATGAAGAACAAAACCTACATGAAGAAACGCTGCGTGAACGTATTTTACAAATTGCGCAAGACAGCTATCAAGAAAAAGAAAATACCGCCGGATCAGAGGCATTTAGGCACTTTGAAAAAACGGTAATGCTACAAACACTTGATAGTTTATGGAAAGAGCATTTAGCTGCTATGGATTATTTACGTCAAGGCATTCACTTACGTGGCTACGCCCAAAAAGATCCAAAACAGGAATATAAACGTGAATCATTTGATATGTTTGCTCGCATGTTAGAATCACTAAAATATGATGTAATTGGTATTCTTAGTCGAGTCAGAATTCGTTCACAAGAAGAGGTAGATGAAGCTGAACGTCAACGTAAAGCCGAAATGGAGAAATTATTAGCTAAACAACAAACTAATCATGAATCTATGGCAGGTATGAATGGAGAAAGCAATGAACAAGCTTCAGGACCAGCACAACCGATAGTTAGAACCCAAGCTAAAGTCGGACGTAATGATCCATGCCCATGTGGTTCTGGTAAAAAGTACAAACATTGTCATGGTGCTGTTCACTAAACAAAAAATTTAGTATCATCAATAGTGTTGATAGACAACAACGCCGACTAAATCGTCGGCGTAAAAAATGTAAGGGAAAATAACTATTTTTTAAGTAAAACAAACAGACAGGATCATGAAAAAACATACTGAAATTGCTGTAGGTATTATTCGTTCACAAGATTGTAAAATCTTTATCACCCAACGAGGAGAGGATTCTCATCTTGCTGGTTTTTGGGAGTTCCCTGGTGGGAAAATCGAAGCGGGAGAAACTCCTTTTCAAACGTTACAAAGAGAAATTGCTGAAGAAGTCGATATTCACATCCATGAAGCCCAATTTTTAAAAATAGTTAAACATAGTTACGATGATCGCGATATCACTATCCATGCTTATTTAGTGGAAGAATGGGATGGCGTTCCTTTTGCAAAAGAAGGACAACCGAGTCGCTGGGTAGATCAAGAAGATCTTAACGCTGACGAATTTCCTGATGCTAATCGTCCGATTATTGAAATGCTAAAAAATCTGGATAAACAAATTTAATCATCAATTATTGTCAAGATGTTTCAGGTTAACACTATGTCTTAGTATAAAGATTTTTTTTATGCAATCTTTGTTCAGCTAATGCGAGGAAAATAATTCCAATAATAATAAATAGCGCCCCAAATATACGTGTCCATGTTAAGTGTTCATTAAAAACAATAACTGAAACTAACATTACCGTCACTACTTGTAAATGAGAAGCGGCAAAAGCTGGGCCAATTGGCGCGTTCTTGAGTAAAACCATCCAAGTTATAAATGCACCTGAGTAGCCAAGGATCACCACATAAGCCCAATAATGGCTAAATATACGAATTATCCAATCAATATTAAATTCAAATGGTAATGCAGATAAAGCGGTTAATTTAAAACTTGTCTGACCAAAGGTATCAAAAAACAGTAAAAAGATAAAACCAAGTAAATAATATTTTTTCATTACGCAAGCCCTACCAAAACAACACCTGTAGTAATAAATAAAATGCCAATAAGACGAAACGGGGTGATCTGTTCTTTAAAAAGAATTCGTCCAGCAAGCATGACCGTTATCATATTAAAAGAGCCTAATAAAATACCCTGCGATAAAGGTACCTGACTTAAAAAAGCTAACCAAAAAATAAACCCTAAAACATAGGTTCCAAAACCCAACCATAGCCAAAGATTACCAAACAACTTACGCCAATAATGCATACCTTGGTTATGTTTAGAAGTAATCGCAGCATACTTAAAGGCAATCTGCCCTACCGTATCGCAAGCAAGATTAATTATCCAAAGTATAATAATTAAGGCTGACACTGCTGACAAAATCCATGAATTTCAAGCACACTATGCTTTATTGAAAACACATTTTGCTGTGCTAATTGTTTTAGTTGCTTTTCAATATCTTCTGAATGTTTTTCAATAATCTGTTGACACTTATCACAAATAAACAGGATTGAAATATGTTCAGGATTATGAAAATGAGGACAAATAATATAACTATTGGAAGATTCAACTTTATGAATAAAACCTTGTTCAAGTAAAAATTCAAGCGCACGATAAATTGTAGGGGGCTTAGCTTGAGGTTCGCTAATTTTTAACAGATCCAAAAGATCATATGCACTCATTGCTTTGTTTGCTTTCAACATAATATCCAAGACAGTTCGACGCTGAGTTGTTAATTTGATATTCCGTTTTTTGCATAGAGTTTCAATCTTTTCAATTAGCAGAGTGTGCATTCTATTTCCTTTGCTTTTAGTCGTTATGTTTTTCGAGCTGCTTTTCTTCGTCTAATCTCTTTAGGATCATTAATTAAAGGTCGATAAAGTTCAATACGATCACCGTTTTTAACCAAATCATTTAGATCACAACGTTTACCATATATACCGACCAAATGATTATCTAACTTGATCTGACATATTGATAAGATATTGGATTTTGTAATTGCTTGCAAGACATTAGTTTGCTCATCAACTTCACAACTAATTATCGTTGGATTATTAGGTAATGCATAAACAACTTGAATATTTATCATTTTAGTATATCTGCCTTGCTCGCTGTGAAAATGCATTAACCATATTTGCCATTACTTCCTTAAATACAGGCGTAAAAGCGAGATCTAACAACTTATTTTTAAATTCAAAATCTAAACTTAAGCTAATTTTACTCTTGTTTTCATCCAGAGCAATAAAGCACCATTTACCCGACAAATGTTTAAATGGACCTTCGAGTAACTTCATATCAATAGAATTTGGCTGATTAATTTGATTTAGCGTGGTGAAAGATTTCTTAAATCCTAATTTTTCAACTTCAATAAAAGCAGCAACAATATTATCTTGTTTGCTAATAATGCCAGTTGCGATACAATCAGGAACGAATTCGGGGTAACGAGCAATATCATTCACCAACTCAAACATTTGTTGGATAGAATAAGGTTCAATCACTTCGTGAAAAACATGCGCCATAACAATATAAATTAAAAAATAAAATTAGTAGCATATAGTATCACGTAACTCTATAATAACGCACATTATGACTAAGAAAAAATCACACAAGCCGGGTTCGGCAACAATTGCATTAAATAAACGCGCACGCCATGAGTACTTTATTGAAGAGGAAATTGAGGCGGGATTATCCCTGCAAGGCTGGGAAGTTAAATCACTGCGCGCAGGCAAAGCTAATATTAGTGACAGCTATGTATTACTTAAAAATGGTGAGGCATGGCTTTTTGGTGCCACAATTACACCTCTCAATGTAGCCTCAACACATGTAGTATGTGAACCTATGCGCACGCGTAAATTACTTTTAAGTCAGCGCGAATTGAACTCATTATTTGGACAGATCAATCGTCAAGGTTATACCGTAGTTGCACTTTCATTATATTGGAAAAATGCATGGGCAAAAGTTAAAATCGGCGTTGCTAAAGGTAAAAAAGAGTTTGACAAACGTACTGACATTAAAGAACGTCAATGGCAAGTCGATAAAGCTCGTATCATGAAAAATGCTAATCGTGGCTAATTTTACCGCTTACCGGTAATTTATTTACCGGTGACGTATTATCTGTGGTTCAATTAAAAATGCATTACTTTTTAATTCTTTGAAATTCAGTAAATTATTAATCACTTCGACACACGTATGCGCCATACTTTGATGATCTTGAGCGATTGCATCAATGGGATAATACGAATAATCAAGGTAAATATTATAATCATAAGAACATAAACAAATAGATTTTGGATCGACTTTAACTTCAACTAAATAACAAAGTACTTCTTGTAATAAATTACCTGAAGGGGTAAAAATGGCTTTGGGTAATCGACCTAATTTTTCGTGTAGATCTTTAAGCAAATAATAGCCTTTATTTGGACTATAATCATCTGTGACTAACCATTCAGGTTTAAAGGTCATACCAACATTAGCTAAACCCTGTTTAAAACCTTCTAACCTAGCTCCAATCGATGTTAATTGAAGATCACAACCAATAAAATAAAACTCATCTAACTGCTTGGCATAAGGTTTAATTAAGTTTGCGACAGAACTTGTAGATTCACTGGTTATAAATGGTAATACTGTATCTTTTAAATAACGATCAAAAAATAGAACTGGTGTATGTTGATTAATGCCAACATAAAACTGATCACTATCTAAAGAAGTAACAACTATCATCGCATCAACTTTACGCTCTACAAGATTTTGCGCGACTTTAATTTCCACCTCTTTATTATAATGACTACAGGTAATTAAAAGTTGGATATTTTTTTGTCGAAACGAAGCTTCTAAATGATGTAAGAATATTGAAAAAAACGTATTTGACATATCCGGTACAATCACACCAATAGTGTTAGTACTGTTTGCCTTGATAATATATTGACGGACATGGGGTTGATCACTGTATTGTTGAGCAATTGCCAACACTCTTTGTCGGGTTTGAGGTGAAATCCGATATTTTTTATCACGTTTATTAAAGATATGACTGACGGTCGTTGCCGACACGCCAGCCAAACGAGCAATATCATTAATTTTCAGTTTATTACTCGCCATAAATAATACCTTTTGTTAACGCGGAGTTCGTTGTTGTTTATTAGGAAACGGTGGATAATGATTTACTGTTGGATTCTGATACCAATATGCAACACTCGCAATATCATCACAACGTTCATATAATCTTATATCATCATTACCAATTTGTTGAAATGCAAGTTTAATATTTTGATGAAATGCAATCGGATCAGGCAAATGCCAACGATATAAACCATGCATCGGTAACGCATCATCACCAAAACCATGAACAGGGTTAGCATCCCCAGTTTGGAAAAAGTCACGTGTATGATCTCGTTTAGTTTGATAAGGATATCCCATAAATAAAGTCTGGAAACATTTAGCAGACGGACGTCCTTGACTATCACGATTATGAAAAGCCCATGCGCCACCAAAATAGTCTTCAGATCCTGTCGAATGTTGGGTTGGATAATCACTATCGCCATCAAGATAGAACTTAAATTCACCTTCTCCCCACCAATAACGCTCTAATGCAGTAAGAGCCAGGTAAGTACCGACATAATAACCAAAACCTTCAACGTTATCTAACAACACATAATCTTGCGCAATATTAGTAACCCGTTGTCTACGCCATTGTGCATGGAAATAGAGCGGATTAGCAAATGGCTTAGGCATTAAAGCATAATTAATAGTAAAGAAGAAATGTTGTAAATCGGCTTCATGCTCATTGGTGATCTCAATTCTCGCTTTCTTATTGAATGGCATTTTAAAATAACAGTTAAACCCACCTGTTGGATTAACTACAATCGGCATTGAATTAATATCGCATCTTGCACCAAAACCATTACAAAAAAAGTCACCAATCGGGCTTTCAACTGACGGGGTTTCTTCATCATCCCAATAGATACGTAACACAACATCCCTCAACACAAAGCTACCTCGATGCGTTCTATCAGTTAATGTAAACCACATATGACGAATTTCAGCAGGACCTGTAATTTCAGCTATTGTTACCTTTTCCCCTGCAGGTATAGAAATAAACCCCTGCCCTTTTCTACTTGGACCTAGTACACTTGCCTTCATACAAGATTTACCTTTTTCACCAGTCATATTTTCTGGTGAAATAGTCCTTGTTTGTTCAAAATGAAACTCAGTAACAGAATTAAAAATACTCATACTCAATCCTTAATATTAATTGTTTAAACTTAATTTGTTATCTCTTGCTTAATTTCAACTTGTTTTGTAGATTTCCTATCACGACTTAAGAAAATAATCGCAAAAATCATAAATCCTAATACGACAAGACCTAAGTTATTAAATGTTGTCGCCGGACCGTCGGTATCGTAAATCTGACCTACATATGTTGAGAACAAAATAACACCAACAGAACCCGCCACTTGATAACCAATTAAAAATACAGTTGCTGATAAACGTGCATTGAAATTAATATCGATATATTTAAAGACAGACACCAAAATAGTGGAGATCTCCAAGCAGTGCATTAATTTAATAACAGAAATAATTGCAATACTATTAACATGTCCGGTTAAGAAAATACGTGAAGCAGAAATAAAGGCGGCAAAAATCAACGCATTTTTAGCACCCACGCGATTAACTACGAATGGGACACAAAACATGACTGCTGCTTCTAAAAATACTTGAAATGAATTTAAAATACCGTATAGACGATAACCATCATTAACGTCTGCAAATTGTTGAGTGAAATAAACTGGGAATAACTGCTGATCATAAATATTGTAAAGACTATAAGTACCTAATACATAAATAACAAAAATCCAAAACTTTTTGAGTGTAAACACCATCAAAATCTCATTAAAACTAAGTTTATCTTTTTTCTGAAAAATAACATCTGATGATTGACTTAAATCGGGTTTGAAATTCAGATTGAGGATCATAAAACAGATACCAACAATCGACGCGGCCCAAAAGTTAAGATGCGGGTTAAGACTGATCAGAATACCGGCAATAAAGGTACCAACCGCATAAGCAATACATCCCCAAGTCCGACATTGTCCAAACTCAAAACCAAAAGCTCGACTAATTTTTTCACAATAAGAATCAATTAAGCCCATTCCAGCAACCCAACCAAAACCTAAAAAGAAACTACCAAAAATCACACCAAAATAGAAATTATGTCGCAATAATGGTTCATAAACATAAATCAAAGCTGGTGCAGCTAACGTAATGATAATACTTTGAAACCAAATAAGATGCTTTTTAAGAACCAACTTGTCTTGATAAACACCATAAATGATCATAATGATAAGTGAGATAAAATAATTGAAAGAATAAATAATACCTGTCTGTTTTGCGGTTAAACCAATCTCCTTACTAAGCCAAATTGCATAAAAAGAAAAAACAAAACTACCTGCTGCATAATACATAAAACTATAACAGGAAGCGAACCAGTAAGTTGGTTTTTTATAAAATGTTGTAGTCATAATTTATCCTATATAGAGTGAAGCACAAAACGAGTATGAATAGCTAAAAATTTAGCTTTAAAAGGTTTATTGGATAAATGTGATCAACATCAAAATTATTTTTTACCAAGAAGCGGTAACACACCTTTAAATATGTAAAACTTATAAAAAAGACAGAAAAATTATCCCTACCACAACTAAACAGACCATTACTTATTTAAATAGCTTTTTCTCCATCATCAATGTGGCCTTATTAGCAAAATGGAAATGACTTATTCTTTAGCAACTTTTTGTTAACAACAAGTAAGATAATAAGAAACCACAGCTCGGTAGAATTACTGTGAAATGGTTTTCGAATAAAAAAAAGATGAGTAACAACACAATGAGATAATAGCTATGATTTGAAATTGTGCTAGCAATGCCTATTTATGGCATGGATTAGCGCTTTTCATGGGAAAAGTATGTTGTATTGTTTATTTATGGTGTATTACTTGTTTGGGAGGGTAATAAATTGCGCAATTGAATTATCTTTAATAGGGTGTAGCAGAATAACTTTTTTGATAAAAGCGGTATAAATTACTTTAACCTATAGCAACACTAGACCAATAAAACTAATTACCCATTTAATCTAAAACCAATTATTGAAAATAAACACTAGTTAGGATAAAGCGCTTTTAAATTGAAACGATACAAAAAATAACCGCTCAATAGCGGTTATTTCTAGCATAATTAATCAACCATAAGACTGAATAACTTACCATTTTGTTTTACAAATGACTGAGTAACATGCACATCCGTACTATTTTTAATACACAATGGATCACTCACTACATTATCCACAATCACATTATTAAATAAAATGCTGTTTGCATTCTCGATAAAAAATCCTTTACCTGCTTCTGGCTCGACACCTTTAAACATGTCTACTTCACCAGCTTGTGCATTAAGTTGCATTGATACACGAATATTATCAAAAGTAATATTGGAAATAGGTGATTCAGGTAATCCATATAAAAAGCCTGCATAAGCACGAACATTTTTAGCAATAATATTTGAGAAACTAATATTATGACATGCTGGCGTTGCATCATTTACCGGTAATGGATCTTTATTCCAAACAATTGGATCGTTACCTTTAGGGCCACAGTAATAGTAATAGTTCATAACAAATGCAGATAGCACTTCATCCATGACGATATTACTAAAAGTAATATCAGAAATGGTTCCCCCCCTTCCGCGACGAGTTTTGAATCTAACGCCTCGATCGGTTTTTTGGAAAACACAGTTAGTAATAGTTACATTGCGAATACAACCGCTCATTTCACTACCCAGAACCACCGCGCCATGACCATGAATCATATTACAATTAGTAATTAGGATATTTTCACATGGACTTTTTTCAGCGGTTTCTTCTGTACCAGCTTTTATCGCAATACAATCATCACCTACATCGATATAACAATTTGAGATCCGCACATTACGGCATGATTCTGGATTAATGCCGTCGGTATTAGGTGAATCAGCAGGATTAAGAATTGACACATTATCAACAACAACATTATTAGATTCCATTGGGTGAACCGTCCAACTCGGTGACTGAGTTAAAAATACCCGTTCAATCGTCACACGTTCACAAAAATCAAAACCAATAAGATAAGGTCTTGGGTACTTAAGATTACTACGATCATTACGGAATATATGCCACCATTTTTGACCGTTACCATCAATTTTACCACCACCTGTAATGGTTACATTTTCAATGTTCTGCCCGTAAAGACATGGCATATACACATCTTGCTTTACCCCTTCCCAACGAGAATTTACAATTGGATAATCTTTGGCATCGTCAGAAAATAATAATGTCGCGCCTGACTCAATAATCATGGTTAAATGGCTACATAATTTAATTGCACCGGTATAATAAGTACCAACTGGAACAACAACGGTTCCGCCACCTAATTTTTCAATATGTTGTATCGCTTTTTCAAATGCTAATGTATTAATAGATTTTCCGTCACCTATTGCGCCAAAATCTACTACTGATACAGTATTCATTATTCTGTCCTTCAAATTTAATTACGCGAACTATATCGTATTTGATATAGCTCGCTACTTACTTTACTAATAACAGGATTTAGTTTTTACTTATCCTGATAAATAACTCAATTATTTTGGTTCTGTTGCAGAACTTTTTGCTTTGAAACCTATATTGTTATTACCGAAACATTTTTCATAAGCAATACCGGATAGCTCTTCCACAATTTTTTTCGTTTCAGGTGTGACATCTTCCATTTTCCCACCTTCACGAATTCGTGCGACTTCATTAATAATCACAGAATGCGTAGAATGATCGAGTTTCATTCGCCATGCAAAGAAAGCGCCAATAAGAGCCATACCAACAACACCATAAAGAATAATGCCATTTATTGCATTTACCGCACTTTGTGGTTGAACATGGGATTTTGACTCAAAACCGTAAGCACTTAGAATCATACCAAGAACAAACACAATAGAAGCTCGAACTAATTTACCTGCCATAGTCATTGCTCCGGCATAAACACCTTCACGACGCCTGTTGGTAACAACTTCATCCACATCAGCAAGGAAAACGTAGACACTCCATGGAATATAATAAACACCACCTGTTCCTAAACCGAACCAGATAGTTATACCAATGACAATCCAAGTAATATGAGGAAGATTTAAGTAGTAAATACCAACATAACCAATCATCGAAGAGATAACGATTAACAGTGCAATAATAAATGGCTTTTTGAAGCCTTTTTTCGCACAGTACATCATGAAAAAGGCTGTTGAAACTAACTGACAAATACTGCTAAGTGAATTCATTTCAGCAACGAAAGATCGTGGTTCACCCAAACTAAATACTATGAAATAAGTGAAAACAGCCGTAAATAACCATTCCGCACCAAAACCAAATAGATACATGCCTAAATGGGTTCTGAACGTTTTAATACGAAATGTTGATAAAATATCAATAAACAGTTTTTGCAAAGCTTCCCAAAAGCTATGCACAGATTCATCTTTAACTTCTTCTCTTGGTTTTTCCCAGCTATTACAATAAAGTAAAATTAACGCTAACATCATAATAGATGCGTAAGTAATACCGGTTAACAGGAATGGAGTAGCTGATTCTTTACTATAAAAATAGAAGAACAAACCAGGAATGGCCGCACCTAAAAAATTAGCAACTTTACCAAACATTGCTTTTGAACCAGTCAAATAAGTACGTTGTGAAAAGTTAGAGGTCATCTCGACAGGTAACGTATTAAAAGGGATCATAATACTGGTATAGATGATTTCAAATAAAATATATGTGATCAGGTAGTACCAAAATCCCATGCCATTAATCCAAAGCATCGGATAAATAATCATTAATGGAATACCTATAAGAATGAAAAATCGGCGTCTCCCAAAACGTCTACCTATCTTAGTTTGATAGAAATTATCAGTAATAAATCCCATTAATGGATTAAGAATCACATCTAAATATGTAGCGATTGAAAAAATTAACGCTGCTTGTACAACCGACAACCCACAAAAAGTAGTATAAAAATAGAGTAACCATGCACCACTAATTGCTAATGCACCACTACCAATTAAATTACCACTCCCATATGAGAATCTTACTAACCATGTAATTTTTCTCTCTTTATTTTCGTTCATAAATATTACCTATATTATTTGTAAAAAAAACGATCCCCTATGCATTAAGCCCAAAGGACTTAATGACATGATTAACTAATGAATAATTAATTTATTCTTAGAGGGTTACGCCACTTTTTAAAATGGCTAAATTCTTGAAATTATTTTTTTCATTGCATGTTTTCATTCCGTTAGCAATAAGAACAATTTGGGAAATAAATTCGGTCAATAATGATTGCATTGACACACCTTGGATAAGTTTGCCAGCATTAAAATCAATCCAATTAATTTTTTTCTCGGCTAATTGCGTATTGGTCGCAATTTTAACTGTAGGAACAATACCACCATACGGCGTCCCTCTTCCTGTTGTAAATAACACCATATGGCAACCGGCAGCGGATAAAGCGCCGGTTGCAACTGCATCATTACCTGGTGCGCTCAGTAGATTAAGCCCAGGAGTAGTTAACCTTTGACCGTACTTAAGTACATCGACAACTTCGCTTCCACCTGCTTTTTGAGTACAACCCAATGACTTTTCTTCTAGTGTAGTAATACCACCCGCTTTATTACCCGGTGAGGGATTTTCATAAATTGGTTGATTATTTGAAATGAAGTATTGTTTAAAATCATTAATCATATGCACCGTTTTATCGAAAGTTGATTCATCAACACAGTGCGACATTAAAATATTCTCTGCGCCAAACATTTCGGGTACTTCAGTTAAAACACTGGTACCACCATGTGAAATAACATAATCGGAAAATAGCCCTAACATTGGGTTAGCGGTTATGCCAGAAAAACCGTCAGAACCACCACACTCAAGACCAAATTTCAATTCACTTAAGTGACCAAGTTCGCGTTTATCTTGTTTCATAATAGCGTAGAGTTCTCTTAAATGAACTAACGCTGATTCAACCTCATCGGTTTCTTGTTGAGCGACAATAAATCTAACTCTGGATTCGTCATATTCACCTAAGTCTTCTTTAAATTCTGAAACTTGGTTATTTTCGCAACCTAGACCAATAACTAGCACAGCACCTGCATTAGGATGTTTAACTAAATCTTGTAGTATCACTTTAGTATTTTTATGATCTTGTCCTAATTGAGAACACCCATAAGGATGTTCTAATACGGTAATGCCATCAATATCTAATTGATTATTCAGTTCCTGACAAAACTGCTTAACAATCTGCTGAGCAATACCATTTATACAAGTAACGGTAGGTATTATCCAAAGCTCATTACGAATCCCTACTTCACCATTTTTTCGACGATAAATTTGTACTTCTTTATCGGCTATTTCATGTAGTAACGTATTTTGGGACAAATCAGGTTGATATTTATAATCATCAATATCATTTAAATTGGTTTTTAAATTTTGTGAATGGATATGTTCACCCGCTTTTATCAGACAAGTAGCATGTCCGATTGGTAAACCATATTTAATAACATTTTCATTTTGATTAATATCAGTAAGGGCAAATTTATGACCTTGCTTGATAGGTTGTTGTAAATCAATGGTTTTTCCATCGATCACAATATCTGCTTCATGTGCTTCTAAGTCAGATAATGCCACGCCGACATTATCTTTATTATTTATTTTTATAAATTTTACCATTGTATTGCTCATTTTATTTACTATTGGTCACACATTGTTTCATTGCCTGTCGCATACCTTTTTCGGTGATAACAGATAGATATTGAGTTAATGTTTCTGCTAGTTGAGGAATACTTAATAAATCATGCTCCCAATGTTTCTCATCACTCAATACACTATGGACTAACGCTGATAGTGTTTCTTTACCTTCAGCAATATTTGCCCAACTCGTATTGAAACGTGTTAACCAAATAGCGTCGTCTTGTAATGGATAGTTCTGACCCTCTCTGACACCGCGATAAAAAGCGATTAATGCAGCAAAAGAGAATACGAGATGTTGTGGTAAAACCCCCTGCTCTTTTTGATAAGCAATCAATTGAGGCAAAATACGAGTTTTAAATTTTGTCATGCTATTTAAAGCAATCGACAATAATTGATGTTCAATAAATGGATTTTTAAAACGGCTAATCACTGATTCTGCAAAATCAACTAATTCTTGATGAGGTAAATCTAAAACAGGGATAATCTCATCAAAAATAGTTGTTTTGATATAAGATAAAATTTGCGGATCTTTCATTGATTCGCCAACAGTATCAATACCTGATAGATAAGCTACTGGAACTAAAGCAGTATGAGCGCCATTTAAGATCGCTACTTTACGCTCTTTATATGGCTTAATATCATCAACTATCTTGATGTTCATATTGCACTTATCTAAACAAAGTTTTTCAGCTAACCATTGTGGTCCTTGAATAACAAATAAATAGAAATACTCAGCTGAATCAATAAAACTATCTTTATAACCAAGTTCTGCCTGTAACTCTTCAATTTGTGCTTTCGGATAACCTGGTACGATTCTATCGACTAATGTTGAACAGAATAAATTATCATTTTCAAGCCAATCAATAAACTTGTCCGACAAGTTCCACTGATGAGCATATTTAAGTACTAATTTTTTAAGTGCATCACCATTATAATCAATCAACTCACATGGAATAATAATCAAACCACTTTCTTTACTACCGGCAAAATGAACAAATCTTTCATATAAAAAAGCAGTTAACTTAGCAGGATAGCTTGTTGCTGGACGGTCTGTTAATTGATCGCTTTCAACATAGCTGATACCTGCTTCGGTAGTATTTGAAAAGATAAACTGAATATTAGGATCTTTAGCTAATTGCATATATTCATCATATTGAGTGTAAACATTTATCTCGTTATTTACCGAACGAATCATCCTAAATTCTTTTACTGCTTCATTACTTTCATTCAATCCACGAATGAGGGTGGTATAAAGGCCATCTTGGGTACTTAAAGGTGGTGGAAAATCAGTATTTAAAGGACGAACCACAACCACGCCAGCATCAAGATTAGTCTTCTCATTTAAGATATCTAACTGCCAATCTAAAAAAGCGCGTAAAAAATTACCCTCGCCAAACTGAACAACACGTGTAGTATATTTTGCACCGGGGAAATCAACTCTATTTAATGTCTTCATTTATATAACTCTTTTTGTAAATTAATCTATTTATGACTAAGGTAATTTTTTTAGTTTAGTTCGATACCAAAATAGTTTTTTGCATTATCAAAACAGATATTTTTAACCATTTGACCCAATAATTGGATATCGCGTGGCGCTTCACCGTCCTCAACCCAACGTCCAATCATACGACATAAAATACGTCTAAAATATTCATGGCGAGTATAAGAAAGGAAACTGCGACTATCAGTTAACATACCGATAAAACGACTTAATAATCCAAGTTGTGCCAGTTGATTCATCTGACGGATCATGCCGTCTTTCTGATCATTGAACCACCAACCTGAGCCAAACTGCATTTTGCCTTCAATACCTTCACCTTGGAAATTACCAATCATGGTTGCAAGAATTTCATTATCAGAAGGGTTGAGACAATAAAGTACCGTTTTAGGTAAAGCATTTTGTTTAGCTTGAGCATCTAATAATCGTGACAGAGGTTGAGCTATAGGTGAGTCATTAATTGAATCGAATCCGATATCAGGTCCCATTAAATTAAACATTCTTGAATTATTGTTGCGTAATGCACCAATATGATATTGTTGTACCCAAGCACGTTTGTTATATTCACTACCAAGGAAAATAAGCACAGCAGTTTTAAATTGAGCTTCTTCTTGTGCGCTTAATACTGTACCGGTCAAACGTTTAGTTAAAATTACATCTAACTCTTTTTCAGTCGCTTCTGCATAAACAACAGTATCTAAAGCATGGTCAGAAACTTTACAGCCATGTTGAGCAAAATAATCCATTCGTTTTGATAAAGCCTGACAAAGCGCATGGAAAGAAGAAATGGTAATATCGGCAACTGTTGATAATTTTTCAATATAAGCAACGAAAAATTCGGAATTAATATTAACAGCTTTATCTGGGCGCCAACTTGGTAACACTTTTATGTCAAATGAGTTATCTTGTGCAATAGCTTTATGATGCACTAAGTCATCTACTGGATCATCAGTAGTACCAGCCATTTTTACATTCATTTTTTTCATAATACCACGGGCTGAAAATTCTTTTGTTTCCAGCATTTCATTACAAGTATTCCAAATAGTTTCCGCAGTTGTTGGAGAAAGTAAAATATTATCAATACCAAAAGGTCGACGAAGTTCTAAATGAGTCCAGTGATAAAGTGGATTACCAATGGTATAAGGTACAGTTTCAGCCCACGCTTTAAATTTCTCATAATCACTCACTTCATGACCTGTACAGAATTTTTCAGCTACACCGTTAGTTCGCATTGCACGCCACTTATAATGATCGCCTTTCAACCAAATGTCATACAAGTTTTTGAATTGGTAATCTTGAGCAATTTGTTCTGGTGGCAAATGGCAGTGATAATCAAAAATTGGTTGCTCCGCAGCATAATCATGATAAAGCTGACGAGCAAATTCAGTATCTAGTAAAAAATCTTTAGTCAAAAAACTCATTTTTTTCTCCACAAACATTGGAATCTATCTTACAACTACAAAATCTAAAAATGGTTTTGTATGTCGCTATTATTGAGGTGGAACATTAAAATCAATAATAACATGTCAGTCAACTAAAAAAGTTGACCTACATCACATTATTTGAATATAACCACATTATATGTCTGGTTATTGATTAACAATAATCATGGATTATTAATAGATTTGTAAAAAATTAGAGTAATGTTATTTAACTAAAGGCAATTAGATGTTATTTTAAATTTATAAATAATTTATGACTTACACAAAATCAATTATGACCCAAGAACAAAATGAACATCAACGACTGTATCAAGTTATCGCTACAGAATTAAAAAACCGTATTATTAATGGAATTTATCCGATAGGTGATAAATTACCGTCGGAAAGATTAATTTGTGAAGAGCTTAAAGTAAGCCGTTCAGTGGTAAGAGAAGCAATTATTATGCTCGAAGTTGAAGGCTTCGTTGAAGCACGAAAAGGGTCAGGTATTCATGTTATAGGCAATAGCCTACAAACGAATATTCTAGCTACTTCACAAGGTTTGAATTTTGCAACCACTGGACCATTTGAATTACTACAAGCACGTCAACTTATTGAAAGTAATATTGCTGAGTTTGCAGCAACCCAAATCACCAAAGATGATATTGTTAAGTTACTGGAAATTCAACATAAAGCTCAGAAAGAGGATCATTTTCGCGATTCTGATTGGGATTTAAAATTCCATACACAAATTGCCATGATTACACGTAATACCGCATTAACAACCATTGTCCAAGAAACGTGGCAACAACGAACACTTAATCCCCTATGGAAAAAATTGCATGAACATGTACCAGAACAAGATATTGATAGCTGGTGGGATGAACATGAAAAAATCCTTGAAGCATTAATTAATCGAGATCCCAAAGCAGCTAAACTTGCAATGTGGCAACATCTGGAAAATACCAAAAAAATGCTATTTGATGCAACCAGTAAGGATTTTGAAACTAAACGTGATCACTATCTATTTTCTGATAATCCGGTTATCAGTATCAATGAAAATGAATTGGAGTAAATATTTTACTCAAAGGTCCCAAGGATCCTAACCTCATGTTTGGGGTTAGGTCTACACAAAATCGTAATAATTCATGTGTTAAATAATCAACAATTTTTGCTTATGAAAGTTGCATTGATGCTGTGACATAATTCACTGATTATTATTTAATATTCATTGCTATCTTTTTTAACCATGACAATTTTTATTTAACTGCTATTTATGCTATAACTGCGCCAACAACTTATTTTTGATAAAGGATCTGATATTTTCTTAAAGTTGTCAGTCAAAAATAGTTCACGTTTTACATAAAAAGATCTGAAATGTTGTCATTGAATTATTGTATTAGCCTATTTTAAAAAATTCTTTAGCACCGTTAACCTGAATCAACAAAAGAACAAATAGAAATATACAAATTATAAACAACGAGTTAATAAAAAATCAAAAATGAATGATAGTAGATAAGAGAAAAAATGATGATAAAATATGCTTATTTGAATCTGAAAGCCATTCACTTACGAGAAATGGTAGCACTTATATTGCACAATAATGAGTATTTATAATGGTAAAGCGAAGAACTGGGCTATTAGATATTGCAAAACAAGTCGGTGTAAGTAAAGCGACAGTAAGTCGTTATTTAAATACACCTGATCTTGTATCTCCTTCATTACAAAAACGAATTTCTACAGTTATTGAAACACTTGGATATCTACCTAATAAAGTTCCCAATATGTTATCCAATGCTAAAAGTCATGCAATTGGTGTTTTTTTGCCTTCCGTAACGAGTCAAATCTTCACTGATGTGTTACAAGGTATCGAAACAATAACAGACCAAAATGGTTACCAAGTCATGATAGCCCATACAGGGCGTTACAAAGATAAAGAAGAGATGAGATTACGCTCACTACTCTCTTATAATATTGATGGTTTGATACTGACTGAACGTAATCATTCACCGGCATCCATAAAAATGATCCAATTAGCTAACATTCCTATTGTCGAAATAATGGACAGTGTTACACCATTTATAGATATGGCGGTCGGTTATGATAATTTTCAAGCATCAAAAAATATGGTTGATCGCATGATCAAAGCTAATAAAAAGCATATTGTCTATTTGAGTACCCAACTAAATGAAAGAGGTGTGTTACGTAATAAAGGGTATGAAGCGGCAATGGCTGAACATCACCTAGAAACGTTCGCTATCTTATCTAAAGAATTACCTTCGTATGCATTAGGCGAACAACTATTACATCAAGTATTAAAGGAATACCCTCAAGTCGACGGAATTTTTTGTTGTAACGATAGCCTTGCTCTAGGGGTGCTTTTTGAGTGTCAACGCCTTAATATTGCTGTTCCTCAGCAAATAGCTATCGCAGGATTTCATGGATATGATATTGGACAATCTGTAAATCCAAAATTAGCTTCAGTACTAACACCAAGATTTGAAATGGGCAAAATCGCTGCTGAAATGCTACTTAAGCGTTTAAACGGAAAGATAATACCGTCTAATGTAGTTGAACTACCCGTTAAATATATTGAAGGAGAAAGTATAACCACTTCCCCTATTACTGTTAATGAATCCTTACGATTATAATTCAATCAGAACAATAAAATCCCTTTGATATTATTAAAAATAATATCTAATGTACAAATAAATAATAACAAAGCTGATGACTATAAGGTAGAAAGATACTCAAACAATATTTCATTATTTATCGGCTTTGTTAAACATAAATTATGTACATCTGTTTTCTCTGATATACCACATTTACAGTCACAATAGCTTCACGTTAAAAATTGATGCACATATAAACTTAAGAGAGTTTATAAAAATGTTGCTTAAAAAGCATTGCATCGTAATCATATTGATCTAATAATATGTTCAGCAAGGATAGGGATATTAAAATTAATAGGATTTTTTCGATATTTTTAAACTTTTTTTAAAAAATGTGATCTTACCTACAGATATTCACCATCTAATTTAATATACTCCCTCAACTTATATACATCAATGAAACCGGTTTCTTTGGAAAAGAAACCGGTTTCATTGAAAATTTCTATACAATTCTATTGGTTATATTTTTTACAAATAATCCCGAATAGATAAATAGAGTGAATAAAATAAATAGATGATAGGAGCTGTACCAATGGCAGTAGTTTTAACAACCGCTAGAGCTTTTGCAACTTGTGAAGCGGCAAAAAAAGTTTTAAATGATGCAGGACATGAAATTCGAATTATCACCCCAGATAAACCATTAAAAGCTGAAGAATTAATTCCACTAGTAAAAGATGTTGATGCAGTTATTGCTGGTTTAGATTTTATAACCCCCGATGTAATTAACGCCGCCCCAAAGTTAAAAATTATTGCGCGTAATGGCGTTGGTTATGATCGTGTAGATGTAACAACCGCCAAAAAAAATAATATCGAAGTGACAATCACCCCAGGAACAAACAGTTTATCTGTTTGTGAACTTGCGTTCTCATTTATTACTGGATTAGCTCGTAAAATCCATGTCATGGATACAAGCGTTTGTGCAGGTTCATGGAAAAGAGAAAATGGAATTGAGTTAAATGGTAAAACCATTGCTATTTTTGGTACAGGGGCAATAGGCCGAAATCTTGCAATACGCTGCACTGCATTTGGTATGAAAGTTCTGGCATATGATTTATATCAAAACGAAGAACTTAAAGAAAAATATGGTGTTAAATATTATGATTCAATGACACCACTGTTTGAATCAGCAGATTTTATTTCATTACACCTACCAGCAACCGAACAAACGCGCAATATGATTAATAAAGAAAGCATCAGTAAAATGAAAAAAGGTGTTTATATCATCAATACAGCTCGCGGAGATTTAATTAATAATGACGATCTCTACGAAGCATTAACCAGTGGTTATATTGGTGGTGTAGGACTCGATGCATTTACTGAAGAACCTTTTACTGATTCACGCTTTTTTAATCATAAAAATGTCATTTTAACGCCTCATACAGGCGCATTTACCCAAGATGCAATAGTAAAAACACTTGTCATGGCCGCCCAAGATGTAGTCAGAGTACTTGACGGCAATAAGCCATTACATTCAGTAAGTCAGTAAAAATAAGAATCAAAAAATCCATATTAAATGTGGGTTATTTTTGTATAAGGTCAAATAGAGTTTTATTCATTATTAGAGGTTACTAACATGAAAAATTGGAAAAGATCAGCAGAAGAAGTTTTATCTTTAGGGTCGGTAGTTCCAGTAATTGTAATAGAAGATATCAAAGATGCCGTACCTTTAGCAAAAGCATTAATTGCTGGTGGAGTAAAAGTATTAGAAGTCACTTTACGTACCGCATGTGGACTTGAAGCAATTAAAAAAATAATGGCAGAAGTTCCAGAAGCAGTTGTAGGGGCAGGAACGGTCACCTCAGTTGAACAACTGAAAGAAGTCACAAAAGCAGGTGTTGAATTTATTATTACCCCAGGATTAACACCATCTATTTTAAAAGCTGCTGTTGAAGGTTCAGTGCCAGTAATTCCGGGCGTTGCAACAATCAGCGAATTAATGACAGCTAAAGAAGCAGGGTTAACGGCATTTAAATTCTTCCCTGCGGAGATAAACGGCGGTACTGCTGCACTTAAAGCATTCTCAGGTCCAATTCCTGATGCAAAATTCTGCCCAACTGGTGGCATTAATCTTAAAAATTATCGCGATTACCTTGCGCTGAAAAATGTAATTTGTGTTGGTGGTTCTTGGTTTGTTCCAACTGATTTCATTCGCGAAGGCAATTTTTCAGGAATAACTAAATTAGCTAAAGAAGCAGTAGAAGGCGCAAAGAGTTTTGCCTAACTATCTGAATGTCAGCATTAATAATTTTAGTTAAGAAACGCTGTTAAGTGATCTTTAATTGACTTATCAGTAATAAATACTTAAACAATGGAGTTAACATATGCATGTAACTTTTCTTCAAGCATTACTAGTTGCTATTTGGATTGCATTAGTTATGTCAAGAGCCTTTCTTGGTGGTGCAACAACAACACTAAGATTTTCCCCGATGATGACTGGTTTAGTAGTCGGTATTGTATTTAATGATGTTCATAATGCAATGATAGCCACAGCTGCTATTCAGTTAATTTATATGGGTGTATTTTCACCCGGTGGACAAATGCCGTCAGAGCCTGCCATTGCAACAGCAATAGCGGTGCCTGTTACACTACTTGGTAATATGTCACCAGAAACGGCAGTCGGTGTTGCTGTACCTGTCGGTCTTTTAGGTTCTTATTTATATCAATTAAGATTTTTTGTTAATACCTTTGCTATGCAAAGATTTACTGATCATTATGCCGCTAAAGGTAGTAGCACCGGATTAACCTTCTCCATTATTGGTATACCTATCATCATTGCCTTTATCATCTTTATACCATTTATGTTTACTGCTTTATATTATGGCGCGCCATTTATTGCCGACCTAATTAAAACCAATTCAAGTAGTTTCATATTCCACATTCTTAATGTTATTGGTGGTGGATTGGCTGCGGTTGGTATCGCTGTGACAGTTTATGTCATCGGTAAACGCAGTTATATCATCTTTTTCTTATTAGCATATTTTGTTGCTGTTGTTGCAAAACCATTAGGTGTCACTATGGTAACTTATGCGATTCTTGGTGCAATCATTGCTTTCATCTTTGTGCTAGCAAAATCTGAAACATTCAATTCTATTAAAGATAATTTTGGCTCAGGCGGTATGGGGTCAGGTATTAGTCAAGATGAAGATGATTATTAATAGCATTAGGTAAATAAGCAAATTTTTAGAAGGTATATACAATGACAGAAATTCAACAAAGAAGTATAGATTTAAAACCGGAAGAAATTACCAAAAAAGATGTAGTGATTGCATGGTTAAGATTTTATTATGCTAACGAAATTCCGCACGCATTTGACCGTTATATTGCCGCATCATTATTATGGGCATTAATTCCAATTCTTAAAAAACTTTATAAAGATAAAAATGATCTTATCGCTGCTTATCAAAGACATTTGTTATTTTTTAACACACAACTAGCATGGGGTGGAGGCACAATCACTGGGATTATGGCCTCTCTTGAGTCAGTTCGCGCCAATGATACTTATGAAGGTAAACCACTAAGTATAGACGATAACTTGTTATATAACACAAAAGCAGGTTTGATGGGCGCATTGGCCGGTATTGGTGACTCCATAGACTCAGGTACTATGCAATATATCTTCATTGCCATTGCATTACCATGGGCGCAAGAAGGTATGGCAATTGGTGCATTATTTCCATTCGTTGCATTCTCACTTTATCAAATATTGATTGGTTACTACTTTAGCCAATTAGGTTTCAAATTAGGTAGAAATGCAGCAACTGAAGTTGTTGGTAACACCATGCAAATGCTTATCGAAGGTTTGTCTATATTGGGGTTATTCATGATGGGCATCTTGGCTGCTAATTATATTAAAGTAACTTCAAGCCTTTCATTTGAACTTTCAGGTAAAAACTTCGTTATACAAGATACCTTAGATAAGATTTTACCGGGAATATTACCATTAGTGGTTGTGAGCGGATTATATTTCTATTTTGCTAAAAAAGGCCTAAAAGTTACCAATGCTTTAATTGGTTTAACAGTAATTTTAGGTGTTTTAGCCGCCGTAGGAATTTTGTAATTTACATTATTATAAAAAGAAAGGAAATGAATTATGGGTAAAGTTGTTTTAGCACGTGTAGATAGTCGCCTCATTCATGGGCAAGTTGCTACCAATGTATCAAAATCAGTTGGTGCAAATGCTCTTTTTGTTGCCGATGATGTATCTGCACATGATGAATTTACAAAAAATATTATTTTAGGTGCTGCATCACGTACAGGATACAAAATCCGCGTACTCAAAGAAGATGGCGCAGTAAGATATTGGAATGATAGAAAATATGATGATTACAATGTGATGTTAATTACTAAAAGCATTGAAATAATGCATAAAATCATTAAAGGTGGAGTACCTGTTGAAAATCTTAATCTTGGTGGCATACCGCAATCTCCGGGTACAACACCGGTGATTAGTCAAGTTGCAATAACTAAGGCGCAATTAGATCTATTAGTGGATTTGCAAACCAGTTACCCAAATATGAATATCTTTTTCCAAGCAACGCCGTCACTTAAAAAAGTGACTTTAGCAGAAGCCGTTAAATTATTTTCATAAATACTAGGATGTGACCATGATTGGAGTTTTATTAGTTAGCCACGGAAAAATGGCTGAAGGCATCAAAGACAGTGTTGAAATGATTGTTGGCGAAGCTAAACAGTTTGAAACATTAGCTTTAATTCCTGGACAAGATATTGAAGAGTTAAAAGCTAATATCCTTAATAAATCTAAGCAACTAAACTCTGGTGACGGTGTGCTAATTTTAGTAGATTTGTATGGAGCTTCTCCATACAATGCTTCTATGGCGTGCGTTCCTGAGTGGCAAAAACAAGGTATCGATGTGCGGGTGATCTCGGGTATGAATTTACCGATGACAATTACCGCAGTTTGTAATCGTGAATTTTCGTCGTTGGTGGATTTAACCAACGAGTCAATTGAAGCCGGGCAACAAAATATTAAGGATGTCATTTCTGAACTTAAATCGTCAGAAAAAGCAGCAGATAGTGACGATTATTAATAAATAAAACAATTCAAATTGGGTTATTACTAATAATGACTGATAGTACCAAAAAGACTATCAGTCATTTTAATATTTTTACTGGATTTTGTAATTGAGTGGTTATGAGTAAATATGGATAGCTTAAAAGATTTAATATTTCGTTATTGTGTTCTATTTGGTAAACGTTTTTCTTATAAAGAAAAAATAGGTTTCTTAAGGGTTATTTCTAAAGAGTTGATTCAATTAGGTTATTACGTTGATGCCAAAATAGCAAAATTACAATTAGCGAAAAAAAAGTACGAAAATTACTACAATGCTTATATTGGTGATCTGGATAACGCTGATGTCATTGTATGTACTTATTATGATACTGGGGTTAATTACTTTAATTTGGCAAAAATTTTTGCATTTGAACAACGCTTTAGTAAACCACGTTACTTTCTGGGACTGATCCCCGTTTTTATCTTATTAGCTATCGCTATTGCACTCAACCTCTTTGTTTTTCTCCCTGATATTCAACTATCTGGCATGTACAGTCTGTCAGGTGCGTTAGCAATTATCTCTACACTATTGCTCTTTTATCTTATCTTAAAATGTAAAAAAGGCGTTGCTAACAAAAAGAATTTTGTCAGTAACACGTCAAGCATTCTGGTTATGTTAAATACTATCAATAAGATGGATAAATATCAGAAAAAGAGAGTTGCTTTTGTATTATATGATGGAGGTTGTTCTAATCAATACGGCATTAAAATGCTTGAAAATTACTCTGATAAGATTAACAAAAAGAAAGTTATTTTTCTTGATAGTTTAGGAAATAGCGAATCACTACTATTTTTTAAACCTAAATCTTTCGATTTTGACGCTGAACAGATTGAATTTCATGAAGGGAAAGTTGAAACAACATTTAAAAACTACTTAATGATCACATCAGGTAAATTAAATGAAAACAATCAAGTTCAAATCAATAATGCTCATTCACGTAATGATAAGGGTTTATCCGATACCATTATTGAACAGCATTCAAAATCATTACATTCATTACTCGCCTTGTTAATAACACCTAAGAAAAGTAAAAACACAACAAACTAAATCAAATTGGAGATGATAGTAAAACTATACATCTCCTGATTTATTTCTATAACCAACTAACGCTGATCATCAATAATCACACCGGCTGGTGGTGTAAATTTAAATTTGCTAAGCGCGATCTTACCAAGCTCTTGATGAGATAAATCGTAAAAACTACGTTGTCCATCTTCTTCAATAATAGTGAAATTTGAGATCATCCCTGTAGGTAGAACCGAAATCACAAAATTTTGAGTCGAACCATCGGTTGGTGTCAGAGTGAATGAATCTTGTTTACGTTTGACATTATAAACATCCCAAATAGGATTATGACTATCGGTAATAAGTAACATCAGACGATTATCAACAGCTTTTTTTAAGTCTAATACGCTTACTTGTTCAACCGCAGGCGTATAAACCCACATATTTTCACCATCTGAAATGATAGCGGTTTCATCCGGTTCATTCATTGTCCAATTAAAATAGTAGGGTCTTGTTACCCAAAGATCCCCCTTTCCTTCTTGTACAGGTTGATTATCCGCGGTTTTTACATTTTGAGAAAAACGTGCATAAAATCCGTCAATTTTATCTAAACGTTGTTGCAATACTTCTTTATCACCAGCCCATACAGACACGCTAGCAAGTAATCCTATTAGTAATAAAAACTTTTTCATGACGAATCCTTATATTTTTCGTACTGTTAAATAACGATATTTTAATCATTTAATTAGGTATAAGTGGTTTAAATATTACCGTTTTTCGCTTGGTGGGAAAAGATATTTTCTTTTCTTTTTCACTTATCATTGAAGCAGTATATAATAGATCCATTTTTGTAATAGTGGATATTATCTAACATGCCGAGTATGTCTTTTGAATTTACGACAGATGAATTTAAGCCTTTAGCAGCGAGAATGCGTCCCCGTACTTTATCTGAATATATTGGGCAATCGCATTTACTGGCAAAAGGTAAACCATTACCTAGAGCCATTGAAGCGGGTAATTTACACTCTATGATCCTTTGGGGACCACCCGGTACTGGTAAAACAACCCTAGCAGAAATCATCGCTCACCATGCTAATGCTAAAGTTGAACGACTATCTGCCGTTACATCTGGCATTAAAGATATTCGCGAAGCCATTGAACGAGCAAAAATCAACCAACAAGCCAACACGCGAACCATTTTATTTGTCGATGAAGTTCATCGTTTTAATAAAAGTCAGCAAGATGCCTTTCTACCTTATGTAGAGAATGGCACCGTTACTTTTATTGGTGCAACCACTGAAAACCCCTCTTTTGAATTAAACTCGGCATTATTGTCAAGAGCCAGAGTATACTTGCTTAAATCTCTGACCAATCAAGATATTGAAAATATATTACAGCAAGCAATGGACGATACCGAACGTGGCTATGGTAAGCGACAAATCGTCTTACTTGAAGAAACTAAAAAACAAATCGCAGAATTTGTTGGTGGTGATGCAAGGCGAGCGCTTAATACTCTTGAACTTTTAGTTGATATGGCTGACGGAAAAGAACTGACACCAACATTGTTAAAAGAAGTCATGGGTGAACGCAGTGCTAGATTTGATAATCAAGGTGATCGCTTTTATGATTTAATTTCTGCGGTACATAAGTCAATTCGAGGTTCAGCGCCTGATGCCGCTCTTTACTGGTATGCAAGAATTATTTCAGCAGGTGGCGATCCGCTCTATGTGGCTCGTCGGTTATTGGCTATTGCTTCAGAAGATGTGGGTAATGCCGATCCCAGAGCAATGCAAGTAGCATTAGCTGCATGGGATTGTTTCACCCGAGTCGGCCCGGCTGAAGGGGAAAGAGCCATTGCACAAGCAATTGTCTATTTAGCATGTGCGCCAAAAAGTAATGCTGTTTATTTAGCTTTTAAACAAGCAATGAATGATGCACAATCCAAACCTGACTACGATGTTCCCGAACATTTACGTAATGCACCAACCCAATTAATGAAAAACTTAGGATATGGTGCTGAATATCGCTATGCCCATGATGAACCAAATGCTTTTGCTGCTGGTGAAAATTACTTTCCGCCAGAAATGGCCGATACTCACTATTATCTTCCAACCAATCGCGGTGCTGAAAAAGTTTATACCGATAAACTGGCATGGTTAGAAGAACAAAATCGCAGCAGCCCTATTCAACGCTACAAAACTAAAAAATAGTGTTCAGTTAGTCTGTGTAAATCTTATTTTCGCTACAAGATCGGTTTTATAGCTAATTTTCTACTTATATTCCTCGCTTCATCGATCTAATAATATGACAAAAGTGCGCTAAATACTGCTTGTAAGTCACGTCAATCTCATCTCTTTTACTAATAACTTACTGAATTATCAATTGAAAATATCAAACACACTTTATGCTGTCATTGTCATCAAAGTAATAGCAATGAACGAAACTATAATTTATACATTTTATCCATAGATTTTAATTAGAATGCTACTAACTTACCTGCTTAATTCAATCTCTACTGATAGAAAAAACCGAACAGTGTATAAGTGATAAAAATAACAGTTTGTTTAAATTTAATTTTTATCTGAATTCCTACGATTCAAACCGCCAAAAAAACCGCTAATTTATCTTCCTGATCATTTTTTATCTCTTTTTCGATCACTTAATGATCAAGAGATTAAAACGATCGGTATCTAATTATTGATAGTTAATATCTATCATTTTGACGATGATTGATCGAATTAAACAATTTGTTTGTACTACATAAAACCATTAACTTATTAGACATCAACTTGAATTTCATTTGGAACATGTAAGTGAAATAACAAAGTTGATATTAAATATAAAAATATAAGGAACAAAGGTACCACTAATGAAGAGTCTAGTTACAAAAAAACTCTTTAAAAACATAACGTATGGAATATTTTTTTTACACATACCCATCATAGCTTATGCTCTTTTACCGATCAAAACAGTCACTACCATTGTGGGTAGTAAACCTAAATTAGCAGAAACACTTGAAAAGAGTTTGGATGATTTTTCACTTTTTGGTTTAACTGTAAATAATAAAAATTATTATGGTGACGAAATAAAACAGATACCAATTTCTGTTAGCTACCCATTTAGGGATAATTTTAAAGTAGCTCCCATAAAACAACCCGATACTAACCAATATGTCGATATCGATGGCGACGAATTAAACATACTTGATTTTAAAGATACCTCGCAAATGGTCTGGTATTATACCAATGCTAACAATGAGTTAGTTGAATTTAAACCAAAAGCATCAGATACCTTTTGTTCATTAACTAAAGCAGGAAAATCAGCTCCTTATAAAATTACCGTTTCGGGTGATATAGTTTTATCTTCCAAGTATGGTACTCCTAATAATAACGAGTATCCCAATGATGATATCCTCACCCATCCAACTAAAACTTATACTATATTAGAAGATGTAGGTATTTGTTATGCAAAACCAGAACTTGAACCAATAGAAGCTGCAAATAGTGAATTAAATCATTGGGACAAAAATCAAGGCTTCTTGATTCAATCGAATATTGATGCTAGCAAAAATTTCCCAACAACTGCGTTTTATGGTGCCAAATTCGATCTAATGCTATCAAGAAAAGGACTTTCTGATAATTATGATTGGAAAATTGTTAAGGGCGCAGAACTTATCACCATTACACCCGATCAGAGCCAAAACGGTAATAGAGATTTTGTCACTGTTGCTTTTAATACTGAAAATGCAAAAAATACCCAAATTGCCTGGGATTATGTTATTGGTTCAGGTAGTGGATTCCCTGTCGTTATTCAGGGCGAAAATAAAGTAACAAAAAAGATAATTGAATATTCGTTCATTATTACCAAATGGTTTTCTGACTGGGATAAAAGCATTATCGGTCAACCACTTGCTCATATAGGAAGCGCAACTGATATCGCTAACGGATGCCTTTCATTAGATGGTAACTATCGCGTAAGTCACGCCGATGAGGTGAGCAATGCTCCAATGGGAAACAACCCCGGGGATGCCAAATTTACCCGAGAAATTGGTACAGTATTAGGAGAATGGGGGAATGCAAATCAAATCGCCTATCCTAATTCATGGGCAGCAAGTAAATCCCAAAACAATCAACACAAAAGGATCTGGTTACGAGATACTGTAGAAAACAAATATTGTGATTTACATATGTATAACGCTAAATATCACTGTAGAGACGAGGGGGAACCAAAAAACGGTCTTTGTACCGCTGTTAAATAAAACTTAAACTTAAACTTAAACTATTCTTATTTTCTTATTCATGACCAAGATCTACCTATTCATAGGTAGATCTTTATATTTACCTCTCTGTATATCATCTTTATTTGTTCTGTGTTACGTATCTTTACCTTTATAAACATTCAAGTTTTAGTTGCTAGTAAATGCGCAATGATTAATAAATACACCATATATTGTATTAAATTGATTAATAGGCACTATATATTGTATATTTTGATAAATATCAATTATCATGATTGGCACAAAATATAAGGAAACTCACTGGAAAAAAAATGAATAAATCAATACTAGTCACAAAACGTGATGGTAACAAAGAAGCAATCAATCTGGATAAAATACATCGTGTTATTAATTGGGCTGCCGAAGGATTAGAAAATGTTTCCGTTTCTCAAGTTGAATTACGTTCACATATTCAATTTTATGATGGTATTAGAACATCTGATATTCATGAAACAATAATTCGAGCTGCCGCCGACCTTATTTCACAAGATGCACCTGATTATCAATATTTAGCAGCTCGTTTAGCTATTTTTCATTTACGTAAAAAAGCCTATAACCAATTTACACCACCTCCACTTTATGAACATGTCAAAAAATTAGTTGATGCTAAACGCTACGATCCACATTTACTTGAAGATTATACTCAAGAAGAGTTTGAACAAATGGACAAAATCATCGATCATTGGCGAGATATGACTTTTTCCTACGCAGCAGTAAAACAACTTGAAGGTAAATATTTAGTACAAAATCGTGTCACTGGTGAGATTTATGAAAGCGCACAATTTTTATATATTCTTGTTGCTGCCTGTTTATTTGCTCATTATCCTAAACAAACTCGTCTTAGCTTTATTAAGCGATTTTATGATGCTGTCTCAACATTTAAAATTTCATTACCTACTCCAATTATGTCCGGTGTTAGAACTCCTACTCGCCAATTTAGTTCATGTGTGTTAATTGAGTGTGATGATAGTTTAGACTCTATCAATGCAACCGCGAGCGCTATAGTTAAATATGTATCACAACGCGCAGGAATAGGTGTAAATGCTGGTCGTATTCGTGCATTAGGTAGTTCTATTCGAGGTGGAGAAGCCTTTCATACTGGCTGTATACCGTTTTATAAATATTTTCAAACTGCGGTTAAATCATGTTCACAAGGTGGCGTACGTGGTGGTGCTGCAACGGTCTTCTATCCAATTTGGCATTTGGAAGTCGAAAGCTTACTGGTATTACGTAACAATCGTGGTGTTGAAGAAAACCGTGTGCGTCACCTTGATTACGGTGTACAAATTAATAAATTGATGTATCAACGCCTAATTAAAAATGAAAATATTACTTTATTTAGTCCATCAGATGTACCCGGTCTTTATGATGCGTTTTTTGCCGATCAAGCTAAGTTTGATGAGCTATACCAAAAATATGAACAAGATGTCAATATTCGTAAACGCGTAGTCAAAGCAGTTGAACTCTTTGCGTTATTAATGCAAGAGAGAGCTTCTACTGGACGTATTTATATCCAAAATGTTGATCACTGTAATACACATAGTCCATTTAATGCACAACTCGCACCTGTTCATCAATCCAATTTATGTATGGAAATTGCACTACCGACAAAACCGCTTAACAATATTAATGATGAAAATGGCGAAATTGCACTTTGTACATTATCAGCATTTAACCTTGGGAAAATTGAATCTTTAGATGATTTTGAAGAGCTTGCAGATTTGACCGTTCGCGCCCTTGATTCACTACTGGACTATCAAGACTACCCTGTTCCAGCTGCTAAAAACTCCTCTGTGAATCGTCGTACATTAGGAATTGGTGTAATTAACTATGCTTATTATCTCGCTAAACATGGCGTTAAATATTCTGACGGCAGTGCCAATAATTTAACACACCGTACTTTTGAAGCAATGCAATACTATTTGCTAAAAGCATCAAATAATCTGGCAAAAGAAAAAGGGGCTTGTACATTATTCAATCAAACCACTTATTCGCAAGGTATTTTACCTATCGATACTTATAAGAAGGATTTAGATACACTTACCAAAGAACCACTACATTATGATTGGGAATCACTGCGTGAATCGATAAAAAAACATGGATTACGTAACTCAACACTTTCAGCGTTAATGCCTTCAGAAACCTCTTCGCAAATTTCAAATGCGACCAATGGTATTGAACCCCCTCGAGGATTTGTCAGTGTTAAAGCATCAAAAGATGGTATTTTACGACAAGTCGTGCCTGATTATAAAGATCTGAAAAATTTCTATGAACTACTTTGGCAAATTCCTAATAATACAGGGTATCTACATTTAGTCGGCATCATGCAAAAATTTGTTGATCAGTCAATTTCAGCTAATACCAATTATGACCCAACTAAATTCCCAAATGATAAAGTACCAATGAAACAGCTTCTAGCCGATCTATTGACTGCTTACAAATTTGGGGTAAAAACCCTTTATTATCATAATACTCGTGACGGTGCTGAAGATGTTCAAGGTGATATTGCACTCACTCACAGCGATGATGGTTGTGAAGGTGGTGCTTGTAAAATTTAAGTATCTTTATAGGTAACAGCAAGTATTACGTTAAAAAGCAGTTTTAAAAAGGGGAACGGGCAGCTTCCCCTTGCATTCCACCCTTTTCCACTGTCGAAAGGTGGCGGTAAAAGTAACTAAAAATCAGTTAGGAGTTCTTTTATGAGTATGAATTACAGTACCTTTTCGCATGTGCATAACGACCAACTTAAAGAGCCAATGTTTCTTGGTCAATCGGTAAACGTCGCACGTTATGACCAACAAAAATATGAGATGTTTGAAAAATTAATTGAAAAACAACTCTCTTTCTTCTGGCGTCCAGAAGAAGTTGATATTTCACAAGATCGCATTGATTACGCCAGTCTTCCTGAACATGAAAAACACATTTTCATCAGTAATTTAAAATATCAAACTTTACTCGATTCGATTCAAGGTCGTAGCCCAAATGTAGCGCTATTACCATTGATTTCAATCCCGGAACTCGAAACTTGGGTAGAAACTTGGTCATTTTCTGAAACAATTCATTCTCGTTCTTATACCCACATTATCCGTAATATCGTTAACGATCCGTCAGTTGTTTTTGATGATATAGTCACCAATAAAGAGATTCAAAAACGCGCAGGTGATATTGCTGGCTACTATGATGATCTTATCAGTTATGCAAGCTACTATAATTTGCTTGGTGAAGGTAAACACACAATCAATAACAGAACCAAAACGATTGATTTACGCGAACTCAAAAAGAAACTCTATCTTTGTTTGATGAGTGTTAATGCCCTAGAAGCTATTCGTTTCTATGTCAGCTTTGCTTGCTCATTTGCCTTTGCGGAACGAGAACTTATGGAAGGTAATGCTAAAATCATCAAGCTTATCGCTCGTGATGAAGCCTTACATTTAACCGGCACCCAATTTATGATTAATACGTTGCGTAGCGGTGAAGATGATCCTGAAATGGCTGAAATTGCAAAGGAGTGTGAACAAGAGTGCTATGACCTATTTTTACAAGCCGCTAACCAAGAAAAAGATTGGGCTGAATATCTGTTTGTTGGTGGATCAATGATAGGGCTAAATAAAGATATTTTATGTCAATATGTTGAATATATTACTAATATTCGTATGCAAGCCGTTGGACTTAAATTACCATTTACAGTCAAATCTAACCCTATCCCATGGATCAACAACTGGTTAGTATCCGATAACGTACAAGTTGCACCACAAGAAGCAGAAATGAGTTCTTATCTGGTTGGACAAATTGACTCAGAAATTAATGAGGAAGATTTGAGCGATTTTAAATTGTGATTTATACTAAAACGTATAGTTAACCTGAAACTTCTTTACAAAGGAACAATTTATTGTTCCTTTGTTATGAGACACGTTCTTATCATTTCATCTAAATTAGTATCGCGTTAACTTGACAGTAATTTAAAATCGCGTAACGATATAACGATTGAATGATAATAATTTGATATTATTACTATGAATGAACCTCATTTGTACTACTCTGTCTCTCCAATGGATTTTAGTGACGAGCAGATTAATCTGACTTATTTAAAGCAACAACTTGATGAATTCCAACAATGGTCAGTTGCACAATTTAAATTAGGAGCAGATATTGATGCATTAGTGCATTTACGGAGTTTATTCATAGATCGGTTACTAAAACGTTTATGGCGTTATCATCAAATTCCAAAGCAAATTTCTTCGCTATTTAAACACAATCGTATTGCTTTAATTGCTGTCGGTGGGTATGGACGTGCTGAACTGCATCCCTTATCAGATATTGATATTCTCATTTTAAGTGATTACCCGCTCACACAAGATCTTGAAAAACAGATCAGCGACCTAGTTCGTTTACTTTGGGATCTACATTTAGATATTGGTCACAGTGTCAGGACTCTAAAAACTTGTCTGCAAGAGGCTAAAAATGATATCACTATAATGACCAACCTGATTGAATCCAGAATTATTTGTGGTAATGAGCTATTATTAAATGAGCTTCGAAAGCAGATCTTTAGCGACAAAATTTGGCCATCTCCGATTTTTTATCAAGCCAAAATTAAAGAACAACAAGAGCGACATAAACAGTATCACAGTACCAGTTATAATCTTGAACCTGATTTAAAAAATAGTCCTGGCGGTTTACGGGATATGCAGATCATCCAATGGATTGCCATTCGTCATTTTGGTGGCGAATTTTTACAGAAAATCGCAAATTTCAATTACCTCACACCTGAAGATATTGATGAATTTAAGACCTGCCGCAAGTTTTTATGGCGAATACGTTTTGCGCTTCACAGTGTGATTAGCCGCTATGATAACCGATTGTTATTTGATCGCCAGCTTAGTATTGCTAATATGTTAGGTTATAGTGGTAAAGGTAACGCACCTGTTGAAAAGATGATGCATGATTATTATCGCGTTGCACACAATATTACTGAACTCAATCAAATGTTATTACAGCTGTTTGATGAATCTATACTTGAACTTAATCCACAAAATAAACCTTACGATATTGATGAATATTTTCAGATAAGAGAAAAATTGATTGATGTAAAAGATGACACTATTTTCAAAAAAGATCCTGTCATGATTATGCAGCTTTTTTACACCATTTTACTCAATCCACAAGTGATAGGTCTTTATTCTAATACCATAAGGCAATTACGCTCAGCGAGAAGAACATTGACAAAATTATTGTGTGAAGAGCCAAAAGCCAGACAACTTTTCATGCAAATTATTAGGCATCCGGATGCAATAAAAAAAGCCATATTACCTATGCACCAATATGGAATACTTACAGCCTATATACCAGGTTGGAAACATATTGCTGGTATGATGCAATTCGATCTATTTCACGTATATACTGTTGATGAGCATACTATTCGCCTACTACTTGAATTAGATAATCTCAAAAGCGAAAATGGTATACAAAAACATCCAAATAGTTCAAAAGTATTTGCCAAATTATCCAAACCCGAATTATTAATTATTACCGGTTTATTTCACGATATTGGCAAAGGTCGTCATGGTGATCACTCTGAAATAGGTGCGCAATTAGTTAAAGAGTTTTGTCAATTACACCAAATCGATACGAAAGATACCGAGTTAATTATTTGGTTAGTTCGCTATCACTTATATATGTCAGTGACGGCACAAAGTCGCGATTTACAAGATCCGTCCGTTATACGTGAATTTATACAACAAGTAAAAAGTAAACGCCGTTTACAATATTTGCTCTGCTTAACCATTGCTGATGTGTGTGCGACCAACGAAACACTTTGGAACAGTTGGAAACAAAGCTTAATGCGTGAGCTATATTACATCGCTGAACGTTCATTGGATTCTGGAATACATCAAATCCCAGAACAAAGAAGTATTGCCCGTGAACATAAACAAGAAGCGTTAGCAATCTTACTGGAACAAAATTATGACGAGGCAACAATTAAAAACCTTTGGCAAGATTACCGTGTTGATTACTTCTTCCGTTATACAACAGAACAAATTGTCTGGCATGCACAAAATTTGATACACCATGATTTAACGCAGACATTAGTCCTTATCAATCCAAACCCTTCTCATGGTGGTAGTGAAATCTTTATCTATTCACCAGATAAACCTTATCTATTTGCTACCACATGTAATATTTTAAATATGCATAATTTAACCATTCACGATGCACTTATCATTACTAATAAAAAAGGATTTGCGCTTGATACCTTTATTGTCCTTGAGCCAAGCGGGCAAACAGTACAAGAAGATCGACATCAAGGCTTGATAAAGTCGCTTGAAAAAGCACTACAACATCCAGTCTACAAAGGTGTTACAATTAAACCACCTAAGCAACGGTTACGCTCATTTTCAGTACCGACACAAGTTAACTTCTTATCGGCCTTGAATCAAACTCAAACTTATATGGAACTCATCGCGCTTGATAGACCCGGTTTGCTTGCTTGTGTTGGTGAAGTATTTGCCGATTTAGACTTATCATTGAGTAGTGCTAAAATTGCCACGATTGGAGAACATATTGAAGATCTGTTTATTTTAACAGATAAACATAACAAAGCGCTCAATGAAAATATGTGTCATAAACTACGAGAATCAATAGTCAATGCTATTGACTCAATGAATTAATTTAATTAACTAAAGATAAAAATCATGCAATTTTTTATTATTCTTTTTCCTATTTTTTGTATTTTTATTGTAGGATTTATCGCCCAAAAGGCATTGAAATTTGATGTGGCAAATCTGTCCAAAATGTCCCTATATGTCCTTTCTCCCTTTTTGGCATTTAAAACATTCTATACCCATACCCTAACTATTGATTATCTATACTATATTTTTTACATTTTTGGACTCTGTTTTGCCTTAGTTGCGATCATCTCCATTTGGTCGATTATCATGAAATACTCAAGCCGAGAACGGTGTGCCATGATATTAAGTTCCTGTTTCATGAATAACGGTAATTACGGAACGCCAGTACTGCTAGTCTTTTTTGGTTCAGTGGGATTTAATTTGGGCGTAATTATGATGGTATTACAACAGTTTGTCATGAGTACTGTTGGCATTTATTACGCTGCCAAAGGCAGCTCGCATAGCGATATTGTTTCGCAAAAAGATGTGATAAATAAAGTTATACGTATGCCAGTTGCTTATGGCGCGTTTTTGGGGATCTTCTTCCAGCTTTGCCATATCCCATTATCAAAATCAATTATGACATCTATTGGCATGATTGGCGATGCATCAATTGTGATTATTATGATTATTCTGGGAATGCAATTGGCAAAAATAAAAATTAAACAACTTGATTACCCAAAAGTCTCCATTGCACTATTAACCCGTATGGTTCTTTCACCAATAGTGGCTATGACAATGGTTTATTTTATGCCGATTGAACCTATTTATAAGCAAGTTCTTATTGTGCTTGCTGCCATGCCAACCGCGGCCAATACTACCTTAATGTCAGTTCAATTTGATACTTACCCAGAACTAGTTTCCAGTGCCACACTAATTAGTACCATATTGAGTTTAATAACATTACCGATTGTTTTATGGCTAGTCGGCGCACCGATACCATTTTAATGTCAAGATTCTCTCTCTAACCACGGGAGAGAAAAGATGATAGCTAAAATCCGTTATTTTTAAAAATCTCATCTGGATTGTCTCCAGTACGTAAGTTTTTATTTAATCCATTTATCTGTTTCATCTCTTTCGGCGTAAGTTCAAAATCAAATAGATTGGCATTTTCTGCGATACGATCCGGATGTCCCGATTTAGGAATAACAATATAACCATTTTGTAAATGCCAACGAAGTGTTATTTGCGAAGAAGATTTATGGTATTTATCACCAATTTCAACTAATAAAGGATCACTGATAACTTTATTTCGTCCAAGAGGTGACCATGCTTCAATGGCAATATTGTGTTTGCGTAAATATTTAACTAAATCAACTTGTGTTAAATAGGGATGAATCTCAATTTGGTTAATCATCGGTTGAATATTGGCTTTCTTGGCAAGTAACTCAAAATGTGAAATATGAAAGTTACAAACACCAATAGCGCGTACAAGTTTTTGTTCATATAGCGTCTCAAATGCTCGCCATGTATCAAAAAATGTATCAATCAAAGGCCAATGAACTAAAAAGAGATCGAGATAATCAAGTTGCAAATCGTTTAATGTATTTTCAAAGCTAATTAAAGTCTTGTCATAACCTTGATTGCTATTATCAATCTTACTGGTTATAAACAGCTTTTCGCGTTGAACTCCACACTGTTTCAGTGCTTGTCCGAGAGGTTTTTCATTATGGTAAAACTGTGCTGTGTCAAAGGCTCGATATCCCACTTTTATAGCGGCATTAATAGCGCGAGATAACTGATCAAATTCTGTTAATGTATAAGTACCAAAACCAAACTGCTCCATAGCTACATCATTACTTAAAACAATCTTATTATTAATAGAAAAAGTCATCATTCGCCTCCTTACTTCTTATTTTAAATGATAAATAAATCATTAATATTTATTGATATCCATAAACTAAGGTTAAAAGTCGTTTTCACCATACCACTCATCTTCAAAAATTTTAACAAAATCGACTAAAAATTTATGTCTTTTTAAAGCTATTTTTTTAGCTGTATCTGTATTCATCATACTCTTAAGCAAAAAAAGTTTCTCATAAAAATGATTGATAACTGTACTAGGTTGCTTATAACTATTTTCATCTAGTAAAGTTCGCGGTGGAATATTAGGATCATACATTATATTATGTTTATTCCCACCATAATAGAAAGTACGCCCTATCCCAATTGCACCAAGGGCATCAAGACGATCTGCATCTTGTACAATTTGTCCCTCTAAAGATAATACCTTTTTTTCAGTAAGATTTTTTCGATATGACATGTTATCAATAATATCAAAAATGGTTTTAATTTCATCATCATTGATTTTTTGTGATTTTAAATAAGTCAGTAACTCTCTCACAGCTTGATCTACATCAGCTACCACCTTTTCGTCTATAACATCATGTAAATAGGCACTTACCACAACAATAAAATAATTTGCATTGGGTTCATGTTTTAAAATTCGCTGAGCCAATTTTACAACACGCTCAATATGCGCCATATCATGCCCTGAAAAATCATCTGCCAGTTTTTGTCTTACAAATGACTGAATATTTAAAATGATGCACTGCTGCGTTGGTGTTAATTGACTATTGATTCGATTATTCATCACTTTTACCAATATTATTATAATAAAAGTTAATATTATAGATACACAAAAATTAATTTGCAGGTTATCCTAAGCGTTTACAAAATATATCTCAAGGATTAAATAACCATTAACGAATAAAAAAGCTGTCTGGTTATACATCTTCTCATTTTTATAAAAATTTACGACAAAGTAATGCCTTTAAATAAGATCTATTGTTTTAAAAGCAAAATAGCACCAATAAACACCCTTTAATCAAGTATAAAAATAAGCGTCCAATACCCGTTTAACTTGAGTAGTAATAAATAAACAAAGTTTGTTAAAGATTAATACAAAGAATTAATATTTTTTTTTAAATTTTTTTATTTTCTATCGATTGTTTTCACTAATTTGGGGATGTAGAATGCGCAAATCTAAAATATTAACTAAAATATTAAGCAAGCAAGTATTGGAGTTGTTTAAATGAAAATATCAGCGCGTAAAGTTTTACCGTGGCAACTCATAGAATACTTCACTCGCTATCGCCAATTATTAGCTTTATTATTGGGTCTATCGATATTTTTTATTGCTTTAATTGTTTGTTGGCATCTATTAAAAGAAATTAATCTCCATGATCTAAAACATTCACTTCATAGACTTTCTATCCACGCAATATTACTCGCATGTCTGTCTGCAGTAGCAAGTTATATAATGTTAATCTGTTATGAATGGTCAGCTGCACGTTATGCCGGCGTAAAATTAAAGTCTTCGATTATCATCCTTGGTGGGATTTGTGCTTCTGCTATTGGTAATGCCATTGGATTATCAGCTTTATCTGGTGGTGCAGTGCGATGTCGTCTCTATTTCAAATATGGATTAACCACAATTGATGTAGCGAGAATGTCCATCTTTATTACGCTCTCTTTAGGATTTACCCTTCCCTTATTGGCAGCTATCACCGCGCTAATCCATACTAAAAATACCATGCTAGCCTTGCATGTATCAGCAACTACGGTTCGATTCACCGTTAGCCTGGTATTTTGTCTTTATATTGCGCTTATTATCTCTTTATATCGCCATAGACTAACTGAACGACCAAACAAAGACACCAGACTATTTCAACTGTCCCGTTGGACTATTCGCTTACCTAATTTACGTTTAGCATCCTGTCAATTTCTTATCACTTTATTTGATGCTATTTTTGCCGGTGCAATTCTCTATTTCTTATTACCAGTGCAACCTAATTTTATTACATTTATCATGATCTACATTCTTGCTCTGGTCGCTGGCGTACTTAGCCATGTACCTGGTGGTGTGGGTGTTTTTGAAGCTATTATACTGGCAGCATTCTCTTCAGAAATTGGTGCTGCCTCATTAACCGTTGCGCTACTTATTTACCGAATTATTTATATTTTAATTCCGCTTATTCCTGCCGGAATTTTATTACTTGCTCATGAAGGTAAGCACTATTTAACCGCCCCACAAATGAAAGAAACAGAAACCGGGATCGCTGCTTCTGTCATGGCGGCACTTGTATTTACTGCGGGTGTTATCATGATGTTTTCAAGCCTTATACCCGGATTTAATCCACATCTAGTCACTACCTTCATCCCTAAAAAAATCATTAATATTGCGCATTTAACCGCGAGTTTAATAGGTGTTTTATGTTTACTGCTCGCTTTGGGATTACGTCGCCGACTTTTTTCAGCGTGGGGCGTTTCAGTCTGCTTATTGCTTATGGGTAGTGTCTGTTCATTATTACGCGGGCTACATTGGATTGAGGCGCTTACATTACTAGGTATTGCGATCTTATTAATTAATTTCAGACAAGCGTTTTACCGCAAAAGCCGACTTAGAGTACTCCCTTTTTCCTTCAAGTTTTTTGCTATCTGTTTTTGCATGCTTGCCCTATTTGTTTGGCTCATCTTATTTATTTATCAAGATGTTCCTTACAGTCACACATTATGGTGGCAATTTGAATTAGATAGTCGGGTACCAAGAGCGTTACGGGCAGCATTAGGTAGTTTTATTCTATTAAGCTGTATCATGCTTTTTTGGATCTTCCGTCCCGCTCTACCTATTTTAACTAAGCCTAATAAAGAGCAACTTTCTAAAGCTTTGCAAATTATCTTAAACTCTAAACAGCCCGAAGGTGGACTGGCAATGAGTGGAGATAAGGCATTACTTTTCAATGAAGAAAATACAGCCTTTATTATGTACGCAAGACGAGGACGAAGTATGGTAGCCCTTTACGATCCAATTGGAGACAATCCAGAACGAGCAGATTTAATTTGGGTTTTTCGTGATTTATGCGATCAACATCACCTGCGTCCTGTTTTCTACCAAGTCAAAGCGGCTAACTTACCCTTTTATATGGACATCGGGTTACGCACAGTAAAACTTGGTGAAGAAGCTTTAGTTAATTTGAGAAAATTTGATTTAACCTCAAAAGGTTATAAAGATCTTCGTTATACTTGGAACCGTGGACAACGCGATGGTTTATCTTTAGTATTTTATCCGCCCGGCACCGCACCACTTGATGAATTAAAAGTTGTTTCTGACACATGGCTTAAAAATAAACATTCTAAAGAGAAAAAATTCTCGTTAGGATCATTTTCTAAAGAGTATTTAGATAATTTCACCATTGCGGTCATTAAATATGAAGGGCGTATTATTGCTTTTGTCAATCTACTGGAAACTCAACAAAATTATTCCGCTAGCATCGACTTAATGCGCGTTATGCAAGATATACCTAAATTAACGATGGAATTTTTAATGGTAGGCTTAATTCTCCATTACCAAGAAAAAGGATTTAAATATTTTAGTTTAGGTATGGTTCCACTTTCTGGTATGCAAAGACGACGAGGCGCACCTATGATTCAAAGACTTGGCGCCTTAGTCTTTCGACGAGGTGGTCGTTTTTATAATTTCCAAGGATTACGTCGTTTTAAAGAAAAATTCGCCACGCAATGGGAACCTCGCTATATGGCCGTACCGGCAGGACTTGATCCACTAGTGGCATTAATTGATACAACCATGTTAATTTCGGGTGGTATTACCGGACTAAAAAAGAGCAAGAATCCATAAAATGAAAAAATTTTTACGCTGTGTGCTAATACTATTTATCACTCTACTTATAATAATATTGGCATTTTTTGGCTGGTACTTGATAAAAAATTTAGCCAGTGCATCTGTTAAAACCATTCAAATAACCAATGATTTTTCGCTTATAAAAGCAACACCAAAAAAATCCGCTGAAGCGGCAGCAATTATTGTTGCAACCAAAAAAAATCACTTCACTGCCGAACAACTACTAGATTTATCCGAAAAAATGGGCGCAAAGTTAGTACAATTTGAATTGAAACCACAAGCGAGTTGTAGTGAGCAACAAAATCGTTTCAATCAGGCTACCAAAATCTTAGATGAAACTCATTTTGCTGTTGCCGGTATGGAAGAAGGTGCGGCTTTTGCCTACCGCTGGTTAACAAAACAACAAAATGATACAGCTAAAGCATTATCGGTAGAGTTTACTTTAGATCATAAAGACTGTGATGAACCATTACCAACCCAAGCAACACATGGCGAATGGCAAGTTATTTGGAATAATCCACCGGATGAAAATGTTGCGGTGTTTCCTCGAGAACAAAAAAACATTACCGTCAACACCTCAATAGGTGAATATGAAGCATCACCAACCAAACTATTAAGTTTACATCTATCATCTATTCTCTTTGGTGAACATGAACAACTCCCCGTTATTGAATTACCTGCAACAAGTAATGAAATTCACCCTAAAACAGTTACCTTCTATTATTCCGGCGACGGTGGCTGGCGTGATTTAGACAAAATCTCTGCCCAATATATGGCCTCGCATGGTTATGCTGTAGTTGGCGTCGATGCATTAAAGCTATTTTGGCAACACCGCTCCGTTGAACGAAGCGCTAAAGATCTTACTCACTTAATGCAACAATATCGCGATAAATGGGGAACCACTCGCTTTATCTTAGCAGGTTACTCATTTGGAGGGGATATATTACCAGCACTTTATAATCGTTTATCAACTGAAGATAAACAAAGTGTCAAGGCACTGGTTTTAATTGCTTTCTCAAAGGATGCTAATTTTGAAATTGAAGTCAGCGGTTGGTTAGGTCAGTCTGGTGACGAAATGAAAACTGCACCGGAAGTAAATCCTATTCCCGCCAATAAACTATTTTGTATTTATGGTGAAGAGGAAAAAGAGGAAACAGGATGCTTACAACCAGAAATGCACGGTGAAGCATTTAAATTGCCTGGCGGGCATCATTTTGATGAAAATTACCAACACCTTGGACAAATTATTATGCAAGCCATTGATAAACGCATGTAATAACCAATAGACTCAACTCAATCATAAAAACAAAAGGGGCAATGCCCCTTTTTATAAATAATCAAATCGCAATGATTTACTATTTTTTGCGAACTCTTACTTTCCCTTCAGATAACAACACACCACAAAGTGTAAATAATGTGCCTATGGCAGCGATCCAAGTAAAAGGCTCATTTATAACAATCATTGCGGTAACAATCGTAATGATTGGCACTAAATAGATATAAATACTGATCTTAACAGCTCCCACCAATTTCACTGCATAATTCCAAGAAGCAAAACAGATAGCCGATGCTCCAACACCTAAAAAGATAATATTAAATATATTCACTGGGTTGGAAAAACGATCTAAATCCAATTCAAAATTGAAAATATAAAGCGCGGGTAACATGAGCATTAAGCCATAAAAAAAGAATCGACGCGTTAATAAAATAATATTGTAACCATAATTACTACTTTTTTTGGTTAAAATTGAATAACCAGCCCAAAAAATACATGCAAAAACAGCGAGTAAATCGCCTAATGGATTCACAGAAAGCACAAATTTACCATTAAAGGTAATTAAAGCAATTCCGATAATGGCAAATATACAACCAATATAAAAACTTTTAGCTGGTTTTTCGGCTTTCAAAAAGAATATAGCTAAAATCGCAGTAAATACAGGAGCTAAAGTCGTAATAACACCAACATTTGAGGCTGTTGTATAAGTTAATGCTATATTTTCACATAAAAAATAACAGGTTACACCACAAAACCCAGCACACATAAATAGCAACTCTTGTCTAAAACCTTGCCAGACAAAAAAACGTGGCGATAAAATCCAAAGAGTAATATAACCTAAGGTAAATCGAAAAAAGAGGATCTCAATTGGTTTAAATTCTGTTAATAAAACTTTAGTGGCGATATAGGTTGTACCCCAAATAAATACTGTCATTAGCGCAATAAGATGCCCTTGTGACCTTTTTGATAATAACATGGAAATTCTCTCTGCTCACATAAGATATAACGCCACCACAGCATAGATTATTGTTCTAAATGCCCTACTCGTCCGAATAAAACAACTCAAACTAGATTAGAATAATTTTGTTGAAAGGACTTGATAACGTATTAAAAAACTCTATTTTAATTAAAAGATATACTATTGGGTCAATACTAACTTCCTGTTTAGCTTTGTGCAAATATTTTTTATTTACATCAAAAAGCCAAAATTCAGATGCCATACTAACACTATTTCATTAGCCTTGTTGTAATGTCAAAATGGTAAACGCTAGACAAAAAAAAACCACTCACAAAAAGTGAGTGGAGGGCAAAAAATGAAAAAACGTAATCTGAAAATATAGACAGACCAAATAAAGAAAAGTTCAATTTAATTTCACCTATTTTTTAAATATTTAACCAAATACATCTTATTGTATTGATTTTATTGGAAATAATTTTTTATTTTTTTTCAAAAAAAATAAATACCAACAAAAAAGTGAACAATTATCAGTGATATCTTTGTTAAGATCTAATCACATCGATAAAATATAGTACCTTAGTAACAAATTTAAACATCACTCAATAACATCATTCTCTTTTAACCATTCACCTATAACCTAAATTCAACATCAAATCATAAACAAAATTAATAAAAAGCATCATGGGCTATTTCATACCTGAACAGTTTTCTTAAATAAAGAATCAGCCGATTTTAACTAACTTATTTTCTTTATCACCGATGTTATCAAATGCCATTTTTTTAAAAAGCATTACCTAATTAATCTATTTAAATTCAATTTTAATCAAAAATTATACTGAAACGTATAGTTAACCTGAAACTTCTTTACAACATACAGTTACATATCAATCAACACAGCTACATTTTTAACAATTTATAAAGCAATTCGATTAAATTGCGTATTAAATAGTATTAGCGATATACTGTTAACATTAGTTTAAACGCCAGTTGCTAAGGACAAATTATGAAAAAGAATGTTGTTTTATTTAGTAAAATCCCTGCAGATCAACAAGCTCGATTAGAACAGACTTTCAATTTGACACTATTTGATCGTAATCCTGATACCGAACCCAAAGCTTTCATCCAAGCATTAACCAATGCAGACGGAATGATTGGAGCCAACATGCCAACCCGTATAGATGACAACTTTCTTAGCCAAACTCCAAAATTAAAAGCGGCATCAACAATTTCGGTTGGATTTGATAATTATGATCTACCGGCATTAAAAAAACATGGTGTACGCTTAATGAATACTCCTAAAGTATTAACTGAAAGTACTGCTGATCTAATTTTCACCTTACTTATGGCGACGGCACGCCGAACTGTTGAATTATCGAACCTTATTCATAACGGCAAATGGAAAAAAAGCATAACTCCAGAATATTATGGTTGTGATATTCATGGTAAAACAATTGGTATCTTAGGTATGGGACGAATTGGCAAAGCCATTGCGAAAAGAGCCTATCACGGATTTGATATGAACGTAATTTACTACAACCGCTCGGCACAACCTGATGCTGAACAAGCATTCAATGCCAAACGACTTGAACTTGATGATGTATTAAGCAAAGCAGATTTTCTTGTCATCATACTCCCACTTACACCTGAAACGGATCGACTAATCACCAAAGAAAAACTAGCCTTAATGAAACCGTCAGCCATATTAATTAATGGTGCCAGAGGACGTATTATTGACGAACAAGCACTAGCAGAGGCACTAAAAAATAAAACAATTAAAGCAGCTGGTCTTGATGTATTTGAAGTTGAACCGCTACCGACAAACTCACCACTTCTACAGCTTGAAAATGTACTATTATCGCCTCATGTAGGATCGGCAACAGTAGAAACGCGTTATGCAATGGCAAAATGTGCAGTCGATAATATTATTGCCGCATTAAAAGACGAAAAACCAACCGAGAATTGGGTGAATCCAGAAGTAGGTTAACTTGTATTCCCACTTGAATTCACCTATAATGCCCCAACATTGTACTAAGTTACAATTCACAATTGGGGCTGATTCTGGATTCGACGGGATTTGCGAAACCCAAGGTGCATGCCGAGGTGCGGTAGGCCTCGTAAATAAACCGCAAAAAAATAGTCGCAAACGACGAAAACTACGCACTAGCAGCTTAATAACCTGCATAGAGCCTTCTCTCCCTAGCCTCCGCTCGTAGGACGGGGATCAAGAGGAGTCAAACCTAAACGAGATCGTGTGGATGCCTTGCTTGGGGCTGAAGCATTAAACATAATCAAGCTAGTCTATCAGTAGCGTGTTTGTCCGCAGCGGGTAGATGAAATCTAAAGACAAACTACGCATGTAGTACCGAGGATGTAGAGATTTCGGACGCGGGTTCAACTCCCGCCAGCTCCACCAATTCGCTATTTCGTAAGATTCTTTTAAACCCACTAAAGCACACCAAACCCTGTAATAACAAGCTTTAAAGGCTGTTTTAGTATTCCGTAAGTATCAGTAAGATACTTTTACAACCACAATTTTTAGGTATATGTTTAGTTATACGGATAACATATAACTAAAAATCGTATAACAATGGCACGTATAACTACCCCCCTTTTTGAACATTAAATAAAAATGTTACTTCATAAATATATATAAATTCTTTTTATGTTAATTTAACTCACACTATAGCCAAAGGCGTTTGAGTGTTTGTTAACTAAACTCACAAACCTCTTTTATTTTTTCTAAAAATAACTTACTGGCATTTGATAAAACTTGATCTTTTTTCCAGATAATATTTAAACCAGACTCAAGTTTTGGTGCAAATGGTCTAAAACATATTGGACTTTCATCACTAGTATTTGCTAGTTTATCAAGTGTGATTGCATAACCAACCCCTTCACGTACCAAAATAGAAGCATTAAAAATCAAGTTATAGGTGGCTACAATATTAAGTTTGGTAGCCATATCTCCAAGCCAATTAATGACATTATTTTTAGATAATGATTCTATTAATAATTGTCTAGAACAAATAAGTGGTAGATTGGCTAAATGGGAAACGGTTATCATATTAAATGTGGCTAAAGGGCTATCTTTTCGCATCAATAAACCCCACGTATCATTGTTTGGCATATTTAAGTAATAGTAATTAGAAACATTAACAGGTTCAATTACTATTCCAAAATCGAACAATCCTTTATCTAGTTTTTCCATTACATATTCAGCATTGCCACTATAAAAATGAAAATGAATATGTGGATACTGTTCTTGTATCTCTTTCGTTATCTGGGCTATATATCTAAAGACTTCTGTTTCACCGCAGCCAATGTGAATATTGCCAGTAATATTTTCCTTTATATCCACAAACTCTGCTTTGGTTTTATTGACCAAATCTAAAATCTCATTTGCACGTTTACGTAATAAAACACCTTCTTCCGTTAAACTAATACGATGATTACTACGATGAAATAGCTTTTTTCCCAGTTCATCTTCTAACTCTTTTAATTGGCGTGAAAGTGTAGGTTGAGTCAAATATAAAGCATTAGCTGCTGCAGTAATACTACCTTCATTGGCAACAGCTAAAAAATACCTTAATACTCTAATATCCATTTATTTATTCTCTTAAAAAATCATATTTATGCCTAAAAAGCATTATACATCATAAATTATAGGTATTTGTTATGAATAAGTAATGCAATTAAAATTTAAATAAACATACATTACTAGATAAATTATGTACCGTGAGAGAGCAAGAACTATTTGAAAATAGATTTGTTTCACCTAAACATACCTACTGGTTAGCTATTCTGTCCCTATTTATGGGGGTCTCTAGCCTTATTACCTCAGAATTTATACCTATTAGCCTATTAACACCTATTGCACATGACTTAAGTATTAGTGAAGGTTTAGCTGGACAGAGTATAACTATGGTTGGTATTTTTGCTGTAATTGCAAGTTTATTGTTATCTCCCGTAGCTAAACATATTAACCGTAAAATTATTTTACTCGGCTTTTCAGTTATTGTGATTGTATCCAATCTCATCGTAGCTTTTTCCTTAAACTATACAATTTTGTTAATTGGTCGTGGTTTATTGGGTATTTGTGTGGGCGGTTTTTGGTCAATGACCTCGGCAGTAACACTACAACTTGCAACATCTAAAGATATATCTCGCGCACTAAGTATTATCTATGCTGGTGTTTCGGTTGCCACTATTATTGCTTTACCACTCTCAAGTTATATAGGGAATATTATGGGGTGGCGTAATGTCTTTATTATCGCTGCATTAATGGGATTAGTCTCTTTAATATGGCAACTTCTTACCTTACCTTCACTACCCGCCCAAAAGGGTAATAGCTTTAGTTCAATGTTCAATTTATTAAAACAACAATGGATCTCTATTGGCATACTGGCAATTATATCGAGTTATGGAGGTTATCATATTGTTTTTAGTTATTTACGACCTTGGTTGCAAAATGACCTTCAATTGGCATCAAACATAGTCACTCTTACACTTCTTTTATTTGGTATTGCCAATTGTGCAGGAACAGTTATTGCTGGTTACTTCTTAGGACAATTCTTTAAAATCACCATGTTTGTGGTTCATTTGTTATTTTTTGTTATAGCAATAACACTCTTTTTTAGCAAAGACCTTATTTCTGAAAACCTAATAATGATTATTGTTTGGGGGCTTTTATTCGGTTTTATTCCAGTTGGATGGACTACTTGGATAACTCGCACATTATCAAATAAAGCTGAATTAATGGGTGGTCTTTCAGTAGCGGCTATTCAACTTTCTATTGGTATGGCCACAGCCATTGGCGGGAATTTATATGATTACTTTGGAAGAAGTGGACTTTTTATTGCATCAGCAGGCGTTATGTTATTAGCCATTTTATTCATACATTATAGTTTTTCAATTTATTTAAAGATGATGAAAAAACCGGTGTAACCGTACTTTTAAAAAAGTACATTGACTAGTGAGGTGTATATGAAAAAGCAATTTATTTTGTTAAAACAATCTGTAATGGTAATTGCCATAACCATTTTTGGAATTATTCTATCTTTTAATGCAAGGGGGCAAGATATGTTAAATGATGCCAATAATTTTTATCAAAGTAATCTTGTAACTGTTCAAAAAGTTACCTTTAAAAATCAATATAACATGCAGGTTGTGGGTAATTTATTTATGCCTAAAGAAATGGGTGAAACTACCTATCCTGCCATTATTGTTGGTCATCCAATGGGAGCGGTAAAAGAACAAAGCGCTAATTTGTATGCAAGCAAAATGGCTGAACAAGGTTTTGTTACTCTGGCTATTGATCTATCTTTTTGGGGAGAAAGTGAAGGTACTCCGCGTAATCTAGTATCGCCTGATATTTATGCAGAAGACTTTAGTGCTGCTGTTGATTTTCTAGGCACAAGGCCTTTTGTGAATAAAGAACGTATTGGTGTGATTGGTATCTGTGGTAGTGGAAGTTTTGCCATTAGTGCAGCTAAAATTGATTCTCGTCTAAAAGCGATTGCAACAGTAAGTATGTATGACATGGGTGCAGCTAATCGCCAAGCACTTAGACACACTCTCACACTTGAACAAAGAAAACAAATTATTGAACAAGCTTCAGAACAACGTTATGTTGAATTCAATGGTGGTGAAACCAAATACACTAGTGGTACCGTCAATCAATTAACCGATCAATCAACACCAATTGAACGTGAGTTTTACGATTTTTATCGGACCCCTAGAGGTGAGTTTACACCTAAAGGACAATTGCCAATGCTAACAACACATCCTACTCTTACAAGTAATGTTAAATTCATGAATTTTTATCCATTTAATGACATAGAAATGATTTCTCCAAGACCACTTTTATTTATCACTGGTGACAAAGCACACTCTAAAGAGTTTAGTGAAGATGCTTACCAGCGAGCTGTAGAGCCTAAAGAGCTTTACTATGTTAAAGGAGCTGGACATGTTGATCTCTATGATCGTGTCGATCTTATTCCATTTGATAAATTAACAGATTTTTTTAACAAATACTTAAAGTAAAATTTATTGTACAAGACAGAGGAAGCTATGATTAAACTATGCTACAACCTACTAATTATTAATATACTCATGGTGTTTTTTATGCAAGTCTACGCTAATAATAACTCAACCAAAATAATCGCTCACATCAAATTAACCCTTGATAACCAACCTATTATTATTGAATTATTTGATAACTCAGCTAGCAGACAGTTATTAAAACAGCTTCCTCTTTCTTTAACATTATCTGATTTTGCAGGAGAAGAAAAAATTGCCTATCTCCCTAATAAACTAATCTTACAAGATACACCCAAAGCAAGCACAATACCGAGTGATTTTACTTACTATGCTCCATGGGGTAATTTAGCCATATTTTATAAAGGCTATGGACAAGCTGAAGGTGTCTACGCATTAGGTAGAATTAAAGATGGAAAAGAACTACTTGCACAACTCAAGCAAAACACTACAGTTACATTAGAGTATATTGATTAAACATATAATTAGTAAATATAGCTATCAAATACCATTTAACAAGATATCTTATTTCACAAAAATCTATTTTTTCTTCAAAAAATAAGGGGGATTTAATTTAACTATTCCAATTAGGAAGGAATATAGTAATATCAATGGATAAGAGTTCTAATTCAACTCCCATTGGCAAATTATTGTTGATTGATATTCTAATTAATAGACATTAAATAAAAAATCTCATTTCATAAAAATATACAAACTGTGTTTTTATATTAATTTAACGTTCACTATAATTAAATACTTATAGGAACCAAATTAATGCATTCTATTGGATAAGTTACACTAATTAATACCACTTTTATAAAGTCACTGTTATGATAAACCAAACCTAAATAAAGTAATAACAATGACCATAAATTCCCCTCAGTCAGCGTTTAAAAATAAGAAGAAATCGTTCCTATTATCAGATTTATGGTTTAAGGAAGCTACAGCCAGTGCTTAGAAAACAAGGAATGAGGTTATCACGAAGACGAATTGGTTTGATAATGTATGAAAATTGTGGGGCTAAAAAATACACCTGCAAAAATATCGAGTCCATATTAAAAAAAGCAATAAATTGACGATGAAGAATATACTTAATCATGAGTTTACAATAGGTCAACTGAAAAATATCTGTAACCAATTTAAATTATATTC